>JACPNX010000015.1 GCA_016185275.1 Actinomycetota bacterium | reverse complement strand
CGCCGCCGCGGCCGACTTGGACCCGTCGGCGGCCCATCCGCCCCGGGCCTCCCAGGCGCCCACCACCCGGGCCCGTGCCGCGTCGAACCGGCGCGCCACCCGGGCCAGATCCCGCACCAGCACGTCCAACGCCGCATCCCCGAGCCCGTCCACATCCAGCGCGGCCAGCTCAGCCACCGCCGCTTCCATGCGCTCCACCGCACCGTCATCCATGACCCATGAGCGTACTGGCGTTCGCCCCGCAAGTCAACCCGCGTTCCGGGTGGCACCGGATGGAACAGGCCATGGCCGGCTTGGCGGTGCTTGTGCCCGAGAGCTTCGCTCGGTGAATCCCCGGCTCTCGTCGGCCGCCGCACCCCGGTACTGAGCGCACCGGCGCTCATGTCGCCGGCCGAGCGGCCGATGGGTCACCGGCCAGGAGCCGGGAGGATGCAGTGGTCGAAGACAACACCCAAGCGCAGGGCTTTCCCCGCTGGGAAGCCGACACCAAGGTGTTGCACCGCAAGGGAGAGGCGGTCCCCTACCTCGGTCCCGTGCCGCCCCCGTCACGGCCGTGGGGGCTGATCACCCAGTTGCTCCTCGGCTTCGCGGTCGGGGTCCGCCTCGCCAACGCAGCCGTCTTCCTCTGGTGGGCCTCGATCGACCGGCGCCTCGTCACCGGCGTCGACCCGACCGTGGCGGGCGATCTCCGACGCATCAAGGCGCTGGCCGGGTCGCTGGCCGTGCAGTCGCTCATCTCCGTCGTGCTGGTGATCGGCGCCGAGGTCGTTTGGATGTCGAAGCGCCGGCCGCGCCAGGTCCGGGCCGCCCGAGGCGAGGCTTACATCGAGTCGCCATTGAACTGGGTGCAGCCGATGTGGGCGCGCATCGCCACCTCCGTTCCCTTCGCGGTTGCCCTCGTCGTCGGATCGGGCGCGACCGTCACGGCCACCACTCCCGTGACCGATCTGAGCATGCTGCGGACCCGTGCCGCGCTCGCCAGCGCCATGTGGGCGGTGTTCTTCGTGATGCTGATCCTCCGGGTCCTCGCTGCGAACCGGGCGTTCGAGGCCCGGCTGGCCGCATCGGCGCCGTACCGGCAGGCTCCCGAGTCGTTGCCCTACTTCACGCCGGTCACCGAGGCGAGCGCCGCCTCTTCGGGGACGCCGGCCGGTGTCGGCTGGCTCCTGCGCTCTACCGGCCTCGCCGCGATCGGCATGGTCTCGTTCGTCGTCCTCCTCGGCGGCGTGGCGAGCGTGGTGGGCGGCCAGGTCGGGAGCGGCGCCGGGCTGACGGCGCTCGGCCTCGCCGGGTGTGCCTTCGTCGCCTGGGTGTGCGTGCGCCGGCTCCGCCGCGGCGCCGCCAACCGGGTCGTCGCGGCCGCCGCCCCCGCCACCGCGCTGCGCTGAGCCGGGCCGCCGGCTGTCCCACCGGCCGGCCGTCCCGCGCCCGCCGCCCACCGGCCGGTTGTCCCGCGCCCGCTGCCCGCCGCCCGCCGCACGCCGCACGCCGCACGCCGACCCTCGCCCGTCCTCGCCAACTCGCCCGGTTCAGCGGCGGACGTCGGCCGACACCATCGTCCACGGGAAGGGGCTGAGCACGCCCCGCACGGTCAGCTCCCGCGCCACCAGGTCGCAGAAGGCGTCCTTCGACCAGTGGTTGACGTGGCCGGGCGTGTTGCCCAGGTGGCGCAGGTACTTGCCGCGAGCCACGTTGGCCACCCGCCAGATCGGCTCGCGCGGCACCGAGAGCACCAGGCGGGCACCGGCCACCCGGCCCAGCTCGCGCAGCGCGGCCGGAGGGTCGGGCACGTGCTCGAGCACCTCGATGGCCAACACGAGGTCGAAGGTGCCGTCGGCGAAGGGCAGCCGCTCGATGTCGGCGAAGCTGCCGGCGAGGCCGCGCTCCCGCCACGACGCGGCCAGCGCCGGGTCGGGCAGGTCGACGGCGCACAGCGCGACCCCGGGCCAGCGCGAGCGCAGGCGCTCCGCCACCTCGCCCTCGCCCACGCCAACTTCGAGCACGCGCTCGGGCCGCTCGGCCGGCAGCGAGGCGTCGAGCGCGGCGAAGAAGCCTGCCATCATCCGGCGCACCAGGGGGTTGGCCGAGCCGTACTTGTCGTAGGTGTTGCCGGTCGGCACCTCGGGCGCGGGCGTTGGGTGCCGGCTCGCCGGGGCGTTCACATCGAGGCCGGAGGCACTTCCGAGCGCGGCTTGTTGACGCGCACGATGAGGTCGGCCAGCAGCCCGACCACGAGGACCTGGAACGCGGCGAACAGGATGACCACCGTGTTGATGGCGACGCGGAAGTCGCGCTGCACCGAGTCGTACGTGAGCTTCACCACACCGACGACGAACAGGACGCTGGCGATGGGACCGAGGATCCGCAGCGGGTCGTAGGACAGGCACATGCGCACGACCTGGCTGACGTAGCGCTTGGTGTCGCGGTACCAGTGGAACTTCGACGTGCCCGCCCGCTCCCGGTACTCGATGGGCCAGTAGGCCACCGAGTAGCCGTTGGCCAGGAAGGTCATCGTGATCGTGGTGACGCACGAGAACCCGGCGGGGAGCTGGTTCAGGTACTGCAGGCCCACGTCGCGGCGGAACGCCCGCAGGCCCGAGTTGAGGTCGGGGATGTCCACCTGCACGAGGTACGACGCCAACCGGCGGATGAGCAGCTTGGCCGGCACGCGGAACACCTTGTGGGTCCCCTGCTCGGACGTGCGCGCCCCGACGACCTGGTCGTAGCCGTCGAGCTCCTTCACGAGCTGGGGGATGAGGTCGTTGGGATACGTCATGTCGACGTCGGTCCACACGACGACGCGGCCCCGTGCCGCCCGTGTGCCGTACTTGCGGGCCGAGCCCGACCCGCGGTTCGTCCGGAACTGCAGCAGGCGGATGTCCTCGATGGTGCGCAGCTCCTCGGAGGAGCCGTCGGTCGACCCGTCGTCCACGACGATGATCTCGTAGGAGTACTCCGACGCGTCCAGGGCGCCGCGGATGCGGTCGATCTCGGTGCGGAGGTGGCCGGACTCGTTGTAGACGGGCAGCACCACGCTGACGTCGAGCTCGGACGCCTCCGGCGGCGCGACGGGAGGCGGCTCGGGCACGGCCGGATGCTATCCAGCGGGCGGTTCGACCCCGAAGACCCTCCGGGCCTCGCTCCGGAGGTCGGCCGGGGGCCGGCCGAGGCGCGCCCGGTACGCCCGCAGGTCGAAGAACAGATAGCGGCCGTCGCTGGCCACCATCGGCCGGGCGGCGGTGGCCGCCTCGATCTCCGCGCGCACGGCCGCGCCGCCGTCGGCGAAGCCGTACGTGTCCACCCACACGGCGTCGAAGCCCATGCCGAGCAAGCCGGGCAGGGAGGCGGTGATGCCGAGGTCTCGCACGCGCACCTGCCAGTTCGCCGCGGGCCGGCCCTTCACCGCGCCGTAGGACCACGACGTCGAACCGTCGGACTGCAGGAACGGGCGGAGCAGGTCGTAGTCCTTCATGTTGCCGACCGGTGGCTGCTCGGGGAACTTGATCACCGGCAGCTCGAACACCATGGTCCCGTCGGGCACCGACGCCTCGATGCGCCTGACGAAGTCCCGGTCGCGGCGGAAGTCGGCGGCCATGGCGTCGTAGTCGCGCGCCGCCGGCTTGCCGCCGTCCCAGGTCCCGAAGGCGCCGAGCACCACCGCGGCGGCCGCCAGCACGAGCCCCGGGCGGGGCAGGCGGCGGCGCACCCAGCCGGTGAGCCACTCGATCCCCAGGAGCGTGACGAGCATCGACCAGAACGCGATGAGGATCACCATCCGGTTCCACACGCGCACCTGGGCGAAGCCGAACACGCTCAGCACCATGGCGAAGCCCGCGATCGTCGCCACCAGCGTGGCCACGACCGCGAGCACCGACGCGTGGTGGAGCACGGCGGCGCGGTCGTGCACCGGCCTCGTGTCGCGCCCACCCCGACCGAGCCCGCGCGTGAGCACCACGGCGATGGCGGCGAGGAAACCGAGCGCTCCAAGCGTGGTGAGCGCCTGGCCTCCCTCGCTGCGCACGAGCGAGGTGGTCTGCGCCTCGTTGCCGATGCGGTTCAGCAGGCGCGAGCGGTGGTCCACCGACGGCAGCACCATGGCGTCGATCTTCAGGCCGAAGATCTCCTGCTCGGTCACGACCCGCCGGCCCGCCTCCTTGTTGGTGCCGTAGACCCGCGCGTAGTTCAGCGTCGGGTAGATCATCACGACGAAGGTGGCGCCCAGCACGGCCATGAGCGCCCCGTTGACCAGGAGCCGCACCGGCTCGCGGTGGTGGATGGCCCCGATCACGGCCGTCAGCGCGAGCAGCACGAGCGTGAAGGACGTCGTCATCGTCTCCGTGCCGCCGAGCAGCACGGCCAGCGCCAGCGCGGCGGCGACCCGGCCGCGTCGCAGGTTGGAGCGCAGGGTCCACGCGAGTGCCGCCCGGCGCGTCGGCTTGGCCGGTGGATCGGGATCGACGAGGAACCGCTCCCGCCACGACCACGACCACAGCAGCAGGAGCCCGGCGAGGGGCGCGTACCAGTAGGAGCTGCGGAACAGATGTGACTGCTCGTGGTAGAAGTGAAACGGCAGGAACGTGTAGAGGAAGGCGGCGATGCCGGCGGGCACGGCCGAGAACCGCAGGTGTCGCAGCACGAGATACGTGACCGCGGCGGTGAGGCCGAAGCCGCCGATGTAGTACAGGTTCATCGTGAGGCCGTAGTCGCGGCTCACGAGGCTGAGCGCCTTCACCATCAGCAGCTGCCACGTCTCGCCGCCGTGGGGGAAGTCGTAGAGCGTCTGGCCGAACGGGGCGCCGAGGCGGGGGTTGGACTGGAACCATCCGCGGGTCTCGATGGTCTGGACGAGGTCGGCCAGGAAGCGGACGTCGGAGCGGTCCTGGTAGATCGGCACGCGCAGGCTGGCGTCCCACAACCGGTAGAGGATCACGGCCCACGCCCACGCCGCGACGGCCACCACGGTGGTCTCGCCTGCCAGTCGCCTGGCCCGCACGGGGAACGGTCCCTCGCCGCGGGCGGCGGGGATGCGAAGGGCCACGGGTCGACCTATGCCGGCCGGGTCGGCGCCGTCCGACCGCCGCCGTCCCCATCGCTGTCCGGTCCATCGGTGCCCGGTCCATCGATGCCGCCGCCACCGTCGCTGCCGCCGTCGAGCCTGCGGGTGCCGGCCCCGGTCGAGCCGGAGGTCCGCTCGAGCAGCAGTGCGGTCTGCTCGTCGAGCGCCTCGATGGTTGCCCGGTGGAGCCTGTTCAGTTGCGCGGTGATCGGGTCGAGCTCCCAGGCCACGAGGCGACGGATGACGCGCTTGAGCCGGGCCACGCCGGGGCGCAGCGACGTGGCCGGAGGGGGCACGTACGTGGCCAACCGGCGCAGCGGGGCCGACGGGGACGCGCCCGGCGCGCCGTCGCGGCCGGCCGTGCGCGCGGGACCACCGCGTTCGCGGATGGCTCGCTCGCGGATCGCCGCCTGCACGGCCTCGCGCTCGCTGCCGGCGGGCCACGGCGTGGCCACGACCGTGCCGCTGCCGGGACGTGCACCGGCGGCCACGGCCCGGTCGATCGCCGTGGTGGATCCCGGGGCGCGCTCCGCGGCGCGCTCCGAGCCGGCGACCGGTCCCGGCGCGCCATCGAGGCCGCCCTGCACCGCGGCGGCCATGGCGGCGGCGAGGGCGCGGGCGTCGCCGACCAGCGACACGCGGGGCAGGCCGGCGAGCTGCTCGGCCAGGCCCTCGAGGTCCGAGGCGATGACGGCCCGGTCGTAGAGGGCGGCACGCTCGGCGACGCTGGAGGACCAGATGTGGCGGTACGGGAGCACCACCGTGTCGGCCGCGACGATCCAGCGGTCGAAGACCTCGTCGCTCACGTAGCCGGTGTGCAGATGGACGCCTTCGATCGTGCGGGCCAGATGGCGCAGCTCGTCGACGTGGTCGGTGACGCGCGGGTCGTCGACGCGCACCGACCCGACGATGTCGAGACGCGCACCGCGCTCCGCCAGACCCGCGGCCTCGAAGGCGCGAGCGGCGCGGTCGAAGCCCTTGTGCGGGGCGAGGAAGCCGATGCACAGCAGGACGTGGCCGTCGGCGGGCAGTCCCAACGTCGCTCGGGCGCTGGCGCGGTCCGCGGTCGTGCGGCGCAGGAAGTCGGCGCCGTGGTCGACAACGACGACCTTCGCGGCGGGCACCCGGAAGCGCTCGATCAGCATCGTGCGCCACTCGGCCGAATGGACCGAGATGCGGTCGGCGCCGCGCAGCATCCAACGGGTGAGCGGCGCGGTGGGGTCGCTCGTGTTCGCCCACCGCCAGTCGAACTCGTGCAGCCGAAGCTCGCTGTCGCCCCCGGCGCGCAGGGCGACTCCGAGGCCGACGGCGGTGGACGCCTTGCCCGCCGGCGTGGCCGGCCACCGGTAGAAGTAGTCGGGGTGGAACTGCACCAGCACCCTGTCGAACCCGCGTGCCAACCGGGCCAGGGCGCCGAGCCCGGCCGGCGTGGCGAGGTCGAGGTGGTGGTGCGCCGCGGAGGGGCGCGGCGAGCAGACCTCGACGTGGTGCCCCGCGCCCCGCAACCGCTTGACGTGCTGGAGGGCGTAGCTGCCGATGCCGTCGCGCTGGGGTGCGTACGGCGTGACCACGAGGATCCGCTGTCGCGCGGGCGTCGCCGGTTGCGCCGGCCGGGCCGGGGTTGCCGGCGTCGCCGGCGTCGCCGGTCGCGCGGGGGTCGCCGGCTCGCGCGGGCGCGCGGCGGCGCGCGGCGGCTCGGTCCGCGACCCGTCGGTGGCGCTCACGCCGGGAACCAGCGCTCGATGGTCGACTCCATGCGGTCGAGGGCGGCGGGCCAGGTGTAGCGGTCGAGCACGTAGTCGCGTCCCGGCTTGGCGAGCGTGGCGGCGTCGTCGGGTGCCTCGGCGACGTAGCGCAGGCACTGCTCGAGCTCGGCGTCGTCGTCGTACAGCAGGCCCGCGCCCGACCGCTCGCAGTGCCACCGAACGACGGCCCCGCGCCCGTTGCCGATGACCGGCGTGCCCGCCAGCCACGCCTCCATGATCATGCGCGAGAACGACTCCATGACCGACGGCTGGACGTAGGCGTCGGCGGCGGCCATGGCGTCGTCGCGGTCGGCCTCGCTGACGAAGCCGAGGTCGTGGACCCGGTCCGCGAGGTCCTCGGGGGCGTGCACGTCGCCCACCCCGAACGTCACGAGGTCGAGCTCGAGCTCGTTGCGGCGCACCGCTCGCGCCCATCCGCGCAGCAGCTCCTCCCAACCCTTCGCGCCCTCGCGCCGGCCACCGCACAGCACGAACCGGCGATCGCCGAGGCCGTGCCGGGCGCGGAACCGGTCGGGGTCGTACCCGTCGGGAACCGGCACGCCCTCACCCACGACCTCGACCCGGGCAGGCGGGGTGGCGATGCTGGCCAGGAGGTCGAGCTCCGGCTCGGTCTGCATCCACATGCCCCCGACGCCCGACAGCAGCGGCTCGAAGACGTCGAGGCGGGCGTGGGGCTCGTCGTGGAGGCAGGGGGCGGCGATGGTCCGCTCGGGAGCGACGAGGCCGCACGCGAGCGTGGTCCAGAACAGGTACGGCGCCACGACGATGGCGCGGTACTGCTCGGCGGTGTCGAGAAGGTGGTGGAACAGCTCGGGCACGCGCAGGCCGTCGTTGAGCCAGGCCTCCTGGTCGGCCAGCCCCGGCTTCTCGCCGCGGGCGAGCATGCCCTCGACCCTCGCCCGGTCCGCGCCCGACGTGTCGCGCACGACCGGGAACCGCACCACGCGCAGGTCGCCGTCGTGGTGCTCACCCGGCGGGTACTCGTTGGCCCAGGTGAAGTGGTCCCGGGCGCAGGTCGTCAGCACGTCGACCTGCCAGCCGCGAGCCGCCAGCCCGGCGCCCGCCTCCCGCAACAGGGTCTCGGCTCCGCCCACCACGTCGCTGCCGTAGCGCGGCGGCACGAGGGCGAGGCGGCGGTGGTCCACGACCGGCCCACCGTAGTGCCCGGGTCCGGCCGTCCCGTCGCACCCGGATCGCCGCCGGCCCGCCCGCGCCGCTCCGCCGACTCGCCGCCCGCCGCCCGCCGCCCCGGAGCCGCCAGGCGGGGCGTGTCCGGCGGTGCGGCCGCCGTCGGACATGCTGGGGCCGTGGACGTCCTCGTGTGCGCGGCCCAGGTGCCCTTCACCCGCGGCGGGCTCGAGATGCTGGTGGAGGGGTTGGTGGGCGCGCTGAAGGCCGAAGGTCACCGGGCCGAGGCGGTGTCGGTGCCGGCGGCCTGGGACCGCGAGCGGCTGCTCGACGCGCCGGCCGCCTGGCGGCTGCTGCCGCTCGACGCCGACCTCGTCGTCACCACGAACTTCCCGTCGTACTACGCGCGCCATCCCCGCAAGGTGGCGTGGCTCATCCACCAGCACCGCGCCGCCTACGACGCCATCGGCCAACCGTGGTCGGACATCGGGCTCGACGACGACAGCCTCGAGGTCCAGCGGCTGCTCACCGACTGGGACACGCAGGTGCTCGCGGAAGCCGAGCGGCGCTACACGATCTCGGGTGTCGTCAGCGACCGGCTGGCGCGCTTCAACGGGCTCGACAGCGTGCCGTTGGCCCACCCACCCCCGCTCGCCGACCGCCTGCGCGCCGGCCCGCCCGGCGACTACGTCTTCACGCCCTGCCGGCTGGCCGCCAACAAGCGTCCCGACCGCCTCGTCGACGGGCTGGCCGCGGCGCGCTCGGGCGTGCGCGCCGTGCTCGCCGGCACCGGACCGCTGCACCACGACCTGGTGGCCGCGGCGGCCGCGGGCGGTGTCCTCGATCGTCTCGAGATGCCGGGCTACGTCGACGACGACGCCCTCGTCGAGCTGTTCGCCGGCGCTCTCGCCGTCCTCTACGCGCCCCACGACGAGGACTACGGCTACGTCACCCTCCAGGCCTTCCTCGCCGGCAAGCCCGTGATCACCGCGGCCGACAGCGGCGGTGTCCTGGAGTGGGTGGAGCACGGCGTCAACGGGCTGGTCACCGACGGGACCCCGGCGGGCATCGGCGCCGCCATCGACCGCCTCGCCGCCGACCCCGATGCCGCGGCGCGCATGGGTGCGGCGGGCCACGAGCGCGTGGCCCGGCTCGACTGGCCGACCGTGGCGCGCACACTGGTGGGGGAGCGTTGACCGTGACCCCGACACCGGCCACGATCGCGGCCGAGCGGCAGGAGGGTCGGCCGCTCCTCGGTCTCCTCGCCGCACCCGGCACGCCGAACGCGGCGCGCGCGCTGGTGCGGGCACTGGCGCGGCACGTCGACATCACGGCGCTCGACGCGCGCACCGGCCGCCCCGCGGCCACGGGTACGACGGGCGCTCCCGCCGCGCGGGCGGTGCGCGCGGTGCTGGTGCTGGACCCCGACCGGCTCGACGCGGTGGGCGACCTGGGCGTGCCCGTCGCGGTCTGGCTCGACCGCCCGGCGGAGGGTTCGGCGTTGCCCGCCGCTGTCGTGCCCGTCGGCCCCGGCGTCGGAGCCGGAGCCGGAGCCGACGCGGGTCCCGGCGCGGGGGCGAGCGGCGTCCGGACCCCGGCCGTGGCGCTCGACCTGCCGGACCTGGCGCCCCTCGGACCCCTCGTGCGCCGGCGCTGGCGCCAGCGTGCCGGGCTGCCCGAGCCGTGGACCGCCGACCTCGCCGGCGTTGCCCCACCCGACCGCTTGACCGCCTTGGCCGTGTGCACCGTCGCCGTCGTCCGCGACGCCGCGGACCTCGCGGCCGGCCTCGCCCTCGGCACGCCGTGCGTGGCCACCGCCGGCACGCTGCGGCCGCTGCTGCCCTCGGGTGGCGAGGGGGTCGCCGATCCGCGCGGCACGCGCGACGATCCGCCCGCCGTAGTGGTCGATGACGCCGTGCTGACCGGCGCCGCCCTCGAGCAGGCCCTGGCGGCCGAGGCCACCGCGCTGGCGCGCGACGAGCGCCGCGCCGCCGCCCTCGGCCGGGCCGCCCGCGCCCACGCCGCGGCGCACCTCGACATGGCCCGCGCCGCCGACCGCCTGCGCGGCCACCTCGGTCTCGTGCCGGCCGATCAGGCTGTGACCGTCACGTCGGTCGCGACCGCTTCGGGGCCCGGTTCCGGCCGAGGGCCGGTGTCGCTGGCCGATCGCCTCGACCGTCGCCTGGACGAGCTGGAGACGCCTGCCGTCGCCCGCATCCGGACCCGCGTCGCCACCGCCCTGGTACCCGGAGGTCAGCGTTGAGCCATCCCGCCATCACGGCCGCGTCCCTGGCGCGCCTGCGCGCCGTCACCACCGCGGCCACCGCCGAGCCGGCGCCGGGCCGGCCGGCCAAGGGTGCCGCCGCGCGCCAGCGCGCCGTGCGGGTCGCGGCCAGCATCGGGCGACCCGTCGTGGCCCGCATCCGCGAGCAGGTCCTGGCCGAGGTGCGCCCCGAGATCGACGCGGCCAAGGAGGAGGCCGCCCGGCTCAGGGCCGAGCTGGCCCGGGCCCGCACCGACCTCGGCGCCGAGATCGAGATCCTGCGGGCCGAGCTCGCGGGCCGGCCGGCAGCCGACCCGCAAGGCCCCGACTGAAGAGCGGCCCCTACGCGCCGGTGATGCGCCGGCGGTACTCGACGCTCGCGAAGTCGAGGGCGATCAGGTCCTCGATCACGCTCGTGCCGGAGCGGATCTGGCCCGCCCAGCGGTCCAGGCCAGCCTGCGTCGGTGTCCGGCCGAGCATCGACTCGGTCACCAGGTCGACGTCGACCTGTGCCCGCGACGCCCGCTTGAACTCCTGTGCCTCGGAGAAGCCGAGCAGCACCCAGCCTCGGCTCCTTCCGGCCGTGAGCTGGTCGGCCCAGTAGTCGAGACCGCCCGCATCGGCCGGTCGCCCGAGGACGTTGAGGTAGACGCGGCGCACGAAGTCGAGGTTGCCGAGCGACCCGTACCGGCGGCGGAACTCGCTGCTCGTCGTGACGAAGTCGGCCATCGACAGCAGCGTCTGCTTGCCGCTGAGGATCTGGTCGCGCCACCACACGAACCCGCGGTGGTCCGGCGCCCGCAGGAAGGCGGACAGGTAGAGGCGAACCACCGGTGCGATCCGGTTGTCCATCTCGGCGCTGCGGAGGAGGCGGCCGGTCTGGCCGGCCGGCGTCTTCGCGCTGCGGACCATGAGCGTGGCCCAGTAGGCCGCGTCCGTGTTGGTGGCCGGCCGCCGGAGGAAGTCCGCGTACTGGCGGGAGGCGAGCTGCTGGGGCGACGCGAACGGAGCCCACCGGGCCCCGTCGACGCCCGCCGCGGCGATCGTCGCCTTCACGTCCAGGCGCAGCTGCGGCAGGCGGGCGTACACCGGGTCGCCGGGGTCGGCGGTGTAGCCGTTGTCGCGGTGGCCGCCGATGGTCGGCAGGGTGACGACCGTGCCGTCCCGGTACTTGGTGTTGCCGCGGCTCACCACGGTCACGGTGCCGAGCGGATCGATGCGGTGCATCCACAGCTTCCACGCCAGCAGCTCGCGCAGGGCGGTGAACTCGGCGGCGGTCGGCGGCGCCGCGGCCGGCGACTCACCGGGCTGGTACTGGCCGATGAGGGCCACGCCCATGCTGTCGGTGTTGAAGCCTTTGGAGTGACCGCCCATGATCGGCAACCCGATGTCGCCGCTGCGGCCCTGCCAGATGGTGCCGAACTTGTCGACGAGGAAGTTGTAGGCCATGTCGCACCAGCCGAGGTCCTTCACCTGGTACAGGTACGAGCCGGCGAGGATCCCGGGAACCTGGCTGGGCGTGTAGTCGTTGCTGCTGGCCGTGTGGTGCACGACGGCGAACTTGAGCTGGCTCTGCACCTCGGGCGCGGCGGGGCAGCCCGCGTTGGACGACACCCAGCCGCCCGGCGCCCAGTCGCTGCGGGGCCGGATGCCGGGACCGACCGGTTCGGCGCCCGCGGGCTGCGGGCCCGTGCCGGCGACCGGCTCGATCCAGCGCATCGCCCGCATACGCAGGTCGCGCAGGCCGGCTCGAGCCACCCGCACCTCGACGCGGTCCGCGCCCTTGCTGCCGAGCCACACGGGGCCGACGCCGGTGCGCCCGTTGCCTCCGGTGTCCGGTCCCTCGTCGGGGCTGGCAGCGGCCGGCGTCCAGGTCGACCAGCGCCCGCCCTCGCGGCTGCGGACCTCGACCGCGCCGTCGGCGGCACCGCTCCAGGTGAAGGCGACCATCTGCGTGCCGTCTGTGACGTCGATCGCGCCCGACCAGCCCCGGGTCGCCGCGCCGGTCGTGCGGCGGGGCGACTCGGCGTCGGTGCGGCCGGCGGCGCGCAGGCGGGCCACGTCGCCGGCCGCCGGCGCCAGCGCCGCGGCGGACGGGCCGGCCAAGGTGACGACCGAGGACTCCAGCCGGCCCGGCTGGCCGGCACGCGCCGGGACCACCGCGCCGGTCACGACGGCCCACGCGAACGTGAGCACGACCGGGGCGGCGGCGAACCGGCCGAGCCGCCGGCGGTGCCTGCCCGGCCGAGCCGGCGCCGGTCGTCCGGCGCCGGCCGGGTCTGATCCCGCGGATCGGACGGGAAGCGGCTGGGAGACTGGGGGCGACATGCTCGACTCCTCGTCGGGGACCTGTCCCCATCGGAGGCCGTTCGCCCGGTTTGAGCGTATGCGGCCCACCACGACTGTGGGCGCGTGGCGAGGCCCCCTCACCGCACGCTGCGTCGATCTCTTGGCGGTCGCGCGGCTAGCGCGACGGCAGGAAGTCGGACAGGAGCCGGTTCACCTCGTCGGGTCGCTCGAGCTGCATCCAGTGGCCCGCTCCCTCGATTCGCTCGTAGCGCCAGGTGCCGTCGACGTGTCGAGCCGAGCCGGTCATCTGGGCCTCGGTGAGCGCGAAGTCGCCGGTGCTCCAGATGCCCATGGTCGGCGCCTGCACGCCGGGCAGGTCGAGCGGGGGCTCGACCCACGTCGACGGGTGCACGTTCGCCCGGTACCAGTTCAGCGCGGGGGTCAGCGAGCCGCTCCGCTCCAGCTCGTCGATGACCTCGTCGCCGTCCGGGTGCGCACCCCAGGCGCGCATGTTCGCCCAGTCGTCGTCGCTCAGCCAGCGCTCCGCCACGCCCTCGAACTGGAAGAGCAGCATGTACCACGACCGCATCTGCTGCTCGATCCCGGCGCGGCGGAAGGCGGCAGGGTGGCCGACCGACATGGCGACCAGCCGGTCGACGCGCTCGGGGGCGAAGATCGACACGGCCCACGCCACCGCTGCGCCCCAGTCGTGGCCCACCACGTGCGCGCGCTCGGCACCGGCGTCGTCGAGCACGGCCACCACGTCGCCGGCGAGATGGGCGATGGCGTAGTCCTCGACCGCGGCCGGCTTGTCGCTGGCCCCGTAGCCGCGCATGTCGGGGACGATCACCCGGAACCCGGCGTCGGCCAGCGCACCGACCTGGTGCCGCCAGACCCGGCCGGTGTCGGGGAAGCCGTGCAGAAGGACGACCGGCTCGCCTTCGCCGGTCACCTGGTACTCGATGGCCACGCCATTGGCGTCGACGCGCACGGCGCCTCCTCCTCGTCTCGGTGCGGCGGCCAGCCGGCCGGCCGCAGGTGGTCAGCCCAGCAGCGCCAGTAACTCCTGGCGCGACGGCCCGAGGGCCGGCTCGTCGCGCCAGCCGGCCCCGAGCTCGATGACCTTTTCGAGCGTCGGGGCATCGGCCAGCACCTCCTCGGGGGTGCGCAGCAGGTTCGCGACGTCGAGCATCGCCCGGAGGCAGTCAGGGTCCCGGGACGCCGCGTCCTGGAGGGCATGGCCGAGCTCCCACGCCGGGTCGTCGGGCTCGTACCGGCCCCCCGCGATCTCGGCCTCCATCTCGCCCAAGCGGTGCTCGTCGAACGCGAGCGTCGAGCGGTACCACGGCTCGACCGTCGACGCCGTCACCTCGTCCCAGCGCTCGGCCAGCGCACGCGGGTCGTCGATCGGCCCCTCCCTCAGGAGGTCGCGCAGGGCGATGGCGTGCAGCAGGCCGATCGAAGCGCCTCGACCGACCGAGGGGTTGGTGCAGGCCCACGAGTCGGCCACGGGCAGGACGCCGGTGACGACCGGCGAGCCGTCGACGACGATCCGGCGCAGCCGGTCCTCGATCTTGGCCATCACGGTGACGCCGTCCTCGAGCGGCTCGCCGTCGAGCCAGTGCGCGTGGAGCGGTGACGATCGCACCACCTGCTCCCAGCGGTCGAGGTCCTTGGCTCGGCGGACGGCAGGGTCCTTGGCGCTGGCGATCAGCCCGACACCCCAGGTGCCGTGGTCGGCGGGCAGCGCCAGGACCGAGTACGAGCCGTAGGGCTGGAGCGGCGGACCGAAGGCGGCGGGCAGCGAGCCATCGGGCGAGCGGAAGTGGCGGCCGTAGTACACGAACCCGCTGTCGGCCATCTCCTCGTAGGGAGGGCGGGCGCCGATGTCGGCCAGCCAGCCGGGCAGCGCCGATCGCCGGCCGCTGGCATCGACCACGAGGTCGGCGGTGATCTGCTCACCGGTCGCGGTGCACACGCCCGCCGCATGCGGTACGCCGGTCGTCGTGCCCGGGCCCGGGACGAGGCCGGTCACGCCGACACCACGGCGGACCGTCACGCCGCCCGCCTCGTCGGCGTAGCGCGCGATCACGGCCTCCATCACCGGCCTGCGGCCCGTCACCGACTCGTGGTCGTCGTCGCCCGGCCTGCGCCCACCGGTCATCTCCTCGGGGATGCCGTCGAACGGGTTCCACCGCAGGGCTCCGGCGGCGTGGAGCTCGCCCAGCAGGCCGGGGAGGTGGCGTTCGAGCTCCAAGCGGAACCGGGGCAGGAAGTAGTGCAGCAGGCGGAACTGGTTGACGCCCTTGCGCTCCCAGGCGTCCCAGGCGTCCTCGGGCGGCACCGGGGCGGTGCCGTCGCGCTCGAGCACGGTCACGTCGTGGCCGTCCGCGGCCAGCAGCAGCGCGCTCGACAGGCCACCGATGCCGGCACCGACGACGACGATGTGTGCCATCTGTTCCCCTCCTGGGCCCAGCGCCCCGCCCGGCCCGGGGCGACGGTACTCCCGCTCAGCCCGGGCGCGCTCACGGATGTCGCGGTCAGGCCGCGCCGGCCGCGTGCCGCGCCACCTCAGAACGAGTAGAGGTGCTCGACCCGGACAGGGAGGTGGATGGTGCCCTGGGTCCGGGTCGGGTTCATCACCTGGAACGAGTCGACGAAGTCCCGCTCGTCGTAGACGCGCCCGCCGTCGCGGGTGTGGAAGGCGAGGCGCAGGTGGAAGCGACCGTCGAGCAGCGGCAGCGTCTCGAGATGCAACACGATCGTGCCGTCACCCTTCATGCCGGCGATCGGCTGCTCGATGAAGTCGGTGTTGGTCCCCATGAGCTTGTGGCCGTCGACGTCGAACACCTCGATCGACAGGACCACGTCGCGGATCGTGCCGGTGGCGTGGTACGGGATCTCGATCGACAGCGGTTCTCCGGGGGTGGCGTGGTCCGCGGTCTTCTCGTGGTAGCGGACGGTCACGTCCTTGAACGCCACGGTGGCCGACGGGTCGTGGTCGAAGGCGGGCCCGGGCACGACCGGCACCTCGCCGGTCGCCTCCGGGTCGACGTGGGCGTCGACCCCCTCGGGCAGCGGGATGCCGCGCTTCTGGAGCGTCTCGCGGAACGCCCGGATCGCCTCGCCCGTCCTGCCGTCGACGACCATGTGCCCGTGGTCGAGCACCACGACCCGGTCGGCGACCTGGCGCACCGTCTCGGTGGCGTGGCTGACGAGCAGGATCGTGCGCCCCTCCCGCTGGAGCCGCTGCACGCGGTCGAGGCACTTGCGCTGGAACGCCTCGTCGCCGACCGAGAGCACCTCGTCGACGAGCAGCACGTCGGGGTCGACGTTGATGGCGACCGCGAAGCCGAGCCGCGCGTACATGCCCGACGAGTAGTGCTTCACCTGGTTGTCGATGAACTGCTCCAGCTCGGCGAACTCCACGATGTCGTCGAAGATCCGGTCCACGGCGGCGTGCGAGAACCCGAGGATCGACCCGTTGAGGTAGACGTTCTCGCGCCCCGTGAGGTCCGGGTGGAACCCCGCACCGAGCTCGAGCAGCGCGGCGAGCCGGCCCCGGGTGACGATCCGCCCGCTCGTGGGGCGCAGCGTGCCGGCCACGCACTTGAGCAACGTCGACTTGCCCGAGCCGTTGTGGCCGAGGAGCGCCACCGTCTCGCCGGTCCCGACGCTGAACGACACGTCGTCGAGCGCCTTGAACGTCGTGTGCGGGTTCCGCCCGGCGCGGATCACGCGCTCCTTGGCCGACTGGGCCTTCTCCCGGTACAGCTTGAACGACTTGGTCACCTGGTGGATCTCGATGGCGGCCGTGCTCACCGCCGTGCTCACCGCCGTCCCCACGCCGCCGGCATCAGATCTCCTCGGCCATGTTGTCCTCGAGCCGGCCGAACAACCAGAGCGCGCCGAGGAGCAGCGACGCGCCGACCAGCGCGCTCGACCCGAGCCGGGTGAGGTACCAGGTGAGGGGGTGCTCGGGCAGCGCCGGCGTGACCTGGTCCCGCACGACGTTGCTCGGATCGCGCGGACCGTTGCTGAGCCACATGAAGGCCGGACGGCTGGGGTTGTAGAGGGCCTGCTGGAACGTCACCACGACGGTGAGGATCGGGTTGGCCGCCGCCCACCACTCGCGTGCCGGGCCGAGGCGGTCGGCCACGAGCTGGTACGGGTACGCCACCGGCGTCATCCAGAACCAGGCGAGCAGGACCAGCTCGAGCAGGTGCTGCGTGTCGCGCAGGTAGACGTTGACCGCGGCCAGAGCGATCGCAAGGGCCGACGCGAACAGGAGGAGCACGACCAGCGCCGGCACGAGGGCGGGCAGGTAGTGCAGCGAGGGGGCCCGCCGGAAGAGGATGAGGGCCGCGGCCAGCACGGTGAGCTGCAGCAGGAAGTGGAAGATCGCCGCGCCGATCGACGCGAGTGGGAGGATCTCGCGGGGGAACCACACCTTCGACACGAGCTGGGAGTTGCCCACGATCGACGTCGTCCCGGCCGACACGGCCGTCGCGAAGAAGTTCCACCCCAGCAGTCCCGCCAGGAAGAAGATCCCGTAGTAGGGGATCTTCACCTGGAGCACGACCTGGAAGACCAGGCTGAACACGACGAGGTAGAGGGCCGGGTTGAGCAGCGTCCACACGAACCCGAGGACGCTGTTCTTGTACTTGACCTTGAGCTCTTTGCGCGTGAGGTTCACGAGCAGCTCGCGGTAGCGCCAGACGTTGACCGCCCGCTCGAGCGGGTTCGGGCGCTTCGACATCTCGCGCACCTCGCCGCTGGCGCGGGAGGCTCCGCCGGGGCGCGCCTCGACGGTGGCATCGGTGCGCGCGGATCCGGTGGCCGCGGGCGCGGGGCGGGTTGGGCTGTCGACCACGGGCGTGGGGCTCCTCGCGGCAGGCGGTCGCCGGTCAGGCTACCGGCCGGTCGCTCCGGGGACGGATGCGGCCAAGCGGTCGCCGAGTGCCCGCCAGTCGTAGCTCGCCTCGACCAGCGCGCGGCCGGCACTGGCCCGCGCGGCGGCCGAGACCGGATCGTCCAGCGTGGCCCGGATCGCGTCCGCGAGCTGCCCGGTCGGGGCCACCAGCAGGTGCTCGCCGTCGCGCAGGTCGAGCCCCCGGACCCCGACCGGAGTCGACACGACCGGGGCCCGGTGCGCGAGGTACTCGATGACCTTCAGGTTGGTGCCCGAGCCCGACAGCATCGGGTTCAGTGCCACGTCGGCCAGCCCGAGGAGGTCGTCACGGGCCCGGTTGCCGACCACTCCGGTCAGGACCACGTTGGCCGGTAGGGCGCCGTCGGCGAAGGCGTCACCGTGCGAACCGCCGAGGAGGAAGAGAACCTCGGGCAGGGCCGGGGCGAGGCCGATGATGACCCGTGCCGCCTCGAGGTTGGGCGGGTGCCACGACGCGAAGAACACGGCCACGTGCCCGACCCGCGCCCGGCCGGGGTCGGTGGAGCGCCAGTACCCGAGCCACCGGGCGCGCCGCTCGGCGCGCTGCTCCGGTCCCCGCGCGTCGACGCGCGCGTCGGTGCCGTTCGGGACGACGACGAGCGCACCCGCCGGTTCCCCGTACAGCGAGCGCAGCGTGCGGGCATCGTCGGGCGAGCAGGCCACGACGGCAACCGCTCCCTGCACGGCGCGGCGCTCGACGTCGCGGACGAGATCCAGCAGGCGCCGGCCGGTCCGGTCGTCGCTCAGGACGGTGGCCTTGAGCGCCGCTTCGACGTTGTGGGCGTCGTACACGAACGGCACGCCGCGGTCGAGCAACTCGAGCGCCGGCAGGAGGTACGGGTGGGCGAGCACGACGGCCTCCGCGCCGTCGAGCGCTCGGCCGAGGGCGGCGAGGTACTCCGGGGAGGCGTCGATGTCGGACGCGGCCACGATGTCGCTCGCCGGCACGCCGGCGGCCAGCGAGACCTCCTCGTCCCGAGCGTGGTGCAGCGCCGAGCGGGCGATGCGCACCTCGCGGAACCCGGGCGCCATGACGGTCCGCCCCGCGTCGGAGGGGCGGTCGACCAGCGCCACGACCTCGACGTCGACGTGGCGCGCCAGCGCTCCGTACAGGTGGAAGCAGCGCAGTTGGCCGCCGTGGCGGGCCTCGGAGACCCGGTAGGTGCTGGCGACGACGATCTTGCGGCGGGCCCGCCGGGGGCGGGTGCCGGACTGGTCGGGGTGGATCTCGTGGCGGGCGGCGCTGAGCACGTCGGCGCCGCCCGCGGCGCGGCCTGCAGGTCCGGCCGCGCCTGCTCCACCTGCTCCGCCCGCTCCACCTGCTTCGCCCGCTCCACCTGCGCGGCCCGCCCGGCTCGGGCCTGCTCGGCTCGGGCCCGCCCGGCTCGGGCCTGCGGCGGGCGCCCGGTGCGGTCGGGGTGTGCCCAGCAGCAGGTCGACCGTGCGCTCCCAGGTGATGGAAGCGGCTCGCCGGCGGCCGGCCGCGCCCATGGCGAGCGCCTCCTCGGGGTGCTCCACGAGGCGGGCCAGCGCCGCCCCGACCGCGCGGGGGGCGGGACGAACGACGAGGCCGGTGCTGCCGTCGACCACCAGCTCTGCGGGGCCGCCGCTGTCGTCGCAGGTCACGACCGGCGCGCCGGCGGCGAAGGCCTCCACCGTGACCAGGCCGTAGTCCTCCTCCAAGGGGGTGAACGGGACCGCCAGCGACCCGGCGTAGAGGTCGGGCAGGTCCGCGTCGGCGACCGGTCCGAGGAAGCGGACCCGGCGGTCGCCGGCGGCGATGGCGCGCAAGCGGTCGGCCTCGGGGCCCGAGCCGCCGACGAGGAGCGGCACGTCGCCCGGCACCGACGCCATGGCCCGCACCACCAGCTCCACGCGCTTGGCGGCATCGAGGCGGCTGACCGTGAAGAGGTGGCGCGGCGCCGACGGACTCGGTGGCGCGGCGACCGGCAGATCGCTGGGGCAGTAGGCGATGCGAGGGACGACGCCGGGCGGCAGGTACCCCGGGCGGCTCGCCACCGTCCGCGAGAGCGCGAGGTGCCGGACCACCTCCCGGGGGCTCAAGGCCGCTGCGTCCAGCCAGTGGACGACGGCCCGACCGATGGGCGACGGCAGCGCGAGGTGCGGGTGGTCGACGCCCACGTCGGCCACGGCCGCCTCCCACGCCGCCGCGATCTCGGGCAGCGCGCGCCGCTCGGGCGCTGCCGCGCACGCCCGCAGGAGAGCCCGCAGTGACGGCTCGCGCGGCTCCACCGCGGGCGGCAGACGGAACGTGTGGTACGTGTCGTAGAGACCCCGAAGCGGATGGAACATCCAGACGACGTGGCGGGGATGTGGCGCGATCCACGCCGGGTACTTCGACGAGATCACGATGTCGAAGCCGCTCAAGTCGAGGGCGGCGAAGCGCAGGTAGCCGTCGACCACCTCGGCGAGGGTGGACTCGGAGAACGGCCGCGTGACCATCTCGGCGGCGTGACCGGCCCGGCCGAGGGCGCGTTGCAGGCCGGTCCAGGCCCGCTCTGCGCCACCCGGTGCGTAGGGCACGGGGGCCGGCGCGACGATGCCGACCTTCACGCCGCCAGCACCTCGGCGAGGCCGACCCTCACGCCGCCCGCACCTCGGCGCGCCCGACCCTCACGCCGCCAGCACCTCGGCGAGGCCGTCGCGCAGCTGCTCGTCGGCCCGGGCCCACGTGATGCGGGCCGCCTTGGCGCGCCCGGCGGCAGCCAGCGACGCGGCCAGGTCGGTGTCGGTCAGGATGCGGTCGACGGCGGCGGCGATCGCGGCGCCGTCCGGGGCGACCACGAGCCCGTCGATCTCGTGGTCGACCAGCGTGGCCAGCCCGCCGCCGTCGTCGCAGACCACGACCGGTGTGCCGTGGCGCATCGCCTCCAGCGCGGTGAGGCCGTAGTCCTCGTCGTAGGCGGGGGCGACCAGGCAGGGCGCCTCCGCGTAGAGGCGCTCGAGCGTGGCGTCGTCGGTGCGGCCGAGGAGCTCCACGTTGGTCGCCCCGCGCCCGGGGGCCGGCGGCGGGCCGGCGGCGGTTGTGCGCCAGACGCCGACCGGGTCGACGTCGGCGAGGTCGACGCCGGGCTGCGAGAGCCGGTGGTCGAGGGCGCGCACCCACGGCAGCCGGCCGCCCGAACCGACCACCACCGCGGCCACGCCGGGAAGGTGCTTCATGGCCAGCACGAACAGCTCCGTGCGCTTCGGGAACTCGTGGCGGCTGACGCACAGGACGGCACCGCGCCGCGCCGCCGGCGGCACCGGTGACGGCGGCAGCGGTCGGTCGCCGACGCCCACGCCGGCCTGGAACAGGCTCACGCGGTCGATGCCGTTGAACGCGGCCAGCCGGGCGCGGACCCGCTCGGAGCCGGCGAGGAACCAAGTGACCGAGTCGAGCAGCGGCTGGTCGAGCCGGCGCACCTGTTCGGCGGCTCGGCGGTGCAGCCCGGGGTCGGCCGCGAAGCCGGCCGCCAGGTACGGCTCTTCGAGGTCGTAGAAGACACGGTGGTGGTGGAAGAACAGCGCCAGGTGCCGTGGATGGGAGGCGGCGAACGACGGCGGCTGGGTGGACACGACGGCGTCGTAGAGCCGGGTGTCGATCCGGCGGAAGGCGGCCACCGACGCCAGGTACCGCGCGTACTCGGGCGCGCCGGCCCAGAGCTCCTCGGGCACCGAGGGTCCGGTGCGCCGGTACCTGAGCGAGTCGACCTCGACCCCCATCCGCGTGACGTCGTGGCCGTCGCGCCGCAGCGTCGCCTCGACCCGGTCCACGACGCGCTCGAAGCCACCGTGGACACCGAAGTCGGGCTTGAGCAGCGCGATCCGCCGCGGCCGGGTGCGGCGGCGAGGCGAGCTCACCCCGGCGGCGCTCCCGCCTTGCGGGCCACGACCGCGGCCCGCCGCGGCCCGGCGAGCAGGCGGTTGAGGCGCTCGACGAGCGCCTCGGCGCGTGCCCCGTCGCGGGTGCCGAGGTCATCGGCCCGGAGCTGCCAGGCCTCGTCGACGGGCTCACGCCAGCGCACCTCGGCCTCCGCGAAGCCCCGAGCCAGCACCAGTAGCTCGAGCGCGGCGGGGTGCGCCGGCCGGTCGAGCAGGGGATCGAGCCAGACCTCGGCGGCGCCGACGTCCAGGGCGGTCACGTTCGGCACCTCGATCACGAGGGCACCACCCGGGCGCAGAGCCACCAGCGCCCGATCCACGAGCTCGGCGACCGCGGCCGGTCGCAGCCGCCCGGCCAGCCCGCCGAACGCGCTGACCGCGCCAACGCTGGCCTCGTCGAGACCGCCGAGGTGCGCGAGCGGATCCTCGTCGCGGACGTCCAGGCCGCGCCGCTGGGCCTGCGCCCTCAGGTGGCCGTTGGCCTCGACCCCCCAGGCCTCGACCTCGTGCGCCGCGAGGACCTCGAGCCACTCACCCCGGCCGGCGGCGAGATCCACCACCGGCCCGCCCCCGGGCACGGCTCCGATCTCGGACCACCAGCGGGCCCGCTCCCGCACCACCTCGTCGCGGGGGCCGGCGGCCAGCTCGGCCAGCTCCGCGCTGAGCTCGTCGGTGGCCGCAGCCAGCTCCGCGGCGGCCGAGGCGACCGCGGGGAACGGGCCGACCGGGCCGACCGGACCGACCGCGGGACTCGGCCCGTCGCCGCCATGCGGAACGGCCGCCGCGCCGAGGTCCGCCAGGGCCCGCAGGACGATGTCCTGGCGGCTGCGCAGGGCGCGAACGTCGGCGCGCTGGTCGGCCAGGCGTTGCTCGAGCCGCTCGACGCGCTCCACCACGTCGTCGAACGCGCTCGCCAACCGGTGCGCGCCATGGGCGAGGTCGTCCACGGCCAGATCGGTGGTGGCCAGCGCGGCCTGCATCCGTGAGCCGGCGGCGCGGCTGCGGTCCTCGGTGAGCGCCACCCGGTCGATCAGCTCGTCGACGACCCGAGCCAGGCGATCGACCGCGACGACCACTTCGCGGTTGAAGGGCACCTGTTGCGCGGTGAGCGGGCGGGTCACGGCCAGCACACCGCGCTTCACCTGGCGCAGGCGCGTCCCGGGCGGCAGCTCGGTGCCGGCGGCCGACGAGTGCCACGCGGTGGCGAGGTGCTCGCGCGCCTCGGTGAGCACCTCACGGCCCGGCTCGCCGCCGCCGGCGCCCGCCAGTACGTCGGCGACCTCGTCGGCAGCGTCGTCGATGCGGCGGAGGAGGGCGTCGTGCTCGGTCATCGGGTTCCGTTTCCGGGCCCGGACACGGCGGGCGGGCACCTCCGGCTCGGGCCCGCGCGGTCGTCGGGCGGCCAGGCGATGGTAGCCGTGGCGGTCGGAGGGTTAACGTCTCCCGGGGCGGTGCCGAAGGGGGAAGCCATGGCTCGCACCACGCCCGTCCGCCGCGCTCTGGTCGCGCTCGTGGGGGGCATCGCCGCGCTCGTCTCGGCGGCCGTCGCGCCGCCCGCGTCCGCAGGCACCCCACCTGCTTCCATCCAGATCCGCGGCTACGGCTACGGGCACGGGCGCGGCATGGGTCAGTGGGGCGCGCTCGGCTACGCGGTGGACCACGGGTGGTCGGGCACCCAGATCCTCGACCGGTACTACGGCGGCACGTCGACCGTGCGCATGCCCGACGACCCGGTCCAACGGGTGCGGCTCGACGGTCAGGTCGGCAGGTCGCTCGTGGTGACGGCCGCGGGCCAGGTGCGGGCCCAGGGCGGCGGCTCGGTCGTCGGCCCGGCCAAGGCGATCATGGTCATCCGGTTGAGCGACACCACCTTCCGGGTCTACACGGGCCCGGGCTGCGCAGGCCCTTGGACGCTCGGCGCCACGATCGGCAGCACCGCCGAGGTCGCGGTGAACACGACGGTGACGCAGACCGAGGACCTCGCCACCCTGCCCCAGCTGTGCCGGTCGGGGGGCACGACCTACTACCGCGGCGACCTCACCGCCGTGCACGTGCCCGGCTCGACGTGGACCGTCAACCGGGTGGGCACCGAGAACCTGATCCGGTCCGTGATCGCCCAGGAGATGTCGCCGTCGTGGGCGGACCTCGGCGGTGGCCGGGGCGCCGCCGCACTGCGGGCCCAGGCCCTGGCCGCCCGGTCCTACGTGCGGGCGGGGGATGCACGATGGGCGCCGTACGCGACGACGTGCGACGGGACGTCCTGCCAGGCGTACTTCGGTGCGGGCTCGCGCTCGTCCGGTAGCACCACGCCCGTCCGCAAGGAGGACCCCCGCACCGACAAGGCCACCCGCGACACGCAGCGCCAGGTCCGCCGGTCGACCTCCACCGGCACGATCAGCCTCACCGAGTTCTCGGCCTCGACCGGCGGCTGGACCGCCGGGGGTACCTTCCCGGCCGTGGCCGACGCCGGTGACGACTACGCCGGCAACTCCAACCACGCCTGGACCGTCACGCTCAGCCGCGCCACCGTGGAGGCCGCCTTCGACCGGTGGGCCGGTCGGGATCTCGGCAACTTCCACGGCCTCGACGTGCTCAGCCGCAACGGTCTCGGGGCGGACGGCGGGCGGGTGCTGACCGCTCGGGCCCGGTTCTCGTCCGGCAACGTGTCGGTCACCGGCGACCAGGTTCAAAGCATCCTCCGCCTCAGGTCGAACTGGTTCGCCACGCCCCCGACCTGAGCCGACGCATCGAGTCGGCCGTAGCGCTGGAAGTGACGAGCGCCCGGTCGATGGAAGACGGTGCCGTTCCCTCGCTCCCTCCGGGCACTGGCGCTCGCGCTCGCCTCGATCGCCGTCGCCGCCGCCACCCTCGCCGCCCCGACCGTCCCCGGAACGCCACGGTCTCGAGCCGCGGGGGCCGTGACCACGACCCTGACCCCGGTCGGGACCATCGACCGGACGATGGGCGCCATCGGCACGCGACCCAATACGACCTCGGAGGCCTTCTCCAGCCCGACGCTCGCCGACCTCACCGGCGACGGCGTGCCCGAGATCGTGGCCGGCTACCTCGACGGCGTCGTGGCCGCCTACCGCGCCACCGACCGCAGCGTGCTCTGGAAGGTCGACCTCGGCAGCACCGCCGTCCAGGCCTCACCTGCGGTGGCCGACATGGACGGCGACGGCCGCCAGGACGTCGTCGTCGGCACCATCGATGGCCGCGTCGTCTGGCTCGACGGGCCGACGGGGCGCGTCCGCATGACGTACCGGGAAGGGGCCCCGATGTACTGCCCGGTCGGCGTGGACTGCCGGCCGCACGGCTTCTTCTCCACCCCGGCGATCGCCGACATCAACGGCGACGGCATCCTCGACATCGTCGCCGCGTCGTGGGACCACAGCCTCTACGCCTGGAGCCGCGGCGGCACGTTGCTGTTCCGGCGGTTCCTCGAGGACACGATCTGGTCGAGCCCCGCCATCGCCGACATCGACCGCGACGGCAAGCCCGAGATCGTCGTCGGCGGCGACATGTACGCAGGCAACCCGTACGGCTGGCCCCCGGGCGGGATGCTCTGGGTCCTCACCCGGACCGGCGCGAACTATCCCGGCTACCCGAAGGTCCTTCCCGGGATGACGATCTGGTCCACGCCGGCCATCGCGGACCTCAACCAGGACGGCTGGCTCGACATCGTCGTCGGCAACGGCCTGTACAGCCCCTACGGCGACTCGGCGAGCGGCCGACTCGTGCGGGCCTACACCGCTCGCACCGGCGCACCGCTGCCCGGCTGGCCGGTCGAGATCGGCGCACAGGTCGGCAACGCGGTGGTGGCCGGCGACGTCGACGGGGACGGCCGGCCGGAGGTGGCCTTCGCCTCGAACGGCGGCTGGGTGTTCCTCTACAACGGCGATGGGACCCGCCGGTTCTCACGATGCGTGCGCGACGACACGGCGGCGTGCAACTCGACCTCGCCGACCCATGCCACGGTGGCCATGGCCGACGTCGACGCCGACGGCCGCCAGGAGCTCGTCCTCACCTCCGAGCGGACCCTGCGGATCGTCGGCTCGGACGGGACGATCGAGGCGAGCGTGAAGCTGTCCGGCTCCGCCCTCTACGCGCCGCCGAACGCTCCCGCCATCGGCGAGGTGAACGGCCGCACCATCATCGTGCAGCAGGGTACGGAGGCGGTCGGGCACACGGGGGCGGTGCGCAGTGGAGATCTCGGTCGGCTCTTCGTCCTCACCACCGGCCAACCGCTGTGCCGGGCCGCGTGGCCGATGTTCAAGCAGGCCCCGAACCGCCGCAGCTCGGCGCCGGCGGCCCCGGCCCCGTGGCGGCCCTTCGCCTGTGCCCGCGACTTCGTCGCCCGCCAGTACGCCGACTTCCTCGGGCGGACCCCCGACGCCGGTGGCCTGGCGACCTGGGTCAGCCGGATGCAGGAGATCGGTTGGCCGGGCGATCGCGTGATCGACGCCTTCATCCACTCCCCGGAGTTCGGGGGGACGGTTGCACCCGTCGTCCGCCTGTACCTCGGCGTGACCGGTTCGCCGCCCGGCGACGCCGGCGCAGTGCGCGGCGAGGCCGACCGCATCCGGCTCGGCACCTCGCTCGGGACGGTGGCCGGTGAGCTGGTCGCCGGTTCGTCCCTCGCCGCCGCGTCGGACGGTGCCTTCGTGGCCGCGGTGTACGCGAACCTGCTGGGCCGTGCGCCCACGGCGGCGGAGGCGGCGGCCGCGACCGGGGCCCTGGCGTCGGGCACGGCGCGGGGAGCCTGGCTGGCCGCGCTGGCCGGCGGCCCAGCGGCGGCCGGCCGCCTCGACCCGCAGGTCCAGGTCACCATGGCGTACCTGGGGATGCTGGGCCGAGCCCCCGACCCGGGGGGCTTCGCCTACTGGGTCGGGCAGCTGCAGTCGGGGACCTCGGTCCGCCGCCTGCTCGCGCTGTTCCAGGCATCGGCCGAGTACCGCGGCAGGGTGACGTGACCTGAGCGGGCCCACACCACGCGTCCCGCCCCGCCGGCCAGGCGCACCGTCGCCCCAAGGGAGCGTTGCCCCAAAGCAGACCGTCGCCCGGGTGCCAGGGGGACTCGGCAGCCGGGCGACGGGAGATGAGCGCAGCGGTGGGGGGAGCACCGCGCGCTCGAAGTTGCCTGCGCAGCCTGTGCGGCGCGCAGGGCTCGTGGGGTGCTCGCTCAGGCGGCGAGCAGCGTGCGGACCTGGCCGCGGGCCTCGCGGGCGGCGTCACGCGCGGAGGCGCGGGCCGCCTTGACGGCCTCGCGGGCCTGCTTGACCAGTTCGGCGGCCTGCTCGGGCAGCTTGGCCTCCAGCGCAGCGACGTACCCGTCGAGCTGGGTCTCCAGGTCGTCGAAGCGGCGCTCGAGCTCGCTGATGCGGTCCTCGACGACCTCGGCGAGGCGCTCGATGCGGGCCCGGGCATCGCCCGCTCCCTCCTCGGTGGCCTCGCCCAGCTTCTCGGCCTGGGCACGTACACCGGCGAAGCGGTCGGCGAGCTCCCGCTCGATCTCGCGCCGGCGGACCTGCAGCTTCTGGAAGGTCAGCACGCCGAGGCCGACGCCCACGTAGAGCGCCTCCTTGGCGAAGTTGGTGACATCCTCGGCGGTGGGGATCTCGGGCATGGTTCGGGCTCCTCGGCTCAGCGATCGGGCGGCGCTCGTCCGCCGCTTCGTGCTCGCAACAGTAGGGGGAAGTGCTAACAGTTGCAAGCACTTGACTCGGTGACGTGTGTCGCTCGGGCCGCTGGTGCGGCCGGCCGGAGCGAGGGACTGGTCCTCGACCGGCTCCGGGCGCGGGCCTCGCCACCGGGGCGGTCCGTTACCCTCGGTTCCCCGTGGATGTGCGACGAGCGAGCCCCGAGGCCGGCCCCCGGGCGAGCGACGGATCGCCGACCCCCTCGGGCGCCGGCCCCGCCGCGGCGCCCCCTGCGGTCGTCGCCGTGGTCGTCGCCCACGACCCGGGCGACTGGTTCGAAGACACGCTCCGCGCCCTCGCGGACCAGACGTATCCCGCTCTCGCCGTGCTCGTCGTCGACGCGGGCAGCGCCCAGGACCTGACCCCGCGCATCGCCGGCGTGCTGCCGCGCGCCCACGTCCGCCGGCTGGCGACCAACCCCGGATTCGGCGCGGCGGCCAACGAGGCGCTGCGGGCCGTCGAGGGAGCGCCCTTCCTGCTCCTGTGCCACGACGACGTGGCTCCCGACCCCGGCGCGGTCAAGATCCTCGTGGAGGAGGCGTTCCGGTCGAACGCCGCGCTGGCGGGCCCGAAGCTCGTGTCGTGGGACGACCCGAAGCGGCTCCGCCAGGTCGCGGCCTCGGTCGACAAGACCGGCGTGCTGGCGCCGTTCGCCGAGCCCGGCGAGCTGGATCAGGAGCAGCACGACGCCGTGCGCGACGTGTTCGTGATCCCGGGCGCCTTCACGCTCGTGCGCGCCGACCTGTTCCGCGCCCTCGGCGGCTTCGACCCGGCGATCACCTTCCTCGGCGACGACGTGGACCTGTGCTGGCGCACCCACGTCGCCGGCGGCCGCGTGGTGATCGTGCCCGGGGCACGGGTCCGCCACATCGAGGCGCTCGCCCTGCGCCGGCCCCACGACGACCGGCGACGCCTCCAGACGAGGCACCGCCTCCGCACGATGCTCTCCTGCTACCGCCCGCTCCACCTGGCGCGCGTGCTGCCCCAGGCCGTCGCGGTGAGCCTCGTCGAGATCGCCTTCGCCATCGCGGCGGGGGACGGGCGCCACGCTCGCGACGTGGCCGCGGCCTGGACCTGGAACTTGCGCCGGCCCCGCCAGATCCGGGCCAAGCGCAAGGCCCTGGCCCGGGTGCGCCAGGTGCCCGACCGCGAGGTGCGCGAGCTGCAGGTGCGGGGCAGCGCACGGGTCACCGGCTACCTGCGCGGCCAGATCGGGGGCCGCGACGACCGGCTGGCGGCGATGACGCGCAGCGGGCGCGACCTGGCCGATCGCCTGCGCTCGCGTGCCAGCCGGGTCGCGCTCGTCGTGGCGCTGGTCGCGGTGCTGCTCGTCGCTCTGGGCAGCCGCAACCTCGTCGCCCCGCCGCTGCCGTCGGTCGGTGAGCTGGCCCCGTTCCCCGGCGGGCCGGCGATCCTCGCCCGCCGGTGGCTGTCCGGTTGGCGAGCCGTCGGCCTGGGCCAGCCGGGACCTGCGCCGACCGGTCTCGGCCTGCTCGCGCTGCTCGGCTTCGTGTCGCTCGGCGCGATGGGTCTCCTGCAGAAGATCCTCGTGCTCGGCATGCTGCCCCTCGGCGCCGTCGGCGCCTGGCGCCTGGCCCGGCCGATCGGATCGACACGTGCCAGCGTGGCCGCCCTCGTCGTCTACCTGGCCCTTCCCGTGCCGTACAACGCCCTCGCGCGCGGCTCGTGGAGCGGGTTGCTCGTGTACGGGAGCGCGCCCTGGTTCCTGCTCGGTTCGGCGCGGCTGAGCCGCCTGGCGCCGTTCGGGCGGGCCGACCTGCGGGCCGGCTCGCCGGAGGCCGGCGCCACACCCGCGGCCCGGCCGTTCCTCGTGCAGGCGCTGCGCCTGGGCGCGCTGCTCGGCGTGGCCGGCGCGCTGGTTCCGGCCGTCGTACCGGTGGCGGTGGTGAGCGGCCTGGCGCTCGCCCTCGGCACGCTCGTCGCGGGGCGCGCGCGCGGCGTCGGCCGCCTGGCGTCGGGCGCGCTGCTCGGTGGACTGGTGGCCGTCGTTCTGAACCTGCCGTGGAGTGCGGTCGTGCTGCGCGACGGTGGTGGCTGGCATCTCGTCGCGGGCGTCCGGGCGGGTACCAGCGCCGCCTTCACGGTCTCGGACCTCCTGCGCTTCCAGACCGGGCCCTTCGGAGCCGCGCCGCTCGGCTGGGCCTTCCTCGTCCCCGCGGTGCTGCCGCTCATGGTGGGGCGGGGCTGGCGGTTCGACTGGGCGGTGCGGGGATGGTCGGTGGCGCTGGCCGGTTGGGGTCTGCTGTGGGCCGGTCAGCAGGGCTGGCTGCCGGTCGAGCTTCCGGCCTACGAGGTCCTGCTCGCTCCGGCCGGCGCCGCTCTGGCCCTTTCGGCGGCGCTCGGCGTGGCGGCCTTCGAGGTCGACCTTCCCGGCTACCGGTTCGGGTGGCGCCAGCTGCTCGCCGCCGCGGCCGCCGCCGGGCTCGTCCTGGCCGTGCTGCCGCTCGTACCGGGCTTCGTCGACGGCCGCTGGCGCATGCCCGGCGGCGGCCTCGACAGCGCGATGGCGCGCATCATCGAGCGCGACGGCGGCCAGCCGGCGCGGTTGCTCTGGCTCGGGGCACCGGACGCCATGCCCCTCGCCGGGCAGCGGCTCGAACCGGGCCTCCAGTGGGCGGTGAGCGAGGGGAACCCTCAGGTCGGCGACCGCTGGGCGGTCCCCGTCACCCGCAGCGACCGGCTGCTCCTGGCCGACGTGGCGCTCGCCCGCAGCCGGCGTACCGTCCACCTCGGCGCGCTGCTCGCGCCGTTCGGGGTCCGCTACATCGTCGTGCCCCGCCGCGCCGCTCCCAGCGCGTACCAGGGAAGGTCCTTCGCCGTCCCGCCCTGGGTGGTCGACACGATGGCCGGCCAGCTCGACCTCGAGCGGGTCGACACCGACCCCGCTCTCGTCGTGTACCGCAACGCCGCCTGGCGGCCGCTGGTCTCGTCGGGCGCACCGTCGTCGCCGGTGCCCGGGCGAGCGACAGGTGCCGCCGCCGAACCGCCGGGCTCGCGGCGGGGCGTGCTGCGGCGGACGGGCGACACGACGTGGCGCGGCCGCCTGCCCGGCCCGGGGTCGGTCGTGATGGCCGCACCAGAGGCCGACGGCTGGGCCCTCGACGTCGCCGGTCGCGCGGCGCCGGCCGGCGCGCCCGGCTACGGATGGGCGCAGCGCTTCGACGCCCCGTCCGGCGGCGCAGCGGTGCTGCGCTACCGCACCCCGCCCGGGGTGCGGGCGCTGCAGGGAGCTCAGGCGGTGCTCTGGTTGGCGGTGCTTGTCGTCGTCCGCCGGCGCAGCGGCGCACGAGCGGCTGCGGGGGCGCGGCGATGAGCCGCCGCTGGGCCGCCGTCGTGATCTTCGCCTCGCTCGTGGCCGCCGCCGTGGCGCTGGACCGGGGACAGCCGGCGCTGGACCGCCGGGCCAAGGTGCGCGCCGGAGCGCTGGCCGGCGGGCCCGACCTCGCCGGGTTCGGGCCCACTGCGGCACCCGCCGGCAGCCTCGACTCCGTGTGGTACTGCGCCGGCAGCACCGCGACCGCCGGCGGCGCGGCCAACGCCACGCTCGTCGTGAGCAACCCCGGCGCCCGCCCGGTCACCGGGCGGATCATCGTGGTGCCGAGCCGAGGCGCCACGCGGTCCCAGCCGCTCATCGTCGGCCCTCGGGGCCGGGTGGACGTCCGGCTCACCGACATCGTCGACGCCCCCTACGCCGCGGCCACCGTCCAGCTCGCCGGTGGGGAGGCGATCGTGGAGCGGGCCGTGCGGGGCCCTGACGGCTACGACGTCGCGTCGTGCGCGTCGAGCGCGTCGGACACCTGGTTCTTCGCCTCGGGCGCCACGACGCGCGACGCGCGGGAGACCCTGCTGCTCTACAACCCGTTCCCGGACGCGGCCGTCGCCGACCTGAGCTTCGCGACCGTCGACGGCACCCGCCGCCCGGAGGCGCTCCAAGGCGTGCCGGTGCCCGGTGGATCCGTGGTGGCGGCGGACGTCTCGGCTCAGGTGACCGTGCGGGCGATGGTGTCGGCGGTGGTCCGCACCCGGACCGGCCGGCTGGTGGTGGACCGCATCCAGACCTTCGACGGCACCGGCGCGGCCACCACCGAGGCGGAGGCCACGCGGGAGCCCTTCCGCCGGCGTGGGGTGACGCTGGCGCCCGGCGTACCGTCGCCCCGCCCGACGTGGGCCTTCCCGATGGGAGCCAAGCGCAGCGGTGTCCACGAGCGCTACGTCGTCTACAACCCCGACCCGGCGTCGGTGGCCAAGGTGGACCTCGCCATCACCCTCGACGACCCGCAGCGCAACGGGCAGCTCTACCCGTTCCGGCTCGACGTGGGGCCCGGCAGCTTCCAGGTGCTCGACCTCGACCGCGAGCCGCGGGTGCCGGCCGGCATCGGCCACAGCGCCGTCGTCAGCAGCGACCGCCCGGTCGTGGCCGAGCGGCTGATCGACACGGTCGACCCCTTCAGCAGCGCCGACTCGGCGAGCTCATCGGGCGCATCGGTCATGGCGCCGACGTGGGTCGTGGGCGCCGGGTCGGTGACACGGCGGGTCGACGAGCGGTTGATGCTGCTGAACCCCGGGCCGCGAGCGGTGCGCGTGCGACTCCGCGCCTACGGAGGTGGCCGCCTGCGCGACATCGGCGTGCCCGACACGGTGGTCCGCGCCGGCGAGCACCGGCTGCTCAGCCTGCGCGGCAAGCTCGACGAGCGGGTCGTGTCGGTGCTGTTGCGCGGTGACGGGCCCTTCGTCGCCGAGCGCTGGGTCCTGGCCCGGGGCGACGCGGGCAACGGCACGGCGCTGGGCGTCCCGCTGGCGGCCGGGCTCGAGGCCATCGCGCGGTCCGGGGGTTGACCGTGTCGCGCCTGATCGTGCTCCTGGTGCTGGCGGTGGCCGCGGCGGCGGTGGCCGCCGTCGTGCAGCGCCGGACGCGCCGCGACCCGCCGACCCAGGGATCGTGGCCCGTGCCCGGCCAGCTCGACCGGCGCGACTTCGAGCGGCCCGAAGCCCCCTGGTTGGTCGTGCTCTTCTCGTCGTCGACGTGCCTGTCGTGTCGGGGTGTGTGGCAGAAGGTGCAGGCGCTGGCCAGCGACGCGGTCGCTGTGCAGGATGTCGAGGCGGTAGCGGACCGGAGCCTGCACCAGCGCTATGGCGTCGAGGCCGTCCCCTGCGTCGTGGTCGCGGACGCCGATGGCGTCGTGCGAGCGTCGTTCCTCGGTGAGCCCACCGCGACCGATCTGTGGGCCGCGGTGGCCGAGGTGCGGTCCCCGGGATCCACGCCGCCGGGCTGCGACCACGGCGAGCCGCGCGGCCGGGCCTGACCCGAACCGGCCGCGTGGTCCGAACGACGGGACCTCACAGGGCGCTGCCCGGGCGGTCGGCCCCCTCGCCAGCGCCGCCGGAGTGTCAGGTCACTGTCCCGCGGGCCGGTTCCAGTAGTCGCCGGGCACCGAGGCGCCCGGGACCCGTGGCGGTCCCGCCGGGTCCACCGGCAGGCCGCCGTCACCCTCGACCACGCCGGTGTTGATCACGTCCTCCGGCTTGGCTCCGGTGCGGCCCAGGCCCACCAGGCGCACGACCTCCGCGCCGGAGATCGTCTCGTGCTCGAGCAGGCTGCGGGCCACGAGGTTCAGGCCGTTGCGGTTCTCGCTGAGCAGGTCCTCGCAGTGCTGCTCGCAGCGGCGCAAGATCTTCGACACCTCCTCGTCGATGATCCTCGCCGTCTCGTCGGAGTAGTCGCGGGTCTGCATGAGGTCCTCGCCGAGGAACACCTGGCCCTGCGAACCCCACGCCATGGGCCCGACCCGGTCGCTCATGCCCCACTCGCGCACCATCTTGCGGGCCCGTTCCGTGGAGACCACGAGGTCGTTGTTGGCGCCGGTGGAGACCATCTCGAACACGAGGCGCTCGGCCACACGGCCACCCATGGCCACGACGATCGACTCCTCCAGGTACTCCTGGTTGTAGGAGTGGCGATCCTCGGCCGGCAGCTGCTGGGTGACGCCGAGCGCCATGCCCATCGGCAGGATCGTCACCTTGTGCAGCGGGTCGGCGTTGGGCAGCACGACCGCGCAGACGGCGTGCCCGGCCTCGTGGAAGGCGGTCAGCTCCTTCTCCTTCGGCGACAGGGCCATGGACTCGCGGCGGGCGCCCATGAGCACCCGGTCCCGCGCGTACTCGAAGTCGTCCATGGAGATGTCGGCCGAGCCGCGCCGCACGGCGTGCAGGGCCGCCTCGTTGACCAGGTTGGACAGCTCGGCGCCCGACATGCCCGGCGTGCCCCGGGCCACGACGTTGAGGTCGACGCTGGGGCCCACCCGCTTGCCCTTGCAGTGGACCTGGAGGATGGCGAAGCGCTCGCTCTGCTCGGGGAGCGGCACGACGACCTGGCGGTCGAAGCGGCCGGGACGCAGGAGCGCAGGGTCGAGGATGTCGGGGCGGTTGGTGGCCGCCATCATCACGATGCCCTCGGTGGCCTCGAAGCCGTCCATCTCGGACAGCATCTGGTTGAGGGTCTGCTCGCGCTCGTCGTGACCGCCGCCGAGGCCGGCGCCTCGCTTGCGCCCGATCGAGTCGATCTCGTCGATGAAGATGATCGCCCGGCCCAGCTTGCGCGCCGACTGGAACAGGTCGCGGACGCGGCTGGCGCCGACGCCGACGAACATCTCCATGAAGTCGGACCCGGACACCGACAGGAACGGCACGCCGGCTTCGCCCGCCACGGCTCGGGCGATGAGGGTCTTGCCCGTGCCGGGGGGACCGACGAGCAGGATGCCCTTGGGGATCCGAGCACCGATCTGGCCGAACTTCTCGGGGTGCTTCAGGAAGTCGACGACCTCGGTGATCTCCTGCTTGACGCCGCCGTAGCCGGCCACGTCGGCGAACGTCGTGCCCGGTCGCTCGGTCGTGTAGGTCTTGGCCCGCGACCGCCCGATCGACATGATGTTGCCCATCTGGCCCTGAGCCCGGCGCTGCATCCAGACGAAGAACCCGAGGATCAACGCCATCGGCAGGAGGAACGGCAGCCAGGTCTCGAGGAAACCGGCCGAGCGCGTGTTCGGCTTGATCTCGACGCCGGAGTCCTGGAGCGTCCGCAGGTCGCGGTCCGGGAAGGGCACGAAGCCGGTCGTCGTGAACTTCTTGCCGTCCTTGTACGTGCCGGTGATGCGGGCCGATCCGTTCTCGTACTCGACGGTCTTGACCTTCTTGTCCCGCACCCGCTTCAGGAACGTCGAGTAGGAGATCTTCGAGCCGCTGCTGCCGCCGACGGACGACAGCAGCACCATGACGCCGACGAAGACGGCGAGCAGCACCCACAACGTCCACTTCGGCAGGCCGGGGTCGGTGCGCAGCCGGCCCTTCGACCCGCCCGGCCCCGGGGATCCGGGCCGGTTGGGGCCTCCGGACCCGCCGGGGGGTGGCGGCGGTGGTGGCGGCGGAGGGGGCGGGCCCTGCTGCGTCATGGGGCCATGCTAGGGGCGCATGTGGCCTGGGACGACGGCATCCCCGGGCCGTGGCCCCGCCACCGGTAGCCTCGCCGGCCATGGCCCGGCGCTGCGACCGGCCGGACTGCCACGGCCCGGCGACGACGACCCTCACCTACGACTACGCATCGGCGACGGTCTGGCTCGACGGCCTGGAGGGTGAGCCCCACCCCATGCGCCACGAGCTGTGCGCCAGGCACGCCGACGGTCTGTCGCTGCCGCGCGGCTGGACGCTCCAGGACCACAGGTCGATCCGCCAGCTTCCGCTGGGCGGCGTGGGGGCGGCGCTGGCCTCCTGACCGTCCGGCGCGCCCGCACCGGCGCGATCGTCCGGCGCGGCATCGTCCGTCCCGGCATCGGCGACGGCTCGGCGCGCGCCGACGTCTCGGGGGCCCGCCGGTACGCTGCGGTCGGCCGTCGTCGCGCACGGCCGTCGACGCCGCATGACCGACCGCCCGCCGCCTCCCGACCCACCGCTCGCGACCACCGGTGCGCTCGCCGCCCCATCTCGGGGCGCCGCCGCGCCCGGGACCGTGCGCTGGGGGATCGGCGACGCCGCCGCCGGCTGGCTGGTGGCGATGTCCGGCTCGGCCATCCTCGGCGGCCTGGTGCTCGCCCTCGCCGGCCGGCTCGACGACAAGCCGTCCACGTATCCGCTGTGGCTCGTGGCCATCCTGCAGGTGACGTTGTGGCTCGGGCTCGCCGGCGCCCCCATCGTCGCCGGACGCTGGCGCGGGGGCGGTGTGGTGCGCGACTTCGGCTTGCGGTTCCGGCCCATCGACGTGGGGGTGGGCGCCGTGGTCGGCCTGGTCGGGCAGCTCGCGCTCGTGCCGCTCGTCTCGCTTCCGTGGGTCGCGCTGCTCGGCAAGTCCAGCAAGGATCTCGAGCAGCCGGCCCGCGACCTGGCCGACCGGGCCACGAGCCCGGTCGGCGTGGTCCTGCTCGTGCTGATCGTCGTGATCGGGGCGCCGCTCATCGAGGAGCTCTTCTTCCGCGGGCTGCTCCTGCGTGCGCTCCAGCGGCGGCTGGGCGTGGCCTGGGCCGTGGCCGTCTCGGGGCTGGTCTTCGGCCTCACCCACTTCGAGGTGCTCCAGTTCCCCGCCCTCGCCGCGTTCGGCGCCGTGCTCGCCATCGTCACCGTGCGCGCCGGGCGCCTCGGACCGGCCATCGTCGGGCACCTGGTGTTCAACCTGGTGACCGTCGTGTCGCTCCTGACGAGCTGAACGTGCCGCCGGCGTCGCAGGCAGGCCCGGACCCGATCCCCGCACGGCGGCGGCCGGGTGGCACGATGGGCGACCCATGACCGGCTCGGCGGTGCTCGAACGTCCCGGCGGCGAGGAGGCCGCGGCGGACCCGTCAGCGCCCGATCGGCCGGTGCGACGGCGAGGCATCCTCGGACCCGCCGAGGTGCTGCGCCCCGCCGTGGATCGCCTCCGCGGCGCCTCCCCGGCCTCGTGGTGCACCGCCGCGGTGGTGGTCCTCAGCGTCGTGTTCGTCCTGCTCAGCGTGCAGCCCGCGCTGATCTTCCGGGAGAACACGCCCACGGGCGGCGACATGGGCGCCCACGTGTGGGGACCGATGTACCTGCTGCGCCACGTGCTGCCGCACGGGCGGCTGTCCGGCTGGTCGCCCGACTGGTACGCCGGCTTCCCCGCGTACCAGTTCTACATGGTCGTCCCGATGCTGGCGGTCGTGGCCCTGCACGTCGGGCTGCGCTCCGCGCTCGTGGTTCCGGCGCTCGGTCTGGCCGGCGCGGTCGCCGCCAGCGGCTGGTTCGTCGTCGCGCTGCGACCGTGGCGGCGCGCCCTGCTCGGCGCCGGGATCGTGCTGGCCGTCCTCGCCACCCCGGTCCCGTACGGCGTGGCCTTCAAGCTCGTGACCGTGAGCGGGCTGCTCGCGCTGCCCGTCGCGGCGTGGGCGTTCGGGCGCCTGGCCGGCGCGCCGTTCCCCGGCCCGGCGCTGCTCGCGGTGGCGTCGCTGTTCGTCATCTACAACCGGGAGCCCAACCTCAACGGCGGGACCGGCAACATCATCGGCGGCAACCTCGCGTCGACCATGGCCGGCGAGTTCGCCTTCTCGATCAGCCTGGCCTTGACGCTGCTGTACCTCGGCTTCCTCGTCAACGGGCTGAGGACCGGGCGGCACCGGACCGCGGCCGCTGTGCTCCTGGCTCTGGCCGGACTCAGCCACCTCATCCCCGTGTTCTTCGCGCTGGCCATGACCGCGGTCGCGCTGGTCGTGTGGCCGGGTCGCGCCCGGTTGCGCTGGCTCACGCCGGTGCTCGTCGTCGCCGGTCTGCTCGCCAGCTTCTGGGTGCTGCCGTTCCTGTGGCGCGGCGCGTACGTCAACGACATGGGCTGGGAGAAGTTGCCCCAGAAGGGCACCACCGGACCCCGCGGGCCCCAGACGATCTGGGACTACCTGTTCCCCCGGTCCCTGCTGTGGCCGGTCATCGGTGCGGGCCTCGGCGCGGTGGTGTCGCTGATCTTCCGCTTCCGGGCGGGTCTGTTCCTCGCCGCTGGCGCCGTCCTGTCCGCGCTCGGCTTCGTGTTCGTGCCCCAGGCCCGCCTCTGGAACGCCCGGGTGCTGCCCTTCTACTACGTGTCGCTGTTCCTGCTGGCCGGGGTCGGCGTCGCGCTCGTGCTCCACGCACTGGCCGTGCTGTTCGCCCGGGACCCGCTGCGGCCGGGCGCGGCCATGGGCATCGGCGGTGCCGTCGCCGCGTTCGTGGCCGCTGCCCTGTTCCTCGGCATCCCGCTCGGCACGCTGCCCGGTGCGACCCTGCCGGTGACGGGCGGAGCGGAGCTGCGGATCGGTGGGCTGACGCTGCACCGGACCTACCGCAACGACGTGCCCTCGTGGGTGAAGTGGAACTTCTCCGGCCTCGAGGGGAAGCTGCCGGCCAACGGGCCGGGCCAGAAGGCCCCCGAGGGCCAGGGCGGCTGGCCGGAGTACCGGGCGATCGTGGCCACCATGCAACGGCTCGGCAACGACCCGCGCTTCGGCTGCGGTCGGGCCTTCTGGGAGTACGGCAGCCGGCTGGAGACCTACGGCACGCCGATGGCGCTGATGTTGCTGCCCTACTTCACGGACAGCTGCATCGGTTCGATGGAGGGCCTGTACTTCGAGTCGTCCGCGACGACGCCCTACCACTTCCTCGCCCAGTGCGAGCTGTCCCAGACGGGTTCGTGCGCGCAGCGCGACCTCGCCTACCGGAGCTTCGACCTCGACCTCGGCATCCGCCAGCTCCAGCTCCTGGGCGTCAAGTACTACATGGCGTTCTCGGACCAGGCCGTGCGCGCCGCCGACGCCGACCGCCGCCTCACCCGTGTGGCGGCGAGCGGGCCCTGGCGCGTCTACCGCATCCGCGACAGCGCGCTCGTCGCACCGCTCACCGCCAAGCCGGCGGTCATGCGCAACATCGGCGACCAGCAGTCGTCGTGGCTGGATCCGTCGGCCGCGTGGTTCCTGCAACCGCAGCGTTGGTCGGTGCCGCTCGCCACGGATGGCCCCGCCGACTGGCCCCGGGTCACCGTGCCGCCGGTGCCGTCGCTCCGCAAGGGAACGAACTGCGCCGCCCCCAGCGAGCCGCGCACGCCGTGCAAGCGCAAGCTCGGCGACCGCTCGCTCCCGGCCGTTCGCGAGCAGCGGCTGCCGAAGGTGACCGTGAGCGACATCCGCAGCGGCGACGACTCCGTGTCGTTCCGCGTCGACCGCATCGGCGTGCCCGTGCTCGTGAAGGTCTCCTACTTCCCGAACTGGCAGGCCTCCGGAGCACGCGGCCCATGGCGCGTGACACCGAACCTGATGGTGGTCATCCCGACGTCGCGCGACGTGCGGCTCAGCTACGGGCGCACGGGCGTCGACTGGCTGGCGATCATCCTGACCCTGCTCGGCATCGCGGCGGCGGTGTGGCTGGCCCGGCGTCCCCCGGTCACGATGCCGTCGCCCCGCTGGGCCGGGGTCGGCGACGGTGAGGGACCGTTCCCGTGGCTGGCCGACCGGGGCGAGCGCGGCGCCGACGATCCGCTGGGCGTGCCGGGCCCGGGTCTCGACGACGGCGCACCGGGTGACCAGCGCAGCGGTGGCGCGCCCGGAGACGGCGAGGGCCCGCCCGATGGAGCCGGTGGTTCCGACCCGGTCGACGGGCCTCCGCCGCCGCAGTCGCCCGAGCCGCCCCCCTGGCTGTCTCCGCCGCCGGTGTCCGAACCGCCGCCATCGCCGGCGCCGTGGCCGTCTCCGCCGCCGGTGGTCGACGAGCCGTCGCCGTGGCCGTCCCGGCCGTTGCCGCCGGCCGCGGTCCCTGAGCCGCCGGTGGTCGACGAGCCGTCGCCGTGGCCGGCACGGCGCCGCGATCCCGGGGACTGAGCCGTGGCCGCGCGCGCCCGCACCCTGCTGCGCCGCTTCGCGGCGGTGGGTGTGGCGGTCACGGCCCTCGACGTCGCCCTGCTGGTTGCCCTGGCCGCAGTCGGGGTGCCGGCCGCACTCGCCGATGCGCTCGCCATCGCCGCGGCCGCGCTCGCCTCGTGGCTGCTGAATCGGTCGCTGACCTTCGCCGCCGACCCCGCCGTGCGCTGGGTGCGGCGGCCCGCGACCTTCGCCGTCGTCGCTGCGCTGGGCGCCGCGCTCGACGTCGCCGTGCTGATGGCGGTGCTGCGCGTCCTGCCGGGTTCGGGCACCGGGGTGGCGCAGCTCCTCGTCGCCAAGGCCGTCTCACTGGCGGGCGCGTCGACCGGGCGGTTCTGGGCCTATCGAGCGGTGCTGTTCCAGGAGGTGCACCGCGGCCTGAGCCGTCGCGGAGGCCGGCCGCCACCGGTCGGCGCGGTCCGGCTCTCGGTCGTGATCCCGGCCTACGAAGAGCGCGACCGCATCGGCGCGACGATCTCGCGCGTCCGTGCGGAGCTGGCCGAGGTGGCCGGCCACGGCGGGCTCGAGGTCGTCGTGGTGGACGACGGCTCGCCGGACGGCACGGCGCAGGCGGCGCGCGAAGGGGGCGCCGACCGCGTCATCGTCCATCCCCGCAACCGCGGCAAGGGCGCCGCGGTGCGCTCCGGGATGCTGGCCGCCTCGGGGGCCACGGTGGCGTTCACCGACGCCGACCTGTCGTACGCACCGGCGCAGATCGAGCGGTTGCTGGCACAGATCGAGGACGGCTGGGATGTCGCCGTCGGCTCGCGCCGCCACACGGGGACCCGCACGCTGGTCAGGGCCCGGCGGTTGCGCGAGCTCGGCGGGCGGGTCGTCAACGCCTTCACCCATGCCGTGCTGCTCGGCGCCTACCGCGACACGCAGTGCGGGCTCAAGGCGTTCCGCGCCGACGTCGGGCGCGTGGTGTTCGAGCGATCCCGCATCGACGGGTTCGCGTTCGACGTCGAGGTGCTGCACCTCGTCGAGCGCTACGGCCTGTCGCTGGTGGAGGTGCCGGTGGAGGTGGCCAACTCCGAGCGGTCGACGGTCAAGGTCCTGCGCGACGGCGCCCGGCTGCTCGTCGACCTCACCCGGATCCTGAGGCTCGGCCGGCGTGGTGCCTACGACCTCGGCCCCGACGAGCGAGCGTCGGCGGCGACCGGCCAGGTGCGTGGAGGCACCGCTGCTCCCGCGCCACGGGCCTCCGGCGGGGAGCATCCGCCGGCCGGGCGGCCGTTGGTGGCCGAGTAGGGTCCGTCGCCGACATGGGACCGCTCGACGCCATCTTCAAGGCCTACGACGTCCGGGGCACCGTGCCGGACCAGCTCGACGCCCCCCTGTGCCACGCCATCGGCGCCGGCTTCGCCCGCTTCGCCCGGGACGAGGACCCGGCCACGACCCGCGTCCTGGTGGGACGCGACATGCGCACCTCGGGCGTCGAGTTCGCGGCCGCGTTCGCCGCCGGGGTCACGAGCCAGGGGCTCGACGTGGTCGATCTCGGACTGTGCTCCACCGACCTCGTGTACTTCGCGTCCGGTCACCTCGCGGCGCCCGCGGCCATGTTCACCGCCTCGCACAACCCGGCGCGGTACAACGGCATCAAGTTCTGCCTGGCCGGTGCTCGTGCCGTCGGCCAGGACACGGGGCTCGAGCGCATCAAGGCGTTGGTCCTCGACCCGCCGCCTGCCGCCGAGCCGGCCGGGTCGGTGGAGCGGGCCGAGCTGCTGGACGCATTCGCCGAGCACGTCCGATCCTTCATCGATCTCGGCGTCCTGCGACCGCTCAAGGTCGTGGCCGACACGGCCAACGGCATGGGCGGCCTCGTGGTCCCGGCCGTGTTCGACGCCCTTCCGTTCGATCTCGAAGTGATCTACGGCGAGCTCGACGGCACCTTCCCCAACCACCCGGCCGACCCGATCCAGGTCGAGAACCTCGCGGACCTCAGGCGGCGCGTGGTCGAGGTCGGCGCCGACGTGGGTCTCGCCTTCGACGGCGACGCCGACCGCGTGTTCCTCGTCGACGAGCAGGGCGAGCCGGTCGCCGGCTCCACCACCACGGCCATGGTCGCGAGCGGCGTGCTCGACAAGGAGCCGGGGGCGACGATCCTGCACAACCTGATCTGCTCCAAGGCCGTGCCGGAGATCGTCCGGGAGAAGGGCGGCACGCCGGTGCGCACGCGGGTCGGGCACTCGTTCATCAAGCAGGTGATGGCCGAGACGGGCGCCGCGTTCGGCGGTGAGCACTCGGCCCACTACTACTTCCGCGACAACTGGCGGGCCGACTCGGGCCTCATCGCCTCGATGCACGTCCTGGAGCAGATGAGCCGGGCCGGCCGGCCGCTCTCGCAGCTGCGCACACCGTTCGAGCGCTACGCCATGTCCGGTGAGATCAACACCGCGGTCGACGATCCTCGGGCCGTGATCGAGCGGGTCTCCGGCGCGTACCCCGACGGCGACCAGGACCGGCTCGACGGCCTCACCGTCGACCTCGGCCACTGGTGGTTCAACCTCCGACCCTCCAACACCGAACCCCTGCTGCGACTCAACCTCGAGGCGCCGGCGCGCGAAGAGTGCGACGCCCGGGTCGCTGAGGTCCTCGCTCTCATCCGCGGCTGACGCCGCATCATCGCGGCTGTCGCCGCCCGATCCGCCGGAGGAACCCGATGGCGCTCGACCCCACCCTGCTCGAGATCCTGGCCTGCCCCGAAGACAAGGGCCCGCTGCTGTACTTCGAGGACGAGCAGCGCCTGTACAACCCGCGGCTCAAGCGCAGCTACCGCATCGACGACGGCATCCCGGTCATGCTCGTCGACGAGGCCGAGACCGTCGACGACGCCGAGCACGACCGCCTCACCGCCAAAGCCGAGGCGGAGGGGATCGCGCCCACGTTCGACGCCTCGTGACCCGCCTCCGGCCGCCCTCCCCCCGCGGCCACGTCGTGGTCGCAGCATCGGCGCGGGCCGCCGCAGGCGCAGTCGCCGTCGCGGTCGCAGTCGCAGTCGCGGAGGCCTGAGCCGTGCTCCCCGCGAACCTGGACTCGCTCGGCATGCGCGCCGCCGCCCTCGGGCTGCCCGAGCAGGTGGAGGCGGCGGTGGAGGCCGGCGCCGCCATCCGCGGCCTGCCCGAGGGCGAGGAGATCGCCAACATCTGTGTGTTCGGCGTCGGGGCGAGCGGGCTGGCCGGGCGCATCGTCGCCGCCCTCGCGCAGGAGTTCGTCCCGGTTCCCGTGGTGGTGGCCGAGGGCTACGACGCACCGTCGTTCGTCGCCCAGGACACCCTCGCCATCGCGGTCTCCTTCTCGGGGGACACGGAGGAGACCATCGAGGCGGCGCAGGAGGCCCAGCTGGCCGGGGCGCACCTCATGGTGGTGACGCGCGGCGGCCGGCTCGGTGCCCTGGCCGGCGAATGGGGGGCGGCGCGGGTCGAGGTGCCGGCCGGCCTGCCGACGGCCCGGGCCGCCATCGGCGCCCTGGCCGTGCCACCGCTCGTCGCCCTCGAGCGCATGGGCCTGTTCCCCGGCGCGCACGGGTGGGCGGCCCACGCCGTCGCCCAGCTCGAGCGCCGCCGCGACCAGCTCGCCGGCGGCGGTCCCGCCCGCGACCTCGCCCGGCGGATCGGGCGGACCCTGCCGATCGTGTACGGAGCGTCGGCCATCGGCGCGGTGGCGGCCGCCCGCTGGAAGGCGCAGTGCAACGAGAACGCGAAGGTCCCCGCCTTCGCCGGCGCCGTTCCCCAGGTGTGCCACGACGAGGTGAGCGGGTGGGGCCAGCACGGCGACGTCACCCGCCAGGTCTTCTCGCTGGTGCTGCTGCGCCACGACCTCGAGCACCCGCAGGAGGATCGCCGCTTCGCACTCCTGGCGGAGGCGCTCGACGAGGTCGTCGCCGACCGCCACGTCGTCCGAGCGGAGGGCGAGGGACCGCTCGCCCAGTTGCTCGACCTCGTCCTGTTCGGTGACCTGGTGAGCCTGGAGCTGGCCGCGCAGGAGGGGATCGACCCGGGTCCGGTGCCGGCGATCGACGACATCGAGTTCGCCTTGTCCGAACCCGAGGCAGGCACCGAGGCCGGAATCGAGGCCGGAACCGGCGTCGGCGTCGAGGCCGGCGCGGAAGCCGAGTCGCGGCCGTAGACCGGGCTGACGCTCGGGCGGCCGACGCTCGGACCGACGCTCAGGACGAGGCTCGGCCGCGATCGGTAGGCCGGCCCCGACGGCAACGGCCGCGTCGCGCTACGGCACGCGGATCGAGTAGACGAGCGACCCGCGCGCCGCGGGCGCGCCCGATGCCGTGCGCACCAGCGCCTCGCAGAACACCACGGACCGCCCCCGGCGGGTGATCCAGCCTTCGGCGACGGCGTCCTCGTCGCGGACGGCGCCGAGGAACGACACGTCGAGGTTGAGCGTCAGCATCACCGGCCGGTCGTCGTAGGCGCCCGCGATCGCCGGTACGACGACCGTGTCGATCAGCGTGGAGATCGCACCACCGTGCATCACACCGGCCGGTTGGGTCAGCTCCGGTCGCCACGGCAGCCGCATCCGGGCGTAGTCCTCGCGCACCTCCTCGAGCACCAGGCCGATCAGTGAGCCGAACATCGGCTGGCCCATGTCGGGGAAGGCGGACCAGCGCTCCAGGCGCTCGGGGGCGAGGGGCGCGAACGAGGTCGGGTCGGGGGCGAGCACCTGGGCCATCGGGCGACCATACCGGTGGTCGTGGCGCGGGCCCGAGGCCGGTCAGGGGCGAGAGCGCGCCGGTGTCATGGTCATCTCGACTTTGGGTCTTTGGCGGCGCCAGGCGCTGCCAAAGACCCGAAGAGGCGGTGTCACGCGGCGGTGCGCGACGGTGCGCGACTACGCTGGCCCACCGGTCGCGTGGCGGCCGGCCCGGGCTGATCTGGGTGGGCCAGCAGGCCCCAGCCCCGAAACCGACCGTTTCCCGAAGGCGCGCCCGTGCGCGCAGGAGGTGCCCACCCATGCCCGTCGCCCCCGGCGACTTCAAGGTCGCGGATCTGTCCCAGGCCCCGTTCGGCCGCAAGGAGATCGAGCTCGCCGAGCACGAGATGCCCGGCCTCATGGCCCTGCGGGCCGAGCACGGCGACGCCCAGCCGCTCGCCGGCGCCCGCATCACCGGCTCGCTGCACATGACCATCCAGACCGCGGTGCTCATCGAGACGCTCGTCGCCCTCGGCGCCGAGGTCCGCTGGGTGAGCTGCAACATCTTCTCCACCCAGGACCACGCCGCGGCGGCCGTGGCCGTCGGCCCCGACGGCACCGTCGACGCGCCGCGCGGCGTCCCCGTCTACGCCTGGAAGGGCGAGACGCTCGACGAGTACTGGTGGTGCACCGAGCAGGCCCTGCGCTGGCCCGACGGTGGCGGGCCCAACATGATCCTCGACGACGGCGGGGACGCCACGCTGCTCGTGCACAAGGGCGTCGAGTACGAAAAGGCGGGCGTGGTGCCCGAGCCGGGCGACGACGACAGCGACGAGTGGAAGGTCGTCCTCGGCCTCCTGCAGCGCTCACTCGAGGACGACGCCAGCCGCTGGACCACCATCGCCAGCGGCATCAAGGGCGTCACCGAGGAGACGACGACGGGCGTCCACCGGCTGTACCAGATGTTCGAGCAGGGCCAGCTGCTCTTCCCGGCGATCAACGTGAACGACTCCGTCACGAAGTCCAAGTTCGACAACCTCTACGGCTGCCGGCACTCCCTCATCGACGGGATCAACCGCGGGACCGACGTCATGCTCGGCGGCAAGGTCGCCGTCGTGTGCGGCTACGGCGAGGTCGGCAAGGGCTGCGCGCAGTCCCTGCGCGGACAGGGCTGCCGGGTGATCGTCACCGAGGTCGATCCCATCTGCGCGCTCCAGGCCGTGATGGAGGGCTACGAGGTCGACACCCTCGAATCGGTGGTTGGCCGCGCGGACATCTTCGTGACCGCCACCGGCAACAAGGGCATCATCTCGGCCGAGCACATGGCCCGGATGAAGCACAACGCCATCGTCGGCAACATCGGGCACTTCGACAACGAGATCGACATGGCCGGCCTCGCCCGCATGAGCGACGTCCGCCACGTGAACATCAAGCCGCAGGTGGACGAGTTCGTGTTCCCCGACGGCCACTCGATCATCGTGCTGTCGGAAGGGCGGCTGCTGAACCTCGGCAACGCCACCGGGCACCCGAGTTTCGTGATGTCGATGAGCTTCACCAACCAGGTGCTCGCTCAGCTCGAGCTGTTCACCAAGACGGCGGACTACCCGCTGGGTGTCTACGTGCTCCCCAAGCAGCTCGACGAGCAGGTGGCCCGGCTCCACCTCGACGCCCTCGGCGTCAAGCTCACCAAGCTGAGCACCGAGCAGGCCGACTACCTCGGCATCCCGGCCCAGGGTCCGTACAAGCACGACAACTACCGGTACTGACGAAGGCTGCGGTGCCGGTGCAACTCCCTATTGACTTTTCCGCTGGGGGGGGGGATGCTCCTCGCCGCTGGGTGGTGGCCGCTCGGCTTGGGCCGTCGAGAGGGGAATGATGTGACAGTCATCCGCAAGTCCGGTGTTCTCTTGTTGCTCGCCGCTGCGGCGCTTGCGTTCAGTACCCAGCCTGCAAGCGCTGGTCACAGCTGCTCGACGGTGGCGAAGATCGCTCGGCTGAGCGACACCGCCTACAACATCGGTGGCTCAGGTAGTTGCAACATGACTGTGGCATCGCTCACGGTCAGCTGCAAACCGATCCACCGCCATAGTGGATGGTGGCATTCGCACTCGGGTGTCACGTTTCCAGCCTCGAGCAACACCAACCGCACCCCCGAATGGGCGTACGGCCCGATCTCGGGGACCAATGGCGACACCTACAAGACGTCCTGCACCGGAACGTACATCAACCCCGGTCGGATTGAGGTCGTTGTAGCGTGATCCCCGTGGATCCGTCGGCGACAGCTGCGAACCTGCGATCCGAGACATACGGTCGAAGCGTCGTCGGCAGGGACCTGTACAAGTCGTTCGGAGCCACGGTGGCCCTGGCCGGTGTGGACCTGTCACTGGGTGCCGGCGTCTACGGCTTCCTGGGACCGAACGGTGCCGGAAAGACGACGCTCCTGCGGATCATGGCCACGGTGATGCCGCCCGACCGAGGATCGCTCGAGCTGTTCGAGCTCGATCCGAGCCACAGTTTGGAAGCCGTACGAAGCCGGCTGGGATATGTTCCTCAAGAGCCGGGCTTCTATTCGCACTTCTCGGTCACCGCCTTCTTGGACTACATCTCCATTCTTCGCGGGATGTCCAAGACGCACGATCGCCGGGAGGCCATCGAGCGAGTACTGCCAATCGTCGGGCTCGAGGCGTCGGCCGGTAAGAAGATCCGGGCGCTGTCGGGCGGCCAGCGCCGGCGCTTGGCCATCGCGCAGGCGCTCCTCGCCGAGCCTCGGCTGCTGATCCTCGACGAGCCGTTCGCCGGCCTCGACCCGGAGCAGCGGCTCCGCTTGCGGAGTCTGCTCGTGGAGCTCGGTCGGCGGACCACGTTGGTGGTGTCCACCCACCAGACCGAGGACGTCGCCCACCTGTGTGACCAGGTGATGGTGCTCGACCGTGGCCGGATCCGGTTCACCGGCACGGCCGCGGAGCTCGCGGCAGTGGCCGAGGGCAGGGTGTGGCTCGGACCGCCGACCGATCGAAGCGACTTCGCGCAGGCGCTGGCCGGTGACGTGAGCCGGCATCTCGGAGCGCGGCCGGACGGGCGGGAACCGGCCGAACCGAACGTCGAGGATGGTTACCTGAGCCTGCTCGCCAGGGACGGCGACGGGTGACCGTCGCGGAAGCGCCCGCCGAGCGGCCAACGGGATGGCGCGAGGTCGACGACGGGGCCCGGCGCCAGCGCCGCCGCCGGCGCCGGATCGTCGTAGGTCTGGCCGTCGCCGAGGCCCCGCGGTTGTTGCGCCAGCCGCTGGTCCTGGCCGGGCTGCTGTTGTCCATCGTCCTGTTCTGGAGGGAGACCGGAGGCGCCAGCCCGGTCCTCCAGCGCGACTCCGTCTACGTCGCCAAGTCGCTCCTGCCGCTCGCCGTCGCCACGCTGTTCGCTCTGAACCTTCTGGGGCTACGGGACCGCCGGTTGGGCACCGAGGAGCTCCTGGCGGCGATGCCGCACGACGACCGGACCCGGTGGACCGCCTGGACCGCGGTCACCGCCGTGCCCGCCCTGTTGGGCGCGGCAGCCACAGCCGCCTTCACGGTCGTGCTCGTACTCCGAGGTTCGGTCGGGGCGCCGGCCTGGTCGGAGCTGTCGGTCGGCCTGGTGCTCGTGTGGCTGTCCGGTCTTGCCGGTCTGGCGTTGGCCCGCTGGCTGCCGTCGGTGGTCGCCCCGGTTGCCTTGGTCGTCCTGGCTGCTGTGGCGACGTTCCAGCTCAACGGCGACGGGACCAGCCGCAGCCGGTGGCTGCAGCCCTTCGTCGACTTCTCGACGAAGGCCGATGCCATCGAACTGGCCCGCCGCCCGACCGTCCTGCACGGCGCGGCGCTCGCCGGCATCGCCGTGGCCCTGGGATGCCTCTTGGCGGTGCGTCGGCGGCGCCCGCGGCAGGTGGCCGCGGCCGTGTCGCTTGCAGGTGCCGTCGCCGCGGGCGGGCTGCAACTTCGACCGGCCAGCCAGGCCGACATCGCCCGCGCCAGACGGTTCGCGCTCGGGGCGCCCGGCACGCAGCGCTGTGCGAGCCGCGGGCAGGTGCGCGCCTGCCTCTACCCCGGCTACGTGGGCTGGTCGGGCGACTACCTCGCTGCAGCGAGCGAGGTCCTTGCCGGTGCTCCGTCCACTGGCCCCGCCGGTCGGTTCACGATCTACCAGCGACCGCCAAGGTTGCCCGTCGACGCCTATCCACCACGGGTCCTGGTCGCCGTCGACGACGCGCTCTATCGCGACGCCCACGAGGACTCGGCAAGGGTCGGCATGGTGAAGGCGACCGGTTCCGGCGAGCGCGATCTGTACTTCCGGTCGGCCGTGGGGATGTGGGCCGCCGGCTTGCCACCGGCACCGCAGCCCGGGAAGCGACTGTTCACCACAGAAGGCGACGCCGAAGGGATGCAGCCGCCTGTCGTGATGTGCTCGGCCCCGGACAGCCGCCCGGTGATCGGCCTGTGGCTGGCCGCGAAGGACCATCCCGCCACGGCGAAGGCTCTCGCCGACCTGGCGCGCCGTGCGACCGCCTCGGCCGGCACGACCGCGGTCTGGTTGATCGTGGCCGGGGGCGTGTACGTGGAGCCGGGTCAGGCGCAGGCCGCCACCCGCCTGGCCCGGCTTCCCGAGTCACGCGTGAAGGCCGTGCTCCGGGGACGCTGGGCGCAGGTGCGGGCGGGACGCCTCTCCGTGGACGCCCTGGCCCGGGCCGTCGGGCTCGTTCTGCCCCGGCAGAGCGAGCCTCGAGCCGCACCACCGAGCATCACCGGCCCGACGCCACCGTGTCCCTGACCGAGCAGATCGGCGCGCGCGTGCGGTGTACTCGTGTGCTGCTTCGCTACACCGCGGCGGTCGTGCCGCGGTCCGCTCCGATCGTTGGCGCCGGCCTGCCGGTCGCCACCGTGGTCGCGATGTCGCTCTCGACCGCTCCGGCGACGGCGGTGCGAGCGGCTCGCATCGCCGCCCTGTCGATCGCGGTAGCCGCGGGGCTCTCCCAGGATGACACGGCCAGGGAGTTGACCTCCGCCCTGCCCGTGAGCCTCGCCCGCCGTCGCCTCTACCGAGCCGTCGTCGTGCTACCGGGGGCTGCCCTCTCGTGGGCCGTCACGGTCGCATCGATCGCCCGCCTCATCGGGCCATTGCCGAGCGCCGCACTCACCACCGAGTTGGCGGCGTTCATCGCCGTCGCTTCGATGTCGAGCGTCGTGCTCGCCGCCCTGACGCCCGAGCGCCAGGGCGGAGTGGCGGCGGCCCCGGCGGTGTTCGCGGCCTACGCGGCCGGCGGGCTGCTCTACCGACCGCTCCTGGCGTCGGGCCCCCTCGAAGCGGGGTGGGGTCCGGCGCACCGGCTCTTCGGCGCCGTCGCGCTGGTCGGCTCGGCCGGCTACGCGCTGGCGTCGTGGTGGCCCGACCTGCGGTGGCGGCTGGCGCGACGCGGGTGATCCCGTCGGCGCTCGGTCCGCCGACCGGCGGGCTACCGTCCTTCGGAGGCCGGCACGAGCAACCCCGGGGGACGCGTGGACACCATCGAAGGCAAGGTCGCGGTCGTGACCGGGGCCGCGTCGGGCATCGGCTTGGCCATGTCCCGGCGCTTCGCGTCGGCCGGCGCCAAGGTCGTGATGGCCGACATCGAGGACGACGCGCTCGACACCGCGCTGGACGACGTCCGCTCGATGGGGGCCGAGGCCATCCGGGTCCGCACCGACGTCCGCGAGCTGGCGCATGTTGAGGCCCTGCGCGACGCCGCCCTCGACGCCTTCGGCGCCGTCCACGTCGTGTGCAACAACGCCGGCGTCGGCGGCGGCGGCACCGTGTGGGACAGCGACCTCGCCGACTGGCGCTGGGTCATCGACGTCAACCTGTGGGGTGTCATCTACGGCTGCCACGTGTTCCTGCCGCTCCTGCGCGACCAGGGCGAGGGCCACGTGGTGAACACCGCGTCGATGGCGGGCCTCACCGCCTCGCCGTTCATGGGCCCGTACAACGTCTCGAAGTTCGGCGTGGTGGCCCTGTCGGAGACCATCCACGGTGAGCTGTCGCTCGAAGGCTCGAACGTGGGCGTCTCGGTGCTGTGCCCGGGTTGGGTGAACACGCGCATCGGTGATGCCGATCGCAACCGGCCGGGCGGCCCGAGGCCCGAGGACGCGACCGAGGACCGCGCCGCCGCCCGGGACGTGCTGCGCAGCCTGCTGGCCACCGGGCTCGACCCGGCGGACGTGGCCGAGCAGGTGCTCGCCGCCGTGCTCGAGCGCCGCTTCTACATCCTCACCCATCCCGAGTGGAACCCGATGATCGCGGTGAGAGCCGAGCGCATCATCGCCGGCGACGCCCCGGCGCACGGCTTCCTGCCGGAGGCCTGAGCGCCGTCAGGTCCCTTCGATCGCCTCGGCGTGCGCCCGCGCCCGGGGCGGCAGGGCCAGGCGGTCGAGGGCCAGGTGCACCGCGGGACCGATGGTCACGGCCGCGACCACCGTCCCGATGCCGACGTCGCCCCCGAGCAGCCAGCCCGCCGCCAGCGCGCTCAGCTCGATCGCGGTGCGCACCACCCGGACCGAGTGGCCCCGCCGGGCGATGCCCGTCATGAGCCCGTCGCGCGGGCCGGGACCCAGCCCGGCACCGATGTAGAGGCCCGACCCGACGGCGGCCAGCGTGATGCCGCCGAGCAGGAACGTCCAGGCGACCGGCCACACCGTCGGCCCGGGCAGGCGCGGGATCACCAGGTTCATCACCGAACCGATGACCACCGCGTTGAGCAACGTTCCGATGCCCGGCCGTTCCCGCAACGGGATCCAGCCGAGCAGCACGACGAACCCGGTTCCGATGGTGACCGTCCCGATGGGCAGACCCAACTGGCGCGCGACGCCCTGATGGAAGACGTCCCACGCATCGAGGCCCAGGCCGGCGCGCACGAGGGCCGAGAAACCGAGCCCGCACAGCACGAGGCCGGTCACGCAGCGCCGGAGGCGCCGGGCGTTCGAGGGCAGAGGTTCGTCCCGCGCGGGCGCGGCGCCGCCGCACCCGGGGGAGACGGTGGCGGCCACCGGGAGAGGCTACCGACGGCACGGTGCGGGCCGGCCGGGTTGGGCATGCCCCGCCCGCGCCGGCTGGCGACGGCGCCGGTCCCGGCCGCGCCGGGTTGGGCATGCCCCGGCCGCGCCGGCTGGCGACGGCGCCGGTCCCGGCCGCGACGCCGCCACCGGCCGGTACGGAACCCGTCGCGGTGTGCTGTCAGGGGGGCCGTGCAGGATGGGCGGGTGTTCCTCCCCAGCCGCTGCGGCGCGTGCGATCAACCGGGCCCGTCGCCGTGCGCGACGTGCGCGGGTCGCGTCCGGCGCGCCGCACCGGCGCCTGCGCCGCGCGGCCTGTCGGACTGCCGGGCCCTCCTCGCCTACGAGGGTGCCGCTCGCCAGCTGGTGGCCCGGCTGAAGTACCGCAACGCCCGGGCCTCGTTGCGGTGGCTGGCCGGCGGAATGGCCCAACTGGTCGACACCGCTCGCGTCGACGTGGTGACGTGGGCGCCGACCACCGGGGCGCGCCGGCGTGGTCGCGGGTTCGACCAGGCCGAGCTGCTGGCCCGGGCGGTGGCCGCCGATCTCGGACTCCCCGTGGCTCGCCTGGTCCGCCGGCTCGACGGCCCCGCCCAGACCGGGCGGTCGGGAGTCGAGCGCCGCGCCGGGCCGCGGGTCGAGCCGATCTCCGGTTCCGTCGCGGCCGGCAGACGGGTCCTCGTGGTGGACGACGTGGTCACCACGGGCGGTTCATTGTCGGCGGTCGCGGCCGCACTCCATCGCGCCGGGGCGGCCGACGTGCGTGCCGTCGTGGCCGCCCGCACCGAGTCCAGGTGAGCGGTTCCCCATCCCATCGTCGGCCGTCGCATTCCTGACGGGCCCGGCCAACCGTTGGCCGCATCGGTCGGGATTCGCGAGGTCCGGGCGACGATCTCGCCCTGTCGTTCTACGATCCGCGTGCACCGGTCGGCGAGGAGGAGCTCTTTGGACGTCATCGTCAGCGCCCGGCACCGCACGGTTCCCGAAGCCCTGCGCCGCACCGCCGAGGAGAAGATCCAGCGCCTCGCCCGCTTCGTGGACGGGATGGAGCGAGCCGAGGTGCACTTCTCCGAGGAGCGCAACCCGCGCATCGTCGAGCGCGAGGTCTGCGAGGTGACCATGGAAGGCCACGGTCACCATGTGCGCTGCAAGGTCCGCGCGGCCGATACGGGCGCAGCCGTCGACCAGGCGGTGGCCAAGCTCGAGCAGCAGCTCCAGAAGCTCAAGACGAAGCTGCACCGGCGCCACCAGGGTCCTCCCGTGCGCTCGGCCCGCTCCCTCGAACCCGCCGCGAGCACGGGCGACGACACCGTCACCGGCGCGGCGGCGGGTGAGCGCCTCGCTCCTGCGTCCGGTCCGGAACCGCAGGCCGACGGCTCGGCGGCACCGCGAGCCCCGCGCGCGCCGCGCATCGTCAAGAGCAAGCAGTTCGCGTCGATGCCGATGACGGCCGAGGATGCGGTGACCCGCATGGATCTGCTCGGCCACGGGTTCTTCTTCTTCACCAACCTCGACACCGGTCGCGCCGCGGTGGTGTACCAGCGCGACGACGGTGACGTTGGCCTCATCGACGAAACCCCCTGACCGCCACATCCGACAACCCAGCCGCGAAGTCGCTTCCTTGGAGCGTTTCCCCCCGGCACTCGCGAGGAGCCATGTCCACCGTGTCAGCGCTCGACACCGTCCGTGTCCTCATCTGCGACGACCACGCAGTCTTCCGGCGCGGGCTGGCCATGGTGCTGGCCGACGGCGACGGCGTGGAGGTGGTGGGCGAGGCGTGCGACGGCACCGAGGCCGTCGAGCGGGCGCGCGAGCTCCAGCCCGACGTGGTGCTGATGGATGTGCGGATGCCGGGGCTGACCGGCATCGACGCCACCCGGCGGATCGCGACGGCGGTGCCGGGGTGCCGCATCGTGATGCTGACCGTGAGCGACGAGGAGGACGACCTCTACGAGGCGGTGAAGGCCGGTGCGGTCGGCTACCTGCTCAAGGACGTGTCGATCGAAGAGGTCGGTGATGCCGTCCGCTCGGTCGTCGCCGGCCACAGCCTCATCACGCCGTCGATGGCGGCCAAGCTGGTGACCGAGTTCTCGGCCCTGGCCCGGCGCGCGGAGGGCAGACCCGCGGCCGGGGCGATGCACAGTCTCACCGACCGCGAGATCGAGGTGCTGCGCCTCGTGTCGACCGGCCGTACCAACCGGGACATCGCCGAGAAGCTGTTCATCTCCGAGAACACGGTCAAGAACCACGTGCGCAACATCCTCGACAAGCTCCACCTGCACTCGCGCACCGAGGCCGCCATGTACGCGGTTCGCGAGCACCTGATCGACCCCGGGTGAGCGGGCCCGACGCCCACCCGTAGACTCGGTGACCTCATGAGCATCCTCGATCGCATCCTGCGGGCCGGCGAGGGGCGCAAGCTCAAGGCGCTCCAGGGTCTGGTCCCCGACATCAACGCGCTCGAGCCGGAGCTGCACAAGCTCGGCGACGACGCGCTGCGGGCCAAGACCGGTGAGTTCCGCTCCCGGCTCGACAACGGCGCAGACGTGGAGGACCTGCTGATCGAGGCCTTCGCGGTCACGCGTGAGGCCAGCCGCCGGGTGATCGGCCAACGGCACTACGACGTGCAGCTCATGGGTGGCGCGGCTCTGCACTTCGGGTGGATCGCCGAGATGAAGACGGGGGAGGGCAAGACGCTCGTGTCGACCCTGCCCGTGTACCTGAACGGTCTCACCGGCAAGGGCGTGCACCTCATCACGGTCAACGACTACCTGGCGACCCGCGACGCCGAGTGGATGGGCCAGATCCACCGCTGGCTGGGGCTGACCGTCGGGCTGGTGCTGCCCAACGACTTCGACCCGGAGGACAAGCGCGCCCAGTACGCCTGCGACATCACCTACGGCACCAACAACGAGTTCGGCTTCGACTACCTGCGCGACAACATGGCCATGTCGCTCGACGAGAAGGTGCAGCGGGGCCACGCCTACGCCATCGTCGACGAGGTCGACTCGATCCTGGTGGACGAGGCCCGCACGCCGCTGATCATCTCCGGCCGGGTGTCCGACGCGGCGAAGCTCTACTACAAGTTCGCCTCGATCGTCCGCGGCCTGCAGCGCGACACCGACTACGAGGTCGACGAGGAGAAGCGCTCGGTCGCTCCGCTCGAGTCCGGCGTCGAGAAGGTGGAGACGGCCCTCGGCGTCGAGAACCTCTACGACGAGGTCTCCTCCAACATGGTCCACCAGTTCCAGGCCGCACTGAAGGCCAAGGAGCTGTTCAAGCGGGACAAGGACTACGTCGTCCAGCACGGCGAGGTGAAGATCGTCGACGAGTTCACCGGCCGCATCCTCGAGGGCCGGCGCTGGTCCGAGGGCCTGCACCAGGCTGTCGAGGCGAAGGAGGGCGTGCGCATCAAGGAGGAGAACCAGACCCTCGCCACGATCACCCTCCAGAACTACTTCCGCATGTACGACAAGCTCGCCGGCATGACGGGCACCGCGGTCACCGAGGCCGCCGAGTTCGCCAACACCTACGAGCTGCAGGTCGTGCCGATCCCCACGAACAAGCCGCTCATCCGCAAGGACCAGGCCGACCTGATCTACAAGACGGAGGAAGCCAAGTTCGAGGCGGTGGTCGACGACATCGTCGAGCGCTGGGACGCCGGGCAGCCGGTGCTCGTGGGCACCATCTCGGTCGAGAAGTCGGAGCGGCTGTCGCGCCTGCTCGACAAGCGGGGCGTGTCCCACGAGGTCCTCAACGCCAAGCAGCACTTCCGGGAAGCCGACATCGTCGTGCAGGCGGGTCGCCTCCACGCCGTCACGGTCGCCACCAACATGGCGGGTCGCGGCGTGGACATCCTCCTCGGCGGCAACCCCGAGGGCATGGCCGGCCACGAGGTGCGCGCCGAGGGCCTCGACCCCGAGGACGGCGCCGAAGGGACCGCCCGCTACAAGCAGCTGCTGGCCCAGCACGTGGACGAGTGCAAGGTCGAGGGCGACAAGGTGCGCGAGCTCGGCGGGCTGTACGTGCTCGGCACGGAGCGGCACGAGTCGCGCCGCATCGACAACCAGCTCCGGGGCCGCGCCGGCCGGCAGGGCGATCCCGGCGAGAGCCGGTTCTACCTGTCCCTCGAGGACGAGCTGATGCGCCTGTTCGCCACCGGTGCGATGAACTGGGTGATGGGCAAGGCCCTGCCCGACGACGTGCCGATCGAGGCGAAGATGGTCTCGAAGGCCATCGAGCGCGCGCAGAACACCGTCGAGCAGCGCAACGCGGAGATCCGCAAGAACGTCCTCAAGTACGACGAGGTGATGAACGAGCAGCGCAAGGTGATCTACAAGCTGCGCGACCAGATCCTCGAGGGCGCCGACCTGCGTGACGACACGCTCGGCAATCTGGCCGAGGCCGTCGAGGACCTCATCCAGTCGCACTGCTCGGGCGAGTTCGGCGAGGAGTGGGACCTCGACGGCCTTCTGACCGAGGTGGCCACGTACTGGCCCACGGAGCTCACCGAGGACGACCTGCGCGCCTGCATCTCCACCGACGAGCTGTACGAGAAGCTCATGGAGGAGGCCACCGGCCGTTACGAGGCTCGCGAGGAGGAGTTCGGCGACGAGGTGCTCCGCCACATCGAGCGCCAGGTCATGCTGCGCCTGATCGACCAGCACTGGCGTGAGCACCTGTACGAGATGGACTACCTCGAGGAGGGCATCCACCTCCGGGCCATGGGCCAGAAGGACCCGCTCGTCGAGTGGCAGCGGGAGGGCTTCGAGATGTTCGGGCAGATGATGTCCAACATCAAGAAGGACCACGTGAAGTACGTGATGCACGTGCAGGTCGTGGTGGAGGACGACGCCGCCGCCCCCGACGCCCGGTCGATGAGCTACAGCGCACCCGAGGACCCGTCGTCCGCCGGTGGCGGGATGGCGGCCGCCGCCCGGGCCGAGGCCGCCGCCCAGGGCGTCGAGGTCCCGCCCGACGTCATCGACGACGAACCGGTGCAGGCGCCGGTCGTGAAGTCCGAGTGGGACAAGACGCCCCGCAACGCGCCCTGCCCGTGCGGCTCGGGCAAGAAGTTCAAGCTCTGCCACGGTGCTTGATGCGTGACGCCACCGATGATCTCAAGGCGCTGCGGGCGCAGCTCGACGAGGCCCATCAGTACCTGAAGGTCGACCAGCTGCGCGCCCGGCGGCCACAGCTCGAGACCGAGGCTGGGCGCCCCGACCTCTGGGACGACCCCGATGCGGCCAGGCGCGTCACCGGCGAGCTGTCGGCCGTTGCCGACGACCTCGAGACCTACGACGCGCTCGAGGCGCGCCTCGCCGATGCGGAGACGCTGTTCGACCTGGCCCGCGAGGAGGGTGACGATTCGGTCGCGGGGGAGATCGAGCGCGAGATCGACGCGCTGCGTGCCGAGTTCGCGTCGCTCGAGTTGCGGTCGCTGTTCACCGAGGAGCACGACGCGAACGACGCCATCTGCGAGGTGCAGTCGGGTGAGGGCGGCGCCGACGCGCAGGACTGGGCCAACATGCTGCTGCGCATGGAGCTGCGCTGGGCCGAGCGGCGCGGCTTCGGCGTCGAACTGGATGACGTGTCACCTGGATCGGAGGCGGGCATCTCGTCGGCCACCTTCATGGTGAAGGGTCGCAACGCGTACGGCTGGTTGCGGGCCGAGCACGGCGTCCACCGGCTCGTGCGGATGTCGCCGTTCAACGCCCAGGGGAAGCGCCAGACCGCGTTCGCCGCCCTCAAGGTCACGCCGTTCCTCGAAGACGTGCCCGACATCGAGATCGACGAGAAGGATCTGCGCATCGACACCTACCGGTCCTCGGGTGCTGGCGGCCAGCACGTGAACGTGACCGACTCCGCGGTGCGCATCACCCATCTTCCGACGGGTGTCGTCACGTCGTGCCAGAACGAACGCAGCCAGCACCAGAACAAGGACCGTGCGATGCAGATCCTCAAGGCCAAGCTGGCCGAGCTGCAGCGCCAGGAGCGTGAGGAGGAGCTGGACACGATCCGCGGCGAGCAGCGCTCGGTCGGTTTCGGCAGCCAGATCCGTTCCTACGTGCTGCAGCCGTACCAGATGGTCAAGGACCTGCGCACGGGTCACGAGACGGGCAACGTCGACGCCGTGCTCGACGGCGACCTCGACCCGTTCATGGAGGCGTTCCTGCGCTGGCGCCGAGCCGGGGGTGATCGGCCTTCGGGCTGAGCCGGACCGAGCCGGGTTGACCCGGACCGAGCCGGGTTGACCCGGGCTGAGCCGGGTTGACCCGGGCTGAGCCGATGGAGCCCGGCGCTCGGAGCCCGGCGCTCGGCGGCGAGCCGCTCCAGGGTGCGCCTGGCGTTGCTCCCCGTTCTGAGTGCAGTTCACTGCGCCAGGGGTCGCCTGCTGCGATCGGAAGTACCGCCCGAGGGTTCAGTTGGTGCGAGCTTGGAGCTCGACGACGGTGAAGCGGGGGATCGTGGTGGTGGTGTCGATGGTGCCGGGGATGGCGCCGCTCTGCGCACCCCAGGTCCACGTGGTGGTCCATCGGTAGGTGACGGTGACGTCGTAGCGGCCGGCGGAGGCGTAGCGGTGGACGATGTGGCCGTTGGGATAGGGCTCGCCGGGGTGGTCGTAGGGGCCGGTCTGCTCGCCGTCGCCCCAGTCGACGACGATGTCGGCTCGGGCGCGGATCCGCAGCGGCCCGAACGGGCTCGGTGCGGTGGTGTCGAAGGTGACGGGCGTGGTGGTCACGACCGTGGCCGGAAACGCGACGATCATGCGCCCGGGCGGGATGGTCGGATCGGGGACCGGCAGGGGCACGTCGCGCAGATACTGCTCGGCGAACGCAGCAGGGTCGAAGGCCGGTACGCCGAGCGGGCCGAGGCACACCGTGCCGCCCGTGATCCGCTCGGGGTTCGGCACGCCAACCACGCGCGTCGGGTTGGGATCGCTCAGGTCGACGCAGCCACCGGCCGGACCGACGATCGCGCGGGCTCTGGCCCGTCGCTGCGCGGCGAGGATCTCCTCACGGGTCGGCGGCCAGCGGGGTTCGTCGCGGCTCTGTGCGCCGCCGGTGCGGTTCGCCGGGCCCTTCCGCTCGCCGCGCCTGCCCGAAGTCCCTCCGACAGCTCCCTGCTCGCATCGCGTCGTCCCGCGTAGACCGACGCGCCTCGCACGACACATGTCGTTCGAGTTGACCCGGCCGACGGCCGGGCCGGTTGTCGCAGGCCAAGCGCCGGGTTCGCGACTACCTGCGCGCGCCGGTATCGCCGGGCTCGTCATGAGGAGCGCTAAAGCGAGCACTCCGGTCGCGGTCAGCCTCGTTCGCATGGCTTCCCCTCGGCGGGAGCCTCCCCGGCCGCCCAGACGCCATCTTTGATCCACCCCGTCGGGTTGGTGGCATCAGCCGCAGCCTTGACACGTCGCAATTCGATGACCACGGATCGGACCCCTCCGTTCCTGACGGCCTTGCGGAAATCCATCGCACCTGCCGCTCGGATACAGCGCGGGCTGATCGTCTCGACCTGGCGAACCCGAGTCGATCCCGGTTGCGGCCGCTCCACCCAATCCGAGAAGCCTTGACGGACAGACCCTTGGAGCTCCTCGATGTCCATCTGTCCCTGTGCCCCGGAGGAGATGGCCAGGAGCAGGCGCTCGACCTGCGGGTCGACCTTGCCCTGTTGCCGGGTCCGTTCCCACGCCCTGGCCGCAATCCGGCTGAGCTCGTCGACGACCCGTTGGACGTAGGCGACGTCGATCTTCGCCGGTACCGCCCACGGGTCGGTGGTCGAAGTCGATGCGGGCGAAGTGGTGGTGGTCGGTTCCCCGCGTGCTCCGCTGTCGCTGGTGTCGCTGGTGCCGCAGGCGACGGTTGCGAGCGCAAGGACGAGAACCAATGAGAGACCGCGGCGCACGGCCACCGGTGTAGCCGCCGACCGGCCGGCTCAAACGTGGGGCGCACCGATTCGACGCGGGGACCCGGCCCCCACCCGCTCCGAGAAGCTGCCGGTCACGGAGTCGGGACCGGACTCCGCCCGCCAGCGCGAGGCGACGCTCCGGCCCAGCGCGGCGCAGGGCGGGGTGCGAGGCCGGCGAGGTCAGCTTCCGGCGTCGGCGGCCGGCTGCGCGTCCCACCAGCGGTCGATGTCGCGATCGACTACCGGGACGCCGGCCCACGTGGCCCAGGGTCGCACCGTGGCCAGCGCGAGGTCGCGGAACGGCTCGAGCCGGTCGGCCGGTGGGCTGCCGCCGAACCGGAACGCCGACGCCGTCCGCGTCAGCGCGGGGACCCGGACGGGCAGCAGCACGCCGCGGCGGCACACGGCCAAGCCGAGCGATCGGCCCGACCGGCCGTGGTAGCCCTCCTCGATGCCGACCGCGACCACGTCCTCCCATGGGATGCGCTCCACCGAGGTGAGGCGGCCGATGCGAACGCCGGTGTCGTCCACCTGCACGCTCAAGCGGCGCGGCGCGAGCACGATGCCGGCCAGAGCCCCGACGGCAGCGCCGGCCACCAGCCCGAGCCAGGCGAGAGGTCGGCTGGCTACGAAGCCGAGCACCCCACCGAGCATGGCCCCCGCCCCGGCCAGGTCCACCGCCAGCTGGCGAGAGCCGGGCCAGCGGGCGCCCAGGTCGACGGGTTCGGGAGGCGGGGTGGGCATCACCGAAGGTCAAGGCTAGAGATCACCGTCGCCCGGTTCACCCGCCCCGGCTCGCAGCTTCGATGCGCCGCCGCCGCCCGGTTTACCCGCCCCGGCTCGCAGCTTCGATGCGCCGCCGCCGCCCGGTTTACCCGCCCCGGCTCGCAGCTTCGATGCGCCGCCGCCGCCCGGTTTACCCGCCCCGGCTCGCAGCTTCGATGCGCCGCCTGCGCCGCCGCCGCCGCCCGGCCGCCCGGCCGCACACCCGGCCACACGCTCCGCCGCCCTCCCATCGCGGCCGGACCAGGCGGACCGGCCGGACGAGCTACCCGAGCCTCACAGTGATCGGTCGACGACCACCTCGACCCCGTGGGCCCGGGCCACGTCGGCGAACGGGCGGAGGATCTCGGCGCGGACACCGGCGTCGACGAGGCGTCCTCCCCAACCGCCGCCCGGGACCGTGGGATGCGACGAGCCGAACGGAAGCACGACCAGCTCTCCCGAGGTCGTGCGCAACGCCACCCGAAGCGGCGCCCGGATGCCGACGACGGCCTTCGAGGTCGTGCCGATGGCTTCGATCTCCGACCATGGCAGGCGGCGGCGCCGCCACGACCGAACCGTCAGGCCGTCGTCTGTCAGATCGATCCGGAACCACTGGGCGGCCAGTGCGTAAGGGGCGATCCACAGCCCGGCGGCGATGGTCACTCCGATGACGGCGCCGGTCCAACCCCAGACCCGGGCGCGTGGCATGACGAGCCAGGCCCAGGTGCCGTACCAGACGGCAGTCATCGCGTAGTAGGGGCCCTCGCCCCGAGCCGTCGTCACCCACTCGGCGAGCCGCACGGAGGCGGCCGGTGCCGGGTGCGCCGGCCGCAAGCCCTGCACCTCCCGCTGGCGGGTGCGCGCCCAGGCCACCAGGTGTGGACCGTAGGCGTCGTGCCGCACCTCCGGTCGATCCTCGCCGAGCCGCATCACGCCGGGGATGCGGCTGCTGGTCCCGTCGGCGAGGATGACGTCGACCTCTGCCCATCCGAGCGGAAGGCGCCGCGCGACCGCAAAGCCACCGATCTCGTTCCACCTTGTGCAGATCCGTGGGCGGCGCCACCCGGCTCGCAGGTGCAGGCCTTCGCCGTCGAGGCGTGCGGTTCGGCGCCGTCCCATCCAGATGGCCAGCGACAGGATCACGACGGCCGCCGCCGCGACCACCTTGGAGGTCGGCTCTCCAGTGGCGCCCGGTCGGCCGCCCAGTTCGACCAGGGTGCCCATGACCACGATCGCGGAGACGCTCTCCAGCACCCACGTGGCGAGATCGAGGGTGCGTACGGGCTTGGGCAACGCACGCCGCACCTCGCCGAGAGGCATGGTTACGGTCGTTCCCGCCCCCGTCACGAGAGCCATTGTGCTTCAACCCGCCGGCACCGTGGCGAACGCTCGAGCGGTGCGTGATCGAGGCCGCCGGAGCGCCGATGGTAGCGTTGCCCGCTTGTCGAGCCGCCTGCCGGCGCGCTCAGCCTGTCCCGCCGCCTGACCTCCCGCCGACGCGCATGATCACGCTCGAGAACGTCACGAAGGTGTACAAGGGCGACGTCGTCGCGCTCAAGGACGCGAGCTGTGAGATCCAAAAGGGCGAGTTCGTCTTCCTCGTCGGCCCGTCCGGTTCCGGCAAGTCGACGATGATCCGCCTCCTCAACCGTGAGGAGGTGCCGCAGGCGGGCAAGATCTTCGTGGCCGGCAAGGACATCAACGGGTTGTCGAGCTGGAAGATCCCGTACCTGCGGCGCAACATCGGATGCGTCTTCCAGGACTACAAGCTGTTGCCGAACAAGACCATCTACGAGAACGTCGCGTTCGCGCTCGAGGTCATCGGCCGGCCGAAGCACGTCATCAAGACGCAGGTGCCGGCCATCCTCGAGCTCGTCGGCCTGGCCAAGAAGCAGCGGAACTACCCCGACGAGCTGTCGGGCGGCGAGCAGCAGCGGGTGTCGATCGCCCGCGCCTTCGTCAACCGCCCGCTGATCCTGCTCGCCGACGAGCCCACCGGCAACCTCGACCCCGCCACGTCGGTCGGCATCATGCGGCTGTTGGACCGCATCAACCGCACGGGCACCACGGTCGTCATGGCCACCCACGACCGCGGGATCGTCGACAGCATGCGCCGCCGTGTCGTCGAGCTCGACCGCGGCTCGATCGTGCGCGACCAGGTCCGCGGCGTCTACGAATGATCCCCTCGCACGGAGCATCCGCACCCGCATGGCGCTGAACGTCGACTACGTGGCTCGCGAGACGGGCACCAACCTGGTCCGCAACGTCGGTCTGACCATCGCCACGATCCTCACCGTCGTCGTGTCGCTGGTGCTGGTCGGAGCGGCCTTCCTGATCCGCCAAGGGGTGGACAACGCCTTCACCACCTGGCGGGGCGGCATCGAGCTCATCATCTACCTGGAGCCGACGGCGACGCCGCAGCAGACGGCGGCGATGAGGACGTCGCTGGCCGACAACCCGGAGGTCAAACGGAGCGAGTACGTCGACAAGGAGACCGCCTACAAAGAGGCGAAGAAGCTGTTCAAGAACTCGCCCGAGATGCTGTCCAGCATCAAGCCGTCGGACCTGCCGCCGTCGTTCCGCGTGGTCCCCGTCCGGGGCGACGTGGCCACGGTCAAGGTGCTGGAGAACCAGTACGCCAAGTCGGCGGGCGTGCGTGAGGTCTTCAGCGCCAACGACACCATCCGGACCGTGCAGGCCATCGCGGGATTCATCTCCAACCTGGTCGTGCTCGCCGCCCTGATCCTCGGTATGACCGCCGCGGTCCTCATCCTCAACACCATCCGCATGGCGATGTTCGCCCGCCGCCGCGAGATCGAGGTGATGAAGCTGGTGGGGGCGACGAACTGGTTCATCCGCGTCCCGTTCATGCTCGAGGGCCTCGTCCAGGGAATCTTCGGCTCCGTCCTCGCCGTGGCGGTCCTCGTGTTCGGCAACAACCTGTTCAACAGCCAACTCGACAAGCGCGGCATCAAGCTGCTGGCCAACTTCGCGGTCTCCAACAGCGACGTGACCGGGATCAGCGTCATCCTCGTGGTCGTCGGCATCACCGTCAGCGTCATCTTCAGCGGCATCGCCGCCAGCCTGTACCTCGACGTCTGACGCACCGGCAGCGGCGCTGACCGCGCGCACTGCGTTGACGCCGCGAGCCGCCAAAACGTAGGTTTGGCCCCATCGAAAGCACGGCGGTGGCCCAGGTCAGCAAGTCCGAGCGCGAAGCTCTCAAGGCCGTCTACCGGTTGACGGTCGACCGCTCCGTCGCCCACACCGGCGACCTTGCCGACGCCCTTCGGATCAGTCCCGGCACGGCCACCACCACCGTGAAGCGGCTCGCCGAGCGAGCCCTCGTCGCCTACACGCCCTACCGCGGGGTGGAGCTGACCGAGTCGGGCCGGGTGGCCGCGGTGGCGGCGATCCGGCGCCACCGCATCGTCGAGCGGTTCCTGTCGGACATGTTGGGCTACGCCTGGAACGAGGCGGACCGGCTGGCGGGGTCGTTCGAGCACGATCTGCCGCAAGAGGTCGAGGACCGGATCTACCGGGCGCTCGACCGGCCGGCCACCTGCCCACACGGCTTTCCCATCCCGGCGCAGCAGACCGCGGAGATCCCTGCGATGCCACCCCTCTACGACCTGGAGCCCGGGGACATCGCGGTGGTGGCCGTGCCCGGCTCGACCGACCCTCAGGTGATCGAGTTCCTCGACACCCTCGGTGTGCGCCCCGGCGTGGCCGTCGAGGTGAAGGAGAAGCATCCGTTCGACGGGCCCATGGTCATCGCCGTCGACGGGTCGGACCGGACGTTGTCGGCCAGGATCGCCACGTCGGTGTTCGTCCAGCGTGCGCCCGAGCCTGCCGCCCGGGCCGGCTGAGCGCCGCGGTTCACGACCGGGCCAGGGTCACCACGGGCACGGGTTCCGGGGCGCGACCGAGCGCGAGCCCGACCCGCAGGCGCACGTCGAGCGCCTCCCAGAGCTCCGAGGCGGTCTCCACCACGTCGCCGACTCCGTGGACGGGCACCGGCCGCGCGGCCGTGATCGGTTCGTCGAGCGGCCCCGCGTAGGTGTGAGCGATCCAGCCCTCGCCCGAGCGGAGCTCGAGCTCGTCGACCGTCCGCACCACCGCTCCCCCTTCCTCGCGGACGGCCACGAGGTGGGCGGCGAGCCCGACCACCAATGCCAGCCGGGCCGTGTGCAGCGGTGGATCCGGCTCGGGGTCGACGCGCTCGACGGCCGTGGCGAGATCCTCGCCGGCGAGGAGTGCGTCCGCGAGGGCGTCCACGTGGTCGCCGTTGCCGACCACCAGCCGATCGCCGGCCGACCGGGCGCAGCGGTAGTGGCGAAGGGAATCGTGGGCGGCGCCCTCGACGGTGGAGGCGACCACCAGCCCGCGCTCGTCGGCGACGAGCGCGCGTGCGCGGGACGCCGGGCTGCGGCCGGTCACGAAGTAGGCCCACCACGGCTGGCCATACGTGTCGGTGAAGAGCCCGACGCCGCGGCCGGGATACGGCGGCAGCGCGAACCCGGTTGGCACGCTGAAAGGGTACGGCCTGCTCGGCGCAGCTCGGTGGCGTTCGCGAGCTCGTCCGGCTTCGCCCGAGCTCATCCGGCCTCGGCCCCGCTCAGGCCCGCCGGCGCACCACGAGGTGGGCGTCGGAGCCGAGGCGGCCGTCCCTCAGCACGTGACCTCGAGAGCGTCGAGGCCGCGCAGGATCAGACGACCGTTCCATGCCGGCTCCTCGGCGAGCTCCATGTCGGGGAACCGGCGGGCCAGGCGGGGGATCGCCACCGAGCCCTCGAGGCGAGCCAGTGCGGCACCGAGGCAGTGGTGGACTCCCGACCCGAACGACACGTGCTGGTTGGCGTCGGTGCGGCCGAGATCGAGCCGGTCCACGGTCGCACCGAACTTGTCGGGATCGCGGTTGGCGGCTCCGAGCCCGGTCATCACCAGCTCACCGGGCTGGACGGTGTGGCCGCCGATCTCGATCGGCTGCAGGGCGATGCGGCGCGAGAACTGCACGGGGCTGTCGTAGCGGAGCAGCTCGTCGGTGGCGTTGGCGTCGAGCGACGGGTCGTCGATCAGGCGCCGGCGCTGGTCGGGGTCGCGCAGGAGGGCAAGGGTGCCGTTGCCGATCAGGTTGACCGTGGTCTCGTGACCGGCGACGTAGAGCAGGATGACGTTGTCGAGCAGCTCGCGGTCGGTCAGCACGTCGCCGCCGTCGTCGGCGCAGATCAGCGCCTGCAACAGGTCGTCGTCGTCGGGCCGGCCCCGCTTCCACTGGACCACCTCCGTGACGAGCTCGGTCATCCGGTCCGACGCCTCGAAGATCTCTTCGGTCTTGGCGATGGCCAGGATCGGGTCGAGGGCGAGCGTGAGCATGTGCGACCACTCGCGGAGCTGCTCGCGGTCCTGGTCCGGCATGCCGAGCATCTCGCTGATCACCGCGAACGGCAACGGGAACGCGAGGTCGGCGATCACGTCCATGCGGTCCCCGCCGCGGGCGGCCACGTCGTCGAGGAGCGCCTCGGTCTGTGCGATCACCTGCTCGCGCATCCGCTCGACGGCTCGGGGCGTGAACGCCTTCGAAACCAGCCGCCGCAGCCTGGTGTGGTCGGGCGGGTCGATGTTGAGGATGGCCCGCCGGCCCCGCTCGGCGCGCTCCGGAGCGATCTCCGCGAGGTTGTCGCGCCGCATCGCGAGGGTGGCGTTCTCCTCCTGCACGCTCGTGGTCGGGTTGCGCAGGATCCGGTGGACGTCGGCCCACCGGGTCACCAGCCAGGCACCGAACGCCGTGCGGTGGACGGGCTCGGCTTCACGGAGCCGGCGGTACCGGCTGTACGGATCGTCGAAGAAGCCCGGTTCGAAGGGGTTCAGCGTGGCCGGTGCCGCGGCGTCCGCGGGGGCGAACGGGTTGACGTCGCCGGGCGCCTCGCCTTCGCTCGACAGGACCGGGGCGGAAGGCGCAGCGGCGTCGCTCATGGCTGGATGCTACGCCTCGTCCGCCAGAAGTCGCAGCCTGCCTGCAATGAGTCTTGTGTCACCCGCCAGGCTTCCAGGTTCGAGCCTGCGGCGTGACCTGGCAGACTGGTGCACCGTTCACTTCCGGGCGGTTGTGCGAGGAGCCTGCGTTGAGCTTCAAGGTCGGTGACCGCGTCGTGTACCCCCACCATGGCGCGGCGGTTGTCAAGAAGAAGGAGAAGATCGAGGCCTTCGGTGAGGAGCGCGAGTACCTCGTCCTCCAGATGGTGCACGGCGAGCTCACGCTGCGGGTCCCGGTCGACAAAGCCGAAGAGGTGGGCATGCGTCCGCCGATCAGCAAGTCCGACGTCGAGGACCTGTTCCGGCTCATCGCCAAGCGCGACGTTCGTGAACCGGCCAACTGGTCGCGGCGCTTCAAGAACCACCAGGAGAAGATGAAGTCGGGCGACGTGTACCAGGTCGCCGAGGTGGTGCGGAACCTGGCGCTCCGGGAGAAGGGCAAGGGCCTGTCGACGGCCGAGAAGTCCATGCTCGAGCGGGCGCGCAGCATCCTCGTGTCCGAGCTGTCCTTCGCCTTGAACGTCTCCGAGGACGACGCCCTCGACAAGCTCAACGACGGCTTGTCGTAGGCCGCTCCGAGCCGGCCGGGTTCGGCCGGCGGCGCTCGGGCCCGTCGGGTCCGGCCCTCTTACTCCGCGGCCAGCTCGCGGTTGTTGCGCCGGGACAGCTTGCCCAGCTCGTCGGCCTTCTGCAGCGTGTGCTGCACGTGCTCCTCGAGCGCCTGGCGCGTCGAGAAGATCTGGTCCGCCAACGCCTCGCGCCTGGCCGCCACACCCTCGACCTGGCGGTTGCTGGCGTCGGCCAGGGCGGCGGTGGCCCGGGCCCAGTGGGCGCGGAAGATGCCGACGTCGAACGATCCGTCGCGCACCCGGGCCCGCTGCAGGACGCGCTCCGGCGGCACCTTGAGATCACGCACGACCCGGAACCACGACAGGACCTTCAGGCCCCAGTACGTCGGGTCGTACTCCCACCAGTAGAAGCCGTTGCGCGCCGACGCTTGGTAGTAGTGGTGGTTGTTGTGCCAGCCCTCGCCGCCGGTCCACAAGGCGATGAGCCAGGAGTTGCGGCTCGTGTCGGTGGTGGCATAGCGGCGGCGGCCGAGCACGTGGGCCAGCGAGTTCACGGTGAAGGTCCCGTGCCACAGCAGGACCGTGGAGGCGAAGAACCCCACGACCAGCCCGGGCCACCCGGCGATGAGGTACGAGGCCACGCCGACCGTCCACGGCGGGATCCAGTCGTGCTTGGTGAGGAACCGCAACTCGGGGTACTTGGCGAAGTCACGGATGTCCTCTTCGTCCCACCCGTTGTTCTTGTCGCAGAGGATCCAGCCGACGTGGCTCCACCAGAAGCCCTTCTGCGGTGAGTGCAGGTCGCGCTCGGTGTCGCTGTAGCGGTGGTGGTCGCGGTGATGGGAGGCCCACCACAGGGCCCCCTTCTGCGCCGCGGTGCCGCCGCCGAAGGCGAGCACGAACTGGAACCAGCGGCTGGTCTTGTACGACCGGTGTGCGAAGTACCGGTGGTAGCCGGCGGTGATGAACCACATCCGCCCCAGGTACAGCACGACCGCGAGGATCACTGCCTTGACGGTCACGCCGGTCACGAAGGCGAGCAGGGGCAGGAAGTGCACCGCGATGAACGGCGCCGACGTCTTCCAGTTGATCTTCTCGTCGGGCGAGCGTTCGATGGCTCTGGCTCGAGGCACGGTTCCCTCTTCTCCGGGTGCGTGGGGGGTGGCGTCCCGGGGCGCCGGCACGGCTCTGGAAGTCACCCTACCTACTGGTCGGTAGGCGGGACAACGCGGGCTCGTCACTTCACCCGTCGGCTGTTCGCGCCGGCGGGCAAGCCAAACCGAAGGCGCCCCGGAGCAGCCCGTAGCGTCGAGGAGGACGGCGCGGGCGCCCACGTGCTCGCGGACCCGGAGGGCACTGCGCTGCGCATGGTGCGCACCACCGGCGGGCCCGGAGAGACGGCGCCCGCGAGGGTAGGCGGGAAGGAACTCGGGTGCCTCGCGTCGAACAGGCGAGGGTCCGCGCCTGTTCGCCCGCGAAGGCACCTGACACCGAGGAGCCCGCATGCCCGCACGCCCGCGCCGTCACCTGGTCTTGGCTTGCGTCCCCGTCGTCGTGCTCGCGGCGGCGTTGGCGACCGCAGCGCCCGGAGCCGCGCCCCCACCCGTGTCGGCCGCGACCACGACCCTGGCCATCAAGACGCTGGGCAACCGGGCCGACCTCGTGTCCGGCGGCGACGCGCTGACCCAGGTGGTTCTCCCGGCCGGTACCGACCCGTCGACCGTGCGGGTGAGCCTGAACGGCACGGACATCACGGGCCGCTTCGCCCGCCGCGCCAACGGCAAGTTCGAGGGTCTCGTGACCGGGCTGCGCCTCGGCGCCAACACGCTCACCGCCCGCCTGCCCGACGGCCGCGGCGCCCGGTTGACCGTCACCGACCACCCGATCGGCGGACCGGTCTTCTCGGGCCCGCAGATCCAGCCGTGGACCTGCCAGGCGGGGGCGCGAGATGCCAAGTGCAACCAGCCGCCGACGTACACCTATGTGTACGAGCCGGCCGCCGGTGGTCCCTTCCAGAGCTACGACCCGTCCAACCCGCCACCCGCTTCGGCCATCGCCCGCACGACCACGACCGAGGGCGTGACCGTGCCGTTCGTGGTCCGGCAGGAGACCGGCTACCTCGACCGGGACCAGTACGCCATCGCCACGCTGTGGCAGCCCGGCCAGCCCTGGCAGCCGTGGGCGCCGCAGGCGCAGTACAACGGCCGCCTCGTCATCACCCACGGGGCGAGCTGCGACACCAGCTACGCCACCGGGTCTGCGCCGAGCGTGCAGAACCCCAAGCTGCTCGGTGCCGGCTTCATCGTGATGTCCACCGCGCTCGACAACGCCGGGCACAACTGCAACCTCGTCACCCAGGCCGAGTCGCTCGTGATGGCCAAGGAACGGGTCATCGACCGCTACGGCGAGGTGCGCTGGACGATCGGCTCCGGATGCTCCGGCGGCTCACTGGTGCAACAGCAGGTCGCCAACGCCTATCCCGGCATCTACCAGGGGATCACGCCCCAGTGCTCGTTCACCGACGCCTGGTCGTCGGCCATGGAGTACATCGACTACTACGGCGCGCTGAAGTACTGGGAGGATCCGAGCCGTTGGTCCCCGGGGACGGTGTGGGATCCGGTCGCCATGAGCGCGGTGCTCGACCACCCGAACATCTCGAACCCGGTCACGTTCACCAACGCCATCCCGAACAGCGGCGACCCGAGCCGGTCGTGTCCCGGCGTGCCCGCCAGCCAGGTGTACGACCCGAACACGAACCCGGGCGGCGTGAAGTGCACGCTGCAGGACTACATGGTGAACGTCTTCGGCAAGCGCGCGGACGGCTTCGCCCGCCGGCCGATGGGCGACGACGGCATCCAGTACGGCCTGGAGGGCCTCCTCAACGGGACGATCAGCGTGCAGCAGTTCGTGGACATCAACACCAACATCGGCGGCTTCGACTACAACCTCGACGTCATCCCCCAGCGGTCGAAGCCCGATCGGACGGCCGTCGAGCGGGCCTACCGGACCGGTGCCGTCAACGAGGCCAACAACCTCGACCAGGTCGCGATCATCGACCTGCGCGGGCCCGACCCCGGCGCCTTCCACGACGTCTACCGCACCTACGCCCTGCGCGCCCGGCTGCTGCGGAACTTCGGAACCGCGGCCAACCAGGTGCTGTGGCGCGGGCAGGCTCCCCTCATCGGCGACCCGTCGTTCGCCGATGCCTCGGTGTTCGCCGTCGACCGATGGCTCGCCCGGGTGGCTGCCGACCGGCGCGCGGTGCCGCTGGCCCACAAGATCCGCGAGGACAAGCCGGGCGACGTGGTCGACCGCTGCACCGACGGCGCCGGCACCGACGTCCCCTCGCCGGTGTGCGACGAGACCGTGCAGTCGTACGGGACGCCCCGCATGGCGGCGGGCATGCCGCTGGCCGACGACATCCTCGACTGCCAGAAGAAGCCGCTGCGACGCGACGACTACCCGGTCACGTTCACCGACGCGCAGTGGGCCGCGCTGGCGCAGGCGTTCCCCGAAGGCGTGTGCGACTACGCCAAGCCGGGCTACGGCCAGCGCGGCGCCATCCCGTGGCTCACCTACCAGGACGCCGCGGGCCGAGTGGTCTACGGCGGCACGCCGCTCGGGGCGCCGCCGACGTCGGTGGCCTTCACGGGCTGAGGCCGGGTCGGACCGGTCAGTGGACCCGGTCCGCTCGACGGCGAGCGCAGAACGGCCCGCTGGACGCGATGATGGCACCGAGGTCCGACCGGGCCGGATCGGGGGAGCCGTGCACACCAAGGCCGCAATCCTGTGGGAACCGCACACCAAGTGGAGCGTCGAGGACATCGAGCTCGACGGGCCGCGAGCCGGCGAGGTCCTCGTCGGCCTGGCCGCGTCAGGGCTCTGCCACTCCGACGAGCATCTCGTCACCGGCGACATGGTCCTCGACCCGGCGATCGCCGAGGCCTTCGGGCTCGAGCAGTTCCCGGTGATCGGCGGTCATGAGGGCGCCGGCGAGGTCCTCGAGGTGGGCCCGGGCGTGACCACGGTGGCGCCGGGCGACCACGTGGTCCTGAGCTTCATCCCGTCGTGCGGGCGATGCCCGTCGTGCGCGGCCGGCCAGCAGCAGCTGTGCGACCTCGGTGCGTTCATCCTCGCGGGCAAGCAGATCGGCGACTTCACCGCTCGCCACCACGGGCATGACGGGCGCGACATCGGCATCATGGCCTGCCTCGGCACGTTCGAGCCCTTCACGGTCGTCAACGAGGCGAGCTGCATCAAGATCGATCCGGAGGTCGCTCTGGACAAGGCCGCGCTGGTCGGCTGCGGGGTGACCACCGGATGGGGCTCGGCCACGTACGCGGCCGACGTGCGGCCCGGTGAGACCGTGGTCGTCGTGGGCTGTGGCGGCGTCGGGATGAACGCGGTGCAGGGCGCGGCGCTCGCCGGGGCGAGCCACGTCGTCGCCGTCGACCCCGTGGCGTTCAAGCGCGAGCAGGCCCCGGTGTTCGGCGCCACCCATGCGGTCGCGGGCATGGAGGAGGCGCAGGCGCTCGTGGCCGAGCTCACCGCCGGGGCGATGGCCGACAAGGCCATCCTGACCGCCGGCGTGGCCGAGGGGTCCCTGGTCGCTCCGCTGCTGTCGCTGGTGAAGAAGGCCGGCCGCGCCGTGATCACGGCGGTCGCGCCCATGTCGCAGATGGACGTCCAGCTCAACCTGTTCGAGCTGGCGATGATGCGCAAGGAGCTCGTCGGCTGCCTGTTCGGCAACGCCAACCCGCGGCGGGACGTGCCGCGCCTGCTGCGCCTCTACCAGGAGGGGCGGCTCAAGCTCGACGAGCTGGTGACCCGGACGTACGACCTCGAGGACATCAACCAGGGCTACCAGGACATGCGCGACGGGACGAACGTGCGCGGCATGGTCGTGTACTGAGCCCGCTGTCGTGCCACCGGGGCGGGAGACCGCCCGGTCGGTCTCGTAGTGCTCTCGTAGTGCTCTCGTAGTGTTCTCGTAGCGGTCGCAGTTACGGGACACTTATTGTACCGGAACTTCGACCACTGCGGGGGAGGTTGCGATGTCGGGCCGGAGGCGCGGGCGGCGTCGCGGCCGGGTGAGGATGGCGGGGTGCCGACACTGCCGAGCGACGAGTGCCTCGCCCGCCTGGCCCGGGCCCGCCACGGCGTCCTCGCCACGGTGCACGAACGGCGTGGGGTGGATGCCGTCCCCGTGGTGTTCGCGCTGAGCGACCGGCGCCTGATCCTGCCGGTCGACACGGTGAAGCCGAAGGCCACGACCGCGCTGCAGCGCCTCGCCAACATCGACGCGGATCCCAGCGCCTGCCTCCTGGTCGACGGGTGGGACGAGGACTGGTCCCGCCTGTGGTGGGTCCGCGCGTCCGGCCGGGCCCGGCGCCTCGACGGCGACGAGCTCGCCCCCGCCATCGCCGCGCTCGCGACGCGCTACGGGCCGTACCGGCGGCCGGGCGCCGTCGTCGCGGCGCTCGAGCTCTCGATCGACGAGCTGCGCGGTTGGTCCGCGTCGTGACGAGTCGAGCGGTCGAGCGTCGCCGCCGTGGCTGCGGCCGGGGCCGGGGCCGGCGTCGCGGCCGCCGTCAGGGCTGGCCGGGTCGTGGCCGGGGCCGGCGTCGCGGCCGCCGTCAGGGCTGGCCGGGTCGTGGCCGGGGCGACGTCACCGTGCGCGCTTGGGCTTGGCCGCTGCCGTCGCGGCGTTGAGGTCGACCGCCGCCCGCACGAGCGCCTTGAAGTCCTCGGCGTCGATCTCCTCGCCCTCGCGGATGTCGATGGCGCGCCGCGTGTTGCCGCCGAGGCTCGAGTTGAAGAGCAGCGCGGGATCCTCCAGCGACGCGCCTCGGGCGAAGGTCAGCTTCACCGACGCCTTGTAGACCTCGCCGGTGCAGATGATCCCGTCGTCGGACCAGGTGGGAACGCCCGCTGGGTTCGAGGGCTTGACCCACTTCACCTCCTCGACGACGCCGGGGTCCGCCTCCTTGATGAGCGCGCGCATCCTGCTCAGGGCCTGACCGCGCCAGTCACCGAGCTCGGCGATCGTCTTGTCGATACGACCTGATGCCGCGGTGGGATCCGAGCCGGTCATGGGGCACCTCGCACGGTGAGGCGGATGCGGCCGCGCTCGTCGGTGGCCGAGGCTGCGACGACGAGGTCGTAGTCGCCGGGGTCGACCACCCAGCCGCACCGCTCGGTGTCCCAGCGCCGGAACGCGTCCCGGTCGAAGCGCAGCTCGACCTCCGTGCGGGTCCCGGCCGCAACGATCACCTTCCGCCAGGTCTTGAGCGCCTTCGGCTCCCGCTCGACCGGGGGATCGACCGGTGCGACGTACCCCTGGACCACGACGGTCGCGTCCCGATCACGGCCGGCCTCGACGGGCACCGTGACGGTGACGGCCTCGTCGTGCGGACCGAGCTCGGCGGTGCTCACGGTCGGCTCGAGCCACGTCGCGGTGCCGTACGACAGGCCGTGGCCGAACGGGAACAGCGGCTCGACGCCGGAGCGGTCGTGCCCGCGGTAGCCCATGGCGAACCCCTCGCCGTAGCGCTGCACGCCGTCCCGAGGCGAGTAGAAGGGCCACGCGGGCGCGTCCCCCAGCCGGCGCGGGAAGGTGATCGGCAAGCGGCCGCCCGGTTCCGCCTCGCCGAGCAGGACGTCGACGACCGCGTCGCTCATCTCGATCCCCCCGAAGAACGGGATCACGATGGCGGCGACCTCGTCGGCCCACGGCATCGCCACCGGTGCCCCGGCGTTCACGACGACGATCGTGCGGCCGTTGACGGCGGCCACCCGGTGCACGAGCTGGTCCTGCTCGCCCGGCAGGGCGATCGACGACCGGTCGTGGCCCTCCGTCTCCCACTCCGCGTTGGTGCCGACCACGACGACTGCGGCGTCGGCCCGCCGGGCCACCTCCACGGCCCGGTCGATGCCGCCCTCGTCGACCGGTTCTCGCAGGCCGATGCGGATGGCGCCGAAGGGTCGGGCCATCGGCAGGGTCACCGCGATGTCGACCGGCTCGCCCGCATGCGCGTCGACCGCGCAGAGCTGCTCGACGGACCCGAACCCGTAGAACTCGTCGCCGGCGGGCAGTTCCGCGCCCGCCTCGACCACGACCTTGCCGTCGACCCACACCTCCGGGCGCCCGCTGACGATCACGCCGACCTCGTGCCTTCCGTCGACTCGCGGCAGGAAGGCGCCGCGGAGCGTCACCACGCATGGACCGGGCCCGACCGGCGCAGGGACCGTGCCGAAGAAGGCCACGGTCGACTCGGCCAGCCGTGTCTCGTGGGCCGCCGGCGCGTCGGGATCGTCGCCGGGGACGAACCGCAGCTCCAGCCCGGGTGCACCGTCGGGCCCGACGAGCTGGTCGGGATCGGGCAACGGCGTGTTGCGGTCGATGCGGCACCCGATCTCGTGGCGGACACCGGGGAGCCGGTCGAACGCCGCGTCGAGGATCGAACGGTGGGGAAGCGCCCGCAGCGCCGAGCTGCCGCCGCCCATGATCCGCGACCGCGCCGCGTTCGCACCGATGACCGCCACCGAAGAGACCGCTCGCTCGCCGCTGAGCGGCAGCGCTCCGCCCTCGTTGCGGGCCAGCACCATCCCGGCGACGGCGGCCTCGCGGCACAGGAGTCGCTCCGCCGGGTCGTCGACGCTCACCTCGCGATCGTCGGCCGAGCGCTCGACCGCCTTCGTCCGCTCGACCAGCTCGAGCACGGCTCGCACCCGCGCGTCGAGCGCCGACTCGGGGACGTCACCCGCGGCGACGGCGGCCTCGAGCCGCTCGCCGTACACCCGAGCCGGGCCGGGCATCTCGATGTCGAGCCCGGCGTGGAGCGAACCGACGGGTTCGTGGGCGCCGAACCAGTCGGAGACGACGAAGCCGTCGAAGCCCCACTCCTCGCGCAGGATGGTCGTGAGCAGCCGCCGGTTGGCGGCGCAGAAGTCGCGGTCGACGCGGTTGTAGGCGGACATCACGCCCCACGCTCCGCCCTCGCACACCGCGGCTTCGAACGGGCGGAGGTAGAGCTCGCGCAGGACCCGCTCGTCGACCCGGACGTCGACCGTGTGCCGCTCGACCTCCGTGTCGTTCACGACGAAGTGCTTCACCGTGACGGCGACGTCGTGCGCCTGGATGCCGCGCACCGTCGCCACCGCCAGAGCGGCGCTCAGCTCGGGGTCCTCCGAGAAGTACTCGAACGTGCGCCCGCCGATCGGCGTGCGCTGCAGGTTCACCGCGGGCGCGAGCAGCACGTGCGCGGACCGGCGCCGCGCCTCGCGCCCGAGGAGGTCGGCGATGCGGCCCACCAGCTCGGGATCCCACGTCGCGCCCTGGACGATGCCGACCGGCACGACGACGGCCGGCGTGCGGTCGCCGGAGCTGAACTCGCCACGGGCACCGTTGGGTCCGTCGGTCATCTTCACCGCGGGGATGCCGAGCCGCTCGATGGGATGCGTCCGCCAGCTCGACGCACCGCCGAGCAGGCGGCAGCGCTCCGCCAGCGTGAGGTCGTCCAACCAGCGCTCGACCCGGGTGGTTCCCTGTTCCATCGTCGTTGCCCTCGGGCCGCCGGCTCGTCAGCTCGCCTCCGCCACGGCCTTGACGCGCTCGAGGGTGCGGCGCATGTCCCGCTCGTTGCGGCGCTCCCGGAGGAACCCGCCGAGCGGGCGCCAGATCTTGGTGAGGAGGTTGTCGCCCAGGTCGAACGACTCGGTGACGTCGGTACCGCCGGCGGCCTCATGGAACTCGTAGCGCCAGACGTTGATCTTGCGACTGCCGGCCATGACGGCGAACTCGAACACCTCGCCCGGGACGCACTCCGTGATCTCGCACGTGGTCCAGTACAGGAACGGCATCCGCTCGTTGCGCTTCACGTGGCCGCGGTAGCGCACTCCGACCGCGGGACCGGTCGCTCCGCCGAGCCACTCGGCCTCCACCACCTCCGGGCTGTACTCGCCCATCTTCGTGATGTCGCTGACGAGCTCCCAGACCCGCTGGGGTGGGGCGTCGATGTGGGTGGTGACGGAGGCGTGCATGCGCCACCTTGCCTCGCGACGGCTCCCTCGGCACAGCGCGACGGATGGCGGAGCCCGGGAGGCGGACCGCCGCGGCTACTCACGTCAGTCGTGCGAGCAGCTCCTGCACCGCGTCGAGCACGACCTGGCGGTGCTGCCGGGAGTCGTGGATCAGGTGGCCCGAGCCGGTGACGACGCGGCACTCGACCAGCGGGCTGTGCTTGCGCAGTCGGTCGAGGTCCTGCGGCCGGGTCACGGCATCGGACATGGCCGGATCGGCCGCGAGCACGATGCCGGGGACCGGCAGCTCGCGGAGCGGATCGAACACCGGCTCCGACCTGCCCTCGAGAACCGGGTCGAGGACGGTGGCGTCGAGCTGGAGCAAAGCCTCGGCCATCGCGTCGAGGGCGTCGTCGTACGACAGCTCACCGAAGGCCGGCCCGGACGGGCTCGGTACGCCGCGCAACGTCTCGACCAGCTCGGCCGGCGCCATCCCCGCCGCCTGGAGCTGTGGCACCGACTCGCGCATGAGGCGGAAGCCTTCGAGCAACGAGTTGCCCGGAAGTCCCGCGACGTCCTCCGCACCGGCGCCGAGCAACGGCGGGTCCTCGAGCACGACGCCGCGGACGAGGTCGGGACGCGCTTGGGCCACCGCCGCCGCGGTCCCTCCACCGAGCGAGTGGCCGACGATCACGGTCGGACCCCGGAGGACGCGCTCGCAGACGGCTGTGGCGTCCTCGACGTAGCCGCGGAACCCGTAGCGGCCCGGCGTGCGCCCCGAGCGCCCATGACCCCGGAAGTCGAGCCGCACCACGCGGTGCCGTGCCGCCAGGTGAGGCACGAGCCACCCCCAGGTGGCGCTGCTCTGGGTGATCCCGTGCAGGACGAGAATGGGCGGCGCATCCGGGTCGCCGTCGTCCTCGTAGTGCAGCGTCACGTCACGGGTGTCGAGCTCCACCTGGTGCACCGTAGAGGCCCGGGCGTCCGTGAACAGCTCGACGCCCACGCGACGAACCCCGGCCCGCGATGGGACCAGGGTTCGAACGAAGCAACGTTGCGGTGGAGCTGGAGGGAATCGAACCCTCGTCCGCCGAGCGGTCACCGACCGCGCTACGACCATTCCCGAGTTCGCACCGGCTACGGCTGGTGCACCGCCGGGTCGGCTACCGGGCTGCTACCGCAGTCCGGTCACCGGCTCGTCTTTCCGAGCTGTCAGCGGTCTTTGCCTGCCGTCAGCGGTCTTTCCCGCCGTCCACCGCTACTTCTGTTGCCGGGCTGTAGCGGTCAGGCCCCGCGTGCCATTGCTGGTCGCGATGTCTCTCGTACCACCTGTTGGTCAGGCGGCGAGAGCGAAGTCGCCCTTGGCGCTTCTTTGGGTGCCCCGTTTAAGGAGTCTGAGCAACTCCGGTCGCACGAACGGCTCCCGGTCCCGACGTCGAAACCGGTCAGCCCCTTGTCAATGTCCAACGCCCCGGTCGGGGCGCGCCGAGTGTACCGCTGGGCTACGGGCATGCCGCGAGCCGGCCGCCTCGGACCTCAACCCTCGGGCCTCACGCCGTGGACCGGCCGGCGCGGGCCATGGCCCGGCGGGCCTCGAGGTCGGCCTCGCGCTTGGCGAGGAGCTGGCGCTTGTCGATCTGGCGGCGGCCTCGGCCGATGCCGAGCTCGAGCTTGGCCTTGCCGTCCTTGAAGTACAGCCTCAGCGGCACCAGTGCGAGCCGCTCGCGCGCGAGGCGGTCGCGCAGCTCGTCGATCTCGTGGCGGTGGAGCAGCAGCTTGCGGTCCCGGTCGGGTTCGGGTTGGCCCTGCCGGGCCGCGTGCGAGTACGGCGAGATGTGCAAGCCGTGGATCCAGACCTCGTCGTCCACGAGGCGGGCGTAGGTGTCGGCCAGCTGCACCTTGGCCTCGCGCAGCGACTTCACCTCCGCGCCGCGCAGGACGAGACCGCACTGGAACGTGTCGAGCACCTCGTAGTCCCGCCGGGCCTGGCGGTTCGTGGCCACGACCTTCTCCCCGTCGCGCTGGCCGGCCATGGCGGCGAGGGTACCGGCGCGAACGTCGGCCCCCGGACGGTTACCGTCCCGGCTCGTGCTGCGCCTCGACGCCACCGCCTACGCGCAGATGCTCGCCCACGCCTTCGACGGCCTGCCCGACGAGGCATGCGGGCTCCTGGGTGGTCGCCTCGCCGACGCGACCGTCGAGACCTTCGTCGCGACCCGCAACGCGGATGCTTCCAGCCGCACCTACTCCATCGCGCCCGACGGATGGGCCGCCGCCGACCGCGCGCTCGACCCCCTCGGCCTGGAGGTCGTCGGCGTCATGCACTCCCACACCCACACCGACGCGTGGCCTTCGCCGACCGATGTGGCCAAGGCCGACAACCCGCTCCTGGTCGGTTGGCACTACGTGATCGTCTCGCTGCGCCATCCCGAACCGGTGCTGCGCTCGTTCCTCCTCGACGGCGGGAACATCGAGGAAGAGGCGGTGGTTCTGACCGGTCGGTAGGATTTCCGACCGATCCGATCGCCTTTTGTGGAGCCTCTGTGGCCGTCTACTCCTCGATCTTCGACCTGATCGGCGAGACGCCGATCGTCGACGTCAGCGGGCTCAGCCCCAAGCCGGCCGTTCGCATCCTCGCCAAGCTCGAGGGCCAGAACCCGGCCGGTTCGGTCAAGGATCGCATCGCCCGCAAGATGATCGAGGAGGCCGAGGCCGACGGCACCCTGGTGCGGGGGCGCACGATCATCGAGCCGTCGTCGGGCAACACCGGCATCGCGCTCGCCATGATCTGCCGGCTGAAGGGTTACGGCATCAAGATCGTGCTCCCCGAGAACGTCTCGATCGAGCGCCGGCAGCTGCTCGAGGTGTTCGGCGCCGAGGTCATCCTGTCGCCGGGCGCCGAGGGCTCGAACGGCGCCGTCCGCCGGGCACAGGCGCTCGCGGCGGAGCACCCCGACTGGGTCTTCCTCTACCAGTACGGCAACGAGGCCAACCCCCGCGCCCACTACGAGACCACCGGGCCGGAGATCCTCCGCGACGTTCCCGACATCACGCACTTCGTGTCGGGTCTGGGCACCAGCGGCACCCTCATGGGCGTCGGTACGTTCCTGAAGGAGCGCAAGCCGGACGTGCAGATCCTCGCGGTGGAGCCGCCGTCGGGCGAGCTCGTCGAGGGCTTGCGCAGCCTGGACGACGGCTACATCCCGCCCGTGTTCGAGAAGTGGGGTGGGCTGGACCTGCTCGACGGCAAGCGCATCGTGCGCCCCCGGGAGTCGATCGAGTGGACCCGCCGGCTGGTCGCCGAGACCGGCATCTTCGCCGGCCTGTCCTCGGGTGCGGCGCTGGCCGGGGCGGTGAAGGTGGCCGAGCGGATCGACGAGGGCGTGATCGTGTTCGTCGTGTGCGACGCCGGGTGGAAGTACCTCTCGACCGGTGCCTACACCGACGACCTCGACGCCGCCGAGCGCCGGGCCGAGCAGATCATCTACTTCTGACCCTCTCCGGTGAGGCGCCGGCGGCCGGACGCCGGAGCCGGCAGCCGGGACGGCCCTCGCGGTCACACGAGGATGTACCCGAGCTTGTCGGCGTGGTGGGCGAGGATTGGTCGGGGGCCGGGCGAGCTGAGGGGACGGTGCAAGAGCGGGTGGTCCCCCACGGCGGTCGCCGCGCGGTCCCACAGCGCGATCGACCGGCCCCGACCGCGGGTCGAGGCAGCCGCCACGACGCCGTCGAGCTCCTCGTAGGTGTCGTAGATCCACCGAGCCCACTGCTGCGCGGGCGCCCGCGGTCCCGAGCTGATCGCCTGGTTGCCGCCGGCGCGCACGAGCCAGTCCGACGTGAGGTCGAGCAGGCGCAGCCGCCGGCGGGGGGACCACATCACGACCCACCGGTCGGCATCGGCCGGATCGATCACCCGCGTGTCCTGGAACACCTCGGCGAGGCACGTCGCCAAAGCCGACCACGGCACGAGGCTGGTAGGAGGCGTCGTGGCGTCCGCAGACGCGACGTACTGGACGCCACGGGCGACCTCCGGCTCCGTAGCCTGGGCGGGCTCGTGAGGGTCGAACCGCATGGTGGCCAACGGTCCTGCCGTGCGAAACGTGAACCAGTCGACAGGGTGGCGCCCGGTCCGGGCATAGATGCGTGTCAGCCGGTCAGTCTCCCGGATCACCAGCAGGTCGCTGGCACGAACGGCTGGAGCGCGAGCTGGTGGCGGGCCGAGCGCCTCGGTCACAGGGCAGCGGCCAGCCGGATCAGTTCGGTCGGATCGCCGCCGGTGGCAAGCCACGCGATCGGCTCCATCGGCCGTCCGTCGCGCTGCAGCTCGGGCTTCGGCGCGGTGAAGAAGCCGTGCACGGTCAGCGGGTGCAGCTCGGGCCGCAGGTTGCGGAGGATGGTGGCCAGGTGCGGGATCGTGGCGGGACCACGGAGCTGCCACTCCGGAATCCGCCACCGGCCGCCGACGCGCACTCCGTACAGGCTGCGCGCCGCGAGGCGCTGGCGTACTCGCGACGGCGTGACGCCGAGGTGGGTGGCGGCCTCCTCGACCGTCAGCGCCTCGGTCAGCTGCCGCGCCAATCCGACCGCCGCCTCATAGCCGGCACCAGCCGAGTCGGCAGCCAGAAGGCCGTCGCCCACGCCTTCGTCGGCCAGGATCCGTAGCTCAGGCTCGGCCCAGTCGCGCGCCGGCGCCCGGGAGGCGGGCGGGGTGAGGCGGAGTGTGGCCTCGAGGATGGTGAACGCCTCGGCGACCGTGCGCCCCCGCGACTGCGCCAGGGCAGCCAGATCCTCGAAGCGCTCGCGGGTCAGCTCACCGGTCACTGCGTCGTCACCCCAGCGGGCAACTCGCCGCCATCTTGATCGGACGCCATGGCGGCCACGCTACTCGCACGAGCGAACATCGCTCCGGCGCGCAAGCTCAGGCACCTCCGCAGGCCGGCCACGGGGTGGGCGCCGCCTAGCCTCGGCCTCGTGACCCTCGAGCCGGCGCCGACCGCACCGAGCGACGAGCGCCCGCTCGGCATGTTCGACAGCGGCTTCGGCGGTCTCACCGTGGCCCGGGCCGTGATGGACCTGTTGCCCGACGAGCACCTCGTCTACGTCGGCGACACCGGCCGCTACCCGTACGGACCACGGCCCCAGGAGGAGGTACGGGGCTTCGCCCACCAGATCACCCGGCACCTCGTGGAGGACGAAGGGGTCAAGCTCGTCGTCGTGGCCTGCAACACGGCCACCGCCGCCGCCGGCCTGAAGGAGCTCGAGGACACGGCCGGCGTGCCGGTGGTCGGTGTGATCGACCCGGGTGCTCGCTCGTTGGCGGCCGCCACCCGTTCGGGGCGCGTCGGGGTCATCGGCACCGTCGGGACCATCTCGTCGGGTGCGTACCAGCGGGCCGTCGCCGAGGCGGCCGTCATGGCCGGCCGGCCGGTGGAGCTCACGTGCGCCGCCTGCCCCGGCTTCGTCGAGTTCGTGGAGCGGGGCGACACCGGCAGCGACCAGGTGCACGTCCTCGCCGAGCGGCTGCTCGCGCCGGTGCGCGACGCGCAGGTCGACACGTTGCTGCTCGGCTGCACGCACTACCCGTTCCTCGCCCGCACCATCGGCGACGTCATGGGCCGCGACGTGGTGCTCGTGTCATCGGCCGACGAGACCGCCTTCGAGGTGCGGGCCCTGCTCGGCGGGACCGACGGGGTGGCTCCCCGGCGCCCGGGCCCCGGGGGTGCCCCGGCCCGCCGCCGGTTCGGCTCCTCCGGCGACGTCGACTGGTTCCGCGAGCTGGGTGCGCGCCTGCTGGGCCCCGAAGTGGCGGTCGTGGAGCGCGCTCCGTGGTGAACGACCGGCAGCCGGACCCGACGACCGGGGCGGCGCCGGCCCGGCGGCCGGGCGCGGCGGCCCTCGGCGTCACCGTGATCGGCTGCTCCGGCTCGTATCCCGGTCCGGCCAACCCCGCGAGCAGCTACCTGCTGCGCACCCGCACCACCACGGTCCTGCTCGACGCGGGCTCGGGCAGCCTCACGAACCTGCAACGCCACGTCGACCTCCGCTCGCTCGATGCCGTCGTGCTCTCCCACGCCCACCCGGACCACTGGATCGACCTGACGGGCCTGCGCGTGGCGCTGCGCTACTACGTCCCGCGCGACGGCCTTCCCGTCGTCACCACCGCCGAGGTGATGGACGCGGCGACCACCCTGGCGGGAGACGACGGCGCGCCGACCCTCGTCTGGGACCTCGTGGGCGACGGCGCCACCCGCCGCATCGGCGACCTGGACCTGCGCTTCTCCCGGACCGACCACCCCGTCGAGACCCTCGCCGTGCGGATCGACCACGACGGTCGATCCCTGGCCTACTCGGCCGACACCGGCCCCGGTTGGTCGCTCGAGGCGCTCGGTCCGGACCTGCACCTGGCGCTGGTGGAGGCCACGCTCGACGTCGACCAGGAGGGGGTGCCCGGTCACCTCTCCGGGCGCCAGGCCGGCGCCATGGCCGCCGCGGCCGGCGCCGCCCGCCTCGTGGTCACCCACGTCCCTCCGACCGCCGACCCCGAAGACCACCGGCGCGACGCCGAAGCGGCCTTCGGCGGTCCCACCACCCTCGCCGCCCCCGACCTGGAGCTGTTCCCATGAGACCTGACGGCCGACGACCCGACCAGCTGCGCCCCGTCAGCTTCGAGCGCGACTACACCGAAGCACCGGCCGGGTCGGTGCTGGTGTCGTTCGGGCGCACACGAGTCCTCTGCACCGCCTCGATCGACGAGGACGTGCCCCGCTGGATGCGCGGGCGCGGCGCGGGTTGGGTCACCGCCGAGTACTCCATGCTGCCGGGCGCGTCCGCGGAGCGCATCAGGCGGGAGGTCAAGGACGGCCGGCCCTCGGGACGCACCCAGGAGATCCAGCGGCTGATCGGCCGGAGCCTGCGCGCCGTGGTGGACGTGGTCGCCCTCGGGGAGCGCCAGGTGATCGTCGACTGCGACGTGCTCCAGGCCGACGGCGGCACCCGGACCGCGTCCATCTGCGGCGCCTGGATCGCGCTCCACGACGCCTGCTCCCGGCTCCTCGCCCGCGGCGCCATCGGCGTCCACCCGATCACCTCCACGTGCGCGGCGATCTCGGTCGGCATCGTGGGCGGCGTCCCCCTGCTCGACCTCGCGTACACGGAGGACAGCGGGGCCGAGGTGGACATGAACGTGGTCATGGCCGGCGAGCGGTTCGTGGAGGTGCAGGGCACCGCCGAGGGCATGGCCTTCACCCGCGGGGAGCTCGACGACCTGCTCGGCCTGGCCGAGGTGGGGATCGCCGACATCGTCGCTCTGCAGCAGGAGGCCGTCGCCACGCCACCGGCGTCCTCGCCCGCACGGCGCACGGGCGCGTGAGCGAGCCGACCGCCGCCGCGCCGACCGAGCCCGTGGAGCCTGCCGAGGGCTCGGAGCGCTCGGCGCCCCGGTTGCGGGTCGTGTGCGCCAGCGCCAACCCCGACAAGGCGCGCGAGATCGCCGCCGTCCTCGGGGGCGTGGTCGAGCTCCTCCCGCGGCCGGCCGACGTGCCGGACGTGGCGGAGGACGCCGGGACGCTCGAGGGCAACGCCCGCCTCAAGGCCGCGGCGCTGGCCGCCGCCACCGGGCTCCCCGCCGTCGCCGACGACACCGGGCTCGAAGTCGACGTGCTCGGCGGGCGGCCGGGGGTCTACAGCGCTCGCTTCGCCGGCGAGCACGCCACCTACGCCGACAACGTCGCCAAGCTGCTGGCCGAGCTGCACGGCGTGGCGCCCGAGCGGCGCACGGCGCGCTTCCGCACGGTCGCCCTCGTGCGCTGGCCCGACGGCCGTGAGGTGATGGCTGAAGGCATCGTCGCCGGGCACATCGCCGATGCGCGCCGCGGCGACCGCGGCTTCGGCTACGACCCCGTCTTTGTCCCAGACGGCGGCGACGGCCGGACCTTCGCGGAGATGGCCGACGCGGACAAGCACGCCATCTCGCACCGCGGCCGGGCCTTCCGAGCGCTCTCCGCCCGGCTCTCCGCCATGGGTTGAAGCGTTGTCCGGCAATGGCCGGTCAGTGCTTCACGAAATGCAAGAGCGCTGGCTCAGCGACCGGTGCGGACGTACTCGATGAGCTGCTGCTGCTCGTGCTCGAGCTCCTGGACACGGTGCTTGACGACGTCGCCGATGCTCACGATGCCCACGAGCACACCCTCGTCGTCCACCACCGGAAGATGCCGGATCCGGTGCTCGGTCATGGCCGCCATGAGCGTGTCGACGCGGTCGCCCGGCCGGCACGTGCGCACCTCTGCGGTCATGAGGTCCGCCACGGGTCGCTCGAGCGCGTCACCGCCGATCTCCGCCAGGCACCGCACGACGTCGCGCTCGGAGATGATGCCCTCGATGTGCCGGCCGTCGGCGGAGACCACCAGCGCGCCGATGCCGTGGCGCTGCAGGCTGGCGACGGCTTCGGCCACTGTGGCCTCGGGCGCGACGGTGGCGACGTCGGCGCCCTTGCTGGCGAGGATGCCTGCGACGTGCACCGGGTTCCTCCCGTCCGTGAGCTCGGATGTGCCCCACCGCGTCGTGGAGTGTGCATCATCGCGCTCCGGCCGGCCACCTGCCGGGTCGCGCGGCGGCGACCGGCGCGGACCGTTGCGCGGCGGTGCGGTGGGGGAGGCGCAGGGAGCGCGCCGGTGTCACCATCCCCGGAGGTCGACGGCCCAGGTGTCGATGATGTCGTCGTCGGGCCCGATCACGTGCATCGACTCGTGGTACGCGACCGTGGGGTCGACGTGGGCGGGCAGCATGCGGAGGCGGTCACCGACCTTGGGCAGGCGGGCGCCGTCGTGGGCGGCGAACGTGGTGTGCTCGTCGCTGCAGAACAGCACCTCGAACCCGGTGAGCGTCGGGTCGCCGTGGTCCATCCCGAGGGCCTTGAGCCCTGCGTCGCACACCGCCCACCTGCCTCTGGGATCGACGGAGATCACCGTGCACAGCAGGCTCAGCGCGTGGCGGAAGGGCAGACCGGCGGCGGCGTAGTGCGTGTCCATCAACGTGTACGAGCCGGCCTGGAGCTCCGTGACCCACTGGTTCGTGGCGTAGGTCCCGGTGCCGCCGCCCGAGACGATGTCGCCGCCGACCGAGTCGTGCGCCTCGAGGAGGCGGGCCATCGCCGCTTCGACGGCCGCCGCCTTCTCCGCGGCGGGCGCGGTCATCAGGTGCCCCTCGTAGCCCATGACGCCGCGGACCTCGAGGCCAGCGCGCCTGGCCAGCTCGGCGAGGCGGCCCGCGGCGCCCGGTGGGCAACCGCACCGCGGCATCCCGACCGCGACGTCGACGAGGACCTCGCGGATCCCTGCCGCGGCCGCAGCCGCGACGGTGGCGGCGGAGTCGACCGCCACGCTCACGCGGGCGCCGCAGGCGGCCAGTGCCTGCAACCGGCGCGGGTCGACCAGCTCGTTGGCCAGCAGCAGGTCGTCGCCGAGGCCGGCCGCCGCCATGCCGAGCAGCTCGCGGGCCGTCGCACCGCAGAACGTGTCGTGCCCCGCCGCGACCAGCTCGGCCGCCAGCGCGGTGGACTTGAACGCCTTCACGTGCGGTCGGAGCATCCCGCCGGGGCGTTGCGCGGCCATGCGCGCGACGTTCGCGGAGAACGCGTCGGCGTCGACGAGCAACGCAGGGGTGGAGAGGTCGTCGACGCGCACGGTGCCGGCGGAGGGATTCGAACCCTCACTGCCCGCGCCCTAAACGCGGTCCCTCTGCCAGTTGGGGTACGCCGGCGTGGCGGTGCAGCGTAGGCCGCGGCCGCGCCGCAGGACCGTGAGGGGCGTCCGGAGCGGGCCGCTAGCCTCCGGCTCATGGCAACTCCTCCGCTGGATCTGCCGGTCATGGCCACGCCCGGCGTGGGCCTCGACCCGCAGGCCGACGTGTTCAACCGGCTGCTCCGCAACCGGATCGTGTTCCTCGGCCGTGAGGTCGACGACTCCATCGCCAACCTCATCACCGCGCAGCTGCTGTACCTCGAGGGCGAGGACGACCAGAAGGACGTCTGGCTCTACATCAACTCGCCGGGCGGATCGGTCACCGCCGGCATGGCGATCTACGACACGATGCAGCTGATCGGACCGGACGTCGGCACGATCTGCATGGGCCTCGCCGCGTCGATGGGGCAGTTCCTGCTGTGCGCGGGGGCCAAGGGCAAGCGCTTCGCCCTGCCGCACGCCCGGATCATGATGCACCAGCCCTCTGGCGGCTTCCAGGGCCAGGCTTCGGACATCAAGATCCAGGCGGAGCAGATGCTCTACGTCAAGAACATCATGGCCCAGCGCATCGCCGAGCACACGGGCCAGACGCTCGAGCAGGTGCAGAAGGACTCGGAGCGGGACCGCTGGTTCACCGCCGACGAAGCCAAGCAGTACGGCGTCATCGACGAGGTGATCTCCCGCCGCCGGGAGATGGCCGACCTCTAGCCGGGCTGCCGACCGGGCACGGCTCGCCGCCGATCGCCGCGCATCGCCGCAGTCGGCGCATCGCCGCAGTCGGCGACCCTCCTAATCGTTCGGGGGCGGTCCGGTGCTCGAGGTCGACTCGACGACGGTCGTCGAGGTGCTCGTCGGCGATCCCGCCGGCGGCTGCCGTGTGAGGTTCAGCCTGCAGGTGCTCTGGGAGTAGGCGTTGACCCGCAACGCCGCTCGCGCGATGGAGGGGGCTTCGTTCTGGAGCGAGGCCAGCCGCCGCCGCACGGCGCCGAGGTCCCCGGCATCGCGCTGGACCGCGTCGAGGACCCGCTCCACCACGTTTGCGAGCTTGGCCACGTCGGGACGGATCTGGCGCGGCGAGGCGGTCTCCAGGTCCCTGAAGGCGGCGATGGCCGCGCCGAACTTGGCCTCGAGCGCCTGCGGGTCGTCGGCCGCCGGCTCCGAACCCAGCCCGCCTCCCACTGCGGACTGCACGAGCGGCAGGACGTCGGGGGCGCGGCGGGCCTCCCGGCAGAACGCCTCGGGGCTGGCCTTGTCGCGCGAGCAGCCGCCCACCGCGGCGACGGCGACCGCGAGCACGACCGCCACCCGTCCGGCGCCGAGAGACCTGGCCGGCGCGGCCTCCGACCGGCGCCCGTTCATGCCGCGCTCTCGCGCGCCCCGAGCGCGTGCGCTCTCAGCTCGGCCACCGCGTGCCCGAGGCCCTCGGGATCGCGGTACAGCGACGTGCCGGCGACGAGGCGGTTGGCCCCGGCGCGCACCGCTCCGCGCGCCGTCACCGGATCGATCCCACCGTCGACCTCGACGTCGACCGCGTGGCCGGCGGCGTCCGCCATGCGGCGCGCCTCGGCCACCTTCGGTTCCATGCTGGCCAGGTACGCCTGGCCCCCGAACCCGGGGTTCACGGTCATGACGAGGATGTGGTCCACGAGGTCGAGCACATGGGCCAGCGCCACCGGAGGAGTGGCCGGGTTCAACGCCACGCCGACCTGCGCACCCAGGCTGCGGACGTGGCCGAGGGTCCGGTGCAGATGCCTGGTGGACTCGGCGTGCACGATGAGCAGCTCGCACCCTGCGTCGACGAAGCGTGCGGCCAGATCGTCGGGGTGCTCGATCATCAGGTGCGCCTCGAACGGCACCCGCACGGCGGCGCGGCAGGCGGCGACGATGTCGGGCCCGAAGGTCAGGTTGGGCACGAAGCGCCCGTCCATCACGTCCCACTGGATCCGGTCGACGCCCGCCTCCTCCAGGGCGAGGCACTCCTCGCCGAGCCGGGAGAAGTCGGCCGGCAGCACCGACGGCACGATCTCGATCGGTCGCGGCGACGCAGGCAGGGGCACCGGCCGATCGTAGACAGCGGTTGCGCCGGCCTCGCGCCGGGTCACGCTTCCGTCGAAGGACACGGCTCGGCCCGTAGCCGGCCGTAGCCTGGGCCGGCCATGACCACGATCGAGCTCACCACCACGGGCGTCGCCGCGGGTGGGGCTGCTGTCGGACGCGAGCCGGGAGGCCGGGCCGTGTTCGTGCGCGGCGCCCTGCCGGACGAGCGGGTCCGGGCGAGGGTCGTGGACGAGCACCGCCGGTTCGCCCACGCCGAGCTGGTCGAGGTCGTTCAGAGCGCGCCTGGGCGCCGCCCGGCACCGTGCCCCCACGTCGCCGAGGGTTGTGGTGGCTGCGGCTGGCAGCACGCCCAGCCGAGCCTGCAGCGCGAGCTGCGGCGCCGGATCGTGGTCGACGCGCTGCAGCGGCTTGGCGGCGTCGCCGAGCCGGCGGTGGCGCTCGGTCGTGAGCTGCCGTCGGAGGCGTTCCGCACGACGGCGAGGCTGGCCGTGCGGGGCGGAACCGCGGGCTTCCGCCGCTGGCACGACCACGAGCCGGTGGCGGCCACCGGGTGCCTGGTGCTGCATCCGCTCCTACAGGAACTGGTGGACGACGGGTGCTTCGGAGCAGCCAGCCAGGTGACCTTGCGCGCCGGCGCGCGAACCGGCGAGCGGTTGGCGCTCCTCGGGCCCACGGCCGCGGGTGCGGTGCTTCCGCCGGACGTCGTGGTCGTCGGCATGGACGAGCTGCGCCGTGGCCGCCGGGCCTGGCACCACGAGGAGGTGGCCGGGCGGCGCTGGCGCATCTCGGCCAGCTCGTTCTTCCAGACGAGACCCGACGGCGCGGAGGCGTTGGTGGCCGAGGTGCAGGACCTGGTCGATGGCCGCGGGGCGGGTGGAGGACCTGCGTCGCGACGCCGTGCCACCGGAACGCTCGTGGACCTGTGTGCAGGAGTCGGCCTGTTCGCGGGCACGGTCGGCCTGGCCGGCACGACCGCGGAACGGCACCGGGTCGTGGCGGTCGAGCGTTCGCGCTCTGCCGTGGCCGACGCCCGCGTCAACCTCCGAGAGGTCGGCGCGCGCATCGTCCGGAGCTCGCTCGAACGCTGGGCCGCGTGCCCGGCTGACGTGGTGGTGGCCGATCCGGCGCGCCGCGGACTCGGCGCTGCCGGCGTGGGCGCGGTCGCGGCCACCGGAGCGCCGCTCGTGGTGCTCGTCTCGTGTGATCCCGCCTCGCTCGGCCGAGACGCCGGTCTGCTGCTGGGCGCGGGCTACGAGCTCGACCGGGTCACCGCCGTCGACCTGTTCCCGCACACCCCCGAGGTCGAGACGGTGGCGGCCTTCCGGCGATGACGCAGCTTCCGGACACCCCGTCGGCTCGATCCGCGGAGACGCCGTGAACGAGCCTCATCCGCCCGAGCCTCCGGCGCCGAACACGCCGGCCGCTATGAACTTGCTCCACGACACGAGTGACGCCGCACTGGTCCTGGCCATCGGCCGCTACCACTCGCAGGCGCTGGCCGAGGTCTACCGCCGCCACGGCGGCGCCGTCTTCGGCCTGGCCCGCCGCCTGCTGGCCGACGCCACGCTGGCCGAAGAAGTCGTGCAGGAGGTGTTCCTCCGCCTCTGGAACGATCCCGAGCGCTTCGATCCCGAGCGGGGGTCGCTGCGGTCCTACCTGCTCGCCCAGTGCCACGGGCGTTCCGTCGACCTCGTGCGGTCGGAGACGGCTCGGCGCCGCCGCGAGGAGAAGGACCTGCGGCGCACCGTCGACGACGGGTACGACCTCGAGCGCGAGGTGGCGGACCTCGTCGCCGGTGAGCAGGTGCGTGACGCCCTCGCCCAGCTGCCCGAGGTGGAGCGCCAGGCCATCCAGCTCGCCTACCTCGGGGGGCACACGTACCGCGAGGTCGCCGTGCTGCTGGACCAGCCGGAGGGCACGGTGAAGAGCCGCATCCGCTCGGGCTTGAAGCGCCTACGGGGCGACCTGAGCGACGCGGGGATCGGAGGACGAGGATGACCACCGGGATGCAACACGAAGAGCTCCAGGAGCTGCTCGGCGCCTATGCGCTCGACGCCCTTGACGGCGCAGAGCGCGACGCCGTCGATGCCCACCTGCGGGAGTGCGCGACGTGCCGCGCCGAGGTGGCGGACCACCGCGAGGTCGCAGCGCTGCTCGCGCAGAGCGGCGCGCCCGCACCCGACCATGTCTGGGACCGCATCGTCGCCTCCATGGAGCCCAGCCCACCACGCCTGCGAGTGGAGATCGACGAGTCGGGTGTCGGGACCGTCGTGCCCTTCGCCGCCCGGCGCAACCGCAACGTCACGCGCTTCCTCGGCATCGTCGCCGCAGCGGCCGTCGTCGCGGTGGTGGCACTCACCGGAACGCTCCTGCGCCAAGGGAACCGCATCGGCTCGCTCGAAGCGCAGGTGCAGGCGTCGTCGCTGAACCGGGTGGCCATGTCCGCCCGCAGCTCCGCGTCGGCCCGCACCGTGGAGCTGCGCTCCAAGGACGGGCGGACCCGAGCGCCCGTGACGCTGACCGCCGAAGGCGTGGGTTACCTGTCCGCCCGGGGCATGCCGCGGCTGCGCCCCGACCGCACCTACCAGCTCTGGGGTGTGATCGGCACGCGCGTGATCTCGCTCGGCACGTTCCCCGGTGGCAGCGACGTCGTGCCCTTCCGGGTGGACCCGAAGGTCGACTCCCTGGCGGTGACCGAGGAGGTGGCGGGCGGGGTGCCCCAGTCCACCCGGGACCCGGTGGTGGCCGGCGCCGTCTGATCCTGCGGTCGCTCCCGTGCTCCGCGCTCGCCGCCGCTCACCGCCGCTCAGCGGTCCTCGGTGCTCGCCCGGCGCCGGCGGCCGGTGCCCAGCCGTCAGCCGAGCCCTGGCTCTTCGGGCCCCCCGCCGGTGTACTCCACCAGGACGATGGTGAAGTCGTCGTCGAGCTCGTGAGCGTGGTGGTCGAGGATCTCGTGGGAGAGGCGGCGCATCGTCTCCGCCGGGCCCAGCCCCGCCATCGCGGTGCGCTCCACCGTGTCGATGAGCCGAGTCGTTCCGAACGCCTCACCTGACGGTCGCCGCGCCTCGGTCACGCCGTCGGTGAAGAACAGGATCCGGTCGCCTCGCTGGAGGACGACCTCCCCCTGGTCCACCACCTCCCCCCCGAGTCCGAGCGGCCAGCTCGGTGCGCAGTTCAAGGTGTCGTGGACGGTGTGGCCGCGGATCAGCAGGGGAGCCGGGTGCCCGGCGTTCACCCACCGGAAGGTGCCGGTGTCGAGAGCGAGCGTGGCGAGGTGCGCGGTGACGAAGCGCAGGTCGTCGAACTCGGCCCGCAGCGCGGCGTCGGCGGCGACGTAGGCCTGCGCCGCGGACAGGTCGTGACGGCGACTGTTGCGGGTGCTGCCCACGGCGATGGTGGCCGCCCATGTGGCGGGCAATCCGTGGCCCATCGAGTCGAACACGGCCAGGTGCAGGGTGTCGTCGTTGAGCGCGTAGTCGAAGGCGTCACCGCCGATGTCGTAGGCCGGCTCCAACATGCCGGACAGCGCGACCCGAGGGGTCCGCAGGGTCAGCGGCGGCAGGAGCGCCCACTGCATGTCGGCCGCCAGGGTGGTCGGCCGGCGCCGAGCCGCCCTGCCGAACGCGTCGGTGTACTGCGCGCGGGCCACGAGCATCTCGGCCAGCAGCGATCCGAGCGTCACGAACCGCTCGACGAGGGCGTCGTCGAAGGACTCGGCGGCAAGGTCGACGCGCAGCATGCCGAGGCGGTCCGCCCCGTCGATCACGGGCACCCAGAGCTGGACCTGGTCTTCGATGCGGGCGCTGTGCACCTCGCTGGTCATGAACGCCCGGCCCGCCAGCGTCGTGTCCACGGGGAGCGTGGTCGGCCCCGTGGAGCCGTCGGGGCGGACCTCCACCAGCTCACGCTGCTGCAGGTCGACGACGAAGACGGAACCGTCTTCGGCCCCGAGGTCGCGCACCGCGTCGACGTAGTGGCCGACGAGGCGCTGCGGCTCCATGCCGTGCGACTGCTTCAGGAGCCGCTTGAGCACCTCCTCAACGTCGTGACCCAAACCGTCCCTCCCTGCCGGTGGCCAGCGTAGGCCCGGGGCGGCGCGGCCGAGATGGTCGGGACAGCCTGCGGCTCAGCCGCGGCTGCTCGACGCCCTCTTCCGTGTGCCGGACCTCGTCGTGCTCGAAGCCCTGCCGGTCGTCGTGGCCTTCGCCTGGCCGGCCGCCTTGCGGCCCCGGGATGTGGCCTTGGCCACCGCTTCCTTGCCGACCTCGCGAGCCCGGTCGAGCGCTCCCGCCGCCACGCCCCCGACGATGTTGCCCGGTGGCTCGTCGGGCTGGCGGGGGTGCGGCCGGGTCGGTGCGACCCGCTTGGCCACGTCCATGCTCTCGCCGAGATCGGTCAGCGCCTTGCGCTTCAGGACCTCGCGCACCTTCGGGAACAGATCCTGCTCCTCCTCTTCGACGTGGTGGCGCACGTTCTCCATCAGCACGGTCACCTTGGCATCGAAGCGCTCGTGCCCGGGGTCCATCCCGTCGAGCTCGGACAGCACCCACTTGACGATGTGGTGCTCCTCCAGGCTCTCGAGCACTTCGTCCTCCGCGTCGTCCACGGCCTCGCGGATCGCGGGGTAGAACACCTGCTCCTCGACCGCGGCGTGCACCGACAGCTCCCGGATGATCTCGTCGACGACGGCCCGCTTCTCCTTCAGAGCGCCGTCGCCCGCCTTCTCGAAGCGCTTGAACAGCTTCTCCACCGTCTTGTGGTCGGCTTTGAGCATCGTGATGGCGTCCATGGCCGGACTCCCTTCCCCGTGCCGCGCGGTTGCTTGCCACGACCGCTGGGAAGGAGGGGCACTTCGACCACCGGCCGCGGGAGCAAGCGCGATGACCACCACGACGTCCGATGACCGCTCGATCGTCGACGAGGCGCGCGAGCGGATCGCCGAGCCCTACCGGGCCGGCTCCGACCATCCCGTCGGCTCCTACCTCGGCGTCATGGGGGTCTACGGGGCGGTGACGACGGCGCTCGGCGTCCTGGCGTGGCGGAGGGGCAAGGTGCCGGACCGCATCGCCGCCGGCGACCTCGCGCTGATCACGGCCGCCACCTACCGCCTGAGCCGCACGCTCGCGAAGGATCCGGTCACGAGCCCCATCCGCGCCCCGTTCACGCGCTTCGCGGGCACGAGCGGTCCCGCCGAGCTCAAGGAGGACGTGCGCGGCACCGGGCTCCAGAAGTCGGTCGGCGAGCTCGTGACGTGCCCGTTCTGCTTGGCGCAGTGGGTGGCCACCGGGTTCGCGTTCGGGCTGTTGTTCGCACCCCGGCCCACGCGCTTCGTCGCCAGCGTGATGACCGCGGTCGCGGGCGCGGATCTGCTGCAGTTCGCCCACGCGTCGGCGCAGCAGGCGGCCGAGTGAGCGAGACTCCGCGGGCGAGCGAGCGCGGCGGCCGCCGCGTCGTGGTCACCGGAGCCACCGGCAACGTCGGCACCAGCCTCGTGAGGCGCCTCCTCGGCGACCCTGCGGTCGGCTCGGTCGTGGGCGTCGCGCGGCGCCCCCCGGCTGACCTTGGCGTGCTCGGCGCGGGCGTCGAGTGGCGCGCTGCCGACGTGGCGGTGGACGACCTGCGGGAGGTGTTCGTCGGCGCGGACGCCGTCGTGCACCTGGCGTGGCGCATCCAGCCCAGCCGGGACCCCGACGGCATGTGGCGCGTGAACGTGAGCGGCACGGAGCGGGTCCTCGACGCGGTGGTCGCCTGCGGGGTGCCCGCGTTCGTGCAGGCGTCGTCGCTGGCCGCCTACGTCCCGGCGCCCCAGGGCCGGCTCGTCGGCGAGGAGTGGCCGATCGGCGGTGTCGCCTCGTCCCCCTACTCGTGGCAGAAGGCCTACGTCGAGCGGACCATCGACACCTTCGAAGCCCGTCACCCCGCGATCCGGGTGGTCCGCATGCGCCCGACGCTGCTGGTCAAACCCGAGGCGGTCCGGGCCGTCCGCCGGTACTTCGCGGGGCTGCTGCTGGCCCGGCCGATCGCCGGCCGCCATCTCACGGCGTTGCTGACGCACGCGCCGCTGGCCTTCCAGATCCTCCACACCGACGACGCGGCGGACGCCTTCGCCCGCGCCGCGCTCGACGACGGCGCGCACGGGGCGTTCAACGTGTCTACCGACGAGGTCCTGGGCCGCAGCCGCCCATCGCTGGAGGCGCCGTTGGCGTTCGCGGCGGAGGCGCTGTCTCGCCTGCACGTCCAGCCGCTCGATCGCGGCTGGGTCGAGCTGTTCTTCCGGGGGCCTCTGCTCGACAGCGGGCGGGCCAAGGCCGAGCTCGGCTGGAAGCCCGAACACGACCCCCGCCAGGCGCTGTCGGACACGCTCGCCGCCGCACGACGCCGGCGAGGTTGGCCGACTCCGGCGCTCAGCTGATCCCCTCGCCACCTGCGTCGAGCAGCAGGCGGCGCGCCGCCGCGACATCGGGTGGCACCGGCCGCCGCTGCTCTTTGATCCATCGCCATTCGCGAGCGGCGTCCACCGTGCCCGGCAGGGTCCCCGGGCGGTGCCGCCCGGCGCGCAAGACGTGTGCGGTCTCGCGGCAGGCAAGGCCGGCGGGGAGCCGCAGCCATGCGACGCGCAGCGCGTTGCGGGCCTCGAGGCGCCGGCGTCCCCGCTCGTCGCGGTGGGGCGCAGGGTGGTGGTGGGCCACCAGATCGTCGTCGTAGGCGAGCTGCCAGCCGGCGGCGGCGAGGTCGAGCGCGAGGAGGTCCTCCTCGCCTCCGACACCGAACGCGGGATGGAAGCCGCCGGCGGCCAGGAAGGCATCGCGGCGCACGACGGCACCGCAGGCGACGAATCCGAGGATGGCCGGCAGCCGCGAGTCCGGCGGCCGCGGCAGCGGGCTGCGTCGCATGGCCTCGCACGTCGGATCGGGGCGCTCGTCCGGGCCGACGAGGATCCGAGCGGCGAGCACGGCGAGGCGCGGTCGCAGTGCCATGACGCGAGCGGCGTGGGCCAGGGCGCCCGGCCCCCACCAGGAGTCGTCGTCGCTGAAGGCGACGAAGGGCGTGCGCGCCTGCGCTACGCCGGCGTTGCGACCGGCCGCACCGAGGTTCTCCCCGAGCGCGATGACCTCGACACCGGGGAACGCTCGTCGGACGGCGGCCACGGTGCCGTCGCTCGACGCGTTGTCGACCAGCACGACGTGGGGCCGGGCGGGCAGGGAGAGCACGCGATCCAGCGAGGCCAGGAGCCGCTCGCGGCGGTCACGCGTGACGACGACGACGGTGACCGGTACGCGTCGGTCGTCGTCGCGCCGAGCGGCGCTCGCAGCGAGCAGGGCGGGCTCTCGGACCACGGCGGCGCCCGTCGCTACTCGGGCGCGAGCCGGGTGCGGTCCTTCGCCATGGGTTCGTGTGCTCCCATCAGGTTCGGGCCGGAGCTCGACCGCACCGGATCATGGAGCCCCGCGCCGGGCCCGGTCGGCACGGCTGCCGGGCACGGGCCGCCCGGGATCGTCGGGTGGCGGGCTGCCGTGCACCACGTCCGGCTGGTCGTGCGGGTCCTTCGCCGCCCGCTGGCCTCTGAGGAGCGTGTTGGCGATGAGGACCACGATGCCGATCACGGCGACGACGGCGAGGAACCACATGTCGGATCTCCTCCTGGGTGGGCCGGCGCCACGAGCCGTCGAGCCCTGCCCGGTGTGCATCGCGGCAAACCGCGCTGCGCTCCCGTGATCGGTCCGCACCCGGTGACGTGGTTCGCGTCCGTCGTGCCGGTCAGGGCACATGGGTGAGCGACCAGGATCCCGGACCGACGACGAACGAGGCACCGATGCGCGGCAGCACCACCCACTCGAGACGAGTGGACGACCAGCTGTCGCACGAGGTGGCCGCCCTGACCCACGGCGCTCCCGACGAGGGCCGCATCGAGCGCCGGCGCCAGGAGGACGTGGCTCCGCCCGGTGGGCACGAGGGCATCCAGCGCGGCGACATCGGTCCCGTGGTCCCCGGGCTCGACGAGCACTCGCTCGACCTGCGCGCCTCCGTGGCCGCGGCCGTGGCCGACGTGACCTTCCCGGCGACGAGCGACGTGCTCAGGGACGCAGCCCGCCACGTCGGCGCCGCCGACGACGTACTCCGCGAGCTCGACCGGCTGCCGTCCGGCCGGACCTACGAGGCCGTGGGTGAGATCTGGCGTGACGCGGGAGGGGCGGTCGAACCGCGGTCCTGAGCAACGAGGTGCGGAGGGCCGGTCCCAACCGGGCACCGGTTTGCCGGCTCGGGCCGGGGGAAGGCCCCCGGCGTGGTCGCCGCCCTGCACCATCGTGGTGCCAGCGCGCCCGGACTCCCGTCCGAGTCCGGCCCGCGCCTCCCTGCCCCTCGTGGGCCACTCAGCGCCGAGCTGTTCGCGCACCTGCGCGGTGAGCGCCTCCTGGCCACCACCGGCGCCTCGTGCCCGGAAGCCGTGTGGCTCGACGACGACGCACAGCTCGCCTTGTACTGCTGCTACGAGATGCACTACCGCGGCTTTGCGGGCGTGGCGGCCGATGCGGAGTGGGACCCGGCGGTGCTCGGCCTGCGCGGTCGGCTCGAGCAGCGCTTCCTGAGCGAGCTGCACGACATCGCTTGGCCCGGGTCAGCGGTCGATCCTGCCGGCGCCGAGGCGCACCTCGTCGCCATGGCGGCTCCTGGCCCAGGGCCGTCGCTGTCGGCATGGGTGCTGGAGCACGGCACCATCGCGCACCTGCGCGAGTTCTGCATCCACCGGTCGGCGTACCAGCTGAAGGAGGCCGACCCCCACACCTGGGCGTTGCCCCGCCTCGCCGGCGAGGCCAAGGCCGCCATGGTCCAGATCCAGACGGACGAGTACGGGCAGGGGTGCGCCGGTGCCGCGCACGCAGAGCTGTTCGCCGAGACCATGCAGCTGCTCGACCTCGACCCCACGTACGGCGCCTACCTGGATCGGCTGCCGGCAGCCGCCCTGGCCACCACGAACCTGGTCAGCCTGTTCGGCCTCCACCGCCGGTGGCGAGGCGCCCTCGTGGGCCACCTGGCCTTGTTCGAGATGACCTCCGTCGGACCGATGGCCCGCTACGCCGAGGCACTGGAGCGAGCGGGGGTCCCGCGAGGCGCGCGCCGGTTCTACGACGTCCACGTGGCCGTCGACGCCCATCACCACCGGGTCGCACTGGAGCACATGGTCCGGGGCCTGCTGCGCGACGAGCCGCACCTCGCAGGCGACGTCGTGTTCGGCGCTGCCGCCTTGAGCGCGGTCGAGGCGCGCTTCGCCACGCACCTCCTCGACGCTTGGCGCGCGGGGCGGCCCTCGCTGCGGCCCGAGCGTGAGGAGCCCCGGGACCTGCCGGACTGAGGGCGCCGTGTCCGCCCACCAGACCATGCCGCTCAGCTACGTCCTGCCCCTCCGGGCCGGTCGACCCCGTTCGGGTACCGGTGGCTGTTCACGGGCCGGCCGTCGAGGTACGGCAGCATCCAGGGCGCGATGACGGCGTGGTAGCGGATCAGGTCGCGCTTCGTCACGGGCGCCTCGCCGGCCCGCGGGGGGAACAGCACCTTGTCGAGGTTCGTCAGTTTCAGGGTGCGGCCGCCGATCTCCCAGTCGCCGCTGCCGGCCAGTGCGTCGAGGGCCTCCAGCGCTTCGCCCGTCGCCGCCGCCCACGCCGGCGGGACGTGCGCACCGGATCCCGAGGGCCCAGTGAGCAGCGGGACCCGGGCATCGGCGGCCGGCCGGTCGCTGCGCCACAGTGCGTCGGGAGCGGCCGCGACCTCGGCGTTGGTCCGACCGCTCTTCACCGAGCGGGGGTGCGCCCCGGCGTCCCACCCGTCGACGGCGTGGTCGTCGCGCTTGTGGAACAGCAGCCACTGCTCCTTGCCGGTGTCGGTCCGGCCCTGCCCTCGACGTCGGGGGTCGCTGCGAACGAGCACGAACCGCCCGCGCAGCCTCTCGCCCGCCAGGGCGAAGTGCAGCTCACCGTCGGCGATGGCGCGAGCCGGGTCGTCCGTGGCGACCGGCTCCCAGTGGCCCCAGTCCCACACGATGACGTCACCCCCGCCGTACTCGCCGGCCGGAATGATCCCTTCGAAGTCGAAGTATTCGAGCGGGTGGTCTTCGACGTGGACGGCGAGCCGCTTGACCGCGGGATCGAGCGTGGGTCCCTTCGGCACCGCCCAGCTGGCGAGGACGCCCCCTACCTCCAGGCGTACGTCGTAGTGCAGGCGCCGAGCGCGGTGGCGTTGCACGACGAAGCGGCCCCCGGGACCGGACGTCGCTTCCGGAGGGGCGCCCGCCGGTTCGGCCGTGACCGCGAAGTCCCGCATCGACCGGTAGGTCGCCAGCGGGTCCGAGCCGTGCTCGGCGCGGGAGGAGCGGCGCGCCACCTGCGCCTCTTACCCCCGGGCGGGGCCGCGTGGGGACCGCGAGACCGGTCCCGTGGTCGCGCGACGTGCGCGGCTCGGCCGTGGATCGGCGTCGGGTCGCCTCCGCCGCTCCGCGGGGCGCCGGGGTCAGGGACGCTCGCCCACCCCGGTCGCGATCTCGGCGATGCGGCCGGCGGGCGAGTCAGGGGCGAGTGGTGCCGTCGGCCCGCCGGCACCGTCCGCCATGCCGAACAGCGCCTCGCGCAGCGCCTCGACTCCCGTGAACCGTGGCTGCCACCCGAGCTCTTGGCGGGCCCGCTCGGTCGCCATGACCGGAAGGCGCATGACGAGATCGAACAGCTGAGGCGAGGCGGGAACGGCATGGAGGTGCCAGAGGGCGCTGAGCGCCGCCCGCGTGGCTGTGGCCGGCACCCCCACCGGGCGGGCACCGAGTGCGGCGGCGATCTCGGCGGCGCCCATCACGGGCTCGGCGGCCACGTTGAACGCACCCCGGGCGTCGGATAGGACGGCCCGCCGGTAGGCGTCCGCCGCATCCTGCTGGTGGAGCGCCTGGAAGCGCAGACCGGCAGGGACGGGCACCACCGGCAGCCGGCCGGGTCGGACGAGCGCCGCGGGCAGCAGCGGTCCGGCGAAGAGCCGTCGCTGTTGCGTGGCCGACGCCCGCTGGAAGATGAAGCCCGGCCGCATGCGCACGACACGGACCTCGGGGTGCTCGGCCTCGAAGGCGTCGAGGAGGCGTTCGGCGTACGCCTTCTCCCGCCCGTACCCCGCCGTGGGCAGGCTGTCGGTCGGCCAGGTCTCGTCGACCGGCACGTCGTCGTGCCGCGGGGAGTACGCGCCGACCGAGGACGCGTGCACGAGCGCCCGCACCCCGGCCCGACCAGCCGCCCTGAACACCCGGCCGCTGCCGATGGCATTGGCCCGCCACGTCACCTCGGGGCGGTGCGTCGGCTGGAACAGCCAGGCCAGGTGCACCACCGCGTCGGCGCCGCGCAGGATCGGTTCGAGGTCCTCCTCGGCGACGTCGGCAGCGACATGGCGGACCTTCGGCTGGTCCAGGTCCAGGACCTCCCGCCGAGCAACACCCACGACCTCGTCGACCGCCGGGTCACGCGCCAGGGCGGCCACCACCCCGGTGCCGACGTTGCCACTCGCTCCGGTCACGACGACGCGCATGGCGCCGGGCCTACCCCGGCCGGTCGGAGCCAACCGACGGGCCGTGCCCGGGTGCGCGACGTGCGCGACGATCGCGGATGTCGAGCGCGAGGGGGTCGCGATGCACGGCTGGACCTGGAAGATGCGAACGTCGCCGTTCTCGGCGCTGGAGGCCCGGGACCAGCCCGCCCGGTTCCTCGTCGAGCAGATCGACGACGCCGACTTCGGCATCCCCCCCGAGGGGGGGTTCCGCTACGACGGGGTCGACGGTGAGGTCGTCGAGGTGACCGCGGCGACGCTGCCCTCGACCGACTTCGCGTCGATCCCTCCGTTCATGTCGTGGTTCGTCAGCCGGTACGGCCGGCACACGCCGGCCGCGCTCGTCCACGACGTGCTCGTCGTGGAGGGCATGCCCTTCGCGGACCGCGTCGCCGCCGACCGCACGTTCCTGCGCATGCTCGACGCGCTCGACGTGCCGCCGGTGCGCAGCCGGCTGATGTGGTCGGCGGTCTCGCTCGCCACCCGGTGGCGGGGCCCGCTGCGGGCGCGCGTCGGTGTGGTGTGCTGGGGTCTGTCGGCCGCCGCAGGGCTGGTGCTGCTCGGCTACGGCATCCGCGAGGGCCGGCCCGGTCCCGTCGTCGTCGCTCTGGTGGGGCCGGCCCTCGGCGCGGTCTTCTGGGGGCGCCAGTACGTCGCCGGCCTCATCGGCGGCTATGCCGTTCCCTTCGTGGTCGTCCCTGCGGCGACGTCGTGGCTCGGCTACCGGACCTATTGGATCGCGGAGCAGGCGGTGCGCCTGATCCACGGCGCGCTGCCTCACGTGGAGCCCGGCGAGCTTCCGCCGCCGGTGCGCTACGACGAGCGCTGAGCGCTCCGGCACGACTGGTCGCCGCCCGCTCCGTCACGACTGGTCGCCGCCCGCCCTACGAGCACACCGGATCCGCCGACGGCCACGTGGACCTTCGAGGCCCGGGCGGCCAGTGCGTCGCCGGTGGAGCACGTCGTCGCGCCGATCGCCTACATTCCGCGGCCATGGCCACCGACGCAGAGCGCGCCCACGAGTCGTTCCAAGCCGCCGTCGGGCAGCCGGAGGGCGCCGGCGAGTGGTTCCAGGTCACCCAGGACCGGATCGACGCCTTCGCCGACGTCACCCTCGACCACCAGTTCATCCACGTCGACCCCGAGCAGGCGGCCCAGCTGTCGCCGTGGAAGGTCACGATCGCCCACGGCTTCCTGACCCTGTCGATGCTCACCCACCTCGCCGGTTCCATCCCGCAGGACGCCGGCCGCTACCGGGGCATCGTGATGGGCGTGAACTACGGCTTCGACCGCGTGCGCTTCATCAACCCGGTCAAGGTCGACTCGCGCATCCGTGCCTCGAGCGCCGTGAAGTCGGTGGAGCTGCGCGATCCCAGCACGCTTCAGGTCACCCGGACGATGACCATCGAGATCGAAGGCGAGGACAAGCCCGCCTGTGTGGCCGACTGGATCACCCGCCTCGTCTACGGCTGAGAGCCGCGTCAGCTCGCCACCTGGCGGGCGACGAACGAGATGGCGAAGGCGATGAGGACCGCGCCGAACACGCGGCGCATGGCTTCGGCCGGTAGCCGCGGGGCCAGCCGGGAGCCGATCGCCGCACCCGGGACGCTGCCGGCGGCGAAGGCCAGGGACACGGACCAGTCGATGTGGCCGAGGACCCAGTGGACGGCGAGCGTCGGCAACGAGAGGACGGCGATCACCACGAGGCTCGTGCCGGCCGACTCGGGCATCGTCAGCCCCAGGACGAGCACGAACAGCGGGACGAGCAGGAACCCGCCCCCGTTCGCCAGCAGCCCCGTCAACAGGCCGACGGCCGCCGCGCTCGGCACGACGACCGCGGCCCGCCGCCGGACGTGGTGGGCGAGGCGTTCCTCCGGGATCCGCACGATCAGGCGGGCCCCGACGACGCCCAGGACCACGCCCGATGCCACCAGCAGCGCCGAACCTCCAACGGCTCCCGACAGCAGCCCGCCGGCGATCGTCGCGGGCGCGCCGCCGATGATCGACCAGCGGGCCACGGCCCAGTCGACCTGGCGCCGCCGGACGTACGACACCATGCCGGCGATGGCGGCGGGGACGGTCGCCGGCAGCGGAGCGGCCACGGCGACGAGTCCGGGCACGCCGAGCGCGCCGAGCAGCGGCGTGGCGAAGCTCGACCCCCCGACCCCGAAGATGCCGAACAGCACGCCGACGGCGAGGCCGCCGGCGCTCACCGCCGGCCATCCGGGCTCCAAGGGATCCGCTACTCCTTGGCCAGCTCGGTGCGCGCCGTGGCCGCGATGTCGGCCGCCGACGGGCGGCTGCGGGTCTCGAAGGTGACGGCTCGGAGCGCACCAGTGAACGGGAACGGCGGCTCGTAGTCCTCGACCACCGGGGACAAGCCGTCCCGGCCGATGTCGACGCCGGTGGAGCCGAGCATCCGCACGACGCGGGGGATGGCCACTGCCGCGAGATCGACCCCGTCGGCCGCGATCGTGAGCACGCCGCCGCGCCCGTCGCGCTCGAAGCGGGCGACGAGCTCGTGCGCGCCGGGTCCCAGGGTGATCGGTGCCGTGGCGCGGTGGTGCGCACCGAGCGCGTTGTAGTCGAAGTGCAGTGCGCCGGCGTGCAGGAAGAACGCGTGGCCGACGTTGTGGCTGCCCCGCGCATACAGCACGCCCTCGGCCGGCCCGTCCACCTCGACCTCGACGCGGATGCGCCACGGGCGGCCACCGAGCTGCGGCGCGGCGTCGGCGGGGACGTGCGAGACCGGGGGCCGGTACACGTAACGACCGCCGACGGCGTGCGGTGAGCCGGGGCGGGGGGGAGCGCCGAACAGCTCGATCGTGCGATCGTCGAGCGGCAGCACGCCGTGGGCACCGGCCTCGACCCACCACCGGTCGGCCAGCTCCCGCAGCTTCTCCGGCTGGTCGGCCGCGAGGTCGTGGCACTCCGAGAAGTCGGCGTCGAGGTGGTAGAGGCCCCATTCGTCGTCGTCGAACGGATGCCCCGGCTCGTGATACGTGGTCGCCTTCCACCCGTCCACCCAGATGCCGCGGTGGCCCATCTGCTCGAAGTACTGGACCCGGCGGGGCGCCGGCGCGGCCGGGTCGGCGAGCAGTGGCAGCAGCGAGGAGCCGGCCATCGGAAGCTGGGCGACTCCCTGGTACCAGGCCGGCGCCGGCACTCCGGCCGCGTCGAGGATGGTGGCCGCCACGTCGACCGCGTGGCAGAACTGGCGGCGAATCGAGCCGGCGTCGGCGACCCGTTCGGGCCAGCGGACGACCAGTGGGTCGCGGACACCTCCGCCGTAGGTGTTCTGCTTGTACCAGCGCAGCGGCGAGTTGCCCGCCTGGGCCCAGCCCCACGGATAGTTGGAGTGCGATCGCTCGGTGCCGATGTCGTCCAGGCGCGCGGCGACGATGCCGTCGATGTCCTCGGGCATGCCGTTGAAGAACGAGAACTCGTCCATGACGCCGAACGGGCCGCCCTCGCGCGAGGCGCCGTTGTCGGACAGCACCATGACGAGCGTGTCGTCGAGCCGGCCGCGCGCCTCGAGGAAGGCGACCAGGCGGCCGAGCTGCTCGTCGGTGTGCTCGAGCATCGCGGCGAAGGCCTCCATGAGGCGGCACGAGAACGCACGCTGCGACGGCGTGAGGTCGTCCCACGCGGGGACGCCGGGGTTGGGCGGCGCCAGCGTGGTGCCCGCCGGGACGATCCCCGCTTGCAGCTGGCGCTGGAACCATCGGTCGCGGATGACGTCGTAGCCCTCGTCGAAGCGTCCTCGCCAGCGGGCCAGGTGCTCGGCGGGAGCGTGGTGGGGGGCGTGCACGGCGCCGAACGCGAGGTACAGGAAGTAGGGCCGATCCGGCCGGACGGCCTGGAGGTCGCTGATCCACCCGATGGCGCGGTCCACGACGTCGGCCGAGACGTGGTAGCCGACCTCCGGCTGGGCCGGCGGGTCGACGTGGCCGTTGTCGCTGGTGAGCTCGGGGTGGAACTGGTCGGTCTCGCCCTGAAGGAAACCGTAGAAGCGATCGAAGCCCTTCTGCAGCGGCCAGTTGGTGTGCGGGCCCGCCGCCGAGCACTCCTCCATGGGCGCCAGGTGCCACTTGCCGGCGGCGTACGTCGCGTAGCCGGCGTCGCGCAGGAGCTGGGCGACGGTCGCCGCTTCAGAGGTGATGCCGCCGCGCATGTGGGGGAAGCCGGTGTTCCAGTTGGAGACGCCGCGCATGCCGACGGCGTGGTGGTTGCGACCGGTGAGCAGGCATGCCCTCGTGGGGGAGCAGAGCGCGGTGGTGTGGAAGCCGGTCGATCGCGCGCCTTCGGCCGCGAGCCGGTCGATCGTCGGCGTGGCGAGCTCGGACCCGTAGCAGCCGAGGTGGGCGAAACCGAGGTCGTCGAGCACCACCAGGACGACGTCCGGTCCGCCCAGCGCGGCCGGCGGCTCCGGCCACCACGGCTCTGACTCGCCGACCGTGCGCCCGATGCGTCCTCCGAACAACGCCATGCCGAACCCTAGACTTCTGGCAGAGAGTATGTCAATACTTTCTCCGTGGTCGACGGGCGCCAGCTGCGGCGCGAACAGAACCGCCAAGCGGCGGTGGAGGCGCTCGTCGCGCTCTACCGCGCGGGACGGTTCGAACCGAGCGCGGCGGAGATCGCCGAGCAGGCCGGTCTGTCGCCGCGCTCCCTGTTCCGCTACTTCGACGACACCGAGGATCTCGCCCGTGCCGCCATCGCCCACCATCACCGCCTGGCCGGTCCGCTGCTCGCGATCGACGCGACGCCCGACGACGAGCTGGCGGTGCGCATCGACTGCGTGGTCGCCAACCGGCTGCGGCTCTGGAGCGCGATCGCGCCCTCGGCCCGCGTCGCTCGCATGCGGGCCCCGACCAGTGCGCTGCTCGGGCGTGAGCTGCGCCGCAACCGAGCCCGCCTCCGCACCCAGCTGGCGGAGCTGTTCGCGCCCGAGGTGGAGGGCCGCCCCGAGGTGCTCGCCGCCGTGGACGTCCTCTGCTCGTTCGAATCGGTCGACCTGTTGGTGAACGACCAGCGGCTGTCGCGCCAGCGCGCTGGCGCTGCCCTCACCCGAGCGTTGACGGCCGTGCTCGGAGGTGACCCCCGATGACGCGAGGATCCGTGCGGCGCGAGGTGCGCATCGCGCGACCGGCCGGGGAGGTCTGGGCGCGGATCGGCGACCCGGCCCGCGTGCAGGACTGGTTCGTCGGGATCGTGGACTCCACGGTCGACGGGACGAGCCGCGTCGTCATCACCGGCTCGGGCATCCCGATGCCCGAGGAGATCGTCACGTGCGACGACCTCCAACGGCGCTTCCAGTACCGGATCACGGCTGGCCTGGTGCGCGAGCACCTGAGCACGCTCGACGTGCACGACCTCGGCGACGGCACGTCGCTCGTCGTCTACTCGTGCGACGCCGATCCGGCCACGATGGCCCTCGTCATCGGGGGCGCCGCCGGCAGCGCGCTGGAGCAGCTGCGCACCACCATGGAGGGACAGCGCTGATGGCCCGAAAGATCCTGCTCGTCACGACCGACCAGCAGCGCTACGACACCCTCGGGTGCAACGGCGGCACGCTGGCGCGCACCCCGGTGGTGGACCGGCTGGCCTCGGAGGGGATCCGCTACGAGCGCGCCATCCCGCAGTCGGTGGTCTGCATGCCGTCGCGCTCGACCATCCTCACGGGGCAGCACCCGAGCACGCACGGCGTCTGGATGAACGGCGTTCCCCTGCCGGTCGGGGCACCGTCCGTGGCGTCGACACTGCACGACGCGGGGTACCGCACCGCGCTCGTGGGCAAGCCGCACTTCCAGCCCTTCCTCGACCCGTTCCTGCGCTTCGAGGAGAACGCGCTGGCCCGCACGGGGACCGTGCCACGGGGCGGAACCCACCGCGGGTTCGAGCACCTCGAGCTGGCCACGCACACCGCCGCGGGCCCCCTGCACTACGCACGCTGGCTGGCCGAGCACCACCCCGAGGCGGTCGGGATGTTCTACGCCGTGCTCGACTCGCAGCTCGAGGTCAACGCCGCGGGCGGTGGTGACACCGGCGCGCCGCAGGTGCACGTGAACCCGATCGAGCGGTCGTGGTACCACACCGACTGGGTCGCCGACCGGACCATCGCCTGGCTCGACTCGCTCGGCGCGGCCGACGACTGGTTCTGCTGGATGAGCTTCCCGGACCCGCACCACCCGTGGGATCCGCCGCAGAGCGAGATCGGCCGGATCGACTGGCGCGACGTCCCGCTCCCGGACGGCTACCCGCAGTCGCGCGAGGAGCGGGAGCGCATCCTCGACGCCAAGCCGCGCCACTGGCGGCTCTGGTACGACGGCACGCTCGTGTCGAACTACGAGGCGCCGGCCGCATGGGTGCCCGCCACCCTCACCGACGACCAGGTGCGCGAGGTCAACGCCCGCAACGCCGTCGAGTGCGAGCTGATCGACGAGGCGCTCGGGCGGGTGCTGGCGGCGATCGACGCGAGGGGCTGGGGCGACGAGGTCGACGTCATCTTCACCACCGACCATGGGGAGCTGCAGGGCGACTTCGGCCTGCTCTTCAAGGGTCCGTACCACGTCGACGGGCTGATGCGGCTCCCGCTCGTGTGGCGCCCCGCTTCGTCCGCAGGCGTGGCGCCGTCGGTGGTGTCGCACCCGGTCGGGCTGGTCGGGCTCGCCGCGACCTGTTGCGAGATCGCCGGCGTCGACGTGCCGGCGTACGTCGAGGCGCCCGCGCTGCCGCTCTCCGACGGCGACGGGCGCGCGCCCGAGCGCGTGCTGACCGAGTGGGACAGCGAGCTGTTCGGCGTGGGCGTCCATCTGCGCACCGTCACGAGGGACGGGTGGGTGTGCACGGCCTATGCGCCGGGCACCGTGCACGACGGCACGGAGGGAGAGCTGTACGACCTCGCCGACGATCCGCTCCAGCGCGCCAACCGCTGGGACGACGCGGCGTGCCGGGCCCAGCGCGACGACCTGCTGGACGACCTTCGAGTGTCGCTTCCGCCGCCGCGCTCTCCCAGGCTGCAGCTGGAGGCGCCGGTCTGAGGCAGCGCGGCGCGAGCGTGCTCGTGGTCGCCGCTCACCGCGCCGCTCCGGCGGCGACCGGGGCGGGCGTGGCGGGCGTGGCGGGCGGTGACGTCTCTGCGGTCAGGGCGCGGGAAGCGGAGCCCGTTCGCCGATGGTGACCGTGGGAGGCCCGAGGACACCGCCGCGGGCCATGGCTTCGGCGAGCGACGGGTCGGCCATGAACCCTTCGGCGGCCTCCTTGCTCGGCCACTCCGTGACGATGGTGATGCTGTTGGGGTCATCGGCGGCGCGATACACCCGCTCCGACGTGCACCCGTGCGCCTGGCGTGCGGCGCGGTGCTCATCGAAGACGGGACGCCAGGCGTCGTAGTCCGCGGCATCGTGCTGAACGACGACGATGGTCATGTGGTTCCCCTCGGTTCGCGAACGTGTGTCACGGCTGGCGGCCGAACAGGCCGACGAGGCGGCTGATGGTCGGCGCCGAGGCGGGAACCGCGACCTCGGGGCCGAAGGCGCCGTGGGCTCTGAACTCGTCGAGCGGGATGGACGTCGCCCAGCGGTAGACGAGCTGCGCGATGTCGTCGTCGACGGTGAGGTCGGTGTCGGTCGCCTTGGCGACGTCCCAGCTGTGGACCACGACCTCTTCGAGGTTGAGCATGGCGGCGAAGGCAGCCGGGACGGTGCCGAACGGGTAGGCGCGGTCGCCCTCGAACGCCTCGGGCTGACGCCAGCTGGCCATGTTCTCCTTGGCTGCTGCGGCGACGGCGAGACTCGGGTCGTCGCCGAGGATGTCACCGGCGTCTTCGCCGGCTGGGCGGCCCTGGTTGACGAGCGTGAACATCCAGGTGGCGCCCAGAAGGTGGTTGAGGGTGGCGCGCACGTCCCACCCGGCGCAGGGAGACGGGGCATCGAGATGGGTGGTGTCGAGGTTGGTGACGAGCTTCGCTGTCTGCTCGTAGGACCGTTCGAGCGCGGAGACGACGTCCACCGCTCAGCCCTCGACCAGGACCTGGATCGTGTCGGGACGCACGCCGTCGTGCTTCATGGCGTCCTGCGCACCTTCGGATTGCAACGCGTTCTCGAAGGTGGCGAGGTCGGGCGTCTCGACGATCAGGCCGACGCGCTTGGAGCCGTTCGGGTCGACGAACGTGCGGGCAGTCAGTCCCTTGGGCCCGAAGAACTCTTCGCGCTTGGGGGATGCCAGCCAATGATCGACGTCGTCGACTTCGTGAAGCACGAGGAGTGTTGTCATGGCGGTGATCGTGCGCCGGGGAGCGCGTCACTCGCGCGTCACCGACGGATGCTCGCCTCCAGTGCGGTGATGGGTCCGATCCAGCTGCGGAAGCCACCCCTTCGGCACAGGCCGGACGCTTCGGACAACCACATCTGCGCCTCGCCGTCGAGCGTCCCGGTGGCGCGGTGCCTGGCCTGCGGCAGCGCGAACAGGGTGGTGGCAAGGCTCGATCACAGGGAGCAGCTGCGCAGCCGCGGCGGCGTCGGCGAGCTCGATCGCGAGCACTGCGTAGCCGATCACCGAGGTCATCCACAGGTTGTCGACGGGCAGGGCGTCGAAGCCGCTGGACATGCCCGATCGCAGGATCCGGCGGGCCTCGGCGTCGCGCCCGACGGCCGAGCAGACGATGCCGTAGGCCAGCCGGAAGGGGAGCGCTCCTGGGTTCTGGTGCATCGCCTGTTCGACCACGGGGAGCAGCTCGGCGTGTCTGCCCGAGAACGTGCCGATCACGAAGTACTGCGCGGCGTACAGCGTGAAGGCGTCGGCAGCCCCGATCTGGATGCCGAGCTCGAGGTTGCTCGTCGCCAGCGCCTCGGCCTCAGCGAGATGACCAGCCATCATCGCCTCGAACGTGTCGAACACCCCGGCGGTCCAGCGCAGCCGCGGTTCTCCGATGGTTCGTGCGGTCGCGCGCAGCCGCGCCCCGCTCCTCGCCGCCATGACCGGCTCGGCGGTCTCGACCGCGAGGTTGCAGGCGGCGTGGTGGGCGCTGAACTGCAGCCGTGGGTCGCCGGAGGCTTCGGCGGCGGCAACGACCCTCGCCGCGATCTCTTGCCGCCGGCGGCCGTTCCCGGGCGACCACAACGCGGCGAGAACAGGTGGTCCGACGTCGGCGATCACCGCCGCTGCGCCGCTCGCCTCGGCGAGCGCCCAGGCCTCGTCGGCGAGGGCGACGCGACGCTCGATCGCCGGTGTGTAGACGAGGTTCAAATCCCTACTGTTCGCTGACCTGCGGCTCTGTCGCGTTCTGCAGCCTGACCAGCGCATTCGCTGCTCATCGTTTGCCGACGTTTGCCGACGTTTGCGGTCGTTTCTCGAGCTATCGCGGACTAATCGCGACCGACGCCTGATCTAGGGGGACCACTCGTCCCACTCCTGGTCGCCATCACGGACCTTCACGTGTGCGCCCTTCACCTTGGCAATCACCTTCTGCACCGCGGCTAGGGCCACTGCGGCCGTGATGCCGTCCGCCGCGGTCATCACGACGTGCGCAGCGACCTCGCCCGCGCCCCTCGTCTCATGCGGCGCCCGATACCGAACCTTGGTGCCTTCGTCCTCCAGCAGCTGAGCCAGCTGGCTGGCGCGTGCAGGCGAACCCTCGTATTCGATCGTGACGCCTGCCATGGGCTTTAGCTGGCCTTGTCGAGCGAAGCGGCGTGCAGTGGCTGCGCCAGTTCGTCGGCCAGGATGATCGCCTGCTCGACGGCCCGAAGCATCCGGGCATGCGCGCGCCCACCGTCGCCATCGTCTGGGACTACGGGCGGCTCCACCTTGCTGAGCACGTGAGTGAGGACAGGCGGGCGGTCCAACAGCCGGTCGAACTGGCGCTGGCCCCAGGTCCGCCGCACCGCGTTCAGGTACACGCGGTTCTGCTCGATCAGTTCGTCAGCCATCGAGCGGACGAAGCGCTCTAGTTCCTCGCGGTCATCCACGTTCGTCGTCAGGTCGGGGACTGCGTCATCTAGCGGCGGCGCGCTGTAGGGATCGAGCATCACGCGGCTGTTGCGGATGAGGGCAAGCCAGCGGCCCTGGCGCTCGCGCGCGCGCTCCAGCCACTTCGGATCGTAGAGGTCAGTCATCGTCCACCAGCGGCCCGGCCAGGCCCCGGCAACCGCACTGCTTGCCGGGAATCGAAGTCGTCACGCGGGACGACATGTCGGGCGTGGGGATGCTGATGGATCGGGCGACTGGCCGCATCCGGCGCACGTCTCTCCGACGTCCGCAGGTCGTGTCCTTATCATGGTGCGGACGCTAGAGCGCGGCACTCGCTGACTGGTGGATGGTCACCCACCTCGCCCAGATTGAGCGTCAGCATGATGCATCCGCGCCGCACGGTGGTGGATGCTCCGCGGTGGTCAGTCCGTGGATCGAAGGCTGACCATCTCTGGCACGGACAGCAGGTGCGACAGAGTCGAGAGCGTGTAGGTGCGGCCCTCGGTCGCCAGGATCACGTCCACCAGGGCGGAGGTGCGCTCACGTCGTCCGCGCGGATGACGGCGGCGGCGGCTTCGAGGATGCCGAGGTACTCCGAGGAGCGGTTGTCGATGCGCATGAAGCCGCGGTCACCGGCCAGCGCGGCGCCGATGAGCGCGGCGGCGTTGTCGCTGCGCCGCGCCAGGTGAGCGGCTTTGGCGAGCGTGCCGAAGGCGTCCGGGTTGCCACCGCGGTGTTGGGCGTCCCCGAGACGTACCAACAGCTCGGCGCGTTCGGCTTCCGGGCGGTGCAACGCCTCTGCCGCCTCGAGGGCGATCGCGTAGTGGCGGGCTGCCTCTGTCGGCGCGAGGTGGGCGCGGGCGTGGTCGCCTGCGGCGGTCGCCCAGCGGAGCGTGTCAGCCGGTCGCCCTGCGAGCGCACTGTGTCTGGCCAGATGGACGACGACGTCAGCCGCGTCGACGCCGTCGTGCTGTGAGAGCGCTTGCGCCGCCCGCTCGTGCAGACGGGCGCGGGTCGCGGGCGCGATCTCCGAGTACAGCGCGGTGGCGACGAGCGCGTGGACGAAGCGCATCCGGCGCCGGACCGACCGCAACGCTCTTGTGAGCCCCGCTGCCGTCGCCGTGTTCAACGCTTGCGCGACGGCGCCCTCCTCGAGGTCGACCATGTCGACGAGCACGTCGACCGGGAAGTCCGTACCCAGCACGGAGGCCGCGCTCAGGACCCCGGTGACGTCGTCGCCCAGCGTGTGGACGCGACTCCACACGACCTCGCGCAGGCCCACAGGCATCGCTTCCATCTCGGGAACGGCTGCCCGGTTCCCCACCTCCGACTGGTCACGGTCGAGGCATCCCAGGTCGTTCCAGTGGCGGACGAGCTGCGATGCGAACAGCGGGTTGCCGGCGGTCTCCTCGCGAAGCCGGGCGACGAGACGCCGCAGCTCCGAGTCGGGCGCTGCGCGCGTGGCGGCGACGACGAGCTCGGCCAGGTCGGCCTCGTCGAGGCCGCCGAGCTCGAGGAAGCGGCCATCACTGCGCCCGAGCTCGGCGAGTGCCGACCGCAGGTCGTCGGACGCTGCCGCGCCGGGGTTGCGCCGGCTCACGATGACCAGCACCGGAGCATCGGCGAGAGCCGCGGTGAGATGCCGGAGCAAGACAAGCGCGGTCGGCTCGGCCCACTGCAGGTCATCGATGATCAACACCAGCGGGCGCGGCGACGCGATGCGCCGGAGCAGGTCAGCCGCCGCGTCGAAGGCCAAGAACCTCGCGGTCGCGTCGTCCGACCCGGTCGGAGGTGGCGCTGTCGGCAAGCGGGTCGACAACCCCGGGTACAGCCGCGCGAGCTCGCCGCCGCAGCGGGCCACGTGATCGGCCACGAGCGCGAGGGGGGCGTGCTCGACACATGCGGCGAGGACGGTCCGGAATGGCTCGAGCGTTCCGCCCGTCTCGGCGCAGTCCCCGTACAGGACGGTCGCATCACCGGATGCCGAGACCGACCACGCGAACTCGGCGAGCAGCGTCGTCTTCCCGATGCCCGGCTCGCCGCCGACGACGACCGCTCGCAGACCCGTGGTCGCCACCAGCTCGAGCTCGGCACGCAGCGCAGCGCGCTCGGCGGTGCGTCCGACGACACCGACGCGGTGGGCCAGAGCGGCGGGCAGCGGGATGTCGAACGCAGCCGGCGGCACAGGCGCCTCGCGCTCGTGCTCGGTGCCGTTCCATCCCGATGCGACGCGGCGTTCGATGCGGACGACCTCAGGTGAGGGCTCCGTGCCAAGCTCCTCCGCGAGCAGCGCCCGGTAGGTGTGGAAGGCTCGCAGCGCGTCCGCCTGCCGTCCCGCGAGTGCCAGCGCCCGGATCGCCAAGCCGCGTGACCGATCGCGATAGGGGTGCTGCACGACGTGGCTTTCCAGCAGTGCCACGGCGTCGACGGCTCGGTGGGCCGCGATCAGCGCCTCCGCGTAGTCATCGACGGCGCCGGCGTGGAGCTCGGTCAGCCGTAGCACGTCACCTCGCGCCCACTCCTCCCCGTCGAACTCCTCGAGGGGCGACCCGGTCCACGACGCCAGCGCCGCCTCGAGCCCGGCGAGCGCGCTGTCGGAGTCCTCCGCATCTGCGATGGCGCGACAGAAGCGCGACGCGTCGACGTCGCACGTCAGCGAATAACCGGTGCTCGCCGTGACCAGCGCGTCGGGCCCGATGGCGGCGCGCAGCCGAGCGACCGTGGTCCGCATCGCGCCAGGGCTGATACCGAGGAGATCGGCGAGCCACTCCCCGCGAATGCGGCGCGGCGCCTGGATCGCCAGCACGCCGAGCAGCCGGCGTTGGGTGGCGCTCGGGACGCCGATGACCGACCCGTCTACCGCGACCGCGTCCACGCCCCCGAGGACGCGCACGCACGCCGCTCGCCCTCCCGGTTCCTCCACACCGGCATGCTCTCACTCGCACCCGTGCGCGCGCCGTTCGACTCAACGTTCAGAGCCCCGACCGGATGGTCGGTGGGCTCGCCAGAAGAACGGCACCCAACGCGCCGCATCGCGGCATGACACGCAGGCAGGGGCCGAGGCAACGCCCCCTCTGTCGGGCGGCGTAGGGGGCGACTCGGATCTCCATCGCGTGTTCCATTCGCGGGAAGGCATCCTCGTGTGGCCCCGCTGCGCTCGCGCGCAGGTGCCCCCGGACCCACGTCCGGGAGCACGTGCCGCAGTCGGTCATCGCCCCACTTCGCACTCCTGGGGGTCGATGTGACCGAGCTCCTTCACCACCTTGAAGGCCCCGCCATCGGACCGTGCGATGAACATGTTCATGCGCACGTGGTGCTGGCCTGGCACCATCTCGGCCGGGCCGCCCGGACCCTGCCCGATCCTGGCGTGGTCGAGGGCCCGCACGACGTCGTCCTGGTCGAGGGTGCCCGCCTCGTTGACGGCAGCCTCCCAGAGCTTCAGCCCCCGGTACATCCCCGAGCAGGCGCTCCCGGCGGTGAACATGGCGCTGCCCGGGAACAGCGCGTCGTACCGGTTGACGAGCTCCGTGCTGAACGGCTCCCTCACGTCCCGGTAGTAATCGAGGCAGCCGTAGAGGCCCTCGACGTGCTCGGCCGGCACCAGGTTCAGGAAGTTCTCGTCGAAGTAGGTGCACACGAGGTGACCTCCCCGCGCCGTGAACCCGGCCGCGTGGAGCTGCTCGAGGAACGGCGTGAGCCCGGGCGGGACGATCGTGTTGAACACCACGTCGGCCCCCGTCGACATGATGTTCTCGACGGTGCGCTCGTAGTCGGTGTGGTCCAGCGGGAAGTACTCCTCGCCGACGACCGAGCCGCCCTCGGCCGACACGACCTCGCGCACGCGCTTGTTCATCGTGACCGGCCAGATGTAGTCGGCCGACGGCATGTAGAAGGTCTTCGCCCCCGTCTGTTCCATCAGCCACGGGAAGAAGGGGTCGACCTGCTGGGCCGGCACCGGCCCGGTGCAGAAGATCAAGGGGTGGCACTCCTGCCCCTCGTACTGCTCCGGGTAGATGTACAGCTTCTTCCCCCGGTCGACGGCCGGTCCCTTGATGGCCTGCCGGGTCGAGCTGTAGATGCCCCCGAGGACGACATCGACGTCCACGTCGTCGACGAGCTTGGTGGCGGCCGCTTCCGCGACGCCGTCCTCGGTGGCGCTGTCCTCGACGAAGAGCTCGACGGGCCGGCCGAGGAGGCCGCCCCGTGCGTTGATGTCGTCGACGACCATCGTGGCGACGTTGGCGTTGGCGATGCCCATGAAGGACAGGGGACCGGTCTGGTCGGTGATGACGCCGACGCGTGCCGGTCGATTGCTGTTGGTTGTCATGGCGCGCACCCGGCCCTACGAGCCGAAGCTGCCGAGGAAGAGCGCGGCCTCGGGCTTGCCCAGGTGGCCGGCTTCCTTGAGGACGGGCGGGACCTCGGGGTCGGACACGAAGCTCGTCCATCCGGCCTCGTCCCAGTCGAAGAGCGCCCACACGCGGTTCTCCTCGCTGGGGTCGCGGAACACCGTCGACCCCTTGGAGCCGTGGAGGGCTCGCTTCTCGGCGCCCTTGGCGCCGAACACCTTCAGGAATCGGTCCACGTCCTCGACCTGCGTCGTTGCCAGGATCATTGCGGTCTCCTCTGATCTCGCTCGCAGCCAGCCGGTCGGCTGACCCAAGCTCGATCATCCGCATCCACGGGGACGCAGGGCATCGGTAGAGGTACCCATTCGCGGGCGGTGCTTCAGTGGGCGACGGCGTCCTCGACGACCTTGTGGCGGACCGCCCACCGTGTCGCGGCAGCGCGACCGGAAACGCCGATCTTGGTGTAGACGTGCTGGATGTGGTGCTCGGCCGTACGCGCCGAGATGAAGAGCTGGGCGGCGATCTCGCGTGCGGTCCGACCATCGGCCACGAGCCGCAGCACCTCGACCTCTCGGCGGCTCAGGCCGCCGGGCGGTGCCGGCCGGGCTGACGGGCTCGGGCTCCGGCGGGCCACCTCGATCTGCTGCTGCGCGTAGAGGGTGGCGCCGTTGAGATCGAGCCCTCCCCCAGTCCGCGCCACCTCCTCGGCGCGCTTCGCGCCGAGCCTGGCGCGGAGGCGACCGTCGAGGTCGGCGAGCTCGGGGACATGGTGCGCGCTCGAGGGCTCGCGGGCCATGGCTGCGGACAACGTCGCCGCCGGCTCCGGCCGCTCGAGGCGCTCGAAGAGGGCTGGCACGCTGGCGAGGGTGATGATCAGCTGGGGCACGTTGCCGGCCCGGTGGAACGCGCCGATGGCGTCGTTGAAGAGCACCAGCGCCGTCTCGGGTTCCCCGTCAGTGGTGTGCAGGCGGGCCGCGTCGCGAGCGAGGAAGCCCTCGAAGAAGCCGACGCGGTGCTCTCGCACGAAGGCGACCCCCGCGTCCCAGGCGGCGAGCGCACGCCGTGCATCGGCCTTGGAGAAGGCCAGCCCGGCGATCCACAGGGCGTAGGCGATCCAGTAGGGGTTGCCGTGCTCCCGGGCGACCGCCACCGACTCCTCAGCCAGGGCGAGGGCCTCGTCGAGCCGTCCGATCGACTGGAGGCCGTCGACGTAGGACGCCAGGGCGTAGCCCCGCTCACCCCCATGGCGCTCGGCCACCATGCCGGTCAACTCGACGTAGCGGTCGAGGTCGCCGCAGTAGACCTGGCCGAGGGCCTCCACGAACGACGCGTAGCCGGGCTCGCATCCGTCGTAGCGGGCGTCGGTCTCCAGCTCGGTCGCCCGGTGGGCGTTGACACGGGCGGCCTCGGCCCGGCCGGCGAAGCAGGCGTACCCGGCCGCGGTGTAGAGACGGGGCAGGCGGCGCACGTCGGCCGTGGTGGCGGCGTCCAGCAGCTCCTCGGCCCACGCAAGGGTCTCGAACAGCTGGACCGAGAAGCCCATCAACGCGGCGTGGGCCGCGATGTCGGTCGCGACCTCCGCCTCGCCCCGCCCGAAGCTCCAACGGAAGCCGGCGCGGAGGTTGCCGAGCTCGGCGTCGACCCAGTCGACGGCGTCGCGCCACCCCGGGCCCTCCCAGTGCTCCCACCGCGCGGCTGCCTCCTGCCCGAAGTGGGACGCGTGCCGGTCACGTACCTGGTCGAGCGCACCTGTCTCGGACAGACGGTCCTCGGCGAACTGCCGGATCGTCTCGAACAGGCTGTACCGCGTCCGAGGGGCCGTGTGGGCGGCGACGACGAGCGACTTGCGGACCAGCGAGTCGAGGTGCCCCAGCACGTCAACCGGGTCGGCGCCCTCGACCACGGCGCAGATGCTCTCGAGGTCGAAGCCGCCGGCGAACACCGACGCGACGCGCAGGAAGTCCTGCTCGTCGTCGGTCAACAGGTCATAGGACCACCCGACCGCCTGGCTCAGCGTCTGCTGTCGTTCCGGCCCCGCCCCCGGGCCCTGCAACAGCCGGAACCGATCGGCGAGCCGGTCCCTGACCTCGCCCGCGCTCATGGCCGCCATCCGCGCCGCGGCCAGCTCGATCCCCAACGGCAGCCCGTCGAGAACCTCGCAGATCTCGACCACCGCGGCGGCCGTCGCCGGATCCTGGAGGCCGAAGTCCGGTCGGACGGTCCGGGCCCGGTCGGCGAACAGGGTGGCCGCGTCGGAGGAGACGCCGCCGTCGAGCGCCAGCGGCCCGACCGACAACAACGCCTCACCGCTCGCCCCGAGCGACTCGCGCGAGGTCGCCAGGATCCTGACGTTCCCCGGTCGCTCGAGGATCGCCGCCGCGGCCGCAGCGGCAGCCGCCAAGACGTGCTCGCAGTTGTCCAGCACCAGCAGCAGCCGGCGGGGGGCCAGCGCCTCGGCCGCGCTGTCGATCAGCGCGACGCGGCCCAGCGGTGTGATGCCGAGGGTCGTGGCAATGGCTGCCACCACTGCCGATGGCGAGGTCACCGGCGCCAACTCGACCAGCCAGCCGCCCTCGGGGAGCTCACCGGCCAGCTCGGCGCCGACCTCGAGCGCCAGTCTCGTCTTGCCGACACCGCCGACCCCGCTGAGCGTGACCAGCCGGTTCGACCGGACGAGCTCGGCGACGTCGGTGACCAGCTCCTCTCGGCCGACGAAGGAACTCAGCTGGTGCGGGAGGTTGCCGGCGATGGAGTCCACGCTTCCGATCACGGGGAACTCCGACCGGAGGCCCTCGGCGATGAGCTGGTACACCGTCATCCGCCCACGCAGGCCGCGCAGCCGATGGTCGCCGAGGGGGCGCAGCGCCACCCGGTCCCGCAGCAGCACCTCGGTGGCGTCGGACACGACGACCTGCCCACCGTGGGCGAGCGACATCAGCCGGGCGGCACGACCGACGTCGGGGCCCACGTAGCTCCCGTCACGTTCGATCGCCTCGCCGGTGTGCACTCCCATCCGCACCCGGAACGGGACGGCCGCCTCGCTGAGCGACCGTTGCGACGCGACCGCGGCGGCCGCCGCGTCGGCCGCCGTCGAGAACGCGGCCGAGAAGCCGTCGTTGCCGGCCGCGAACACGTGACCGTCGTGGCTCTCGATGGCGTCGCGCACGATAGCGTCGTGCCGCTGCAGCGCCACGGCCATGCCCGCGGCCGTGTCCTCCGACCGTCGTGTCGGGTCCTCGATGTCGGTGAACAGGAAGGTCACCGTGCCCTCGGGCACGCGCCGCGCCATGCCGGGACCGTAGCCCTACCTGCGAGTTCTCCGTCCCGCCGCTGCGACCAGGCGCTCCGTGTCGGACGCGTTGGCCGCGTGCTCGGCCGGGGCCTGGATGAGACCGGCCGCCCGGGCCGCGTCGTTGCAGGTCGCTTCGACGACGGCAGCGATGGCGGGCACCGCGTCCGGCTCGAACTCGATCGGGCGACCCACGCTGGCCGAGAGGTCCCAGGCGTGGATGATCGCGTCGACCGTCGCGAAGTTCACGACCACCGAACCCGGCAGCTCACCGAACGGCGTCGGGTGCACTCCCGCCAGCACGCCCTCACTCCGCCACAACGCCATCGCCCGCTCGACGACCTCGTCGGCGACCGGTGCGAGGTCGCCCTCGAGGGGAACCGCGCCCATCGTGTCCTCGGCCGACACCAGCTCCCGACCGGTGACCAAGCCGGCCCACAGGAGCTGGTTGTTCAGCGCGTGGCTCGTCAGCCGACGAACCGTCCACGGCTCGCAGTTCGTCACGGTGTCCATCTGGGAGTCGTCCAGCGTGGCCACCACCCCGCGGAGCTCACCCAAGCTGTACTCCAGCGTCGCCAACTGATCCACGTCCGACCCCTCTTCTCGACGTCGTCGAGCCGAGGGTACTCGTGACCGGGCACGCGGGTCAGAGGGCGACGCCGTGCCGTACACCGTGCACCAACTCCCACGCCAGGCGCGGCGCGGTCACCAGGCCGTCCGGCGACGCGCACCTGACCCACACCCCTCGCGTTGCGGGCGCCCATCCAGAGATGGTGCTCTCCCGCCCGATCCACACGAGCGTCGAAAGGCGCTGTAACCCCGTCCAAGACCGGCAGTCTGTCGCCAGTCTATTGCGCGGCGCGCGCCAACTAACCGAGGCGGATAGACCGGAGGGAGGTGGTAAAGACCCTGGTGAAAGACGTGCGCCCCCTGGGATTCGAACCCAGAACCTGCGGATTAAGAGGCCGTCGGAGTTCGTCCACTGAGTGCTGTCCACTGCGCTGACGTGGGCTTTCGTCGCCTCGGCCGTCCGGTAGGTGCCCTGGGATCCATCCAACGTCCCGTAGTTGCGCGCGCGGTTGCGCGCGCAGCGGGCCTGCACATGGCGTGCCATAGCTGGACCGCCCGGATCGGCCTAGGGCATCCCGATCGACCAGAGGTATCCGGGGCTGAGCTGACCAAGCCCAACCAGCCACCCAGGCGTTCGATGCGTAGGTCACGTCGCTCGGCCCTTCGCCTCATCGCTGGACAACGCTCTCCGACCACCGCTCGCCGTACGTTCTCTGGGAAGGGGGTGTTCGCTAGAACAGAGAACACCGTCCGGGAGAGAACACCTGTGGGCTACAGTGGCGTTCTCGATGACAGCGAACGACGCCATTTCAGAGGACGAACTCGTTGACCAGGTCGTTGCCTGGTTGCGCGACCGTCTGCCCCCGACGTGGGAGGTCGAGCGCACCCGGCGCGCTGACTCGCAGGGAGGTCCCGGGGTCAACGCGGTCCTCCACATCAAGGGCACCAATGGCACCTCCGCCACCCTCTTGGTGGCAGCCAAACGGACGTTCACACCGCGCAGTGCCGAGCAGCTCCTCGCCGGCATGACCAGAGCCTTCAGGACGATGTACCCGTACGCAACGATCCTCGCCATCGCCCAGTGGATCAGCCCTCAGGCGCAAGAGCGGCTGCGCGAGGACGCCATCAACTACGTCGACCTCACTGGCAACGCCTGGCTACGCCTCGACAACCCCGCAGTCTTCATCAGCGCGCAGGGCAGCAGCCGCAATCCGAAGCCCACACCCACGGGCAAGGCCCGGGTCCGTGGTCCGAAGGCCAGCCGTCTGATCCGCTGGCTCGTCGACATCCGACCGCCGTATGGCGTGCGGGAACTCGCGGCCGCCGCGGACCTGAGCCAGAGCTACGTCTCCCGTGTTCTCGACGCACTCGACGAAGACGCTTTGGTGGAACGCAACAAGCGCGGGGCGGTCGAGTCCGTCGACACCGCCAAGCTCATCCAGCGCTGGGTCAACGCCTATAGCGTCCTCACGACCAACAGCGTCCAGACCTACATCGCCCGGCAGGGCGCATCGTCGCTCCTCGATCGGCTCCCCGCCGGCACCGCGGTCACCGGATCCTTCGCAGCGGTGCGCCGCGCGCCGGTCGCCGCACCAGCACTCCTCGCCATCTACTCCGCCACTCCAGAGCAGCTCGCCTCGACCGTCGACCTCCTGCCCGCCGACCAAGGATCCAACGTGTTGCTCCTCAAGCCGTACGACCCGGTGGTGTGGCAACGCACGACGACCGCCGATGGGCTCACGTACGTAGCGGACTCGCAGGCTGTCGTCGACTGCCTGACCGGCACTGGCCGAATGCCGGCCGAAGGCCACGCGCTACTCGACTGGATGCTCGCCAACGAGTCCGTCTGGCGGGTCGACAGCCTCGAGGCAGCGAGGCAGGCGTGACCGTCGAAGATCCGCGCTACGTAGCAGCCCGAAAAGTGTTACTCGACGCACTCATTGCGCTCGAACCGCACGGCAACGCCGTGATCGTCGCCGGGGCGCAGGCGATCTACCTCCACACGGGCATGAACGACATCGGCGTCGCCCCGTTCACAACGGACGGCGACCTCGCTCTCGATCCCACCATCCTCGGCGAGGAGCCAGAGCTGGAAGCAACCATGCGCAGTGCGGGCTTCGAGACCCTTCCGCAGCCGCAGGGACAACCCGGCATCTGGACTGCGTCGGTCACGATCGACGGTGAGCCGCAGATCGTTCCCATCGATCTCATCGTTCCCGACGCCGTCGCTCCCCCCGGCGGACGCCGGAGCGCACGGATCGCTCCGCATGGTCCGCACGCTGCGCGCAAGGTCAAAGGTCTCGAAGCCGTCCTTGCCGACCACGCGCCGATGACCATCGCGGCGCTCGACCCGAGCGACACGCGGTCGATCACCGTCGAGGTCGCCGGCCTCGCCGCCATGCTCGTTGCGAAGATCTACAAGATCCGCGACCGCCTCGCCGACAACGACATCGACCGCCTCAGCGACAAGGACGCCGCCGACGTCTACCGCATCATGCAGACGGCGTCGCCACTCGACCTCGGCGCGACCCTCCGAAACCTCCGTACGCATCCCGTAGCCGGCCCCGTCACGGCCACCGCCATCACGCTCATGACCGACCTCTTCGGCTCGCGCCGCGGTGGCGCCATTCCGATGGCCCAGCGATCCCTTGCCCTCGCCATCGACCCAGACCAGATCATGACCGTGTGCATCTCCTTCACGACCGCACTCAGCGATGCAGCCCGATAACCCACCATGGGGTCCCACCATGAGGAGCCCACCATGGTGTCGGGCCCCTCAACGAGTCGACTCAAGTAGACGACTAGAAGCGTTAGTGCTAGCTTACGTAAGCGATGGCTGACTCTGCTGGGGCGTTTGAGGCGCTCGCCAACCCGACCCGAAGGACGATCTTCGAACTCGTCGCCGATCGCCCATCCTCGGTCGGAGAGCTGGCGCAGGCGCTACCCGTAAGCCGGCCGGCAGTCTCGCAGCACCTCAAGGTGCTCAAGCAGGCGGGGCTCGTCTCAGACCGCGCCGAGGGCACCCGGCGGATCTATCAGTCCGACCCAGAGGGGCTGCGAGCGTTGCGCGCCTACCTCGACACGTTTTGGAATCGATCGCTGGCCTCGTTCGAGGCAGCTGCCAAGGAGAACGCATGACCGTGCGGGTTGAAGAGACATCGGTGCGCACGTCGGTCACCGTTGAGGCGCCGATCGAGCACGCCTTCAAGGTCTTCACCGAAGACATGGGCACTTGGTGGAATGCCGACCACCATCTCGTCGACGGCTTCGATGCCCCGGCGAGCATCCGGAGGTGGGTGTGTGCTTCCGGTGCGTCAAGGTGCTGCACCGACGCAAGCGGGAGATCGAGCGGCAGACGGGCGCGGCACGGCGCGCGTGGTCGGGGTGGCGGTGCGCCTCCAATCGAGCCGGGCTCGGGTCGTCCTGATGGAGGATGGCATGTGCCGGCTGCGGCTGCCTCGTCGATCGCGGCGCGATCGTCGTCCGATGCGAGAGGCATCCCCACTTCTGTTGTCATGATCTCGATTTGCGCGAGCCCCCGGCACCGAGTTGAGCCGCGCGCTGGGCGTCAGTCGAGTCGTCGGGCGATGGCGTCGATGGCCTTGACGCCGGAACCGAACCGCGCCATCGCCTCGCGATCACGTTCAAGATCGCCGTACGCGATGTAGCGGACGTGGAGCTCGCCGACGCGGTGGAACGCAGGCCGGCGGAGCTGCTCGCGGACCTGCTCCTCTCGGCCGTCGGGTGCGACGAGGAACAGTCGCTGCACCGCGTCGCTCGGCGATCCGTACGCGAGGTCGAGCATCCGGACGATGCCGGAGTAGATCGTGGTGCTGTGCTCGACCTCGAACGCGGCGACCACCGACGATCCGCCCGCCTCGAGCCAGAGCACGTCGATCAGCCGCACCGCGTCGCTGCCCGGCTGGACGGCGAGCTCGGCCGGAAGAATGCTCAGGCAGCCGTCGCCGAGCCGACCCTCGCCGTAGGCGCGCCCGTGGTCGTTCGCCGCGACCCACACGTCGTAGCCGACGCTCAGGCCCAGGTCGCGCAACCAGCCCTGGACCTCGGTGTGCGTGCGGTCGCCGTCGGCGCCGGTCGCCACCTGCCGGTCGATGGAGGCAGCTTCGGCTCGAACCCGTTCGAGATCGTCACGCCACGCCGCCAGCGCGGACTCATTGCCGGCGTCGGGAGGCGGGTCGTAGCGGCCGGTGCCGATGTCGAACAGCAGCCCCGCGATCGCGCCGAGGTCGTCGGAGAGCTCGCGGTGTAGGTCGCGTTTAGGCGGAGCACGCCGTTGCGGAGGGCGAGGTACTCGTCCCAGCGGCCGAGCTTGACCTTGGCGCCGGTGAGGGCGTTGTAGCCGCGGACGATCGCGGTGTTGAACGGCAACACGATCGTCGGGTGGAGGAAGTAGAGCAGGTTCGCCGCCGCCGGTCCGAGCCCCTTGATGCTGTGCCGGTCGAGCTCGTGGATGGCGGCGATGACCCGATGGTCGGCGTCGCAGCACAGGCACGTGTCGAGGAACCGCGCGAATGCGAGTTGGTTCGGCCGCGACTCGTAGATGTCCGGGATCCGCAGCTTCGGCTTCCAGAGGGACGCGTGGTCGGCACCCTTGAAGATCTGTCGCTGCTCGGCGATCGAGTGAACGACGGTCTCGAGCGATGATCCTCGGTACTGCCGACCGAACGTGTCGGCCTCGATGTCCTCGACCACGCGCTGCAGACCGCGGCGGATCGATCGGAAGTTCTTGAGCCGCTCGTCCCACAGGAACCAGCTGCGATACGTCGCGTTCGGGTCGTCTCGCCAGCGCGCGAGCAGATCCATGAGAGCGCCCTGCACGTCACCACGGTAGGCGTGCGCGCCCTCGCCAGCCGGTCGCACGGCGAGCTGAACTTGTGAACGGTGTCTCCGCTCAGGGGCTCTGGCAGCCACGCCAGGGTGACGGACAACCACCCGTAGCACCGCTACTCTCGACCATCGCGATGTCGGGGAGGCCGTCTGTGCACCGAGTCGACCTGCAGGAGCTCGCCGAGCACGCCACTGAGGTGTTCGAGCGATGCGGCGACGGGCCTGTGGAGGTGGTCGACCGAGGAGTCGTCGTGGCCGTCTTCGGCGCGGGGTTCACCGCCGGCTTCCAGTCGCTCCTCCCCGCGATTGACTGGGCAGAGCTCGAGCATGCCGATGAGTCCGGCTTCCGTTCCCTGCGCTGGTTCGAGTAGCGCATGCCGGAGCGTCTGACTACGTCGGTGGCGCATCGGCTCGCGGACGGCCGAACCAAGTACTTCTCGAACCGTGAAGACTTCGAGGCCGCACTGCCCGGGTTGCGGAACGACAGCGGATTCGACGAAGCGACCGTCGCGGAGGCGATGTTCGCTTGGGCCCGGACGGGCCAAACCGGTTGTCTCTTCGCCGCGCTGCTCGCGGCCGGCCCAACAGCGGCGGGCTGGCGGAGCTTGGTGATCCCCGACGCCGTCAGCGACGACACGCTCCACGCGCTCGTCGATGCAATGCTCGCCACCGAGCCGGAGGCCGTGACGATCGTCTTCCCGTGGGTCGACACCGCCGCCGCGCTCGCGGCGCTCGTCAGCCAGGTGGCCCGTCTACCGGACTGGCGGAGCGTCCTCATCGACGGTGACGAGCTTCCCGGGCTCATCAGGGTCGGGCTGCGATGGCGGCTGCCGGTCGAGGACCACGCGAGCTGGGTACTCGGGTTTGGGCCGTTCGAGTTCTTGCCGTTCACGCGGCGGGCGCCGTTCACGGCGCTCGTGTTCAGGTGCCGCGCCGCGTACTCGCTCCCGCGCCGACGCGTGGAGGACCACAGCGAAGTGCATCTCGCGGACCTGCCCGCCCCGGTGGACGAAGTCCACTATGAGCGGATGTGGAGGCGGACCGTCGAAGGCAAGGTCAACCATCTGGCCGGCCAGTTCGAGGCCGGTGCCAAGGCGCGGGTGACGTTCACGATGCCAGCGGATCTGCGCAAAGAGCTAGGCTTGGCGTCGTGAGTCGGCCTGGCCCGTCGGTGTTCACCGTTGGCTACGAGGGCCGCCGCCAAGAGGATGTCGTCCAACTGCTCGTCGATGCGCGAGTTCAACGGCTGATCGACGTCCGGTGGCGGCCGCTGAGCCGCAAGCGCGGTCTCTCGAAGACGGCACTCAGCGCGGCGCTCGAGGCGGTGGGAATCGACTACTTCCACGATCGCCGCCTGGGCACCCCACCGGAGCTCATGCATCAGCTCCGCACCGAGGGCGCGTACGACTGGGACGAGTACGCCGCACATCTTGCTGGTGCGCCCGATGCGGTTGCGGAGGCGACCGTTCTCGCGACAGACCGACGCACGGCGCTCCTGTGCTACGAGGCCAACCCGCAGGAGTGCCACCGCTTGCTGGTCGGCCAAGCAATCGTTGCGAGCGGCGACTTCGGACTGCACCACATCTGATCGCCATGCGACGAAGCCTGGCGCTGGGTCTCGCGGCGGTGGTCGACGCGGACCTCTCTGCACCACGGGTCTACGCGCGGGGACACGCGCCAGAGACCGAGTTCGGGTAGAGAGGATCGTCATGGCGAGGACCTTCACACGGGTCTGTCGGGAATGTGGCCACCAATGGGAGGTCCCGAGAGCCCTCGTGAAGCAGGGGCCCAACGCCCTGGAGATGTTCGGGCGGAGGACCATGGCCGCGGGTTCCTCAGCCACGCTGTTCTCGCGCACGCGGACGAGCGATCAGCTCCGGCTCATGCGCGCCGAGCAGAAGCAGCGAGACGCCGCCGCGAGCGTGCGATGCCCTGTGTGTCGCGACAACAACGTCTTCCAGGGACCGAAGGGTTCGAGCGTCACGAAGGCGGTAGTCGACCGTGTCCGCCAGGACGTCGAGAGCAGAACCAAGCAGTCGAACCTCATGTCGTCCGAGCCGACGAAGCAGTGTCCCATGTGCGCCGAGGAGGTGCTTCTCGCGGCGCGGAAGTGCAAGCACTGCGGCGAGTTGTTCGATGGCGTTGCGGATGCTCCGCATACCGCCGCTTCAAGCGCAGGGGCCGCTGCGAAGGAGACAGCATCAGGTGCGTCCCAACCGGTCTGGCGAATGGGCACGATGACGTGGAAGTGCATCGCGCATGGAAAGTCCGCGTGTCAGTCGTGCCGGGCGCTCGTCAAGCCTCCATGGCGAGCGGGCAAGAATGGTGACGTTCACCCCGCAGGATGAAGGCTTGGAAGCAGGGAGCGCTCGCGGGCATCGCAGCGGGCGCATCATGGGTGCGGCCGTGAGCTCCGGGTTGGAGGTCGGCAACCTCGCGGAGTGGTTCGGTGCTGTGGGTACCGTCGGCGCGCTGGCGGTGACGTATCGGCTCGTCCGGCACGAACTCGAGCGCGCGTGGTCACAGGCTCGGCCCGTCACCATCGAGTCGGAGGCATTCACGGTGATAGTCCAGGAAGGCGCGGACCCTCCACCGCACGTCCGCGCGGACCACAGTGCGGAACCACTCGATGGAACCGGTGAGGGACGTCGAGGTGCAAGTACGGGCTGGCGATCACTTCGTTTCGCAGTCGACGCTCGGCGTGCCCGCACCTGGCCAGAACATCAACATTCCGATCGAGTGGCACCTTGGCAGCTCTCCGCGGGACCGATCGGTCCACGCCGAGGCGACGGTCAAGTTCGTCGACAGCCGCAGCCGATGGTGGCAGCGCGTCTCGAACGGCGCGCTCTTCGATGACGGGCCGTCGACGCTGCGGAACCCGCTCGCGGAGCTGTAGCTGCTCGGTCAGCGACGTGGCGCCGATGCCCTCCGCTCGCCCACGCGCGGCTGGTTCACTTGTCGGGCTCCGCAAGTACGTGTCCAACGCGGGCACGCAGGGCGGTTTCAGGCGGTGAGCGCAACGACCTGCGCGTAGGCCTCTGATGGTGTCATGTAGCCGAGGGTCTTGCGGGGGCGGTCGTCGATGCTGCGCTGGATCTCGACGAGGTCGCCGGCCGAGGCCGTCGAAAGGTCCGCCCGATGACGAGGTGGCCGAGATGGTGGCGAGTCGAGCCGGCGAGATCGACCGTTCATTTCCAAGCTCGTCGACCGGTTCGCCTGCCGGGGTGCTTGCGGTGCGCCGTGTCGACGCGGGCCTGTCCGGCCCGGCCCTTGGAGGGGGTGATCGCGAGGAGGATGCCGTGGGTAGCGCCCGTTTGACAGTTTCGGTGCCTGAGGTGGCGGTGCTGCTCGGGGTGTCCCGGTCGGCTGCGTACATGCTGGTCCGCTCGGGGGAGATTCCTGGGGTGCGGCTGGGCCGGCGGGTGGTGGTCCCGCTGTCGGCTGTGTTGGACATGGCCGGGCTGGACGTCGATGACTGGCTTCGCCTGTCGGCCGCACCGCCGCCCGCGGGCGCGATGGGCTTGGCCGGCGGCAGCTGATCGAACGCCTCCGCCCACGCCGACATGGCGGCGAGGACCGGATGGGTCTCGGGTGTGGTGTCGTCGGGTGGGACGGTGGGACGGTGGGACGGGTGCCGGCTGGACGGCCGAGGGCGCGATGAAGAGCCACGCGGTTCGTCCGGCCGCCCTGGTGCTGGCGCGGTCATGTGGCTGGTGCCTCGGGGCGGCCAGGCGCGGTCCGTGTTCGAGCGCCATCCGGCACCCTTGTCATGGGGCCTTGCCCGCGGCGACTCGGCACATCCGTAGGTGCCTTGGTTCGGCCCGCCGCCTGGGGAGCGCGCTCTTTGTCGGGTGACGCGGGGACGCCGAGTGCGCCGGTGGGGCCGCCTCGTTGGCGGCGGCATCGGTTCTCGTCGCCGGCGCCGCGCCGTCCCGTCAACTACCGCAAGCATCATGAGGCGGAGGTGTGGGCCCTGGTTGACGCGGGTCGCTTGTCCCGTCAGGCGGCTGGTTGCCACTTGCGGCTGATCGCCGACTCGGATGACACCGCGGCGGAGGTTGACTGGGTGACCCGCCGGTCCCTGGCCCGGCGGCTGGGGGTGTCGGATCGGACGGTGGGCCGGTGGCGGGCCGAGTGCCGCCGGGCCGGTGTGGAAGAACATGAGCACCGGGTGTTGCGCCGTCCGGATGGCACGTTCGTCGGGTTGGCCAACCGGATCCGGTTCGTGCTGCCTGCGGATGCCGCGGAGCGCGTCGAACAACGTCTGGCGGCGGGGCGTCGTCTCGTCGCGGCACGGCCCCGCAAGGGCATCCCGACTCCCCGGGCCCCGCAGAACCGGCCCCTCCCTGACCCGGCCGCGGGGGGTCAGGCGGCCGCCCGCCAGGCAGCTGCGGTGCAGCGGGCCCGTGCTGAGGGCCGGTGGTGCCGCGCGGGGTGCGAGTCCGGTTGGTTCCACCGAGACGACGGCAGCGTGGCCCGCTGCACCCTCTGCGGGGGGACCGGTGTCGAGGCCGTGGCGGGTCGGGATCCGCCGTAGCGGGACCCGGCCGCCAAGGTCCCCGGCGTTGCCGTAGGGGACCGCCCTATCGCCTGGCCCGCACACAATCTCGCCCGTGTCGTCGATGTTGGCTGCGACGCGCCCGCTCGAGTGCGTTCCCGGGTCCTGGTCGCCTGTTCCTGCACCGAATGGTCACGGCTGTCCGGCGAATCACGGGCCACCGGTGGCCGCTCAAGGACTCCCACCTGCCGGTGATGAACCGGCGGCGCCACCGGCGAGGCAACGTGGGCGGCCCGGTGTGGCTCGTACCGGTGGGGTTGGGCCCGGCCGGTCGCCGTCTGGCGTACGGCCGTCGTCTGGGCTGGCGGCGCGCAGCGGGTCGTTTGGCGGTGGTGGCGCTGCGGGTACCGTGAGGGCCGAGGCGAACGGGGAACCGTTTCGTGACGGATGGCCGGGGTCGTGAGGGGCTTGGCCAGCCGCCGGTTCCCGTGCCGCCCGCCCCCTCACCTCCCAAACACGGTCGCCGCCGGCGCGTGGGTTCCCCGCGCCACCGAACCCGGGAGGATTGAACGTTGCATAGGCAACGGTCAAGAAATGAGGTGCGATGGGAGCAGTACGTGGGTAGACCGCCGGCTCCCGTCGTCCTTGGATCGGAGAAGAACCGGATGCGGAGGCTGGTGCCGCTCGTCGCAATGGTCGCCTTGGCAGTCGTGGCCTGTTCCGCAGGCGGCGACTCGTCGGCGCCGCCGTCGACGACCGCGGCGCGGCGTTCCACATCGACGACGACCGGGGGCACCGCTGCCGGCCCGCCTTCGACCACGTCGACCTCGACCACCGGCGGCACGACGACGCTCGACAAGGCCGACCCGAGGGCCGAGGTGGTCAAGGCGTACCGGGCCGCACTCGCCGTCGACCAGGCCTTGGGAGCTGCGCCGAACGAGAACGACCCACGGCTCGCCGGCTCCTACACCGGCGCCGCCGAAGATCGGCTCAAGCAGGTTCTCCTCGGATACCGGCTCAAGGGCTGGGTCGGCACCTACGTGGGCAAGCGCTTCGACGTCACCATCGAAGCGGTCCAGATGGACGGCGCCTCATCGGCTCTGCTCACTGCCTGCATCGTCGACGGCGGCGTCCTGCTGGAACGGTCGACCGGGAAGGCCATCAACGACAAGCTCGTCACGACCGAGGAACGAGCTCGTCTGCTGCGTGGTTCGGATGGCCGGTGGCGGGTCGCGGTGCGCGACACGCGGGCGGAATGGGCGGGGGTGGCCGGATGCGCCGCCTGATCGCCGCAGCGGTCGTCGCCGTCGCGCTCATCACTGGGGGGACGACTCCCGTGCTCGGGGCTTGGGCTGGGGGCGCCGGCGGGTCTCGCGACAGCGGCGGTGGAACGGTGACGGCGGGTACGCCGGGTGGGGGTGGTGCGGTCACGGTCGGGTCGGGCTCAGGGATGGGGTCGACGGTGCGGTGCGAGTGGTATGACCCGCGGGGCGGGGCGCCGTCGGGGCCGGACGGCCGGTTGACCCCGGGCGGATTCGACGGCGGGTCCCGGCCCTTCGATGCACGCTCGCCCGCCGGCTCGTGGGGCTATCTGGTGTGTTGGGCGCCGGACGGGACGGTGCTGCTGGCAGGGGAGCGTCGGTGGCCAGGGCCAGGCATGGCGTCGATCGCCCCGGCCCGATTGGCCGAGCTTGCCAAGAAGAGCCTGCGGGTCCCGGCCCCGGGTGTCGGTGTGGCACCGAGGCCCAGGGGCTTGGTGAACGTGGCGATGTGGTTGTGGGTGGACGGCTTCGTGCCGTTGTCGGCGACGGCATCGGTGCCGGGCGTGTCGGCCACGTTGACGGCGGTGCCGGCCCGGGTCCACTGGGACATGGGCAACGGGGACACGGTGACCTGTGCCGGTCCTGGCAAGCGGTTCGACTTCGCCGCGGGCGTGTCGGTGGAGTCGGCCCGCTCCGGCTGCTCGTACACGTATCGCGCCGATTCGGGTGGCGAGCCGGGCAAGGCGTTCACCGTGACGGCAACGGTGACGTGGCGTCTGACGTGGGCATCGAACGTGGGCGCGGCCGGTGACCTGGGTGAGGTTTCGGCGTCGTCGACCCTGACGTACCCGGTCGATGAGATCCAGACGTTGAGCAATTGACCGGCCCGGTGGACACGTCGATGAATAGGGCGCGTCCCGGCGCGCCGCGTCGCGTCGAGTTGCCGCTCGCGGCGTTGGGTGTCGTGCTCGTCGTTGGCGCCGGGCTGGTGGGAGCGATGCTGGTGTCGTCGGCCGGTCAGCGCTCCCCGGTGCTGGTCGCGGCTCGGGATATCCCCGCGGGGTCGCGGGTCGATGCCGCCGATGTGCGTGTCGCCGAGTTGGGTGTTCCGCCCGGGGTGGCGGTGGTGGCGGCGTCGGCTCGGTCCCGGGTGGTGGGCCGGGTGGCGGCGGTGGCGATCCCCAGGGGCGCGGTGCTGTCCGGTGCACAGGTGTCGTCGTCGTCGCCGGTGGCCCGGGGGGAGGCGGTGGTGGGTGTGGTGGTGCCGCCGGGCGTGGAACCGACTGCGGACCTGCGGGTCGGCGATTGGGTGTCGGTGATCCGTGTGGCTGGCTCTGCGGGGTCTGATGCTCCGGTGCCGGCAGGGTTGGCGACGGCCCGCGTGTACGGGGTGCGCCGGCAGGCCGTCGATCAGGGCGGCGGCTTGGCGGTGTCGTTGCTCGTGGCTGCGCCGCGGGCGGCGTCGGTGGCCGACGCGGCCGCATCGGAGCGGGTCCGGTTGGTGTTGTTGTCTGCGGCGGACCGCCACTCCCTCGACGATCGTCCCACTCCGGCCCCGGGAGCTGGGCGCTGATGTTGGTCGTGGTGTGTTCGGTGACCGGCGCGCCCGGCGTGTCGAGCACCGCCCTGCTGCTCGGCGCGGTGTGGCCCCGGCCGGCGGTGGTCGTGGAGGCCGACCCGTCGGGTGGGGTGTTCGCGGCCCGGCTTGGGTTGTCGGCGGACGAACCGAACCTGGCGTCGTTGGCGGCGGCGGCGCGCCACGGCTTGGACGCCGCCACCTTGTGGGCCCACGCCCAGCGGGTCGGGGCGTCGACCGCGCTGGTGTGCGCCCCGCTGGCCGGTCCCCGGGTGGCTGGTGCACTGGCGTTGGCCGCTGGTCCTCTGGCGGAGCTGGCGGTGAGTGCAGAGGTGGACGTGGTGATCGACGCCGGCCGCTGGTATCCGGGTTCGCCGGCCGCGCCGCTGATCGACGCCGGCACGGTGTCGGTCGTGGTGTGCCGGCCTCGTCCCGACGAGGTGTTCGCGGTGCAGGCCGCGGTCGTCGCCGGTCTGGGTCTGTCCGGGTTGGTGGTGGTGGGGGACCGCCCGCACCGGCCCGCCGAGGTTGCGGAGGCGGCCGGCGTGCCTCTGGCGGGTTCGTTGTTCGATGATTCCCGGGCCGCCCGTCTCGTCGCCACCGGCGGGGTGTCGACGCGAGGGTTGCAGCGGTCGATGTTGTGGCGCACGGGCACCGGGCTGGCCACGGCCCTCGCCGCCGCCGGGGACCGTGTCCTTGGCCGCGGCATCAGCACGGAGCCGGACCCGTCAGGTGGCCCGGAAGGACCGGCACGCGCAGCCGTGCCGGGTCTGGCGCCGGGGGCGACGGGGTGAGTGTGCCGTCTGCGTTGGTGGGTGAGGTGCGCGCCCGGGTGGCCGAGAGCCTGTCGGGTTGGGCCCGTGGGGTGGAGGAGACGACGGGGACGCGTCCCGGGGTGGTTGCGGAGCGGGTGTTCGCGGCGGAACTGGTGGGCCGGGAGCTCGAGGGTCTGGCCCGCCGGGCGGTGTCGGAAGGCTCGGCTCCGCTCGGGGAGCACGATGAGGCCGACCTGGCTGCGGCGGTCCGCGACCACCTGTTCGGCCTGGGCGGCCTGCAGCGCTGGTTGGAGGACGAGTCGGTGGAGAACATCGACGTGACCGGCGCCGACAACGTGTGGGTCTCGTATGCGGACGGCACCCGTCGCCGGGTGGATCCGGTGGCCGGGTCCGACGCCGAGCTGGTGGAGCTGGTGCAACGGGCTGCCGAGCGGTTGCCCCGGGTGGCGAAGCGGTTCGACCTGGCCGACCCGGAGCTGTCGATGCAGCTGCCGGACGGGTCCCGGTTGTACGCAGTGATGGAGGTGTCGCACCGGCCGGCGGTGTCGATCCGCCGTCACCGCTACCGCACCACGACCCTCGGTGATCTGGGCAGGCTCGGCACGGTCGACGACGGTGTCGCCGCGTTGTTGGCCGCGGCGGTGCGGGCGCGGCGCAACATCGTCGTGTCGGGGGGCACCAACGTCGGCAAGACCACCATGTTGCGGGCCTTGATCGCCGAGATCCCACCGGTGGAGCGGCTCGTCGTGGTGGAGGACAGTGCAGAGCTGGACGTGCACGTCGACGTCGACGCCCATCCCGACGTGGTCTCGTTGGAGGTCCGCGACCCGGGGGTGGAAGGCACCGGCGGGTTCGGTATGGCGCGCATGGTGCGGGGAGCGTTGCGGATGAACCCGTCGCGGGTGATCGTCGGCGAGGCCCGCGGTGCGGAGGTGGCCCCCATGTTGTGGGCCATGTCCCAGGGCAACGACGGGTCACTGTGCACGGTGCACGCGGAATCCTCCGCCGGGGTGTTCGACCGGTTGGCCTTGTACGCCCAGTCCTCGGGAGAGGTGTCCGAAGCACTGGCAGAGCGTCTGGTGGCGTTGAGCGTCCACCTCGTCGTCCATCTCGACCGCAGCTCCGACGGCCACCGGGTTGTCGGATCGATCCGGGCCGTGACCGGCCGGGCGGACGGGGGTGGGGTGGCCTCCGACGAGTTGTTCGCCCCCGGTCCGGACGGCCGGGCCCGGGCCACGGGCACCGCGTTGATGCCTGACCTGCGCGACCGGCTTACGGCCCATGGGTTCGACCCCGAGTGGCTCGTCGAGCGAGGCGGGGGGTGGACCCGGTGACCGCGCTGGTCGGGTTCGTGGTGTTCGCAGCCGTAGCAGCGGGAGCGCTGATCTTCGCCGCAGGCGTGCGGGGTGCGCCCGTCCCGACCGTGCCCGTTCCCGGGCCGGCCGGATGGAGGTCCCCGCTGGTCCGCTCCGCGTTGGCGACGGCCGCCGCGGTGGCGGCGTTGACGGTCACCCGGTGGCCAGTCGCCGCCGCTGCGGCCGCGGCCGGGGTGGGCCTGGCACCCCGGTTGGTGGGCGGGCGGCGGGACCGGGCTGAGCGGATCGCCCGGGTGGAGGCGCTGGCGGCGTGGGTCGAATCGTTGCGCGACGCCCTGGCTGCCACTGCCGGCGTCCCCGGTGCCATCCGGGCCACCGCCGCCGTGGCCCCCGAGCCGATCGCCGGGCCGGTCACCCGCCTGGCTGCGCGCTGTCAGCACGGCGACGTGACGGGGGCACTGCGGGCGTTCGCGGACGAACTCGCCGACCCGACCGCCGATCTGGTCGTCGCCGCCCTCGAGGTGGCGGTGACCCGCCGGGCCGGGCAGCTGCGCGCCGTGCTGTCGGAGGCGGCCGGGTCGGCGCGGGCCACGGCGTCAATGCGGGCCAAGGTGGAAGCGACCCGCGCCTCCACCTACGCGTCGATCCGGATCACCACGGGGGTCACCGTCACCATGGCCGCCGGGCTGATCGGCTGGCAGCGCCCGTACCTGGCCCCGTTCGCGACTCCCACCGGGCAGGTCGTGCTGGGCGGTGTCGCGGTGCTGTTCCTCACCGGGTTCTGGTTGCTGGGCCGGCTCACTGCCACGCCTCCAGCGGCCCGGCTGCTGGCTGCACCGGGGACGGCCCGATGATCCCCGCGGCGGTGGTCGCCGCGGGGGTGTTCGCCGTCGCCGCCGCCGGTGTGTGCCTGGTGGCCCGCGGCCTCGCTCCCACCCGCCCCACGCTGGCCGAAGTCCGCTCGCACCTCGCCCGGCCCCGCTGGCCCACCGACGCGGCTGGGCTCGGCTGGCGGGTCCGGCTACGGGCTGCGGCCCTGCGGGTGGCCGGGGTCGGGCTCGGCGATCCGGGCCGCCTGCATCGGGATCTCGCCGTGACCGGCCGGGGCGTCGACCGCTACGCCCTCGACAAGGTGATCCTGGCCACCGTGGGGGCCTGCCTTCCCGTTGTCGTCACCGTGGTGTGGGCCGCGGCGGGGGTCGTCGCGCCGGTGCCGATCGTGCTCGCCGCCGTGGCCGCCGGTGGTGTCGGCGGGTTCGTGGCGCCGAACGTGTTGGTGCGCTCCGACGCAGCCCGTCGCCGCCGCGACGCCCGCGTGACCGTGTCTGCCTACGCCGACCTGGTGTGCATCCAGCTGGCCGCGGGCGAAGGAGTCGCCACGGCCGTGCGCGTCGCCGCTGAGACCGGCACCGGTTCGCTGTTCAACCGGTTCCGGGACGCCCTCGATCGGGCGGCGCGCCGCGGCCACAGCCCCTGGCAGGCGCTCGAGCAGGTCGCCGACGAGCTGGGCATCCCCGAGCTGCGGGACCTGACTGCGTCGATCACCCGGGCCGGCGCCACCGGCGCCGCCGTCCGCAACACCCTCGCCGCCAAGGCCATCACGTTGCGCGACCACGCCGCCAACGCCGAACTGGCCGCGGCCCAAACCCAATCCGAACGGCTCGTCGCCCCGGTCGTGTTGATGATGACCGGCTTCCTGGTTCTCGTCGGTTACCCCGCGGTCGCGCGCGTCCTCACCCTCTGATTCCCTACCAGCCCCTCAGGAGGCAACCCGTGTTGAAGCTCCAGGTTCACCTGCTCGCCACCATCGCCAAGGCCCGCGGCGTGCTGCAGGATCGGTTCGACCAGCTCGACCCCGAGGGCGGCTACTCGACCGAGACGGTCGTCGTGACCGCCGCCCTGGCGGCTGTGGCCATCGCCGTGCTCGCCATCATCGTCGCCAAGATCATGGCCAAGGGCCGCTCCATCACCCTCAACTGACCGGTCACCTTGTCGTTCCCGCCCGTCTCGCACCACGTGCCGCCGGCTCTCGGCGGCCCGGGACCGCCCGGTGCGATCGCGCGCCCGTCGGGTCGTCGCGGTCGGGGGGCGGCGACGGTCACCGTCGTACTGGTCATGCCGGTGCTGTTGGCCGTGGTGATGCTGGTGGTCCAGTTCGCTCTCACCTACCACGCCGCCCAGGTCGCTCAGGTGGCCGCTGAGGACGCCGCCCGGGTCGCGCAGGGCGCCACGTCAGGCGGGGTCACCGCTGGACGAGCCGAAGCCCGCCGGGTCCTGGCCGACTCCGCTCCGACGCTGTTCACCACCGTCACCGTTGCCGTAACCGCCGACGACAGCCGTGTCGTCGCCGTCGTGTCGGGCCGGGTCGTGTCCCTCCTGCCCGGATGGGCGCCCCGGGTCACCGGCCGCGCCGGCGGCCCCGTCGAGACGTTCGATCATTGACCCGGTCCCCGCAGCCCTCCAGCACCGCGGCGGCGACGTCGACTGAACGGGGCTCCGCCGCGGTGGAACTGGTCGTGTTGACCCCGCTGCTCGTGGCCGTGTTGTTGTTCGTGGTCCTCGCCGGCCGGGTCAGCGGCGCCGACCTCGAGGTGCGCACCGTGGCCGCCGACGCCGCCCGGGCCGGCTCCCGGGCCCGCACACCCGACGCAGCCGTCGCGGTCGCCGGTCGGACGGCCGCCCGCCAACTGACCGGCGCCGGGCCGCAGTGCCGGACCTGGTCGGTGCGGACCGACGTGACGAGGTTCGGTCCCGGCGGCCGGGTGCGGGTCACCGTGTCGTGCACCATCTCGCTCGCCGACCTGTCCGGGCTGCGCCTCCCCGGCAGCAAAACCGTCACCGCTGCCGCCCTGTCTCCCGTCGACCGCTACCGGGCCACGCGATGACCAGCCCGTCGCGCCCCGCCCGCCGGCACGTGGACACGGCCCGTCGGCACGTCGACGCGGCACAGGCGGGCACCGTGACCCTGTTCGTCCTGATCACGTTGACCGCCTTGTTCGCCGCAGCCGGGCTGGTGTTGGACGGCGGTCGGATGCTCGCCGCCCGCGAAGACGCCCACGACGTCGCCACAAGCGCCGCCCGCGCCGGCACCCAGGCCGTCGACGCGACCACGGTCAACGGTGCGGCCCCGGGCCGTGTCGCCCCAGAGGCCGCCGCTCGCGCCGCCCAGGCGTTCCTCGCTGCCGAGGGCTACACCGGCACCGCCCGCGCCGCCGGGGACACGGTCATCGTCACCGTCTCCATCCCCGTGCGGCCCCTGCTGTTGCTGGGCATCGGGACTCGCACCGCCACCGGCACCGGCTCTGCCCGGCCCGTGCGCGGCTCATGACGGGACCCGGCATTGACTGAACGGCTCCGCGGCGCCGCCGCCCTCACCGCGATCATCGTCCTCAACGTCGGCATCCCCGCGGCCCTCGCCACCCGGGTCGGCGCGCCCTGGCCGGCCGTGTGGACGCCGTGGCGCCAGATCAGCGACTCGCTCGCCGCCGGCGACATCCCCACCGCAACGCTCCTCAAGGCCCTGTCCCTGCCGGTGTGGGTCGCCTGGGCACAGATCCTCGTCGCCACCGCCGTGGCCGTCGCCGACGAAGCCCGCCGCCTCCCCGTCCGTCACCTGCCCTTCGTCGCCGGACCGACCCGCGCCGGCGCGGCCCGTCTTGTCACCACTGCGATGCTTCTGTTCGCCACCGTGAACGTCCGGCCCAGCGGCGCGGCCGGCCAGGCGTTACGTCCGCCCGCAGTCACCGCACCCCGCACCCCGCCAACCGGGGACCATGCCGAGCCACGCCCGGTCCGCGCCACCGACCGCTCGGCACCGGCTCCGAGCCCCACCGCTGCGAACCGGGCCCGCGTCGTTGTCGCACCGTATGACTCGCTGTGGCGGCTGGCGGAACGGCACCTCGGCGACGGGCACCGCTGGAACGAGCTCTACGACCTCAACCGCGGCCGGCCCCAACCCGACGGCACCACCCTCACCGACCCCGACCTCATCCGCCCCGGATGGACCCTGCAGCTCCCGGACACCTCGGCCGCAACGGTGCCGCGGACCCCATCATCAACCGACCCGCGACCGGCACGACCAGCGTCCCTCCCGCCCGCGCCCACAGCTTCCCCCGGCATCCCACGGCCGGCGCCGGCGCCGGCGGCGCCCGCCGCACCCCGCGAGGAGAAGCCGGCGCCCGCCGCCGACCGGTCACCCGGACCGCCGCCGGCAGAGCCGGGCGGCCCCCCACCGGCTGACGGAACGACCCGAACTCCGGTAGCCCCTTCGGCGCCCCCCTCGACCACCCCCACGACACGGCGGCCTCCGGGACCGGCCCGGCGCAGCGCCGAGCCGGACGCCGCCACCGCGGATTGGGACTGGGACCGCCTCGCCCCAGTGGCCGGCACCGGCGCAACGGTGCTCGTCGCCGGGTGGGCGGCAGCCGTCCGCCTACGCCGCCGGCGCCGGGCCGTGCTCCGCCGCCCCGGCACCCAACCCCCGCCCACGCCCGCCGGTGTGCGCGACGTCGAAGCCGCGCTGCTCGGTGCGGACACCTCCCACGTCGATTGGCTTGGCCTCGAGCTCCGCCACCTGGCATCGGTCATCGCCGCGCGCCCCGGCCGCGCCTGCGCGCAACCCCGCCTCGTCCAGGTCGGCGTCGACCGCATCGAGATGTTCCTGGCCGAACCGGTGGTCGCGTCGCCGCCGGGCTGGCGGCCCGTCGCCGCCGGGCGCATCTGGGAGCTGACCGAACCGACCCCCGGGCCCAAGCTCGCGGCCAGCGCGGACCGGATCAGCCCCATGCCCGCACTGGTGACCATCGGCGGCGACCCCGACCAGCTCGTCCTGCTCGACCTCGAAGCGGCCGGTGCGGTCGCCCTCACCGGAGACCCCGAAGGCGTCGACGCCCTGGCCCGGGCCATGGTCGTCGAGCTCGCCACCTCGCCGCTGTCGGAGACGCTCACCGTGCTCACCCTCAACGTGGATGTGGCCTGCGTTCACCTCTACGAACGGGTCCGGCCCGTCAACTCGCTGCACGCCGCGGCCGCCGCCCTGCGCGACACTGCCCAGTGGACCGCATCCACACTGGCCGCATGGCGGTACCCGAGCACCTTCGCCGCCCGCACCGCCAACCGGTGCGAAGCCTTCGGTCCCACCATCGCCGTCGTCGCCGACCCCGTCCCGGCGGTCACCGGTGACCTGGGTGATCTCGCCGGCGAGGTGCGCCCCGCAGGTGGGATCGCTCTGGTCCTCGTCGGCCCGGCCGTCGTGCCCGCCGGGGCTGTCGAGATCCGCGTCGCCGGTGACACCGTCACCGTCCCCGCCCACAACCTGACCATCCCCGCCCACGGCCTCTCATGCGACCAGACCGCCGCTGCCGCCGCCGTCCTGTCCGCCGCCGCCACGCCCGCCCAGCCGGTACAGGGCCGCGACGGCCCGGCGATCGAGCCCCCCGCAGCCGTCGATGTCGCCGCCGACGGCGGCGAGTCAGCCGACGAGACCGCGGGCTGGGAGGACCCCGACCTTGACGTGCTCGTCGAGTGCTTCACCGCGGGCGGGGTGCGGGTGTCGGGCGGCGCCAGCCCGCTCGGCGCTGCCGAGACTGCCCTGGTCGCCTACCTGAGCGTGCGGCCCGGCGCCTCCGCTGAGGACATCCGCGAAGCGCTCTACGGCGAACGCCAACCCGCCGGGCGCCGCGTCCACGACCTCATCTACCGGGCCCGCACCGCCCTCGGCGACAAGGCCCTGATCGAATCCCGGCCCGAAGGCGGCTACCGGCTCTCGACCCGGGTCCGCTCCGACGCCGAGCTCTTCCTCATGCGCTGCACCTACGCCCGCCACCATCCCGGCCCCGTCGCCGCCCAAGTGCTGCACGGCGCCCTGAGCCTCGTCACCGGACCCCCGTTCACCCCGCCACCCGGCCACTCCCACCTGTACGAATGGGTCGACCGGGCCCACCTGGGCGCCGACTGGGAACAGCGCATCGTGGACACCGCCCACCAGCTCGCCCGCCACTACCTGGACGCCGGCGACGCCCAAGGTGCCCTGTGGGCCTCACGGGCCGGGCTGGTCGCCTGCCCGCACCACGACACCCTCATCGAAGACCAACTGCGCAGCCACGCCCTCGCCGGCAACCTCCAAGCGGCTGAAACCCTCTACCGCGCCCACCAACGCAACCTCGACGACCTCGGCGTCACCGGCCCATCGACCGAGACCGCCGGCGTCATGGACGCCATCCGGAACCGCGCACGCATCACCGTCACCCCAGCCGGGGAAGCCACCGGCACCTGAGCGCGGCGAACGACAACGGTGGCAGCCCGGCGCACCCTCCCCGTTGACCCCCACCGGCCCGACGGCACGCCCCGCCCACTTGATGCATCGCGCGCGAGCCGCTCATCGCCCGGTAGTCGACCAGTGCCAGGGCTCGCTCGGGAGGTTGTAGAAGCTGAACTTCGACGCGTTGGCGGCCAGCCAGCGGTAACAGGCGCTGCCACGGCTCTGGCAGTTGGCGAAGTCGATGGCCAGCCCCACTTCGTGCTGGGACGAGCCCGGCCGCGCCGTGGGCGGCCGGCACGCCGAAGGCGGCATCTCGTAGATGGCGTAGTAGCTCGACCCGCAGTTGGCTCGCCGCGTCTCGATCTGCGCGGCGGGACTGCGATAGCCGCCGCCGGTCAGCCGTACACCGCCGGCCCCGGCGGCGGTCACCATCGCGGCGACCTGCCCTGTGATCCGGGCGTTGACAGTGATGCCGTCCACACTCGCCAGCACGATCGGCTCCCCAGGGACCACGACACCCCTGCCGCCCGTGCCGGTCCCGCCATCCGGACCAGCCGGAGTTCCGCCGCCGACCACGAGCACCACGAGCAACAACGGTGCAGCGAGCGCTCCGAGCGCGACAGCGGCCAGAGCAGCGAACCACCTCACCTCCGACGAAGGGTTCCAGGGCGCAGCGCCGGATCGACACGTGGTCTGTTTCGCTCGGGCCGCAGATGAGTACTCGGCGTCCGACTCCTACGTCTCGGCCGGGGGCGTACTGCCGGGCCGATGGTTCGCGAGCCACGCGTCGACGTCCGGCCGATGCCACAGGACGCACTGCCCGGCGGACCTCTCGAGGATCGGGGCGGGGAAGTCGTCGTACCGGCTGCGGTAGACGCTCACGGCTCGGTGAGAGGACAGGCCGAGCATCTCGGCGACCCGGCGCGAGTCGACGAGATCATCCGGGTCGATGAGCACGGTCGGAGAGTAGTTGACGGGGTGCAACCTGCTCGATATGTTGAAGCCCCTCTACAGCGAGTGGCCCCGGCGCAGCGCGAACTGCCCGGGGCCGTGGACGAAGCCCCAAGGAGGCTCCGACATGAGCGATCGTACGATCCCAGCTGGCGCGCCCGCCGAAGCGGCGCTGCTGGTCATCACGCCGGCGGTGAACGTGCCAGCCGATTACCCGAGCCGGGTGGCCGAGGCCGCCACATGCCTGGGGGCCCTCGAACCCGTCGTGGCCGCCGTGGCCGAGCGCATCGGCACCGATGTCATGCCCACGGCGCGAGGGGTGTGGGAGGTCAGCGGCGCGCCGGCGTCGGTGGGCGAGGAGTTCGATGCCCGGACCGGGTGGCGAGACCTGAACCGCACGCTGCACCGGCTGGCGATGACGCTGCTGTGCGCCGCCGGCGAGCCCGACCAGCCGCCCGAGGCCAACCGCCCCAACTGGTTCCACGACCCCAACTGAGAAACAACCGACACCCACACCCCGGGTCGTCCCGGTGACCGTCGACGATCGCGTTCGCCGGCCACACTTCGTCGAGCTGGCTGTCGGTGAACGGCTCGTTGAGCCACCGGTAGTACTGCGCTCGGCAGAGGTTGCGGACCCGGCACGTCACCGTCGCAGGGATCCCGTCGACCGCCAACTCGCGGACGAGCGGGAACCCCATTTTCCCGAAGGTTCGGTAGCGAGCCGAAGTGTTGACATGGGCCTCATGCGACGAGGCTGAACCGCACTGCTGGTTGTGGGTTGGGCACCGGGTTCGGTGACCACGGGCCGTGAGCGTACTTGCGTTGGAGCTTGACCATGAGGACGGCTCG
>JACPNX010000028.1 GCA_016185275.1 Actinomycetota bacterium | reverse complement strand
CGTCGACATCACCTTGGACGGCACCTACGCGCTCCGGGCGCTGCTGGAGGGCATCGGCGGCGAGGTGTTCGCCACCGAGCACGACCGCATCCGCCACGAGCTCTGGGAGCACGACTGGCGCCAGGCCCGAGCCGACCACGGTCCCGAGGCGAGACCCGAGCACCTCACCCGCACCGAGGCCCAACGCGGAGCCGACGCCCTCGTCGAGATGGCCCGGCGCGCCGCCGCCAGCCGCGCCGCGGGCACCAGCGGCACGCCACCACGCCCGCTCATCACCGTGCTCGTCGACCACGAGACGTTCACCCAACGGGTCTGCGAGACCGCCCGGGGAGTGATCGTCGCCCCCGAGCTCCTCGCCGACGCCCTCTTCGAAGCCGAGGTGGAGCGGGTCGTGTTCGAACCCGCCAACCGCACCATGCACCTCGGCCGCAAAGCGCGATTCTTCCGGGGCGCGCTCCGCCGCTGCATCGAGATCCGCGACCGCTGGTGCACCCACCCGGGCTGCCGGGTCCCCGCCGAGCAGTGCGACATCGACCACGTCACCCCGTGGGCCCGAGGCGGTCGCACCAGCCTCGACAACGGGCGCCTCCTGTGCGGCCCCCACAACCGCCACGCCTACCGGGACCGGGACCGGGACCACCAGGGCGAGCCGGGGCCCGAGCAGCTCGACCAGCATCGCCGCGGCCCGCCGGCGGAAGCCGCCTGAGGGGCCGCCGACTCCGCCGAGCGGGCCTGGCCCCATCTCACCGTACGGAACGTCCGCGGTGCGCGGGCCGTCGCCGGGCGACACGCTGGGGCCGCGCCCGGGATCGGCCCGGGACGGGGCTCGGGAGGCGCCGTGCAGGCCGAGGTGATCCTCACCGGCATCGGCGGCCAGGGCGTGCAGCTGTGCGCCAAGGCGCTCGCCATGGCCGCCGTGGCCGAGGGCCGCGAGGCGCTGCTGTCGTCGCACTACGGCGGCGAGATGCGCGGCGGCCAGACCGAGGCGTCGGTCGTGGTGGCCGACGCGGGGCTGCGGTCGTTGCCGATCCTGCCGTCGACGTGGTCCGCGTTCGTGATGCACCCCGCCCACTGGGCGCCGGTCGCGGCGAAGCTCCGACCGGGAGGTGTCGTGGTCGCCAACGCCGACCTCGTGGCCGGCGAACTCCTGGCGCTCGACGGCGTAGGCAACGACCTCGTAGGCAACGACCTCGTAGGCAACGACCTCGTAGGCAACGACCTCGTAGGCAACGACCTCGTAGGCAACGACCTCGTAGGCGACGACGGTGCCACGTCCGGCTGCGCCAGGGTGCTCGTGGCCGCCGAGTCGATCGCCGGCGAGCTCGGCGCGCCCATGGCCGCGGGCTTCGTGCTGCTCGGCGCCTACGCGTCGGCCACGGGCATGGTCGGCACCGCATCGCTCGTGGCCGCCATGCGCGACCTCGTCCCACCCTATCGCGCCCAGCACGTCGAAGCCAACGAGCGCGCCATCGTCGCCGGCGCGGCCGCCGTCGCGCCCGGCTCGCACCCCGTGTGGACGGCGGTCACCGCGTGAGCAGCACCGCGTGAGCAGCACCGTCACGCGCAGCACCGTCACTCGCGGCACCGTCGTGATCGACCGCGACCGCTGCAAGGGGTGCGAGCTGTGCATCCCGGCCTGCCCGCCGTCGGTGCTCGTCATGTCCGCAGAGCGCAACAGCCGCGGCTACCGCTTTCCCCTCCTGCTCGACGGGTGCACCGCGTGCCAGGCCTGCCATGCCGTGTGCCCCGACTTCGTGTTCGACGTCTACCGCTTCGACGAGCCGATCATCGGCTCGGCGGGCCGCGGCCCCGCCGCCGACCAGCCGGAAGACCCAGCCTGATGCCGGCCAGCCTCATGCAGGGCAGCGCGGCCGTCGCCGAGGCCGCCGTGGCCGCGGGCTGCCGGTTCTTCGCCGGCTACCCGATGCTGCCGTTCACCGACCTGCTGGAGCACATGGCCCGGCGCCTGCCCGAGGTCGGTGGCGTGTGCATGAACGCCGAGAGCGAGATCGAGGGCGTCAACATGGTGCTCGGCGCGGCGGCCGCCGGCGCCCGGGCCGCCACTGGTTCGTGCGGACAGGGCATCGCCCTCATGCAGGAGGCGGTGGCCGAAGCCGCGCTGAACGAGGTGCCCTTCGTGGTGTTCAACATGGCCCGCGGTCAGCAGGACTACTTCCAGGCCACCCGGGGCGGCGGCTGGGGCGACTACCGCACCATCACGCTCGCCCCGGCCGACGTCGGCGAGGCCGTCGAGCACACCCAGCTCCTGTTCCACCTGGCGGATCGGTACCGCGCCCCGACCGTCCTCTACGGCGACTACCTCGTCGCCCACACCCACATGGGCGTCGAGGTCGAGCAACGCGACCTCGGCCCGCTGCCCGACAAGGACTGGGCCCTCGACGGCACCCGCGGCGGCACCGGCCGGTCCCGCCAGATCTGGACGTGGGCCATGGGCCGCACCGACGCCCCGGGGCCCGGCCCCGACGCCCACTGGCGCCGCCTCGCCGACAAGTTCGACGGCATCGCCGCCACCGAAGCCCGCAGCGCCCAGCACCGCACCGACGACGCCGAGCACCTCATCGTGTCGTTCGGGACGTCGGCCCCGTTCGTCGACCACGTCGTCGACGAGCTGCGCGCCGACGGGCACCGGATCGGATCGTTCCGCCCGGTCACGCTGTGGCCGTTCCCGGAGGCCGCGCTGGCCGCCACGGTCGCGGCCGGGCCGTGCGCCCAGGTGCTCGTGTTCGAGGTCAACGCCGGCCAGATGATCGACGACGTGCGCCTCGCCGTGGCCGGGCGCGCCCCGGTCCGCCCCATCGGTGGCGTGAGCATCGACGGCAGCGGCATGCGCCAGGGCGCGCTGCTCAGCGCGGCTGCGATCCGCGACCGCGTCCTGGCCGCCATCGAGGAGGTCCCGAGCCCGTGACCACAACGCCGACCACGACGCCGCCGACCACGCCGCCCCCGACCACGACGGTGCCCACCGACGCGCCCCCCGACCGGCCCAGCCGCAAGGTGGCGGCCTCGTCGGCTGCGCTCCAGGTGGGCGAGGACCACCACCTCTGCCCCGGCTGCGGGCACCCCGTCGCCTGGCGCATCCTGCTCGAGGTGATCAGCGAGCTCGACCTCGCCCGCCGCTCCATCGGCGTGGTCGGCCACGGCTGCTACACGAACATCGTGCGGCTGGCCGACATCGACTGGCTCCAGTGCCTGCACGGCCGGGCGCCCGCCGTCGCCACCGGGGTCAAGCGGGTGCGGCCCGAGGTCGCCGTGTTCACCCTGCAGGGCGACGGTGACATGGCCAGCGAGGGCCTCGCCGAGGTGCTCCACGCGGCGGCCCGGGCCGAGCGGATCACCTGCATCATGTTGAACAACGGCGTGTTCGGCGACACCGGCGGGCAGATGACCGCGGCCTCGGTCGTCGGCCAGCGCACGAAGACCAGCCTGGAGGGCCGCGACCCGGCCACCCACGGCTACCCCGTGCCCGTCGCCGACCTCGTGAGCCGGCTGCCCGGCACCGCCTACGTGGCTCGGGGCGGCGTGGGCAGTGCCGGCGCCATCGCCCAGACCAAGCGGTACCTCAAGCGCGCCTTCGAGCTGCAGGTGGCCGGCGCCGGGTTCACCTTCGTGGAGGTCCTCACCATGTGCCCGACCGGCTGGTTCGTCCCCACCGCGGAGGGGCCCGGCTACCTCGGCGCCACCTTCGAGGCCACCTTCCCCCTCGGCGAGATCCGGTGACCGGCGGGGCGACCGGCGGGGCGACCGGCGGGGCGACCGGCGGCGCGACCGGCGGGGCGTGGGATCACGAGTACGACGTCGTCGTGGTCGGTTCCGGGTTCGGCGGCATGACCGCCGCACTGGCGGCGGCAGCCGAGGGGCTCGACGCGCTGGTCATCGAGAAGATGCCCACGTTCGGCGGATCGAGCGCGCTGTCGGGCGGCGGCGTGTGGATCCCCAACAACCCGGTCAACGTGCGGGCCGGCGTGCGGGACTCGACCGAGCGGGCGCGCACGTACCTCCAGGCCATCGTCGACCACGACGTGCCCGCGGCCCGCATCGACGCCTTCCTCGAGGCCGGGCCCGCGGCCCTCGAGTTCCTCGAGCGCCACACCCGCCACGTCCGCTTCCAGCGCGTGCCGGGCTACGCCGACTACCACCCCGAGGCGCCCGGCGGCGAGCCGGAGGGGCGCACCATCGAGCCGGTGCCCATCGACCTGCGCAAGCTGGGCGACGACGAAGCCCTCCTCACCCGCAACCCGCTGATGAAGGCGCCGGCCGGCATGTACGTGACCCAGGCCGAGTACCGCAAGCTCACCCAGGTGATGACCACGTGGGCGGGCCGGCGCACGGCGCTGCGGATCGGCGTGCGCACGTTCCTCACCAAGCTGGCCCGGCGCCGCACCGCCTCGCTCGGCGCGGCGGGCACGGCCCGGTTCCGGCTGGCCCTGCGCGACGCCGGCGTGCCGCTGTGGCTCGAGACCCCCATGACCGATCTCGTCACCGACGACGGTGGCGCGGTCGTCGGGCTGGCCGCCACGCGCCACGACCGGCCCATCCGCATCCGGGCCCGCCGCGGCGTGATCCTCGCCGCCGGGGGCTTCGAGCGCGACGCCGAGATGCGCCGCCGGTACCAGCGCGAACCGGTCAATGCCACGTGGACCTCCGGTGCGGAGGGCAACACCGGCGACGCCATCCGGGCCGGCATGGCCCTCGGCGCCGCCACCGACCTCATGGACGACGCCTGGTGGGGGCCGTCGGTCGACACCGGCGGGCCGGGCATCTTCATCCTCGCCGAGCGCGCGCTCCCCGGCGCCATCGTCGTCAACAGCGCCGGCCGCCGCTACGTCAACGAGGCCAGCCCCTACGTCAACTTCGTGCACACCATGTACGACCGGCACGGGCAGGACGGCGTGAGCCACGTGCCCTCGTACCTGATCATCGACCAGCGCTACCGCAACCGGTACCCGTTCTCGCAGGTGCCGCCCCGCCGGCCGTTCCCCAAGTCGTGGGTGAAGTACGGGATCGTCACCATCGCGGACTCGCTCGACGAGCTGGCCGGCGCCATCGGCGTGCCGGCCGACGCATTGGCCGAGACCGTGCGCCGCAACAACGAGATGGCGGCCGCAGGCCGCGACCCCGACTTCGGCAAGGGCGACAGCGCCTACGACCGCTACTACGGCGACCCGGCCAACCGGCCCAACCCGTGCCTGGCGCCGGTCGGCGAGCCGCCGTTCTACTCGTTCCGCCTCGTGCCCGGCGACCTCGGCACCAAGGGCGGCCTGGTGTGCGACGAGCGCTCCCGCGTGCTGCGCGAGGACGGCACTCCCATCCCCGGCCTCTACGCCACCGGCAACACGTCGGCGTCGGTGATGGGGCACGACTACGCGGGCGCCGGCGCCACGATCGGGCCGGCCATCGCGTTTGGCTACGTGGCCGCCCGCGAGATCGCCCGCCGGCCGAGCCCCGTCGAGGCCAGCCGGGCCCGGCCGACCAGCCCGGCGCCGTGAGCGGCGACCGCATCGTCGCCACGACCCGCCACCCCGGCGGGATCGCCGAGATCGTGGTCGACAACCCGCCGGTCAACGCGCTCCCGGTAGCGGGCTGGTTCGCGTTGGCCGGCGAGCTGCGGGCCGCGGGGGCCGACCCCGGCGTGCGCGCCGTGGTGCTGCGGGCCGAGGGCCGGGGCTTCAACGCGGGGGTCGACATCAAGGAGCTGCAGGCGACGCCCGGGTTCGGCGCGCTCGTCGGCGCCAACCGGGGGTGCGCCGAGGCGTTCGCCGCGGTGTACGAGTGCGCGGTGCCGGTGATCGTCGCCGTGCACGGATACTGCCTCGGCGGCGGCATCGGCCTGGTCGGCAACGCCGACGTCGTCATCGCGGCCGACGACGCCACCTTCGGCCTGCCCGAGGTCGACCGCGGCGCGCTCGGCGCCGCCACCCACCTGGCCCGGCTCGTGCCCGGCCTCAAAGCCCGCGCCATGGTGCTGACCGCCGCCACGGCCACGGCCGACGAGCTGCACCGGTTCGGCTCGGTGCTGCGGGTCGTGCCCCGCGCCGGCCTGCGCGCCGCCGCGTTCGAGGTGGCCGGGGCCATCGCGGCCAAGCCGCCCGCGGTGATCCGCGCCGCCAAGGAGTGCCTCAACGGCATCGACCCGGTGGACGTCCGCCGCAGCTACCGCTTCGAGCAGGGCTACACGTTCGAGCTCAACCTCATGGGCGCCGGCGACGAAGCGCGGGACGCGTTCGTGGCCGGTGTGCCCGGCGAAGCGCATCCCGTCCAGCGGGACCGGGCCGACCCCGGCTCCGCGGGCCGACCGTAGGGTCGCCGTCGATGGGCAGCACCTGGGACACGATCGACCGCTACGTGGTCATCTCGTCGGACACGCATGCCGGCGCGGAGCTGCGCGAGTACAAGGCGTACCTCGAGCCCCGCTGGCACGACGAGTTCGAGGCGTGGGCCGCGGCCTACTCGAGCCCGTACGACGACCTCGTCGACGCCACCGCGGCCCGCAACTGGGACAGCGACCGGCGCCGCACCGACCTCGAGGCCGACGGCGTGGTAGCCGAGGTGGTCTTCCCGAACACGATCCCGCCGTTCTTCGACACCATCCACAGCTTCGCCAGCCTGCCCTGGACGCGGGACGACTTCGAGCGCCGCCTGGCCGGCCTGCGGGCCCACAACCGCTGGCTTGTCGACTTCTGCGGGCGGGCACCGAAGCAGCGCCGCGGCCTGCTGCAGATCCTCCCCCACGACCTCGACATCGCCATCGAGGAGATCCGGTGGGCCAAGGAGACGGGCGTGATCGCCGGGGTCCTCGCCCCCGCCATCCCCCCGAACCACGCCGTCGAGCCGTGGTTCCACACCCGCTACGAACCGCTGTGGGCCGTGCTCGAAGAGCTCGACCTGCCGTTCGGCCAGCACCCCGGCACAGGTGGTCCCGACGTGGGCAAGGACCAGCCCGCGGCGCCGGCCGTGATGCTCGTGGAGTTCACGTGGTGGACCCGCCGCACCCTGGCCCACCTGATCCTGGCCGGCGTGTTCGAGCGGTACCCGAACCTCAAGGCGGTGTGGACCGAGCAGGGCATCGGCTGGGTCCTCCAGGACCTCGGCCTGCTCGACTACACGGTGGCCGACATGAAGCGCTCGGCCGACAACCGCACCACCACGTTGTTCGGCACCGACGTGATCGAGAGCCTGTCGCTCAAGCCCAGCGAGTACTTCGCCCGCAACTGCTACCTCGGCGCGTCGTTCATGGCCCGCGGCGAGGTCAAGTACCGCCGCTACTTCGGCGACGACCAGATCATGTGGGGCACCGACTTCCCGCACGAGGAGGGGACAACCCCCTACACCCGCGAGGCGCTGCGGGCCGCGTTCCACGACGTGCCCGAGCCCGAGCTGCGCCGCATCCTCGGCGGCAACGCGGCCGGCGTGTACGGCTTCGACCTCGAGGCGCTGGCGCCGCTCGCGGCCCGCTTCGGCCCGACCGTCGCCGAGGTCGCCACCCCGCTCGGCGAGGTGCCGCCCTCCAAGTCGCCGGCCTTCATCGGCGCCGGCCGCTAGCGCCGGGCCGACCGCGGACCCGGCGGACCTGCCCGCGACCCTTCGAGCACCAGCGCCGCCCGTGGACCCCTCCGACCTCCAGGCCGCCGCCGACGCTCTGGCCCGGGCGCAGGCCGAGCGGGCCCCGATCGCGCCGCTCACTGAGACGTTCGCCGACCTCGACGTCACCGCCGCCTACGAGATCCAGCTCGAGGGGATCAGCCGCCGCCTCGCCGGCGGTGACACCGTGGAGGGCCACAAGGTGGGCCTGTCGGCCAAGGCCATGCAGCGCATGCTCGGCGTCCACGAGCCCGACTACGGGCACCTGCTGGCCAGCATGTTCCTGCACGAGTCCGACGCCGTGGCCGTCGAGCGGTTCTGCCAGCCACGCGTCGAGATCGAGGTCGCCTTCGTCCTCGGCCGCCCACTGGTGGGCCCGGGGGTCACCGTGGCCGACGTGATCCGGGCCACCGAGTTCGTCCTGCCGTCGCTCGAGATCGTCGACAGCCGCATCGCCGACTGGCGCATCGCCCTGCCCGACACGATCGCCGACAACGCGTCGTCGGGCGCGGTCGTGCTCGGCGGCTCCCCCACCCGCCTGACCGACGTCGACGTCCGCCTCATCGGCGCCACGCTGCGCTCGAACGGCGAGCTGCGCGAGACCGGCGCGTCGGGCGCCGTGCTCGGCAACCCCGCCGTGGCGGTGGCGTGGCTGGCCAACAAGGTCGCCGCCTTCGGCGTCGCGCTCGAAGCCGGCCACGTGATCATGCCGGGGAGCTGCACCCGGATGATCCCCGTGGCGCCCGGCGACGCCGTGACCGCCGAGTTCGACCGGCTCGGCGCCGTCTCCGCCTGCTTCACCTGACCCGACCACCACCTGACCCGACCACCAGCTGACCCGACCGCCACGAGAGGAACGAACCATGACGACCACACCGGCGGCCATCGTGGGGTCCGGCAACATCGGCACCGACCTCATGTTCAAGCTCCTGCGCTCCGGCGTGCTCGACCTGCGCTACGTCGTGGGCGTCGACCCGGCCAGCGAGGGGCTCGCGCTGGCCCGCGCCAACGGCGTGGAGGCGTCGGCCGAGGGCGTGGACTGGCTGCTCGCCCGGCCCGATCTCCCCGAGGTGGTCTTCGAGGCGACGTCCGCCGCCATCCACGCGGCCAACGCGCCCCGCTACCTGGCGGCCGGCATCCGGGCGGTCGACCTCACTCCCGCCGCCGTCGGGCCCTACGTCATCCCGCCCGTGAACCTGCACGAGCACCTCGGGGCCATGAACGTGAACATGGTGACCTGCGGGGGCCAGGCCACCATCCCCATGGTCCACGCCGTGTCGCGGGTCGTGCCCGTGCCCTACGCCGAGATCGTCGCCACGGTGGCGTCGCGCTCGGCCGGACCGGGCACCCGCCACAACATCGACGAGTTCACCCGCACCACCGCTTCGGCCGTCGAGGTGCTCGGTGGCGCCGAGCGGGGCAAGGCCATCATCGTGTTGAACCCGGCGGAGCCGCCGCTGATCATGCGCGACACCATCTTCTGCGCCGTCCCCGACGACGCCGACGAGCGCGCCATCGAGACGTCGGTGGACGAGGTCGTCGCCGAGGTGCGCTCCTACGTGCCCGGCTACCGGTTGACCCAGCGCCCGCAGTTCGACCCGGCCCCACCCGGGGGCGGCTACGCGCGGGTGGCGATCTTCGTCGAGGTCGAAGGAGCCGGCGACTACCTGCCGCCGTACTCCGGCAACCTCGACATCATGACGGCCGCGGCGGCCAAGGTCGGCGAGGCCATGGCCGCCGCCCCACGAGCGGAGGTGACGGCCTGATGCCGCACTCGGACGACCTCGACATCCGCATCACCGACTCGTCGCTGCGCGACGGCTCCCACGCCAAGGGCCACCAGTTCGACGAGACGATGGTCCGCTCGGTCGTGCGCGCCCTCGACGGCGCCGGCGTGCCCGTGATCGAGGTGACCCACGGCGACGGCCTCGGCGGCTCGTCGTTCAACTACGGCTTCTCGGCGGTCGACGAGCGCGTGCTGCTGAAGGCGGCCGTCGACGAGGCGCGCCGGGCCAAGATCGCGGCGCTCATGCTGCCCGGCGTGGGGACGATGGACGACGTCCGCTTCCTCGCCGACACCGGCGTGGCCGTGATCCGCATCGCCACCCACTGCACCGAGGCCGACATCGCCATCCAGCACTTCGGCCTGGCCCGCGACCTTCGCTTGGAGACGGTCGGGTTCCTGATGATGGCCCACAGCCAACCGCCTGAGGTGCTGGCCGACCAGGCGGTGATCATGGCCGAGGCGGGATGCCAGTGCGTGTACGTCGTCGACTCCGCCGGTGCCATGGTGCTCGAGGAGGTGAGCGACCGGGTGGCCGCGGTGCTGGCCGCGCTTGGCGGGCGCGGTCCGGGCGGCGAGCGCGTCGAGGTTGGCTTCCACGGCCACGAGAACCTCGCCCTCGGCATCGCCAACACGGTGTTCGCCATCCGCGCCGGGGCCACGCAGATCGACGGCTGCACCCGCCGCTTCGGCGCCGGCGCCGGCAACACCCCCACCGAGGCGCTCGCCGCGGTGTGCGAGAAGCTCGGGATCCGCACCGGCATCGACGTGCTCGCGGCCATCGACGCCGCCGAGGACGTGGTCCGCCCCGTCATGGACGGCGAGTGCAAGCTCGACCGGCTGGCGCTGATCATGGGATACGCCGGGGTGTACTCGTCGTTCCTGCGCCACGCCTACCGGGCCGCCGAGCGCTACGGCGTGTCGGGTGCGGACATCCTCCTCGAGTGCGGGCGCCGCAAGCTCGTCGGCGGCCAGGAGGACCAGATCATCGACATCGCGGTGGGCCTCGCCGCCCGGTCGCCCGGGGCCGGCGCCGTGGCCGCCGCCCGGTGATCGGCGGGCCGAGCACCACGGGCAACCCGGGCGGGGCCGCCCGGGACGAAAGGGACGCCCGGGACGACGGTGACGACGGCGGCGCCGGAGCTCTCCTGCTGCCACCCGAGCTTCTCCACCCGATCGAAGAACCGTTCGACGTCGAACCATTGGCGGCACCGCGCGTGTCACCCGGCTTCGTCGCCCGGCTGGGCGCACCGCCGGGCGGGAACGGCACCTCCGGGGCGCCGCGCCCGGCGACCGCTCTCCACGCGGCTGCGCTCCTCGACGCGGTGTTCGGCGCGGTGGCGCTCCTCGACGGCCATGACCTGGCCGGCGTGGTGGTCGGCCGGCGATGTCTGGCTCCGGCCGGGCTCGACCTCGGTCTCACCGGAGTGCTGTTCGACATCGACGGGGTGCAGGTGGGCACGGCCGCCGGCGCCGCCTCGGCCGGCGGTCACCCGGCCGCCGCGGTGGCCCAGGCGGTGACCGCAGCCGAGCGCCGCGGTGACCGGGTCACCCCGGCCTCCGCCGTGTGGTGCGGCCCGCTGCTCGACCCGGTCGCCCTGCCCCCAGGCGCTCGCTCGGTGCGGGCCAGCTTCGCCCACCTCGGCGACGTGCCGCTGCGGGTTCGCCGGTGAACCCGGGGCCGGGTCCGGCCGGCCCTTGAACGGCGGGTGACGATGCGCATCGGCGTCACGATGTTCGCCACCGACCGGGCCATGCCGGTCCACGAGCTGGCCGTGGCCGCCGAGGAGCGCGGGTTCCACTCGCTCTACGTCCCGGAGCACACCCACATCCCGGTCAGCCGGGAGACGCCACCGCCCGCCGGCGGCGACACGCTCGACGAGGGCTACGCCCGTGTCGTCGACCCGCTCGTGTCCCTGGCCGCGGCCGCGGCCGTGACCGACCGCATCCTGCTCGGCACCGCCGTCGCGCTGCCGGCCCAGCACGATCCGATCGCGTGGGCCAAGGCGGTGGCCACCCTCGATCGCCTCGCCGCCGGGCGGCTGGTGCTCGGGGTCGGGTTCGGTTGGAACCGCGAGGAGCTGCGTGACCACGGCGTCGCGTTCGGTGAGCGGCGAGCGGTCGTGCGCGAGCACATGCTCGCGGCCCAGGCGCTCTGGCGTGACGAGGTGGCCGAGTTCCACGGCGACCACGTGCACCTGAGCCCGAGCTGGGCGTGGCCCAAGCCGGTGCAGCAACCCCGCCCCCGGGTCCTGGTCGGCGGCGGCGCCGGGCCCGCGCTGTTCGCCCACATCGCCGAGTGGGCCGACGGGTGGATGCCCATCGGCGGTGCCGGCATCGGCGCCGAGCTGCCCGCACTGCGCCAGGCCGTGGCGGACGCCGGCCGGGACCCCGCATCCCTGCACGTCGTGCCGATCGGCGTGCTGCCCGGCCCGGGCAAGCTGGACCACCACCGGGCCGCGGGTGTGACCGAGTGCGTGCTGCGCCTTCCCTCGGCCCCGGGCGACGAGGTGCGGCGGGCGCTGGACGACGCCATGCGGTGGCTCGATCCGGGTGGCGGCGACTGAATCGGGTCCGCTCGACGTGGCGCCCCGAACCTGTCCCGCTGGCCGGCACGTGCGGCCCGCTGCCGTTCGGTGTCGGTGCCAGCATGCCGGCGTGAGCCCCGCCGACGCCTCAACCGCCGGGCGCGGCGGGGCCCTCTGCGCGGGCCGGGTCGCCGTGGTGACGGGTGCGGGGCGGGGCCTGGGTCGCGCCCACGCCATGGAGCTTGCCCGCCAGGGCGCCGCGGTCGTGGTGAACGACCGGGGCGTCGCGCTCGACGGCAGCCCGGCCGGTCCGTCGCCCGCCGCCGAGGTGGTGGCCGCCATCGAGGCGGCCGGCGGCCGGGCCGTCGCCAACGACGACGACGTCGCCGACTGGGACGGCGCGGCCCGGCTGGTCGCCACCGCGCTGGACGCGTTCGGCCGCCTCGACGTGGTCGTCAACAACGCCGGTGTCCTGCGCGACCGCATGTTCGTGACCACCACCGAGCAGGAGTGGGACGCGGTGGTGCGGGTCCATCTGCGGGGGCACTTCGCGGTGGCCCGCCATGCCGCCGCGTACTGGCGGGACCAGGCCAAGGCCGGGGAGCCCGTCGATGCCCGCATCGTGAACACGACCTCGGGCGCCGGGCTGCTCGGCTCGGTGGGCCAGGCCGCGTACAGCGCGGCCAAGGCGGCCATCGTGGGTCTCACCCTGGTGCAGGCGGCCGAGCTGGCCCGCTACGGCGTCACGGCCAACGCCATCGCCCCCGCCGCACGGACGCGCATGACCGAGACCGCGTTCGCCGACACCATGGCCGCACCGGAGCCGGGCCGCTTCGACGCCATGGCCCCGGAGAACGTGTCGCCGCTCGTGGCGTGGCTGGCCGGGCCGGCGTCCGCGCACGTGACCGGCCGGGTGTTCGAGGTCGACGGCGGCCGCGTGGCGCTCGCCGAAGGCTGGCGCCACGGCCCCGAGGCCGACAAGGGGGCACGGTGGGAGCCGCGCGAGCTGGGCCCGGTGGTCGAAGAGCTGCTGGCCAAGGCCGAGCCTCCGCTGCAGGTGTACGGGGCGCGCTGAGGTGAGCACCGGCACGCAGCCCCCGCCGGCGACGCCGTCGACGCCCGCGACGCCGGCGCCCGAGCCGCTTCAGTGGGCCAGCATCCCTGCGCTCACCCGCTCCGCTGCCGCGCGCTTCGGAGGCGCGGAGGCGGTCGTCGACGGCACCACGCGCCTGTCGTGGACCGACCTCGACGGGCGCGTCGACGCCGCCACGCGGGCCTACGTGGCGGCGGGGATCGAGCCGGGCGACCGGGCCGGGCTCTGGGCGCCGAACGGTCACGAGTGGATCGTCGCCGCGCTGGGGCTCGTGGCCGCGGGCGGCGTCCTGGTGCCGCTGAGCACCCGCTACAAGGGCACCGAGGTCGCCGACATCCTGCGCCGCAGCCGGACCCGGATGGTGGTGGTCGTCGGCGAGCTGCTCGGCACCCGGTACCCCGAGATGCTCGACGGTCACGATCTGCCCGACCTCGAGGCCGTGGTCGTGCTCGAGTCGGGTGCCGAGCGCAGCACCGCGCCGGGCACCGAGCCGGGCACCGAGCCCGGCACGGCGCCGGCGGTGACCGGCGCAGCCTGGCGACGCGTGCCGTGGAGCCGCTTCCTCGCCGCGGGCGAGGCGGTGCCTGCGGCCGAGGTGGAGCGGCGGGTCGAGGCCGCGGCGCCCGGCGACATCAGCGACGTCATGTTCACCTCGGGCACCACCGGCCGGCCCAAAGGTGTCGTGGTCACCCACGGCCAGAGTCTCCGCACCTTCCGCACCTGGGTGGACGTGGTGGGCCTGGTGGAGGGTGACCGCTACCTGCTGGTCAACCCGATGTCGCACACCTTCGGGTACAAGGCGGGCGTCCTCGCCTGCCTGATGGCGGGGGCGACGATGGTGCCCCTGCCGGTGTTCGACGTCGACGCCACCGTCGGCGCCATCGAGCGGGAGCGCATCACGGTGCTCCCGGGCCCGCCCACCCTGTACCAGTCGATCCTCGACCATCCGGCCAGGGAACGGGCGGCGGCGGCCGGGCTGCGCCTGGCGGTCACCGGCGCGGCCACGATCCCCAGCGCGCTGGTGCGACGGATGCGGGCGGAGCTCGGCTTCGAGACGGTCCTGACCGCCTACGGGCTGACCGAGTGCTGCGGGTTCGCCACGGCGACCCGGCGCAGCGACAGTGTCGACGTCATCGCCTCCACCTCCGGGCGGGCCATCCCGGGGGTCGAGGTGCGCGTGGTCGACGATGGTGGCCACGAGCGGCCCCGGGGCGAGGCCGGAGAGGTCCTGGTGCGGGGCTTCAACGTGATGCTCGGCTACTTCGAGGATCCCGAGGCGACCGCCGAAGCCGTCGACGCCGGCGGCTGGCTGCACACCGGCGACATCGGCGTGATGGACGCGGCCGGCAACCTCCGCATCACCGACCGGAAGAAGGACATGTTCATCGTGGGCGGGCTCAACGCCTATCCGGCGGAGGTGGAGAACCTGCTTCTCGACCATCCGGCGGTGGCGCAGGTCGCGGTGGTCGGCATGCCCGACGCCCGCCTGGGAGAGGTGGGGGCCGCGTTCGTCATCCCCGCCGCCGGCCACACGGTCGACACCGCGGCGCTGATCGCGTGGGCCCGCGGCCACATGGCGGGCTACAAGGTGCCCCGCCACGTGGAGGTGGTCGACGCCTTGCCGCTGAACGCGAGCGGCAAGGTCGACAAGCATGAGCTGCGGCGGCGCCTGGCCGTCGCGGGCGCCGGCGGGAACGCCGGGAAGGGGAGGTAGCCGTCGTGGATCGCTTCACCGACCGCCGGATCGTCGTGACCGGCGCCGGCAGTGGCATGGGCCGGGCCGTGGCCCTGCGGCTCCTGCGCGAAGGCGGCCACGTCGCCGCCCTGGATCTGTCGGCCGGCGGGCTGGCGGACACCGCGAAGGTGGCCGCCGACGAGGGCTTCGCGAACCGGCTGGCCACCGCCACGGTCGACATCGCAGACGAAGCCGAGGTCGCACGCGTCGTCGCCGGTGCGCTCGACACGCTCGGGGGCCTCGACGTGCTCGTCAACGCCGCCGGCATCCTGCGGGCCGCGCACACCGAGGAGTGCCCGCTCGAACTGTGGCAACAGGTGATCGGCACGAACCTCACGGGGACGTTCCTCGTGACCCGCGCCGCCCTGCCCGCGCTCGTGGCCAGCGGTCGCGGTGTGGTGGTGAACTTCGCGTCCACCGCCGCCTTCGCCGCCCACCCGTACATGGCCGCCTACGCCGCCAGCAAGGGCGGCATCGTGGCCTTCACGCACACGATCGCCCTCGAGTACGCGAAGCGGGGCGTGCGTGCCGTGGCCGTCGCACCGGGGGGCGTCGACACGCCGCTGGTGGGCGGGCTGGCCATGCCCGACGACGCCGACCCCGGCTTCTACCGCCGTCTGATGCCGGTGGGACGCGGGTTCGCATCTCCGGACGAGATCGCCGGCATGGTCGCCGCCGTCGCCTCCGACGACGGCGCCTACGTCAACGGCACCACGATCCACATCGACGGCGGCACCCACGCCTGAACGGGGCCGGCCGGTCGGCCGGGCCGCGGACCGCTCCCCACGTCGTCGAAAGCGAGCGGAGCGGTGCCCGATGGGCGTGGGAACGTGGGGATGTGGAGATCACCTTCGAAGTCGTCGTGTTCGATGCCGCCGATCTCGCCGCGGAGAGCAGCTTCTGGGCCGGCGTTCTCGGCGGGACGGTCGATGCCGAAGACGACTGGCACATGGTGTCGGTCGACGGGCGGCCGCGGATCGGCGTGCAGTTGGCGCCGAACCACGTCCCGCCGGAATGGCCCGACGGCGTGCCCCAGCAGGTCCACCTCGACCTCTGGGTCGACGACCCCGCCGAGGCGCACGAGCTGGTCATGTCGCCGCGCAGGGCGGAGTGACCCTCAGCTCCAAATCAGCGGACGAACCTTCCCTCGGGCCCTTGGTGCCGGCTTCCAGCGCGGGCTGCCCCAGCGCGGCACGCTTGTGTCGATGGCCTTGCCCGAGCCGCGCCGCGACGGTGAAGTGACCATCCGTCCACCGACACCTGAGGACGTCCCGGTGCTGGTCGGCGGGCGCGACGCCCAGTTCCGCCGCTTCCTGGGCGACGGCGACCCGCATCCTGAGCCGACGGCGTGCATCGTCGTCGACGGGTCGGTGGTCGGTTGGGTCGACTACGACCACGACCGTCCGTGGCTCGCCGCCGACGAGGTGAACCTCGGCTACCACGTGTTCGCCCCGTACCGCAGGCGCGGCTACGGCACCCGAGCCGTCGGCCTGCTCCTCCGACACCTCGCCGAGGACACCGGTTGGCGGGTGGCGGCCCTGCGCATCCACCCCGACAACGAACGGTCGCTGGCCCTCGCGGCCCGGGCGGGGTTCGAACGAGTCGGTGACGTGGACGGCGAGCGGTACTGGAAGCGACCGGTCGCTTCCGGTCCCCCAACCGACCTCGGTCCGTGGTCGCCGCTGGGCGTGGAAGCCGTCGTCGAGTTGCTCTCGTCGGCGCCGTTGCGATGGTGGATCGGTGGCGGTCGCGCCCTCGACCTGCACCTCGGGCGCAGCTGGCGCGCCCACGGTGACACCGACGTCGGCGTGATGCGCCGGGATGCCCCGAGGGCGTTCGAGCACCTGGCGGGCTGGGACCTGCACGTCGCCGCGGCCGGGCGCCTGACCCAGTGGTTCGGGGAGCCGCTCGAGTCGACCCGCAAGCAGAACAACGTGTGGTGCCGCCGCGGACCGGATGAGCCGTGGAGGCTCGACCTCACCATCGGTGAGGGCACCGATCGCGAGTGGGTGTACCGGCGGGACCCCACGCTGCGGCTGCCCTGGACCGATGCGGTGCTGCACGCCAACGACGGTGCCCTCTCGTACCTCGCTCCCGAGGTGCAGCTGCTGTTCAAGAGCGTGAACCCACGCCCGAAGGACGACCTCGACGCCGCCCACGTGATCCCCGACCTCGACGGCGACCGCCGCCGGCGGCTCGCCGGGTGGCTGCCCGTGGACCATCCCTGGCAGCGGCTCCTTCGGTAGCCCTCGGCGCGGCCCGCGATGTTGCCGCCCGTTGGGGCGCGCCATCGGCGGCTCACGCCAGACGAGCTGGCCGAAGGACTGGCACGCGCACGCGCCGCGCTCGGTCGCCGCCTGGCCCGCTCCAGCCGCCGGTCGGGCTGATGGCCGGGGTCACCTACGACACCGGAGCGCTCGTGGCGGCCGAACGCGACGATCGGGCGATGTGGTCACTCCACGCGGGCTTCCTCGCCGAGGAGGTCGTGCCCACCGTGCCGGCGCCGGTGCTCGCCGAAGCCTGGCGCGGCGGCGGGAGGCAAGCCGGTCTCTCCGGACTTCTCGCGATATGCGCGGTCGAGCCACTGAGCGAGGAGCAGTCGCGGCGGGTCGGGGCGCTCGCCGGCAAGGCCGCTCACGACGACATCGTTGGCGTCACCGTCGTCGAAGGCGCCGCCCGCCGTCGCGACGCCATCGTGACCTCCAGCGACACCCACATCCGGGCCATCGCCGAGGCGGCCCGAGCGCGCCTGCACATCGAACACATCTGAGACGCGACCGGCGACGGGTGATATCGACCAGCCACGTCCGCCCGGCTCGACCCCACCCACGTGGATGGCCACAGCCCCGCCCGCTCCTACGCTGCCGCCTCAACCGTGCCGTGACCACTGGAACAGGCCCACCCCCTGATGCACCAACTGCTGCTCGACACGACCGACGGGCGCGGCCACGTGGCGACCGTTCACCGCGAGGCCGTGCGCGCCGTCGTGGAAGCCGACGCGAGGCTCTTGCTGCTGTGGTCGCCGACCCGGCGGCGTTCAAGTTCCCTGGCGGCGGCGTCGAAGGCGGCGAGACGCCGCCCGAGGCCCTGGCACGCGAAGTCGACGAGGAGTGCGGTCTGACGGTTACCGACGTCGGCGACCCGATCCTCGAGATCGTCGAGCGGCATCCGGCCACCGATGCCGGAGTCGACGCCTTCGAGATGCGGTCGACCTACCACCCGGCGACGATCACCGGTGCGGTGGGCCTCCAGCGCCTCGAGCGCTACGAGGCCGCCCTCGCCCTGACCGTCCGGTGGGTGCCAGCCGCTGTGGCCGGCGCCGCCAACCGGCGGACGATCGCGGCCGGCACCGCCGCCCGCTGGACACACCGTGACACCGAGGCCCTCGAGTTCCTCGCTGGGCGGACGCGGCGCTGACCACCGGCCTCGCCCGCGGGCGAGCCGGCGCTGAACGTCGCCCTCGTCACCGGGTGCGCCGGGTTCTCTCAGCGTCGCTCGGTGGCATCGTCGAGCTGCGCGAGCGCCCGAACGAGATGGCCCGCCGGCGCTATGCGGTGCTGCTCGGGTCCTGACCGACCGCGGCAACGAACGCTCGCTGCTCGTCGGTCTCGACCGCCCTGTCGCAGTACGGGTCGTCCACGAGGAACGTGACGGCGACGACCGTCGTCCCGTCGGCGAACGTCACGGGGTCGCGGTGGGCGTGGGGTCGGACGATCGGCCGGGCCGGCCGCCTCCCACTCTTCGCGGATGGCGATCAGCAGGTCATCGGTTACCAAGGGCTTCTCGCCCCGGCTCATTCGGTCCGCAACCCGCGTGCCCGAGGCCGTCTGCATCGAGCGCACGGCCCACACCACCGCGGCACGGCCGTCAGCCGCCATGTCGTCAGCCGTGCTCACCCTTCGCCGCAGCCTCCTGCTCGCGCTCGATGACCCCCAGTTGCCGCCCAGCGACGACACCGTTCCGGTCGAGCGCCGCGGGATCGTCGCCGCGGCTCTCGAGTGCCAGCGATCGTACGCCCAGGTGGCCCCTGATCTCCCGCGCTGCCGTGGCCATCGGACCTCCCGAACCTGCGTCTGCCTGCTGGCTGGACAAGATGTAGTCGTGGCTGGAGCTCGACATCCCAGGCTGTCGTTCAACGGGGCAGTGGACGTCTACGACTCGGTCCGTCCCACGTATCCCCCCGCCTTGTTCGACAACCTCTTCGAGGTGCTCCCGCGCAGCCCGCTGATCGTCGAGGTCGGCCCGGGCACCGGGCAGGCAACCAGGGACCTCCTTGCCCGAGGCGCAGCTGACCACGCCATCGAGATCGGCCCGACGATGGCCGCGAAGCTTTCATCCAACCTCCGCTCCGACCGCCTTCACGTGACCGTCGGCGACTTCGAGAGACTCGACATCACTCCCGCTTCAGCCGACGCGGTCTTCTCCGCCTCGGCATACCACTGGATAGGGCGAACCGCGCAGACCGACCGACCAGCCACGATCCTCCGACCTGGCGGCCTCCTGGCGATCGTCGACCTCGACCCCGCCGCCGGTGAGCGCCCGCATCGCTGCAGACGCTGGTGGCTACGGCTCGGGGCTCGTGCTGTTCCGCATGGGCGACCACCACGCATGGGTCCGATGGTTCGCGGAGGCGGCGTCGGGCGCCGGTCGCGTGCAACAGGAGCTGGTGGCGTCGGCCGCGCGGAGCTCCATTATCGCCGGGCAATGCACCGCGCTCGCCGGACACCTCGCCTCGCCGTCGGCCGCGGTGGAGGCGAACGGACTCACGAAGACGTGCATCAGCGTGTCATCGCTCGGTAGAAGAGCAGGTCATCGTGGTCGACGCTACGGCGGGCCGATGAGATGGCAGACGCGGTCGGCGTCGCAGTCCGCGGGGTCGAGGCTCTTCGCGCGGTCGACGAGCAGTCGCAACTCGGCCTTCAGGGCTCGCAGGTCGCGGATGGTGCGGTCGATCTCCGCGGCGCGATCGACGAGCAGCTGGAGCACGTGGCCGCAAGGTTCGTCGCCGTCTTCGCGCATGGCGATGACGCTGCGGATCTCGCCGAGTGAGAGCCCGAGCGCTTGCGACGACTTGATGAACGCGAGGCGGTCGATCACCTCGTCGACGTAGTCCCGGTACCCGGACGCTGATCGCGCCGGCGGACGGAGTAGCCCGATCTCTTCGTAGTAGCGCAACGTCTTCGCCGGTACGCCGGAGCGTTGCGCGAGTTCACCGATGAGCATCACTTGACCTTCCAGCACACTGGAATGTCTACGGTAGCGGCGTGGACATCACGATCCTTCATGTACCGGACTGTCCGAATCTGGATGTGGCTCGTGTGCGCGTGCGAGAGGCGCTCGATGGGCTCGACCTGACCGCCTCCGTGCGAGAGATCGAGGTGACCTCGGCGGCAGAGGCAGCGCGCCTGGGCATGGCGGGCTCACCCACGGTATTGGTGGACGGACGCGACCCGTTTGGGGGCCAGACCCCGTCGGTGGCGTGCCGGCTGTACCGCAACGGCACGAGCGTCGACGGCGCGCCGTCGGTGGCTGCGCTCGTCGAGGTGTTGGCGTCGTGAGGTGCGGGACCGCGGCCGGTGCCGGGTGCTGCGCCCTGCATCCGGGTCCTCGCCACCTTGACGCCGTCTCGCGAGTGCCGCTGCCGAACGGCGCCGGCGTCGACCTGAGGCACCCGCAAGGGCATCAGGCGTGAGCGACCGGTTCGACCTCACCGTGATCGGCGCGGGCATGGCCGGCATCGCGGCGGCCAACAAGGCCGCGGCCGCGGGATGGCGCACCGCGATCATCGACGAGCTCCCCTACGGCGGAACGTGCGCGCTGCGAGGCTGCGACCCGAAGAAGATCCTTCGCCGCACCGCCGAGATCGTCGACGCCGCCCGGCTCATGGCCGGCAAAGGAATCGACCCCAACGGGCTAGCCGTGAACTGGCGCGACCTCATGGCGCACAAGCGGGGGTTCACCGCCCCCGTGCCGCCGCGGATGGAGGACCAGCTGTCGACGAACGGGGCCCACACGCTGCACGGCACAGCGACGTTCCTGTCGCCGGCGACGCTGGCCGTCAACGGCGAGGCATTCGAGTCCCGCCGCTTCCTCGTCGCCACCGGCGCCCGACCACGACCGCTCGACTTCGCCGGGGCCGAGCACGTGATCGACAGCACCGCCTTCCTGGAGCTCGATGACCTACCTGACCGGATCGTGTTCATCGGCGGGGGGTTCGTCTCGTTCGAGTTCGCCCACATCGCCGCACGCGCCGGCGCGACCGTGACCATCCTCGACCGCGGCTCACGGCCGCTGAAGGCCTTCGATCCCGATCTCGTCGAGCTCCTCGTCGCTCGCGGCGCCGCCATCGGCATCAAGCTCCACCGCAACACGTCGGTCGATCGGGTCAGCGCCGGGCCGTCCGGATGGCGGCTCGACATCGTGAGCGACGGTCAGGCCGACACGGTCGCCGCCGACCTCGTCGTGCACGGCGCGGGCCGGCGGCCCGACCTCGACTCGCTCGATCTCGACGCTGCCAACGTCGCCTACAGCGAGCGAGGGGTGACCGTGTCGCCGCACCTGCAGAGCACCAGCAACGACGCCGTCTTCGCCGCCGGCGACGCCGCCGACTCACCGGGCATGCCGCTCACCCCGGTAGCTATGTTCGAAGCCAAGGTTGCGACGTCGAACCTGCTGAACGACACGACACGCGTGCCCGACTACCGAGGCGTGCCGACCGCGGTGTTCACCGTCCCCGAGCTCGCTCGTGTCGGGCAACTCGAGGAGGAAGCACGCGCCTCGGGCGTCGATCTCGACGTACGCCACACCGACACCAGCGGCTGGTACTCCAACTACCGCATCGGCGAACCGACGGCGGCGGTGAAGATCCTCATCGACCGGGCGACCGACACCATCGTCGGCGCTCACATGTTCGGGCCCGAGTACGGCGAGCTGATCAACATCGTCGGGCTTGCGATCAAGCTCGGCCTGACCACCAGGCAACTCAAGTCCATGACCGCCGCCTACCCCACCACCGGGTCCGACCTCGGATCCATGCTCTGACCAGCTGTCAGCCATGGCTGACGCGGACCGGGGGCGTCAGCATGGGCTGACGCCGTGCGCGAGCTCGCGAAGCTCAACGACGGCGTCGACAGCCGAGACCCCGCCGTGGGCCTGGCCGCCGTCGCCGCGCTCCGCGATCTCGTCGAGGAGCTCGAGGAGCTGCACGTCGACAACGCCCGACGGCTCGGCTGGTCGTGGCAGGCGATCGCCGACCGCCTCGGCATCACCCGGCAGTCAGTGCACACCACCACGTCCGCCGAGGCCGCAGGAAGTAGGCGTGTTCGGCCGCTGCGACGAGCACACGATCATGATCATCGACACCGCGATCGTCGAGGCCCGCGCGCTCGGCCACAACTACCCTCGGCACCGAACACCTTCTGCTCGCATTCACCCGCCACCGTGCCCTTCTGGCCGAGGCGGTCGCAGAGCGCCTGCCGACCACCGACCAAGTCCGCAGCCGCATCGTGGCGGAGATCGAAGCGCCAGCCACCCGCGACACGCAGCTCCTTCGAACCGTCGGGTTGACCTCGACCAGGCGGGCGTGGATCTCTCGACGCGGCGACGCCTGCTCGCGGCTGAGACGCCGACGACCTGCGGCGTGCTGCGGTGGAACCAAGCCCACCAGCGGGCGGCGATCGCGCCCCCGGTGCGGGCACTGTGCCCTCTCGCATGACCCTTCTGACATGCAGTCACGATGCATGTAGGAGTCCTGGGAACGGGAACGCCTGGGTATGCCCACGAGCCGCCGGCCTTCGCTCGTCGATGAAGCACCTTCCGATGCTCGGTCAGAACGCCGAGCGCGAGGCCGCGTCGAGTTCGGCGATGTGCCGATAGAGCGCCCCGCCCCGCCTCGCCTCGGCCGCACGCCGGCCCGATCCATGCCGAGCGCGGTCAGCACAGCCTGCGGATCGACGACGCCGAAGGTGACGTGCCGGCCGTTGGTGAGCGTCAGGCGCAGCGCCGGCCCCGACCGCATCACGAACGACCAACCTCCGCGTGGGGTCCACAAGATCCCGTACTCCCAGGTGGTCCACGGCGACACGGTGACGATGTCGACCTCGGCGATCCACTCCGGCGGGTAGTCGAACCTGGGCCATCCGAAGGCACCCCAGCGCACCTGGACACCGCGCGGGCCGGTGGTCACCCGAAGGCCGGTTGACATCACCGCGCACAGGGCGAACAGAACGAGCGACACGCCGAGCGGCCCGATCATCCCCGGCGACGGCCCGTCCCAGGGGCGGCCGAGCACCACCAGGACGACGAAGGCGGCGACGCCGGCGGCGTCAGTGGCCAGTTCGTGATCCGCCTGCCGTAGATCAGCGTCGGTTCCGGAACGAGCGACACGCCCAGCGGCCCGATCATCCCGGTCATGACAGCTCGTCGATGATCTTGACCAGGTCAGCGCGTGGGACCCCTGGTTGCGGGCGAGCTCGACGAGGTCTCGGACGGCCTGTTCGACGGACGCCCGGGGCTTGGCGGCCGACGCGACGTGCGCACCGCGGCCGCGGCGGAACTCGAGCACGCCGACATCGCGCAGGCGCCGGTAGGCGGCGGGCACGGTGTTGCGATCGACGTCCAGCGCATCGGCGAGCCCGGCGGCGGGCGGCAGCCGGTCGCCGACCGCGAGGTCACCGTCGGCGACGGCTCGCCGCACGCAACCGGGCGATCTGCTCGTGGAGCGGCGCTCGCGCGGCCGGGTCGATGCGCCAGAGCATGGTGGGGATGGCGCTAGCACCGTCAGCACTCAGCCAACGGTGGCCCAATGGAGTGCGATCCCGTGTCGCGATGAATCTGCGCGCCGCGCAGCGTCGACACTCTCGACTGTCCCGACCCGAAGGAGAGACCGATGAGCTTCCACGCCTACCTGTTCTTCAGCGGTACCTGCAAAGACGCGTTCACCCGGTACAGCCAGATCTTCGGCGGCGAGTTGTTCGTCATGACGAACGCCGAAGCGTCCGGAGGGGGCATGCCCGGCGCCGAGCCGGACATGGTCATCCACGCCGCGCTCACCCTCGCCGACGGCAGCATGCTCATGGCGTCCGACGATCCGACCGGTGACGGTGGAGGAACGAAGGGTGTCTCCGTGAGCTACACCGCCAAGGACGCCGGCGAGGCGACGCGGGTGTTCGAGGCGCTCAGTGAGGGCGGCGAGGTCACCGGCCCGCTCCAGGAGACGTTCTTCTCACCGATGTTCGGCACGTGCACCGATCGGTGGGACGTCGCCTGGATGGTGAACACTGAGGCGACCGCAACCTGACCTCTTGGTCGACGTCGCCACGCGTCGGTGGCAGGCACGTGGACCCGGTAGCCCATCTTGGGTTCGGTAATTGAAGCACCGAGGCCGTCCCTGCTCGGGTTCGAGCTTGCGACGGATGTGGGCGAGGTGGACGCGCAGGTAGTTCGTCTCGTCAATGAATCCCGGTCCCCCGACTGCCCGATTCGGCCTGGATTTGAGTCTCGTGGCTTGAGGCCGATGTCAACACTTCGCCTCACTACCGATCGTTCTGACCGAACCCTTATCGCGTTTGCCGCAAGTTGCGACGCTTATAACTCCTTGGCGCCCGGCTGCGATTGGCCTCGGCGGACCGCCCGCGCAGATCCAGCCCGGTGAAGCACCTTTCGCAGCCAGCCGTTCCACTCGGGGTGAGCTCGCCGCAACCACCGGCCGGTCAGTGAACCTATCGCAGACCACGCCAAGATCTGCCCCTCGATACGCAGCATGCGGCTCCAGCCAATGATTGCGGCGCCGGCAATAAATAGCAATATCATTCCTACTACATAGCGAGTAACGTGAGTCCGACGCGCACGGGCTCTTATCGACACCAGAGCCTCAAATAGCCGCAACGACTGTTTCGATGGAAGGGATACCTCACAACACGGTTGACGCTCGCGGCTACACCGCTCGTGAGGAAAGCGCACGCTAGAGCGCCCAAACCAAAACTCTCTGCATCTAGGCGGCGTTGCAGGCGCCACCGAAAGCCGCGCTAAACACAACGGTAAGTCCCCACGCGTTGAGAGTTTCGAAGCCATGGGCGCCTTTGCACGAGCGCCGTCCATGTCGACGACCAAACCAACAACCGGAGCGTGCGGTGTTGCGGGCGCCGCGCACCACATGCCCGGCCGCTCGCGCGACACGCCCACCTCGGCAGCCGCCGTGTCGGCGGCCGTGTTTGGGGTTGTGGCCGAGTGTGCACCAGCCTTGGCCATTGAGGTCGAACTGGTTGATGGGGTCGCGGACGTAGGCGTAGTCGTTGGTGTCCAAGCCGCCGTCGACGGAGTCGGTTTGCAGGAACCGGCCGAGGGTGGGGTCGTATTGGCGGGCGCCCATCTCGACGGTGCCGACCAGGTTCGGGTTCGTCTCGGTGGGACGCTGCTTGGACCCCAAGAACCCGTAGCCCAGTCCGCCTGTGGTCAGGTCGGCCGCCGTGGTGACCGGCTGGCCGAACGGATCGAACGTGCCCGTCGGGCCCTGCTTGGCACCAGCGGCGTCAGCCACGGCGGCGGTGTCACCGCGCAGGTTCGGGTACGCCCACTGCGAGCCTGCGGGCCGGGCGGTGAGGGTGACCCCGCCCGGCAAGCCCAGGTAGGACTCGACGATGTTGCCGTTGGCGTCGACCACCGCATCCGCCACGTCACCGTCACCGGAGTACACGTAGCGGGCCGTCACCGCCCCGTTCGCGGAGCGTTGCACGATCCGATCCGTCGCATCCCGCACATAGGCCACCGTCGACGATCCCTTGACGGTCGAGATGTGCCGGTCCGCCGAGTCGTACACCCGGGCCTCACCCGCCACGGTCACCGTGTTGCCATGGGCGTCGTAGCTGATCGGCCCGGTGTAGCCGACCGCGGTGGTCGACGTGAGCCGATCCGCGTTGTCATAGCAGTAGGCGGCCGCGGTGGCCCCATTCACGGTCAGCCCGGTGCGGTTCGTGTTCGCCCCCGCGTTCGGCGCCGACCCGCACCCACCCGAGGGCGCGTACTGGTAGCCCAGGGTGCGCGTCGCCCCCGTCGGGACCCCGGTGGCCGGGTCCCGTTCCGCCAGCACCGCCGAGATGAGTCGGCCGGCCGCGTCGTAGACGGAGCTCGGCCCGCCCGGCGTCGGGTCGGTGCCGTCCACGGTCTCGTCGACGATGTCGCCGCCCAGGTTGCGGGCCACAACATCAGTGGTCAACGTGCCCCCCGGACCCGACCACGTGATCGACGACGGCTGCCCACTCGACGCATCGTACGCGAACGCACCCGACGTGGCGTTGCCACCATTGCCCGCCCCCGACGGATACGACGTCGAGCTCAACCGGCCCGCCGATTCGTAGCCGGCGGTGGCCACGTCACCGGACTGGCCCACCAGACGCGTGACCACCACCGCCTCGGCCCGGCGGCGGGCCGAGTCGAACGCGGTGCCGTTGCCGTACAGGCCCAGCACCGTGCCGTCGGCCGCCACGAACCCACCACGCCCGCGACCGCAACCACGAACAACCGAGCCCGCACCGAACCCTCACCCAACTCGCCCGACGAAGAGCCGGCATGATGACGCCCCCCGAGAAGTCAAGGGCCCAAGGTGGCTCCCTGGACCCGCCACGACGCGGCGCCACACCCACCGCCGCGGAACGCGATCCCAGACCGGGGCCTTCGCCAGGGCGCGCACCAAACGCCCTCCATGCCAGACCTCCGGGTGCCGACAGGTCTCTGGTGGCTGCTGCTCGCGCCCTCACGCTGCGCCCGCCGGACCGCTGCTCGGTCTGTGCCGTCGATCTCGCCGCCGGCACCCGGGCGTGGTGGGACCCGGGCCCCCGGTCGGTCATCTGCCTGCCCTGCCACCAGTTCGCGCCGCCCCCGGCGGTACCGGCGACAGGGGCGACAGGCGCGCCTTTCCCCGCTCCGAGTCCGCACGTCCCGGTCATCGCGGCGGCGACCGGGCCGCCTGCTGCGACCGCCGCCGCCGAGCCGGCAACCACGTCCGCGCCCGATCCGGGGCAGGCCGGCCGCTCGGCGCAACGTGAGCATGATCGCCGGGCCGCCAAGCGCGAAGCGACCGTGCGAGCCAAGCACCCCAAGCTGGGCGGGATCATGCTGGCGCTGTCCGACGATCCACGCTCCACGCAGGTGTGGCAGCAAGGGGCACAGGGCGAGCGCAAGCTCGGTCGGCGCCTCGACGGGCTGGCGACCGCCGGTCTCGGCGTACTGCACGACCGCCGCATCCCGGGTTCCCGGGCGAACATCGACCACATCGTGGTCGGCCCTGGCGGCGTCTTCGTGATCGATGCCAAGCGGCATTCGGGACGGATCGAGCGCCGGTCCGTCGGGTCGCTGTTCCGACCGGCGACGAAGCTGTTCGTCGGCGGTCGCGACAAGACCTCGCTCGTGCAGGGCATGGCCAAGCAGGTGGCCGCGGTACATCGAGCGCTGCAGGACCTGCCCGAGCCGGCCACCGTCCCGGTGCAACCGGTCATCTGCTTCGTCGAGGGCGACTGGTCGCTGTTCGCCAAGCCGTTCACCGTCGACAGTGTCGTCGTCACGTGGCCCGTCCGCCTCGAGGCCGACCTGCGCCAGGGAGCGGCGCTGTCGGCGACCCAGATCGCCGGGGTGGCGGATCGACTGGCGCGGAAGTTGCCGGTCGCCTGAACCCGACTGCGGATCGCGTCGACCGGGTCGGGGCCGACGCGCCGCGAGGAGCCCCAGAATTCTGCCGAATGCGGTTGCACCCGTGGCACGGGTTCTCTATGATCGAACGCATGTCCGGCTCCAGCGCCTTATGTGAGCATACGGTGGAGCACCCGTCGTGGACTGGCGTGCTCGTCCGGTTGGCTGCGCTCGAGGCGGCATTGCGGACGGTGTGCGCCGAGCTGGACCCTCTCACGGTGCCGGTGGGTGACGCACCGGCGGGCTGGGAACGGTTCGATGCCATCGCCCGCCTGGCGGAGGGGGCCAAGGTGCGCCTCGCGGGCCGGGTCGCCGAGTCGAGCCGGTGGCGCCAGGATGGCTTCCTCAGCGCCGCGGCGTGGATGGCCCGCACCGCGGGCACGACCGACCGTGCCGCCAAAGAGGCCATCGCCACCGCCGACCGGCTGCGCCGCCTGCCCCATGTCGACGACGCCGTCGCCGCCGGCGCGCTGTCCGTACCCAAGGCAGTGGCCGTGGCCGACGGCGCCGCCGCCGACCCCACAGCCGAACAACACTTGGTGCGCCAGGCCCGCGAGCAAGGCGTCCGCCAACTCCAAGAGACGGCCCGTCGGGTCAAGCACGCCGTCGACCGCGACGCCGACGCCCGCCACGCCCGCATCCACCGCAACCGGTCGCTGCGCACCTGGGTCGACTCCGAGGACGGCTCGTTCCAGCTCCGCCTGACCACCACCGTCGACGTCGGCGCGGAGATCCGCGCCATCCTGCGCCCCTGGGCCGACCAAGCGTTCCGCCGGGCCCGTGGCGCCGGCCAACCAGCCACACCCGACGCCATGGCCCACGACGGCTTCGTCGCCGCCCTCCGAGCCGGCTGCGCCAGCACCCGAGCGCCCACACCACCCACCCGCTCGCCCGCCACGACCGACACGGGTGCCACGAGTGCCACGAGCGCGACGAGCGCGACGAGCGCGACGAGCGCGACCGTGGTCGCCGACGCCCCCAAAGCCGCGTCGAAGCGGCCCGAGTCGAAGGTGATCTTCGTGGTCGACCTGCCCGCCTTCGAGCGCGGCGAGCTGCGACCGGGCGAGCGGTGCGAGATCGCCGGCATCGGTCCCGTCCCCCTCTCGGTCCTGCGCCGTCACCTGCCCGGCGCCTTCCTCGCCGTCGTCGTCAAACACGGCGTCGACGTCAACGTCGCCCACCTCGGCCGCTCCCCCACCGCCCACCAACGCACCGCCCTCGAAGAACACGGCTACCGCTGCAACGAGCCCGGCTGCGACACCACCTGGGCCCTCGACATCGACCACCACCACCCATGGTCACGCGGCGGCCAAACCAAGCTCGCCAACCTCCAATGGCTCTGCACCCCCCACCACACCCACAAGAGCCGCCGGGAACAGGCCGCCACCGACCCGCGGAGACGCCCTCAACGCGGCCCGATGAGCGGAACAGGCTCGGCGCCGCCGCAGAGGCCCGGCAGTACGGTCGCCGCGAGGCCTCCACCCGGCCGGAGGCGAGGAGGACGATGACCCGCACGCTCGAGCCCGACGCCACCGGCCGCACGGTCGAGGGTCGCTACCGGCTGCACCTGCACGAGGCGGGCGACGGGCCGGCGCTCGTGCTGCTGCACGGCTCGGGTCCGGGCGTGAGCGGCTGGTCGAACTTCAAGGGCAACCTGCCGGTTCTCGCCGAGCGGTTCCGCACGCTCGTGCCCGACCTGCCGGGCTTCGGCCACAGCGACCGGGTCACGCTCGACCGGGCGTACCCGAGGGTCGCGGCCGAAGCCGTGTGCTCGCTGCTCGACGAGCTCGGCATCGAGCGGGCCCACCTGCTCGGCAACTCGATGGGCGGCTACGTGGCTGCCGAGTTGGCCCTGGCGCAGCCCGAGCGGGTCGACCGGCTGGTCCTCATGGGCCCGGGCGGTCTGGCCGTGAACCCGCTCGGACCCGACCAGAGCGAGGGCGCCCGCCGCCTCTCGGAGTTCATGCTCGCCCCGAGCCGCGACGCCATGCGGGCCTGGATCGACTGCATGGTGGCCGACAAGCGGCTCATCACCGACGAGCTCGTCGACGAGCGCATGGCCAACGCCATGGCCCCCGGCGCCATCGAGTCGGCCATGGAGATCTTTCTCAGCCTGATGCAGCACCCGGAGCCGGTGCCGCTGTGGGCCCGGGCCGCCGCCATCACGCAACCGACGCTCATCACGTGGGGCCGCGACGACCGGATGCTCCCGGTGGAGGGCGCCCTGTTCGCCTTCCGGCGCATGCCCGACGCCGAGCTCCACCTGTTCTCCCGCTGCGGCCACTGGGCCCAGGTCGAGCGCAAGGACGACTTCGAGCGGCTCGTCACCGACTTCTTGACCCGGCCGGGCCGGGTCTGAGCCACGGCCGAAGGAAGGCACCACATGGGGATCCGATCACTCGCCTACGTCCGCTGGCAGACGCCCGAGGCCGAGGCCTGGCGTGCCTTCGGCACCGACGTGCTCGGCATGATGGCCGTCGACGCGCCCGACTCGGGCGGCGTGTGGTTCCGCACCGACGACCGGCCGTACCGGGTCGCGATCGCGCCGGGCGACACCAAGCAGGTCACGCTCGGCTTCGAGGTGGTCGACGACCTCGACCTCGAGGCCGTCGTGCGCGACCTCGAGGACGCGGGCGTGAAGGTCCACGTCGGCTCCGACGACGAGGCCCGCGCCCGGCGGGTCACCGGGTTCGCCGCCTTCGACGACCCGGCCGGCATCCCCGTCGAGATCGTCCACGGCCCGATCCTCGACCACGTGCCGGTGCAGACCCCGTTGGTGTCGGGCTTCGTCACGGGCCCGCTGGGCATGGGCCACGCCGTCGTGGCCACCGAGCAGACCGCGGCGACCGTGGACCTCTACCGCCACGTGCTCGGCTTCCGGCGCCGCAACACGATGCGCCTCGCCATGCCCGACCCCGACGGCACGCCGTACACGACGATGCACTTCCTCGGATGCAACCCCAGGCACCACACGCTCGGCATCGTCGCCATGCCGTTCCCGGGCGGGCTCGTGCACTTCATGCTCGAGGCGGCCGAGCTCGACGACGTGGGCCGCGCCTTCGACCGCGTCCACGACCTCGGCGTACCGATCGCCATGACGCTGGGCCGCCACAGCAACGACCACATGGTCTCCTTCTACTGCCTCGCCCCCGACGGGACGATGGTCGAGTTCGGCTGGGGCGGCCTCGCCGTCGACGAGCCCGAGACCACCTACGAGATCACCGAGACCAGCTTCTGGGGCCACCGGCCGCCGGGGCGCCGAGCCTGAGGAGGCCATCCGTGGACGTCACGATCGACGCCGCCGACGAGGTCGTGGAACGGGTCCGCCTGTTGCTGCCCGAGCTGCGCGAACGCTCGCCGGAGGGCGAGGTGCTGCGCCGCCTGCCCGACCAGACCGTCGCCGACCTCAAGGCCACGGGCATCGGGCGGATGCTGCAGCCGAAGCGCTATGGCGGCCTCGAGGCCCACCCCCGCCAGTTCTTCGAAGCGGTGCTGGCCATCGCCGGGACGTGCGGTTCGGCCGGCTGGGTCTCCTCGGTCGTGGGCGTGCACCCGTGGCAGGCCGCCCACTGGCCGGACCAGGTGCAGGAGGAGATCTGGGCCGACGACCCCGACACGTGGATCTCGTCGTCGTACATGCCGGGAGGCACGCTCGTGCCCTGCGACGGCGGCTACCGGCTGAGCGGCCGGTGGAGCTTCTCGTCGGGCAGCGACCACTGCCAATGGGTGATCCTCGGCACGAGCGTCGACCGCGGTGACGGCGCCCCGCCCGAGCCGCGCAACACCCTCCTGCGGCGGGGCGAGTACGTGATCGAAGACGTGTGGGACACGGTCGGCCTGCGCGGCACCGGCAGCAACGACATCGTCGTCGACGACGTGTTCGTGCCCGAGTACCGCACGCTCGACCTCATCCAGATGTTCCTGTGGCGCTCGCCGGGCCTGGCCACCAACACGGCGCCGCTCTACCGGATGCCCTTCGCCACGCTGTTCTCCTACGCCATCACCGGGCCGATCATCGGGATGGCCGAAGGCATGCTGGCCGAGGACATCGAGCTCACCAAGAAGCGGGTGAGCAAGCAGTGGGGCAAAGCCGTCGAAGACCCGTACACGGTCGCCGCCATCGGGACCGCCGCCTGTGAGATCGACGCCTGCCGGCTCCAGCTGTTCCGCAACCTCGACGAGATGATGGCCACGGTCGAAGGCGGCGGGCGCATCACGATGGACCAGCGGGCGCGTGCCCGGCGCGACCAGGTCCTCGGCACGCAGCGGGCGGTGGCCGCCCTCGACGACCTCTTCGACCGGGCCGGGGCAGCCGCCATCTCGGCCCGCAACCCGATGCAGCGCATCTGGCGCGACGCGCACGCCGCCAAGCACCACACCATCAACACCCTCGAGAAGTCGCTGTTCAGCTACGCCAAGGTGGCCATGGGCCTCGACCCGAGCGACCTCATGGTCTGACCCGTCGCCCGGCTGCACCCCGGCTGCCCGGCCGGCCCACCCGCGCCGGCTGCCCCGGCTGCCGTCCGGCCCTCACCCGCCGCCCCGCCCCGACCTTCACCGGGGAAAGGGTTGCGTGGAAACAGTGTCAGTGGGAAACTGACCGTCTCACACGGCAACCGGGGGACACGGGTGGCCAAGGCGCACGAGCACGAACTGATCGGCCTCGACCGCCGCGCCGTGGCCGGCTTGTTCGACTCCACGTCGCGCCTCGTGTTCTCGTGGACGGCCCGTCCGGTCACCCAGCAGTTCGGCGCGTTGGCGGGCCTGTCGCTGGAGCCGATCGAGTACCTCGTGCTCCGGCACATCCGGGTCCACGGACCGCTGCGCCTCGGCGAGCTGGCCAGCCGGGCGAACATGACGCCCTCCAACGCCAGCAAGATCGTGACCGAGCTGGTCGAGGAAGGCCTGGTGGCCCGCCAGGTCCCGAACACTGACCGCCGGGTCACCATGCTCGAGCTCACCGACGCGGGGGCCGACGCCGCGGCCCGGCTCGAGCGGGCAGGGGTCGGCATGCTCGCGGAGCGCCTCGCCGGCTTCTCGCCCGAAGAGGTGGACGAGCTGTACCGGCTGCTGGCCCGGCTGGCCGACGAGGTCGAGTCGTGGTGCGGGGTGCTGAGCCGAGAAGCAGGCGGCCCCGCCGTCGCGACCGAAGGAGGAACGTGATGCTTGCCACCACTGCGCCAGCCGAGCCCGAGCTGCGCAACAACTCCGTGCTGGCCCGGGCGGCCACGATCCTCGACGCGTTCGACGGCGTCAGCCCCGTGCTGAGCCTCAGCGAGCTCAGCTGTCGCGCCGGCCTGCCCAAGTCGACCGTCCACCGCTTCGCCGAGCAGCTCCTCGCTCTCGGCTGGCTCGAACGCACTCCGGGTGGCTACCGCGTCGGCATGCGGCTGTTCGAGGTGGGCGGCCTGGCCGACCGCCGCAACCGCATGCGCGACCGCGCCATGCCGATCCTGCACCAGCTCGCCACGACGACGAAGTGCGCGGTCCACCTCGGCGTGCTCGACCGGGCCGAGGTCGTGTACCTGGAGAAGCTGCCGATCAAGGGCCTCACCCTGCCCACCCGTGAGGGGGGCCGGATGCCGGCCCACTGCACGTCGCTGGGCAAGGCGCTGCTCGCGTTCGCGGGCGACGAGGAGGTCGAGCGGGTCATCTCGCTCGGGCTGCCCAAGCGCACCCCGGCCACGATCGTGTCCCCCGAGGCGCTGGTGTCCGAGCTGGCCGCCGTGCGCAAGAACGGCGTGGCCTTCGACCGCGAGGAGGGTTGTGCGGGCGTCTCCTGCGTCGCCGCCCCGATCCGCGGTGCGGGGCGGGCGATCGGCGCCGTGTCGGTCACCGGGTTCAGCACGGTCATCGACCTGCGGGCCGCGTCGATCCACGTGCGCCAGGCCGCCGCCTCGATCTGGCACGAGCTGTTCGGCAGCCGCGCCTGCGCGAGCTGACCAGGCCTGAGCCAGCTGACACGGCGGGCGCCACGGGCGCGCGGCTAGAGCCGCTCGACGATCGTCACGTTGGCCTGGCCGCCGCCCTCGCACATCGTCTGCAGGCCGTAGCGGCCGCCGGTGCGCTCGAGCTCATGCAGCAACGTGGTCATCAGGCGGGCCCCCGTGGCGCCGAGCGGATGGCCGAGGGCGATGGCGCCGCCGTTCACGTTCACGCGCTCGGGGTCGGCGCCCGTCTCCCGCAGCCACGCCAGCACCACCGACGCGAACGCCTCGTTGATCTCGATGAGGTCGATGTCGTCGATGCTCAGGCCGGTGCGGGCCAGCGCGCGGGCCGTCGCCGCGATGGGTGCGGTGAGCATGAGCACCGGGTCGTCGCCCAGCACGGACAGGTGGTGGACCCGAGCGCGTGGCTCGAGGCCGTGCTCGGCCAGAGCCTGCTCGCTGGCGACGAGCACGGCGGCCGAGGCGTCGGAGATCTGGGACGCCAGGGCGGCCGTGACCCGACCCCCCTCGCGCAGCGGGGGAAGCGAGCGGATCTTGGCCAGGTCGGGCGGGCGGGGACCCTCGTCGCGCACGGCGGCACCGACCGGAACCACTTCGACGTCGAAGCGTCCCTCGGCCTGGGCCCGCAGCGCCCGCTCGTGGGAGCCGACCGCCCACGCCTCCATCTCCTCGCGGGTGATCCGCCACCGCTCGGCGATGGCGTCGGCCGCGGCGAACTGGCTGACCTCGGCCGGCCCGTAGCGGGCAACCCAGCCCGGCGAGCCCGAGAAGGGGTCGGGAAAACCGTAGGCCTCACCGGCGAGCATCGCCGCCGAGATCGGGATGCGCGACATGTGCTGCACACCGCCGGCCACGACCACGTCCTGGGTGCCCGACATCACCGCCTGGGCGGCGAAGTGGATGGCCTGCTGGGCCGAACCGCACTGGCGGTCGATCGTCGTGCCGGGCACGTGCTCGGGCAGCCCGGCCACCAGCGCGCAGGTGCGGGCGATGTCGCCCGCCTGGCCGCCGATGGTGTCGACGCAGCCGAACACCACGTCGTCCACCGCTTCCGGGTCGATGCCGGTGCGCTCCACGAGGGCCCGGATGCTGTGGGCCCCGAGGTCGGCCGGGTGCATGTGGGCCAGTGCACCGCCGCGCTTGGCCACCGGCGTGCGGACGGCGTCGACCAGGTAGGCCTCGGGCACCGGGCGGACGGTAGCCACCGCGGCGGCACGGGGGCGGCGCGGGAGACGGGCGGGGGGCGTCCCGTGCCGGATACCGGGATGCGACCGTGCCGGATATCGGGATGCGACCGTGCCGGCCACCGGGATGCGACCGTGCCGGCGCCGGGCCGCATCGCCGATGCTTGACCCGGCATGAGGCCCTCGCTCGACTTCACCGGTCAGGTCGTGCTCGTGACGGGCGGGACCAAGGGGGTGGGCCGCGGCATCGCCGCCCGCTTCGCCGACGCCGGTGCCACGGTCGTGACGTGCGGCCGCACCCTGCCGTCGGATCCCGCTCCGGACGCGGGGGCGGGGGCGGGGGCGGGGGCAACGAGGGCGGGGTCCATCGAACACCTCGCGTGCGACGTGCGCGACGCCTCGCAGGTCGGCGCGCTGGTCGACGCCATCGTGGCGCGCCACGGCCGACTCGACGTCGCCGTCAACAACGCGGGTGGATCGCCTCCCGTCCCGGCCGAGGAGGCCTCGCCCCGGTTCTCCGAAGCCATCATCGGGCTCAACCTGATCGGCGCGCTCCACGTCTGCGGGGCCGCCAACCGCGTGATGCAGGGCCAGCTCGAGGGCGGCGCCATCGTCAACGTCTGCAGCCTCAGCGGCCGGCGCCCCTCCCCCGCCACGGCCGCCTACGGCGCGGCCAAGGCCGGCCTGCGCAACCTGACCGAGACGCTGGCCATGGAGTGGGCGCCGCGCGTGCGGGTCAACGCGGTCACTCCCGGACCCGTGCGCACCGAGCAGTCCGCGCTGTTCTACGGCGACGACGACGGCATCGCCCGGGTGGCCGCCACCATCCCGATGGGTCGCCTCGCCGAGCCCGAGGACGTGGGCGACGCCTGCCTGTTCCTCGCTTCGCCGCTCGCCGCGTACGTGAGCGGCGCCGAGCTGCTCGTGCACGGAGGCGGTGAACGCCCGCCCTACCTCGACGCCGCTGCTCACGCCGCGGCAACCCACGCCGCCGGTGCCGCCGGCGACAAGGCCCACGCCGGCGCCGCCGGTGATCGCGGAACCGTCCCCACCATCCAGGAGGCACGCTGATGGAAGGCATGCAGGACTTCGCGGACCACCCGGCGCGCGCCGTGTCGATCCGCTCGATGACCGCCGTCGAGGCCGGCGACCGGGCCGCCTGGCTGGCGGTGTTCGCCGAGGATGCGGTCGTGGCCGACCCGATCGGTCCATCACCGCTCGACCCATCGGGCGCCGGGCACCACGGGCCCGACGCCATCGCCGCCTTCTGGGACAACGTGATCGCCGGCAACCAGATCCGCTTCACGATCCGCCGCTCCTACGCAGCCGGCTCGGAGGTGGCCAACGTCGGCACGATCACCACGACGTTCCCTTCCGGCGAGGCGGTGGCCGTGGACGGCGTGTTCACCTACCGGGTGGACGATGCCGGCGAGCGCCTCGCCGCGCTGCGTGCCTTCTGGGAGTTCGACGCGGCCTACGCGGTCCCGGCCCCGGGGCTATGACCGCAGTGTGACCGCGGCGTCGGCCGCGATCATCCGAGTTCGCCCGGTCGGAGCCCGTCGTCGGTTCCCCCGGCCGGATCAGTTGGTGCGGGCCTGGTACTCCTGGACCGGGAAGTCGACGATGCGGTCGACGGTGTCGAGCGTTCCGGCCACGGGACCGCCCTGCCCGCCCCATTCCCACGTGGCCGACCACCGGTACACGACGCTGACGTCGTACCGGCCGGCGTCGGCGTAGCGATGGACGATGTCGCCGTTCGGGTACGGCCGGCCCGGACCGTCGTAGGGACCGGTCCTCTCACCGTCACCCCAGTTCACGAACACTCGTGCGATCGCTGCGACCCGCAGCGGCCCGAACGGCGTCGGTACCGTCACCTCGTAGCGAGTGGGCGCCGCCGTCACCACGAACGCCGGGAAGGCGACGATCATCTTGCCCGGCGGGATCGAAGCCTGCGGGCTCGGCAATGGGAACTGACCGAAGTACTCCTTCGCGGACGCAGCCGGGTCGAACGCCGGTGCGGCGACGGGACCGATACACACCCGGGCGCCCGTGACCCGCTCCGGGTTGGGCACACCGGTCACCCGGGTCGGGATCGGATCGGTCAGGTCGACGCAACCGCCGCGGTCTCCGAGGATCTGACGAGCCCGCGCCCGGCGCTGTGCAGCCAGGATCTCCGCTCGCGTCGGCGCCCGACGCGGCTTCTGGTCAGGCTCCGTGGCGCGACCTCCGGGTGCCGACTCCACTTCCGAGCCGTCACAGTTCAAGCCGTTTCCCTTTGCTCCCACGACCGGAGTGCACCCGACGGCTGGCGGGGTCGGAAACTGCTCAGGGCGTCCGGCGGGGATGCCCACGAGGGCAGCTATGACGATCGACACCAGTTTGGTCATGGGCGCTGGCAAGGCTCACCCCTCCTGGCCGGTGGTGCAGAGAAGTATTGGGCTGCGATCGTCCAGCCCGTGTCGTTCCGTCCTCGCCGCACGAGTTCTTGGGTCACGTCTCGAACGGCACCCGAGGGAACGATCTTGGAGAAGTCGATCTGCATGCGCGCGACGACGCACGTGTCGTTGACGACCTGTACCTGACGCACCTCGGCCGCCAGTGGGCGAGGACGCTCAACGACATCCGCAAACTGCGCGTTCACCGATGCTTGCAATCCGTCCAGGTCCACCCCGAGCACGGGCTGCTCATCGACGGAACGGACGAGGCGCTCGACTTCGGCGTCGACCTTGCCCCGGTCGCGGGCGAGCTGCCAGGCCTTGGTCAGGATGCGGCTCAGCCCGTCCACGACCCGCTGCACGTAGGCGACGTCGATCTGGTCGGGGACCGCCCACGGATCGGTGGTCGTGGTCGACACCGGTGAGGCGGTCGTCGTCGGCTCGGCCCGCTTGTCGCCGTCACCCGACCGGCCACAGCCGACCGTCGCCACGGCCACGAGCACCAGCACGAGCACCATCGCGAGCACGGACACACCACGACGCACGGCCCCGGTGTAGCCGGGCGAGCGGCCGCCCAAACCTCCCGGACGCCGCGCGTCGCCGGTGAGCCCACCCCGGGTCCGAAAACGTCCAAACCCGCCGGGCAGCACCCGCCAGGGTCCCGACCCGGTCCTGGCCCGGCGGTCGCCCGCCGGCCACTGGTGCGCTTCCCGGATCAGGGGTGCTGGCTGGAGACGCTCACGACCTCGCCGGTCATGTAGGAGGCGAGGTCGCTGGCGAGGAACACGATCACGTCGGCCACCTCGTCGGGTTCGGCGGCCCGACCGAACGCCTCGCGCCGGGTCAGGTCGGCCAGCATCTCCTCGGTGGTGACCTTGGCCAGGAACGGGTGCATGGCCAGCGACGGCGCCACCGCGTTCACGCGCACCCCGAACGGCGCGGCCTCGACCGCCGCGCAGCGGGTCAGGGCCATGACCCCCGCCTTCGCCGCGGCGTAGTGGGCCTGACCCGCCTGGGCCCGCCAGCCGAGCACCGAAGCGTTGTTGACGATGGCGCCCCGGCCCCGCTCCTGCATGTGGCGCAGGAAGGCGCGGGTGCACCGGAAGGTGCCGGTGAGGGTCACGTCGAGCACCCGTGACCACTGCTCGTCGGTCATGTCGACGAGGGCCGCGGTGCCGCCCAGGCCGGCGTTGTTGACCAGCACGTCGACGTGGCCCAGCGCGTCGACCGCGGTGGCCAGCAGACGCTGCACCGCCGCCTCGTCGGTGACGTCGCACGGCACCGAGGGCACGCCCATCTCCTCGGCCGCCTCGGCCAGGCGCCGCTCGGAGGCGTCGCTCACGAGCACCCGGGCGCCCTCGGCCAGGAACCGGCGGGCCGTGGCCGAGCCGATGCCGGTGCCGGCCGCGGCTGTGATCACCGCCGTGCGCCCGGTGAGCAGGCCGTGGCCCGGACGGGCCGGCGGCTCGGCCGGCGGCTCGGCCGGCGGCTCGGCCGGCGGCTCGGTTCGCGGCTCCGTTGGCGGCTCCGTTGGCGGCTCGGTTGGCGGCTCCGTTGGCGGATCGGTTCGCGGTCGCTCGCCCGGAGTGGGTTCCGGCGCGGCGCTCATCGCGGTTCGCGGGGCAGCGCCAGCGCCCGCTCGCCGATCACGTTGCGCTGGATCTCGTCGCTACCGCCGTAGATGGTGTCGGCCCGCGAGAACAGGAACAGCCGCTGCAGGCGATCGAGGGAGCGGCCGTCGACGTCAACGTCGCCACGCCCGCCGCGCTCGGCTTCGCTGCGGCCGACGCCGCCGTCGTCGCCGTCGAGCACCAAGCCCGCCATGCCCGCCACGTCGGCGGCCAGCTCGCCCATGTCGCGGTGCAGCGTCGCCCAGTAGAGCTTGGTGACCATCGCCGCGCCGGTGAGCTCGGGCCGGTCCGACCCCAGGAAGCGCAGCGCGTTGAGCCGCATGATCCGCAGCCGGCCCGCCACGTCGGCCAGCCGCTGGCGGATCGTGGGCCGGTCGATGGCGCCGTTGGCGCGCGCCGTGGCGACGATGTCGTCCAGCTCGCGCGAGAAGGCGAGCACCTGGCCCAGCGTCGACGCGCCCCGCTCGAACGCGAGCGTGCCCATGGCGACCTTCCACCCGTCCCCGGGTGCGCCGACGACGTTGGCGGCCGCGGTGCGGGCCCCGGTGAAGAACACCTCGTTGAACTCCGACGTGCCCGTGAGCTGCACGATGGGCCGGATCTCCACACCGTCCTGGGCGAGCGGCACGAGCAGGTACGACAGGCCGCGGTGGCGGGGGGCCGACGGGCCGGTGCGGGCCAGCACGAAGCACCAGTCGCTCACGTGCGCGAGCGATGTCCACACCTTCTGGCCGGTCACCACCCATTCGTCGCCGTCGCGCTCGGCCCGCGTGGCCACGCCGGCGAGGTCCGAGCCGGCGCCGGGTTCGGAGTAGCCCTGGCACCACAGCTCGGCGGCTCGCAGGATGGGTGGCAGGAACCGGCGCTGCTGCTCCGCGTTGCCGAAGGCGATGAGCGTGGGCCCGACGAGCGTCTCGCCGATGTGGCCGAGGCGCCCGGGCGCGCCGGCGGCCACGTACTCCTCGTCGAAGATCACCTGGCGGTGCAGCGGCAGTGCCCGGCCGCCGAAGCCGGGGGGCCAACCGATGCCCGTCCATCCGTGCGCACCGAGATGCGCCTCCCACGCCCGGCGCTCCTCGATGGCCTCGTGCTCGTGGCCCGGACCACCGAGCCCGCGCAGGCCGCGGAAGTCGCCGTCGAGCGCCAGGGCCAGGAAGTCACGGACCTCGGTGCGAAACGCCACGTCGTCGCGGGAGGGCCGCAGGTCCATCGGGGCGGGACGCTAACGCTGCGCCGGCCGCGCACCGGGGTGTGCGTCCCGGGCAATGAGATCGCCCGTCACGCCGATCGAGCCGCGGCGCGGCGCCCGGCGATGCGGCCGAAGAACGTGCCCTCGCCGAGCGAGATGCCGCTCACGTAGCCGAAGGCGGGGATGCCCGACGCGGTCCGGCCGACGGCGTAGAGCCCGGGGATGACGTCGCCGTCGAGGTCCACGACCTCGCCCGTCACCTGGGTCTGCAGGCCGCCGAGGGTGAACACGCCGTACAGGCCGCGGCGCAGGTCGATGGCGCCGTAGGGCGGTCGCAGGGGGCGCACCCAACGCGGGTGCTTGTGGAACAGCGGGTCGTGGCCGTCGCGGGCGTGGCGGTCGTAGACGTCGACTGTGGCCCGCAGCGCGCCAGCGGGCAGGCCCATGTCGGCCTCGAGCTCGGCCACCGTGCCGGCCGCCCACGTGATCTTGAGCCAGCTCGGGTTGGCCTCGAAGATCTCCTCGTCGAGGACGAGGTACACCTCCTTGTCCTGGCGGGTCATGGCCGCCTGCCCGGCGCGGCCGTGGTACACGTCCTCGTTGATGAAGCGCTGCCCGGCGCCGTTGACGAGCAGCGACGGCGCCAGCAGGTTCGGGGGCGCGGGGGCCGACACCTCGGCCGCATCCATGTGGCGCACGGCGGCGCCCGCGGCCTGGGCCATGCGGATGCCGCGGCCGTCGTCGCCGTCGGTGCCGAGCCGGTAGCAGCGCTCGTCGACCAGCCACGGCGCGTGCTGGCCGAGCATGTCGTCGTTGAAGGCGAAGCCGCCCGCGGCCACGACCACTCCGCCGCGGGCGCGCAGCGCCATGTCGACCCCGAAGCGGCGGGCGATCACCCCGACCGCGGCACCGTCGCCGTCGAGCACGAGGCGCGTGACCATCGTGTCGGAGCGCACGTCGATCGGCGCGTCGGCCACCGACTCGAGCAGGCCACGCATCAGCAGCACGCCCGAGCGCTGCTCGATCTGGGGGCAGTGGCCGCGGGGAACGGGCGGTGCGATGTCGCAGAACGGCCATGCCTCCTCGCCACCGGAGTACATGAGGCCGTCGTCGGTGAGGACCTCGTAGACCGGGTCGGCGTAGAAGGTCGACTTGAACGGCACGCCGTGGTCGACCAGCCAGGCGAAGTGCTCCAGACTGCCGTCGCAGTAGCGGGCCACCTTGGCCTCGTCGACGTCGGGCCCGCACGCGGCCACCAGGAACCGGAACATGTCCTCCGCGGTGTCGTCGAAGCCGCACGCCTTCTGCACCGGCGTACCGCCGCCGAGGTAGATGACCCCGCCCGCCAGCGCCGACGCGCCGCCCCCATCGCTGGCCCGCTCGAGCGCGATCACCTCGGCACCGGCCTCGGCCGCGCCCAGGGCGGCCGACGCTCCGGCGCAGCCGAGGCCGACCACGACCACGTCGGTGTCGGCATCCCACGCGCCCACCTCGCTGGCGGCGACGGGCATCACGGAGATCGTCTCGGCCACGGTTGCCCCCTCGGTCGGCGGCAGTCTGGGCGGCGGTCGCCGCGGCGGCGAGGTGCGTGCCCGGGCTCGTGTCGATCAGTGGAACACGCCGCGCCCGGGCGGACCTGTGTGCTCCTACCGTGCCGGGGACGGCTCGTGGCCACGGCCGGGGAGGTGCAACCCACGGTGCCCAGCCATCTGACGGTGCCAGACGAAGCGACCGAGCCGGGGCACGAGACGCTTCCGGCTCGAGCGGTCGGGCACCCCGTCGACGACCGCATCCACCTCGCGGCCGGCGAGTTCTGGGGACGCGACCCGCAGGACGAGCTGGCCTGGCTCCGCCGCCACGCCCCGCTCTACTGGGACGAGCGCTCCGGCGTGTGGGGCGTCGCCACCTACGACCTCGTGCGCGCTGTGTCGACCGATCCCGACCGGTTCTCGAACGCCGGTGGCATCCGCCCCGGCACCGATCCCCTGCCGATGATGATCGACATGGACGACCCCGCGCACTGGCAGCGGCGCAAGCTGGTGAACAAGGGCTTCACCCCCAAGCGGGTGCGGGAGTCGGAGCCGGCCATCCGCGCCATCGCCCACACCCTCGTCGACGCGGTGTGCGAGCGGGGCGAGTGCGACCTGGTGCGGGACGTGGCCGCGTGGCTTCCGCTGATCGTCATCGGCGACGCCCTCGGCGTCGAGCCTCCCGATCGCGCCCAGCTCCTGGAGTGGAGCGACGACATGCTCTCCAGCCTCGGCGTGCCCGACGCCGCGCAGCTCGAGCGCTCGGCGCAGGCGCTCGCCGGCTACACCGCCTACGCCGCCGGTGTGGTCGCGCAACGCCGCGCGCAGCCCCGCGACGACCTGATCAGCGTGCTCGTCCACGCCGAGGTCGACGGCGACCGCCTGGCCGACGACGAGCTCGTGATGGAGTCGCTGCTGATCCTCATCGGCGGCGACGAGACCACGCGCCACGTCATCACGGGCGGCGCCTACCAGCTCCTCGCCCGGCCCGAGCACTGGCACGCGCTGCGCGCCGACCGGTCACTGCTGCCCACCGCGGTCGAGGAGATGCTGCGCTGGGTTTCGCCCATCAAGAACATGGCCCGCCAGGCCACGGCAGACGTCGAGCTGGCCGGCCAGCACGTCCGGGCCGGCGACAAGCTGCTGCTGCTGTACCCCTCGGCCAACCGCGACGAGGCGGTGTTCCCCGACGCCGGCACGTTCGACCCCCGCCGCACACCGAACGAGCACGTGGCCTTCGGCTTCGGACCCCACTTCTGCCTGGGCGCCAGCCTCGCCCGGCTCGAGCTGCGGGTCATGTTCGACGTGCTGGCCGACCGCCTCCCCGACCTGCACCTCCGAGACGGCGACGTCGAGGGCGAGGGCAGCGACAGCGGCGGCGGCGGCGACAGCAGCGACATCGGCGGCGGCGAGCCGGCCTCGCGCCCCGGCAACTTCATCAGCGGCTACGAGTCCCTGCCCGTCGCCTTCACCCCCACCGCGCCGCGTGCGGCGCCCGAGCCCTGATCGGAGGCACCGTGGTCGACTTCCCGGTGTTCGACGCCGACAACCACTACTACGAGGCCATCGACGCCTTCACCCGCCACCTCGACCCTGCGTTCGCCAAGCGGACGATGCAGTGGGCGACGATCGAGGGCAAGACCCGGCTGCTGGTCGGCGGGCGCGTCAACCGCTTCATCCCCAACCCCGCGTTCACCCACCTGGCCCGGCCGGGCGCACTGTCGGAGTACTTCCGGGGCGAGGCCGGCGTGGGCGACATGCGCGCGGCCTTCGGCGAGCTGGAGCCAATCGAGGCCCATCCGGAGTACCGCGACCGGGCCGCCCGGCTGCGGGTCATGGACGCCCAGGGCCTCGAGTCGTGCATCATGCTGCCGACGCTCGGGGTGGGCATGGAGGCGGCTCTCGAGCACGACCTCCCCGCGCTCACCACTGCGTTCAGCGCCTTCAACCGCTGGCTCGACGAGGACTGGGGCTACGACCACGAGGGCCGCATCTACGCGGCGCCGTACCTCACCCTCGCCGACCCCGCGTGGGCCGTCGACGAGCTCGAGCGCGTGCTGGCGCGCGACGCCCGCGTGATCCTGATGCGCCCGGCGTCGATGTTGGGCGCCGACGGTCGCCGCCGGTCACCGGGCCATTCCGACCACGACGCTTTCTGGGCCCGCATGGCCGAGGCCGGCGTCACGCTCGTGGTGCACGGCGGCGACTCGAGCTACGAGGCCTACGAGCGCCTCTGGGGCATCACCGACGACCACGAGGCGTTCCGCATGCCCTTGCTGCGGCGCATGCTGTCGGCCAGCCCGATCCGCGACACCATCGCCTCGTTCATCGCCGACCGCCTGTTCGAGCGCCACCCGAACCTGCGGGTGGCCACCATCGAGACCGGCTCGGACTGGGTCGCACCGCTGCTGAAGAAGCTGCGGACGCTGTCGATCCAGCTTCCCGGCGAGTTCACGTCGGACCCGGTCGAGACGTTCCGCCAGCACGTGTGGGTGTCGCCGTTCTTCGAAGACGACGTGCTCGCGCTCGTCGACCTGGTGGGCGCCGACCGGGTGCTGTTCGGATCCGACTTCCCCCACGTCGAGGGCCTGGCCGACCCGGTGTCGTTCGTCAAGGAGCTCGACGGCCTGCCCGACACCGATGTCCGCAAGATCATGCGCGACAACGCTCGGGCTCTGGTGAGGCCGCAGTCCCAGGCCTGACGGTTCAGGGTCGAGGCCGGCCCTGAACCGAGGTGCGCTCCCGGGCGAGGTGCAGGCTGCTCACGCTCGATGGCTGATTGTGGCTACCGTTGTGGCCACCAGCGGTCGGAGGTGAGCGATGCGGTCGGTCGGGGTTCGTGAGTTTCGTGACCGGGCGACGTCGATGATGGGCGCGGGCGAGACGTTGGTCATCGAGCGACACGGCGAGCCGATCGGGTTCTTCGTGCCGATCGCCGCCAAGGACCGCCAGGCCGGGCGTAAAGCGCTCGGCCGGCTCGGCGTCGCCATCGGTGAGCTGCTCGCCGCGGCGGGAGTGGACGAGGAGAAGCTCGTCAGCGAGGTGGCCCGGCCCCGACGCCGGCGCTGATGCGCCTGGTCGTCGACACCAGCGTCCTCGTCGGCGAGCTGCTGCGCCGGTCTGGCCGCAAGCGTCTCGGCGACGACCGCCTCGAGCTCTTCCTGCCCGAGCAGATGTGGGCTGCGGCGCAGGTCGAGCTGCCCCGACGCATCGCGGCCTTCATCCGCCGCCGAGGCCTCGAACCCGCGGTCGGCGACGAGCTCCCGCAGCGGTGCCTCGAGGCGGTGGAGACCAACGTCGTCATCCTCGACGAGGCGATCTCCTCGGCGCTCGAAGCCGAGGCACGACGCCGATCGCTGCGGGATCCGGCCGACTGGCCGGTGGTCGCCAGCGCGCTCGCGCTGTCGGCAGGCGTCTGGACCAACGACAACGACTTCCTCGGGACCGGCGTCGCAACGTGGACGACCGAGACCCTCCAGGCCTGGCTCGATAGGTCCTGACCGCCCTCGTGGTGGCCGTTCCCGTCGTTGGGCCCTGTCCCGGTGCGCCGCTCGTGTCCCAGGGTCTCGTGGCCGGTGCGGGCGTCGACCCAGAGCTGGGCAAGTTCGTGCGGGCGACCAGCGCATACGGGCTGACCATCGGCGACCTGTACGTCTACGTCGTTGCCGGAAGCGCTCCCGGCGACGGCACGCTCGGCCTGCTGGTCGTGCAGCGGGTGAAGATGTCTGGTGGCGGGGCCGCCTCGACCTTCGCCACGTACCGGTTGGCGGGACACGGCGCGCTCACCATCGAGAGCCGCTCGAACGATCAGCTCGACGCGTCGCCTGCTCGACGGCGTCGCCTGCTCGACCTATAGGCGTTCATCGAACAGAATCTCGCTTCCGAGGCACTCTGGCCGAAGCCTCACGCCGTATCGTGAATCCAGTTCCCCAAGCTTGCCCTCGGAAAGCAGCGAGTGAACCTCTTTAGCACGAACTCGTGCGTCGTACGCGCTACCAAAGCGCCCGACCCGTACAGTCCGACCGCACTCATCGGCAACTTCGACCACTACGGCATCCCCGAACTCGTCGCCCAGCACGAAGATCGCAAGGAGCGAGATCAGCCAAACGCGGCTCGTACGAAGACGCACTACCGTTGCCACGGCACCCCAGTTCGACGCCTAACGGATGTGCGCACCAGCTCGCAGATGTCTGACGGCTTCGAGCCGCCCCAGACCAACGCGCTCCTCGAATGGAGCTGCCGCACGACCTCTTCACAGTCGGCGCATCCTATACCACAGGGAGGCGCCTACTGTTCGGGCTTGTCAATGAAGGCAACGTACAACCATACGAGCTGTGCCTCTCGTCTTCTCCATCGTTCGAGGTAAACCGGTGCTCCGCGAATGAGCGGGGTCGTGTGACGGGTTGAGGGTCCCGGGCGCGAGACAGGGGCTCGACGAATCTGGAGATGTCTGACGTCTCTGGATCGAGGAGCCCCTGTGTCATTTGATGCTACGCGCATGTGCGAACT
>JACPNX010000011.1 GCA_016185275.1 Actinomycetota bacterium | reverse complement strand
GTGACCACGCCGTCCTTGCCGACCTTGTCGATGGCCTCGGCGAGCACGTCGCCGATCTGGGGGTCGGCGGCCGAGATGGCGGCGACCTGCGAGATCTCGCTGCGGTCGTCGACCTCCTTGGCGTTGTCCTTGATGGCCTCGACGGCGGCGGCGACCGCCTTGTCGATGCCTCGCTTGAGGTCCATCGGGTTGGCGCCGGCGGCCACGTTGCGCAGGCCCTCCTTGATGAGGGCCTGGGCCAGGACGGTGGCGGTGGTGGTGCCGTCGCCGGCCACGTCGTTGGTCTTGGTGGCGACCTCCTTGACCAGCTGGGCGCCCATGTTCTCGTACGGGTCGTCGAGCTCGATCTCGCGGGCGATCGACACGCCGTCGTTGGTGATGGTGGGGGCGCCGAACTTCTTTTCGAGGACCACGTTGCGGCCCTTGGGACCGAGGGTGACCTTGACCGCGTCGGCCAGCTTGTTCACCCCGGCCTCGAGGCCTCGGCGGGCCTCCTCGTCGAACTTGAGGATCTTGGGCATGGGGCTCCCTACTTGGCGATCTTGGCGAGGATGTCGCGGGCGTTGAGGATCAGCACGTCGTCGCCGTCGAGCGTGAACTCGGTGCCGCCGTACTTCGAGTAGACGACCGTGTCGCCCACGGCGATGTCGAGCGGGATGAGCTCGCCGGACTGCTCGGCCCGGCGGCCGGGCCCCACGGCGAGCACCTCGCCTTGCTGGGGCTTCTCCTTGGCGGTATCGGGGATGACCAGGCCGCTGGCCGTCTTCTCCTCGGCCTCGCCGGGCTTGACGACGATGCGGTCCTCGAGCGGCTGCAGGTTCATTCGCGCCTCCAATGGCGGGTCGCACGGAGCGGTTAGCACTCTCATCTGGCGACTGCTAAAGGTAGACGAACGGTCCTGGCACTCGCAACCGAGGAGTGCCAGGGGCCTTGCGAGGGCACCGGCCAGCGACGGCCGCCGACGCGCGGCGCCCGGCCCGCGCGGCCCCTTCGGCGATCGGTCGACCGGGCCAGCCGGCGACCGGGACCAGGCCTGCGATCGGTCGACGGGCAGCCGGCGACTGCGGCCCTTGCGGCTGGGTCAGCCGGTGAACCGGGCGGGGCCGGTCGTGGGTCGCGCCGGTCCCGCCGGCGGCAGCGGTACGGCGGCAGCGTGGTCGGCGGGACCGGCGCGACCGTCGTCGGCGCAGGACCCGCCACGGCGGGCAGCCCGATCACCTGGTACGAGATGGTGCCGCAGCGGGCCCGCACGGTGGTGGGCTGGCCGTCGGCGAGGACGGCGACGAAGGCTCGCCAGTCGCCCGCGGCGTCGGGCGAGCGCACGATGGTCCGGTCGGCCACGCCCGGGTGCTCCACGGTCAGCTCGACCGTGCGCGGCCGGTCGCAGTCCGTGCCGAAGACGGTGTAGCCGCCGTCGCGCAGCAGCGGGCCACCGGGAACGCAGCACGCGCTCACCAGCGGCACCTCCACGTCGAGCCGGCCCCGTAGCTCCTGCGACCCGCACGAGCCGAAGAAGAAGGCATCGGGCCCGTCGCTGGCGGCGGCTTCATAGCGCCAAGACCCGTCGGGTTGCTCGACGAGCGGGATGGTGCCCACGACATCGTTGTTCCACCAGTTCGCGATGACGAAGGGCTCGACGGGGCACCCGGTGACCGTCACCGAGAAGGGCTCGCCGGGGCCGACGCTCCGGGGTTGCACGACGAGGCGGGGCGTCGAGGCCGGCGCGGTGGTCGTTGCGGTGGTCGTTGCGGTGGCCGCTCCGACCGTCGTGGTCGTCGTGGTGGCGCCGACCCGGGTCGTGCCGGTCTCGACCGGGGCCTCGACGGCGACCGGAGCGAGCGACCGTCCGGACGCCGCCGGCAGCGGTACGACGGCCGAGGCGGCGAGCCACAGCACACCAAGCCCCGTCGCCGCGGCCACCAGCCACCGCCCGCGCGCTCGCACCATCGCGGCCCACCTCCCGGTCGGCGCGGAGGCTACATCGCCGGGGTGCCCGCGAGCCCCCCGGTCACGGCTGCGCACCACGCGACGAACGCGTCCGGCTCGACGGCCGGCGACCACAGGAAGCCCTGCCCGTGGGTCAGGCCGCACCGGCGGAGCGCGTCGAGCTGCTCGGGCCGCTCGACCCCCTCGCCCACGACCCACAGGTCGAGGGTGGTCGCCAGATCGGCCACCATCCCCGCGATCGAGTCCGCCGACGCCGACCGGCCCACGTCGGCCACGAACGACCGGTCGAGCTTGACGCCTTCGATGGGCAGGCGACGCAGGTAGGTGAGCGACGAGTAGCCGGTGCCGAAGTCGTCCATGGCGATGGCCACGCCCAGGTCGCGGACGCGGGCGAGGCGCCGGGCGGCCGCGTCGGGGTCGTCCACCAGCACGCTCTCGGTGATCTCGATGACGAGCCTCGACGGATCGGCCCCGGTTGCGCGCAACGCCGCCGTCACGTCGGCCGCGAGGTCGCCCCCGGTCACGTGGAGGCCCGAGATGTTGACCGACAGGCGCATCCCGAACCCGCCGGGCGCCCACTGGGCCAGGAGCGCGCAGGCCCGGCGCAGCACCCAGCGACCGAGGTCCACGACGAGCCCGGACTCCTCGGCGACCGGCACGAACTCGGCCGGAGACACCGGGCGACCCTTGCGGGTCCAGCGGGCCAGGACCTCACCCATGACCGGCTGACCGGTGGCCAGGTCGACGATCGGCTGCACGTGCGCCTCGAGGTGGTCGCCGGCGAGCGCCGTCCGCAGGGCCTGCTCGAGGTCGCGGCGGGCACCGACGGAGGTCTGCATGACCCGGTCGAAGACCCGGATGCGGGCCCGGCCGGCCTGCTTCGCCCGGTACATCGCGATGTCGGCGTCGCGCAGGAGGTCGACGCCGGTCCGGTGGCCGCCGTCAGCCCACGCCACCCCGACCGACGCGCCGACGACGGACAGCTCGCCACCCAGGTCGACGGGTTGGCCGAGCTCCTGCTGGACGCGCTGCGCGAGGTCGAGCGCGACCCGGTGCTCCGAGGCTCCGTGGACCACCACGACGAACTCGTCCCCCCCGAGCCTGGCCACGACGTCCTCGGCGCGCACGGCGGAGCGCAGCCTGGCCGCCACCTCGCGCAGGAGCGCGTCGCCGGCGTCGTGGCCCAGCCCGTCGTTCACGAGCTTGAAGCGGTCGAGGTCGACGAACAGCACGGCGAGTCCGTCGCTCCGGCCGGCTCCCAGCACCTCGTCCAGGTGGGCGAGGAGCTTCGCCCGGTTGGGCAGGCCGGTGAGGTGGTCGTGCATGGCCAGGTCGGCGAGCCGCTGCTCGGACGCCTGGAGCCGGCGGGTCGCGTCGGACAGGCGCGCCACCGACCGCTGCATGTCGGCGCCCAACCGGCCGGGCAGCGGCGTGGCCAGCACCGCGTCGCCGGTCCGGCCGTCGCCGAGCGCGTCGAGCTGACGGTCGAGGGTGCGCAGGAGAAGGGCCAGCTCGTCGAACGAAGCGGCGACGCGCGCGATCTCGCCCCGGCCCGAGATGCCGAGCGGTTCGTCGTCGATGCGGCCGGCCCCGATGGCCCGGGCCCGCAGGGCGACGGCCCGCAGCGCGGTGACGAGGGACCGCATGATCACCAGCACGACGATCCCGGTCACCAGCGCGATGAGGGCGGACGCGGTGAGCACCAGGCGCAGCGACGCCGCCGCGTCCGCCGAACGCGTACGAGCCGACCGGGTCAGGCGATCGGCGAGCTCCTGGCGCACCTGGGGCACGACCAGGTAGCTGCGGGCGAGGCTCGGGATGTCGACGGTGGCCAGGCCGAGGCGGCTGCGGGGCGAACCCGCACGGGACACACCGGCGTCGCGCATGATCGACTCGCGAACCTCGGTCTTGGTGTCCGACCCGGCGAAGCCCTCCCTCACACGGGCGGCGAGGTCACGCGGCAGCAGCCGGTAGAGCTCGGCGGTCAGGATCCGCTGCTCGGCGACCCGGGCCTGTATCCGCAGGGCGAGCTCGGTCGACGGGCGGGGCTGGGCCAGCAGCCCCTGCACCAGGTCGGGAACCTCGGCGAGCATGGCCGACTGCAGGGCCCCGAGCCGGTCGAGCACCTCCACGGTCGTGAGGACCTGCGGGGCGGCCCGCTGCCGGGCCAGACCCAGCAGCTCACGCACGAGGTTGCGGGTGTCCTGCTCGCCGTGGACGTCCCGCCCGTTCGTGCGCCACATGGCCTCGACAGCCCGCGCGCGGCGTGCGAGCCGTGCGGCAGCTCCCGGCTCGGTGAAGCGGTCGAGCGCCCCCCGTCGGTCGACCAGGAAGGCGACGTCGCTCGAGAACTGGCGCTGGATCCTGACCCGGTAGGGGTCGATCTCCCCGGCGACCTTGGCGCCGAGCAGCTGTGCGATGCCGCCCAGGCGGGCCGTGGGGTCGCCGCTGAGCACGAAGTCGACCTGGTCGAGCCGGGCGATGACCTCGATCTGTTCGGCGGTGCGCCGCGCCGCCACTGCCTCCCGGTTTCGGACGTTGCCCAGCGACGCCGAGTAGAACGCCATGCCGCCGAGCGGCAGCACGAGCAGGCCGGCCAGGATGACCCGGAGCGGCAGGCGCGCGAGCACACCGCGGCGACCATGCGCTCCCATGGCACCCCATCGGCACCCACGCACCCTCGTTGAGCCCCGGGGCCACTGGGGTCAGGCCGGCCAACGGCTGGCAGGGGCTCGGATCAGCCGATCACCGGCAGCCGGAGCCCCGCCGTGGCGCCCGTGTCGAGCGGGCTGGGCCCGTCGCGCCGCAGCCGCCACCAGCCAGCCGCCGCGACCATGGCTGCGTTGTCGGTGCACATCGCCCGGCTCGGCACGAACGGCCGGACACCGTCCTCGGAGCAGGCGGCCGCGAACCGCTCGCGGAGCAGCGAGTTGGCGGCCACGCCTCCACCCAGGCACGCCGCCGTGGCGCCGGTGGCGTGAAGGGCACGGCGGGTCTTGTCGACGAGGACGTCCACGACCGCCGCTTGGAACGAGGCGGCGACGTCGGCCGTGCCGGCGTCGGGATGCCGGCGGACGTGGTTGATCACCGCGGTCTTGAGGCCCGAGAAGGAGAAGTCGAAGCCTTCGCCGATCATGGCGCGAGGAAAGCGGATGGCCTCGGGGTCGCTCCCGGTCGCCACCTTGTCGATGGCCGGTCCCCCCGGGTAGCCGAGGCCGAGGAACCGCGCGACCTTGTCGAACGCCTCGCCCGCGGCGTCGTCGACCGTCGACCCGAGCAACCGGTAGGCACCATGGCCCTCCATGAGCACCAGCATCGTGTGGCCCCCCGAAACGAGGAGCACGACGAGCGGCGGCTCGAGATCCGGTGCCTCGAGGAGGCTGGCGTACAGGTGCGCCTCCAGATGGTTCACGGCCACGAACGGCACGCCCCACGCCATGGCCAGCGCCTTGGCGCTGCTGACGCCGACGAGCAGCGAGCCGATCAGGCCTGGCCCGCACGTCGCGGCCACCGCCGCCAGCTCGGGACCGTCGACCCCGGCCTCGACGAGCGCTTGGGCCAGCACCGGCGTCAAGAGCTCGACGTGGGCGCGGCTCGCCACCTCGGGCACGACGCCGCCGAAGCGCGCGTGCAGGTCCACCTGGCTGGACACGACCGACGAGCGCACCTCGCGGCCCTCGACCACGACCGCCGCGGCCGTCTCGTCGCAGGAGGTCTCTATGCCGAGGATGGCGCCGTCCACGGGCACCAGCATGCCGCGCGGCGCGGCGACGGCCACGGCCGGCACGACCGCGGCCCGCCTGTTGTCGCCCCGGCGGCGCCCGGCAGGGGTCGCGCCGGCGGCGCGGTTCGACGGCTGGGGCCGCCTACGCCGCGAAGCCCTCGAGCCGGGTGTGCCCGGGGATGGCCCGTTCGATGCCGGCGAGGCGCTCGGCGTAGGCCGGCTCCTGGAGGCCGTGCGCCCACATGACCAGAGCGTCTTCGTGGTTGTCCACGTAGTACCGCTTGCGCATCCCGGCGGGTGCGAAGCCGAACCGCCGGTACAGCGCCTGCGCCCCCGAGTTCGACCAGCGCACCTCCAGCGTCGCCCGCTCCAACCCCCGGGCGACGGCCCGCCGGAGCAACTGCAACAGCAGCCGCGTCGCGATCTGGTGGCGGTGCCAGGCGGGTTCCACGGCCACGTTGGTGACGTGGCCGTCCTCGAGCACGACCATGAGCCCCGCGTAGCCGACGACGTGCGCCCCGGCTCGCGCCACCAGGTACTCGCGGGTCGCGGGCTGACCCAGCTCGGACAGGTACAGGCCCATCGACCACGGCCTCGGGTAGACGCGCTCCTCGATGCGCAGCACCCCGCGGAGGTGACGGCGGCGCATGGGCGTCACCACGACGTCCACGTCGGCCGGGTTCTCGGGGGGTCGGACGGGCGGAGCTCCCGCCGGGCCGCCGGCGCCGGCCCGGGCCGGCGCACTCATCCCGCCGCCCCGTCACGCGTCGCCCAGCCGATCGCGGCGTCCGGCTTGCGCAGGTACATCGGGTTGACGTCCCACGGTTGCACCCACTCCTCCCGCAGGGCGCGGGCGTGGGCCAGCAGGGCGAGGGTCCGGGCCGACGGGTTGGCCAGGCCCTGCTCGACGACCTCGATGCGGCTGCTCTCGGGCAGGGCACCCTGGTACCGGAGGGCGCCGTCTCCGACGAGCAGCACCTCCTCGCGCGCGGCGAGCAGCTCGGACCCGAGGTCGTCGGGCGATCCGAGGGTCGGCTCCGACACCCGCTGCACCCCACCGGGAACGTGGCGGTAGAAGGCGTAGAAGATCTCGCCGCGGCGGGCGTCGATGACCGCGGCGATGAGCCGGTGCGAGAAGCGGGCCGGGAAGGCGAGCAGGTCGAGGCTCGGGATGGCGATGACCGGGATGGCGAGCGCCTGGGCGAGCGCCTTGGCGGTGGCGATCCCGACGCGCAGGCCGGTGAACAGGCCCGGGCCGACATCGACGGCGACGGCGCCGAGGTCGGTCAGCTCGACCTGGGCCTGCCGGCAGACGAACTCGATCTGGGGGGCGAGGCACTCGGCGTGGCGCCGGCCCCGGGACGTGTGCGCCGACGCCAGCACACCCTCGTGGCCCCCGACGGCGCAGCCGACCTGCCCGGTGGACGACTCGATCGCCAGCAGCAGCATCAGGCCGCCTCGCACCAGCGGGCCAGCGCGCGCTCGAGGGCGGCCGAGCGGGCGATCCAGTGGAAGCCGACGGGGCGAACGTCGACGGCGCGGTCGTCGTCGCCGCCGTCGACGAAGCGGAACCGCATCTCGAGCAGATCGGTCGGGAGCACCGGCAGGATCCGGTCGCCCCACTCGATCACCACCACCGCTTCGTCGTCGAGCATCTCGTCGAGGCCGACGTCGGTGGCTTCCCGCAGGTTCTCGAGCCGGTAGACGTCGAGGTGGTGGAGGCGGACGCGCCCGCGGTGCTCCTGGGCGATGGTGAACGTGGGGCTCGTGATGCGCTCGGCCACCCCGAGCGCGGCGCCGAGCCCCTGGGTGAACGTCGTCTTGCCGGCGCCCAGGTCGCCGGCCAGGACCACGACGTCCCCCGGTCGGACGAGATCGGCCAGCGCGGCGCCGAGCGCGCGGGTCTCGTCGGGTCCGGTCGTGCGGGCGGTGATCACGGGCACCCAGCATGGCACCGCGCGACCAGCCCGGCTCCGAATCAGCCGGCCGCGCAGGCGCGGATGGCCCGCTCCACCGCGACCGTTGCGAGCAGGCACACCGTGTCCACGTCGGCGGCGCCGGAACGCGTGGCCGTCGCCGCGACGACGACCGCGTCTCCGTCGGCCCGCGTGTGGGCCGGCACGAGGGCCCGGGCATACCCGTCGTGGGCGCGCTGGGCCACCAGCCAGCAGGCCACCTTGTCGAGCGCGGCATTGGTGGCCACCACCCCGACCGTGGTGTTCGTGCCGGGCGCGACGGTGCCGAAGGGGCCGGCCCGGTCGGTGCCGCCAGGGTCGGGCATCACCGCGGGGTCGGCGACGGCGGGGTCGGTGACGGCAGGGTCGGGCATCACGGCGGCGGCGGGGTCGGGCAGCGCGGCGAGGACCCGGTCCGTCGCCGTCCCGTCCGCATCGATGTCGCCGGCGGCGTTGACGGCAACGAGCGCGGACACGACGAGATCGCCGCGCCGGACGGTGGCCGTGCCGAGCCCACCCCGCCGCCGGTTGCCGGGGCCCCGCCAGGCGCCGACCGTGGCGCCGCACCCCGCCCCTACGGCACCCGTGCGGAAGGGGCCGCCGGTCGCGTCGACACACGCCGCGTAACCGTCCTCGGGTCCCGGGCGCACCGAGGGGTCGCCCACTCCGAGGTCGTACAGGCCGAGCGCGGCGACGATCGGCACCGGACCGGCCGCGGTGGGAAACCCGATGCCGCGCTCCTCGCACCAGCGCACCACACCGTCCGCTGCGGCCAGACCGAACGCCGACCCGCCGGTGAGCAGGACCGCGTCGAGCCGCTCGACCAGCCGGCCCGGGGCGAGCAGGTCCAGCTCGCGGCTCGCCGGCGCTCCGCCGCGGACCTCGGCCGAGGCGCACGTGCCCGCGGGCAGCAGCACGGCGGTGCAGCCGGTGCGGGCGGCGGCGTCGGTCCAGTGGCCCACCCGCACCCCGGCCACGTCGGTCAGCACGGCCGCGCGCCCGTCACCCCGCGGGCGCGGGTTCGCCGGCGGCCGCGGCCTCCTCGGCCCTGCGGGTGCGCCGGTCGAGATCGCGCAGGATGCGGGCCAGCTCGTGCGGCCGCTCCTGCATGACCTGGTGCCCGCAACCGTCGAGGACGTGCATCTCGCAGCCCGGGACCCTCCGGGCGATCTCCTTGGCGCCGGCGAGCGGCGTGAGGTTGTCGCGGTCGCCGTTGACCACGACCGACGGCACGTCGATGTTGGCGAGATCCTCCCGCACGTCGTGGTCGAAGATGCCGATCACGCTGCGCTGGGTCGCCTCGGGGTCCATGGCCTCGAGGCTGGCTCGCACCTGCTCGAGCGCCGCCGCCGACGGGTTGCGGCCGAACGCCCGGCGCACCATGAACAGCGAGATGTCGTTGCCCGACCACCGGTAGGCCGGCACCGGGCGGCCGCCGTCGAGTCGCTCGGTGAGCGAGGCGCCCAGCGTCTTGAGGCGCTCGAGGAGGAACGCGGGCATCGGCGCGGCCGCCGCCGTGGCCACGAAGGCCAGCCCGCCGACCCGCTCGTGGAGCACGTCGGCGTGATCGCCGCAGAAGCGCATCAGGGTCATGCCACCCATCGAATGGCCCGCCACGATGGCGTCGCGCGCGTCGAGGGCCTCGAGCACGTCGGCCAGGTCGCGCGCCAGGATGGGCAGGCCGTAGCCGTCCGAGCCCGGCGTGGACTCGCCATGGCCCCGCAGGTCGCAGGCGACGACGCGGAACCCGGCCTGGTCGGGCGATCCGGCCAGCTCGTGGAACTGGGGCGCCCAGATGCCGGCCGACAGGGTGACCCCGTGGAGCAGCACGAGGAGCCGGCCCTCACCGCGCTCGACGAGGTGGGCGGTTCCGCCGTCGCGCACGTCGACCGTGCGGTGGACGACGTCGTCGGGCATCCGCAGCAGCGGGTCGAGCTCGGGCACGCGCCGGTTGCGGATGCGGCGGGCGGCCACCTTTTCGGCCGCGACCCCGGCCGCCACCAGCCCGGCGACGGTCGCGGCCACCAGGGCTCTGCTCTTGCGTGCGCTCGGCATCAGGGATGCACCTCCGTGGGGATCCGGGAATCGGTCGTGCGGGCCTTCGTGCGGGCCCTCATGCAGGCTGGGGCCCGCCGGCGCAACGGTGGCGGCGGGGAACCCGCGGGCCGATGGCGCAGACGATCTCGTAGCCGATCGTGCCGAGCCGGGCCGCCATCTGGTTCGCCGTGATCTCCTCGCCGCCCTGGCGACCGATCAGGACCACCTCGTCGCCGACCTCGACAGGGTCGTCGCCGCAGTCGACGAGGAGCTGGTCCATCGTGACCGTGCCGGCCACGGGACGGCGGCGGCCCCGCACGAGCACCTGGCCGCCGACCTCGCTCCAGGACCGGCGCACGCCGTCGGCGTAGCCGATCGGGACGGTGGCGATGGTGGACGGCCGCTCGAGGCGGTACCGCTGCCCGTACGACAGCGCCTCACCCGCGTCGACCCGCTTCACGAGGCCGACATGGGAGACGAGCCGCAACGCCGGCCGCAGGTCGACGAGGCCGGCGAGCGCGGGCGACGGGTCGATGCCGTAGAGGGAGATGCCACAGCGCACCATGTCGAAGCGGGCCCCGGGCAGGGAGAGCGCCGCCGCGGAGTTGGCCACGTGCAGCTCGGGGGGACGGAGGCCCGCGGCCTCGAGCTCGCTCACGACCGCCTCGAACCGCTCGAGCTGCAGCGACGTCAGCGGGTGCTCCGGCTCGTCCGCCACGGCGCAGTGGGTCCACACCGAGGCCAGCTCCAGCTCGGGGCGCAGCGCCACCATCCGGGCCAGGGCGACGGCGTCCTCCGGGGGCGCTCCGACCCGGTGCATGCCGGTGTCGACCTTGAGGTGCACCGGCAACGGGGCCGGCGCTCCCCCGCCTTCCGCCCCGCGTACCGCACGGCGTGCGCCGCCTGCTGCGTCGGCTGCGTCGGCTGCGGCGTCGGCTGCGCCGCCTGCGGCTGCGGCGTGGGCCAGCGCGGCGATGCCGGGCGCGCTGTACACCGTCGGCTCCAGGCCCAGGGCGACGACGTCGTGGGCGTCGGCCGGAGCGGGCTCGGACAGCACGAGCACGGGCGCATCGATGCCCGCCGCTCGCAGGTCGGCGCCCTCCTCCACGAGGGCGACGGCCACGCCGTCCGCGCCCGCGGCCAGCACCGCTCGGGTGACCGGGACGGCACCGTGGCCGTACCCGTCCGCCTTCACGACCGCGCACAACCGGGCCGGTGCGACATGGGCGAGGACGGCCCGCACGTTGTGCTCGATAGCGCCGAGATCGATCTCGGCCCACGTCGGCCGGATGGTCCTGGCCGGCCGGGTCACTCGGCGGAGGCCTCTGAAGCCTCGTCCCTCAGGATCGCCCGCACGACGTCGCCCTGGCCGATGATGCCGACGAGCACACCGGCGCGGACCACCGGCAGCCGCGACGCGCGGCGGTCGTGCATGAGCGACGCCGCGGTCTCCAGCGTGTCGTCCGGCGACACCGTCGACACCTCGGTCGACATCACGTCGCCCACGGTCGATCCGAGGGCGCGGCGGATCTCCTCGTCGAACCGCTTGGCCTGGCCGGGTAGCTCGATCACGCCGCCCAGCAGCTCGATGACCGTCGGAAAGTGCAGCCGGCTCTCCCGCACGATCAGGTCGTCGGTCGACAGCAGCCCGACGACCCGTCCGGACTCGTCGGTCACGGGCGCGCCGTCGACGTCCGCCTCGACCATCGCCCGCATGGCGTCGCGCACCGTGTCGGTCGGCGAGAAGCGCAGGACGTCGGTGGTCATCACCTCGGCGACGGGTGTGGTGCGCGGCATCGGTGCTCCGGATCGGCGGGCGGTGGCGGGCGAACGGTGGCTGGGCGGTGGCTGGGCGGGAAGCGGGTCGTGGGCGGTGGCTGGGCGGCTCGCCGCCGGCACGGGGCCGGTCAGGCCCTCCGGAGGCCGGCGAGCACGGCGGGCAGCAGCTCGACGAGATCCCCGGCCACCAGGCCGCGCGGCCACCCTAGAGCGCCGGCCCGGCCGTGGATGAAGGCTCCGGCCGCCGCCGCTTCGGGACCGGGGAGCCCCGAGGCGAGGAGTGCGGCGATCACGCCGGTGAGCACGTCGCCCGTGCCGGCCGTGGCGAGCCGGGCGTCGCCGGTCGTCGAGAACCAGGCCCGGCCCCCGGGCTCGGCGACGATCGTCGTGGACCCCTTGCGCAGCACGATGGCGCCGAGCCGCGCCGCCAGCGCCCGCGTCGTACCGAGCCGATCGGGGTCGTCGGTGTCGGCGCCGAGCCGCGCCGCCTCACCGTCGTGGGGGGTGAGGATCGTCGGCGCGGCCCGCCCGGCCAGGAGCGCGGCCGGGTCGGGGGTCAGGCTGAGCGCGCTCAGGCCGTCGCCGTCGACCACGACCGGAGTGTCGGGCAGGCGGCGCAGGAGGTCGGCGATGTCGTGGCGCACCCCGTCGCCGAGGCCGAGGCCGGGCCCGACGGCCACGGCACCGAAGCGTCCCGCGCCCTCGGCCACGTCGGCCGCCCAGCCCTTCCCCGGGAGGGCAACGCCGACCGCCTCGACCGGGCGCCCAGGATCGTCGGCCACCCCGGGGGACGACAACCGCACGTATCCCGCGCCCGCCCGGAAGGCGGCTCGGGCGGCGAGGTGGGCGGCGCCCGTCATGCCGGGTGACCCGGCGACGAGCCAGACCGCGGCCTTCCACTTGTGCGACGAGCGGGGCGGGTCGGGGAGCCACCCGGCCACGTCCGTGACGCCGACCAACCCGGCGGTGGCGGCCGATGCGTCGAGGCCGATGTCGGCCACCTCCACGTCGCCCGCCAGGTCGGCGCCCTCGCCGAGGAGCAGCCCGGGCTTGAGGGCCGCGAACGTGACCGTGCGGTGCGCCGCGAGTGGCCGCCCGGACGCGACGCCGGTGAGCCCCGACACGGCGGACGGAATGTCGACGGCGAGCACCGGCGTGGACGCGGCCGGCCGGGGGCACTGCCACGCACCCCGGAAGCCGGTGCCGTACGCCGCGTCGACGACCAGGTCGCAGGCGGGCAAGCCGTCCCCCACGGCGGCGGCATCGAAGACGAGGCACCTGACCCCACGGCGCTCCAGCCGGCGGGCCGCGGCCCGGCCGTCCGCCCCGTTGCCGCCCTTGCCCGCCACGACCACGACTCGGCGCCCGTATGCACCACCGAGCAGCTTCAGCGCCGCCCGCGCCACCGCGGCACCGGCCCGCTCGACCAGCACGTCGAACGGCTCGGGCGCCGCCCGGTCGATGGCGGACATCTCCTCCGGCGTCACCACGGGGATCACGGCGACGAATGGTCGCGCTGTTCGTGGGTGTCGACCGCTCCACGATAGAAACGGGTTGACGGTTGCCTGCGAACGGGTGATGCTCGCAGCGCTTCCCCGCGCTCGTCGTCCACACCTTCAGGAGGCAACCGCCATGACCCCGTCCCGGCGAGCCGGCGCGCTCGCCAACCCTCCCATCCCGGGCCATGGTCGGCGGCGCACGACCATCGCCGTCGCCGCACTGGCCACGGTCGTCGCCAGCTCGTGCTCCTGGACGTCCGGCGACCAGTACTTCGTGCACTGGGGTCCCCGGGTGGACGTGGTGATCCGCCAGAAGCCGAGCTTCGACCTGACGCTCGCACGGGGGCTCTTCCTGTACAACAACCAGGCCTTCGCCTCGCAGATGGGGAACTTCAGGTGCAACGGCAACCACTCGGGCATCCAGGCCGACGAATGCGTGATGCGCCTGCTGCACGAGCGGGCAACCGTCGGCGGTGTCGTCAGCGTCGTGTGGTCGGAGGCGACGTGTCCCGGGGAAGGTGCGGGAGATTGCTTCGATCCGGTCTTCGCATCCATCGTGCACGACTTCAGGGACGCGTTCGGCACCGTGCGAGGCAGCGTCCAGGCCCAGCAGCAAGTGGCCTGGTGCCTCACCCTGAGCGCCGTCGGGCTCAAGACGAACTGGACGTACCGTACGTTCGACAGCAGCGACTGCCGCCCGGGCAAGCACACGTGGGAGTGAACGGCGTGGCGAAGCGCAGAACCGTCGTCGCCGGGCTCGTCGTCGCCGTCATCGCCCTCGCCGCCGCAGGCGCCGCCGTCTACAAACTTGCCCTCGCGCCCACATCGAAGTCCATCGTCGACATCGGTCCGTCCGGGTCGTTCTGCTCCCGGTGGAGGAGCCAGAGCTTCGGCACACGGGTGAGGCTCACCGAGGAGACGAAGCCTCCGACCCTCCGGGCGCAGCTGCTCGGGGCGCAGGCGGGAGCCACGCGGCAGGAGGCCAAGGAGGGTCCGGCCGCAGTGCGGTCGTCGCTGCTGGCGTTGGCTGACCAGCTCGGGCGAGGTGACTTCCCGGCCGCGCGGCTCACGGCGCGCGCCGTGGACGGGGAGGCGGCCCGCGCCTGTCGTTGATCGGTACCGGGTCGGGGCGCCGGGGAGCGAGGTAGCGCCGTCGCCCACTCGGTTGCCGGCGGTGGCGGCCTCGTGGGGCAGCCTTGGGCGATGGCAGGCGAAGCGACGGCGCGGATCGACGTGACCCCGATCCGCGCCGTCGCCGTCGACGACGTCGGCGACCCCTGCGGGGTCCCGGTCCTCTTCGTCCATGGGACCCCCGATTCCCGGCTCGGCCGCCACCCGGACGATGGCGTCGCATCGAGAGCGGGCGTCCGGCTCCTCGCCGTCGACCGGCCGGGCATCGGCCTGTCCGACGTCGATCCCGCCGCCACGGTGGCGTCGGTGGCTGCGGACCACCTCGCAGTCGCGGATCACTTCGACATCGAACGGTTCGCGGTCCTCGCCTGGTCGGCCGGGGCGCTGCCTGCGGTGGCTCTGGCGGCGGCAGCGCCGGGTCGGGTGGCGGCGGTCGGCATCGCCGCCGGCCTCGTGCCCATCGACGCGTTCGCCGACCCCGAGGTGCGGGCGGCCGCTGATCCGTCCCGGGTCGGCTTCGTCGACCTGGCCCGCGAGCTGCCGCCCGAGCAGCTGGCGGTCGAGGTCGATCCGTTCCTCGTTCCCGACCCGGTCGACACCGACCTCGCGCGCGAGCTGGTCCTCGAAGCCGCCGACGCGCGCCGCCGGGCCGAGCTGGAGGCCGTGCCCGGCGCGGTCGATCAGCTGGCGGCGGCGATGGTCGAGGCGGTGCGCACGGGACGGGCCGGCCTGCGCGCCGACCTGGCCGCGCAGGCCACCCCGCTGTCCCGGTCCGGCGTGGACCTCGCCGCGGTACGCGCGCCGGTGCGGCTCTGGTACGGCGAGCACGACCCCGTCGCCCCGCCGGCGTTCGGTCGCTGGTGGGCCGGCCGGTTGGCGACCGCCCAACTCGAGGTCCTGCCGGGCGCCAGCCACGCCTTTCCACTGGTGCACTGGTCCCGGCTCCTGGTCGAGCTGGCCGCGGAGCTCCGTTCCGGGCCGGAGTAGCGGCCGGTCGCTACAGCGCGATGGCAACCGCTTCGGCCACCGTGGCGGTGTGAGTCAGCGAGAGCCGCCACGCGGAGATGCCGCGGTCGAGCGCGATCTCGAGGGCCCGTCCGGACAGACGCAGCGACGGTGCGCCCGACGGTGCCCGCACCACCTCGATCTCACGCCAGCGGCACGACCCGACGCCCACGCCCATCGCCTTCATCGCGGCCTCCTGGGCGGCGAAGCGGGCCGCGAAGCGCTCGGTGGGATCGCGGCGGCGCTCAGCGTACGCCCGCTCGGCGTCGGTGAAGAGCCGGTCGAGGATGCCGGGCGTGCGAGCGGCGACCGTACGGAACCTCGGGACCTCCACCGAGTCGATCCCCACGCCGACCACCGCCGCGCCTCCGCCGGCCCCGGCCCCGGCTCCCGCTGGCGCGCTCACGCCCGCCAGCGCTCGGCCAGCACGTAGACGGGCTGGGTCAGCAGGTCGATGAGCGGCACCTCGCCGAGCAGGTCGTCGCGGAAGGTCGGTTCCGTCTCGGTCACGGCGTCCTTGAGCGCCGCGTACCGGCCGCGGTACTGCTCGAGGACCGACCGGGCCGTGGACGGCGGCAGGCGGTCGGCGAAGCGTCCGTGGAGCAGCGTCAGACCGGTGCAGCGGTTGCCCTTGACCTCAGGGACGATGATCACGCTCCGGCCGTCGCTGCGGCCGACCGCCACGGTCACCTCGCGCTCGGTCGCGACGCGGTGCTTGGTGCCGCGCAACATCGGGTTGCGTTCGGTTCGCAGTGGCAGGTCGCGGGCGATGCCGCCCCGGTCGACCACGTGGATGGTGACGCCGGGCGTGGCCGGTTCCCCTTCGATGCGGTAGCGCGTGTAGCCGATGACCGATTCGACCGCGGGGTCGAGCCCGGCCAGCGTCCGCAGCGAGCGGTAGGCCAGACGGTCCCGCGGGGCGCCGGCGTCGAGCGCCTCGCGCACGAGGGGCACCTGCAGCAGGCCCTCGTCCGACCGGGAGATGCCGACGGTGACCGTCTTCGCCTGGTGCTTGATGGCGTCGACGGGGCGGGTGAGCTCGTCGATGGCCGAAGTGAGCGCGGCGGTGAGGTCCTCGACGATGACGCCGGGGCTGGCCAGGCGCCCGTGCTCGACCTCGTAGAGGTCGAGCGGCACCGTACCGATGGCGTAGCGGAGCACCGAGGCCAGCCGGGCCGCGGTCGACGCCTCGAGCACGCCGTCGTACGTGCCGGCCCGGAGGCCGTCGAAGAAGCGGCTGCCCGGCGAGCGGAGCTGGTGCTGGAGCCCGGTGAGCAGGTGGTCGTCGACCGGCGCACCGCTGCCGACGCGCTCCTCGACGGCCGACCGGGCGAAGCGCAGCGGCACCGCCAGCGCGTCGATGGCGAGCGCCGCCTCGTAGCCGAACAGGTGCCCGGCCACGGTGCACAGCACGAAGCCGAGCGCGGGGTTCACCGCCGGGACGGGGATCACGCGGAGGGCCGCGTCGAACCGGTCCTCGCCCTCGGTGGCGATGACCACCGGCGCGGCCTTGTGGGCCCGGTAGATCGCCACCTCCTTGGCGACGTCGTCGACCGTCGAGCCGGTCAGGCCGGTCGCGCACACGACGATCAGCGGTTCCGACGACAGATCGATGTGCTTCTTGTCCTCGGTGGCGTCGCAGGCGATGGCCTTGTAGCAGAGCTCCGACAGCTTGATGCGCAGCTCCTCGGCGGCGATGCGATCGACGCCCGAGCCGACCACCGCCCAGTGGCGGCGGGGCGGGCACAGCTCGACGGCCGCCTCTGCGATCACGGGGCGCCGCTCGATCACGGCGGCCATCGCCTGGGGCAGCTCGCGCAGCGCGCCCAGCAGCTCGCCACGGGCGAGCGCCGCCGCGTCGTCGTCCACGAGCAGCTCGGCGATGGCGAACGCCAGCAGGAAGCCGGCCGCGACCTGCGCGTAGAAGGCCTTGGTGGACGCGACGGACATCTCGACGTCGCGCCCGTCGGACGTGTACAGGACTCCGTCGCAGCGATCGACGAGGTCGCTGCGACGACGGTTGACGATGGCGACCACGCGGGCACCGCGGGAGCGCACGAGATCCACGGTCCGGTTCGTGTCCGTCGTCGTGCCGGACTGCGACACGGCGATCACGAGCGTGTCGGCCATGTCGCTGCGCAGCCCGAAGCCGGACAGCTCGGTCGCGAGGCGCGCCTCGACCCGCAGCGGAGTGGCGGCGACGGCTTCGGACAGGGCGTGCGCACACGCCGAGCCGGCCACGGCCGCCGTGCCCTGGCCGATCACCACGATGGTGCGGATGCGCCCCGAGCGGAGGTCGTCGCGGACGGCCCCGGGAAGCGTGTCGGTGCCGAGCCTCACGCGCAGCCGCCCGCCGTCGTCGACGATCCGGCCGCGCAGCGTCTTGCGGAACGACGACGGTGATTCGGTGATCTCCTTCAGCAGGAAGTGGGGGAAGTCGCCGCGGTCGATGTCCCGCGTCGTGATCTCGGCGGGGACGAGCTCGTCGCCCGCGACGGGCAGCTCGGTGCCGTCGTAGGACAGCCGGCGGATCCCCGACACCGTGCCGGCCTGGTCACCGCGCAGGTGCACCACCTGGCCCCGGCTGCCGGCGGGGTTGGCCACGTCCGACGGCGTCTCGCCGTCGAGTCGCAGGTAGCTCCCGCACTCCTCGACCACCCCGTAGGGCTCGGAGGCGACGAGGTACAGGTCCTCCGCCAGGCCGACGTAGAGGGCCTGGCCCGACCCCCGCAGCGCGAGCAGCACGTCGCCCGGTGCGCCGGCCGCGGAGGCGGCGATGGCGACGGAGCCGTCGAGGACGGCGCACGTCCGCCTGAAGGCCTCGTCCAGCTCGTCGCCAGCCTCCGCCCGGCGGGCGACGAGCGTCGGGATCACCTTGGCGTCCGTGGTGATCTCCGGCGGTATGCGCAGCCCCTCCGCCGCCTTGAGGTCGGCGAAGTTGTCGACGTCGCCGTTGAGCACGGCGGCCACGTACGGCCCGCCGGCCCGATCCACCTCCCAGGCGTCGAGGGGATGGGCGTTGGGCTGGCTGACGATGCCGACGCTGGCCCAGCGCGTGTGGGCCAGCACGGTGACCTCGGCCGTCTCGGCGGCCACCGCGGCGTGGAGCAGCTCGTCGCCGGTCAGGGCCGCCCGCAGGACGCGGGTGTTGTCGCCGAGCTCGCCGATCTCGGCCGCGGCCTTGTACACGAAGGCGAGCGCACCGTCGGCCACACGGACCGACCCGGAGCGGAACAACGGGTCGGCGCTGCGCGCCTCCACCAGCGCGGCCAGCGCCGTCGAACCGAGGTCGAGGCCGTGACCGCGCACGAGCACGTGGAGCCCCGCGGAGTCGCGACCGCGGACCTCGAGGCGGTCGAGGCCCGACAGTGCGAGCTGCACCGACGTGAAGGCCTCGAGCGCCGACGGCGAGGCGTCCCGCCCCGCGAGGTCGGCGACGGCGCGGGCGGTGGGGAGTCGATCGCGCTGCACCGCCCAGGCTGCGTCCTCGAGGCTCACCAGCGCGGCGTTGAGGTCCTCCTCGCCGCCGGGCGTGAGGCCGGCCCCGCCGTTCTGGTCGAGGCGCTGCTCGATGCGCTCGACCTGATCGTGGACGGCCGTGAGCAGCCGGTCGAGCGCGGCGGCCAGGGCCGGTTCGCCGACGAGGGTCCGCACTCCCGCACTGCCCCGCAGCAGCGCGTCGGCCCGGCCGAGCGCGGTGGCCGCCTCGCGCAACGGCGCGGCCAGCGAGCCCGCGTCGGCGCCGGCCGCGCCGTCGAGGACGGCTGCGACCGGCTCGACGAGGGCCAGGACCACACCCGGCGCAGGAGGTTGGCGACGGGTGCGGCGGCGGGCGACGGCGATGATGCCGCACATGGAGCGACCTCCGGGGGCACTCGGGGATCGGGCAAGCGTACCGGTGGCCGCTCGGGAGGCCCTCCGCGGGCCCGGCGGGGTGCCCTCCCCGGGGCGGTGCTCAGCCGGCGAGGCGCTCGACCGCGTCGGTGAGGCGCTCGGCGACGGCCGCGGCCTGCGCCTGCGTGCGGGCCTCCACCATCACCCGCACGAGCGGCTCGGTCCCGCTGGTGCGCACCAGCACGCGACCGTCCTCGCCGAGGGTCTCGCGGGCCGCCTGCACGTCGGGTTCGAGGCGCGCGAGCAGGTGCGCGTCACGCCGGCCCACGCGCACGTTGCGGAGCACCTGGGGCAGCCGCGTCATCACGCCCGCGAGATCGGCGAGCGGGCGACCGGTGCGCGACATCACGTCGAGCAGGTACAGACCGGTCAGCACGCCGTCGCCGGTGGTGGCGACGTCGCGGAAGATGACGTGACCCGACTGCTCACCCCCGAGGCTCCAGCCGCCGCCCGCGAGCGCCTCCAGGACGTAGCGGTCGCCGACCGCGGTCTCGACGACGGCGATCCCGTGCTGTTGCATCGCCAGGCGGAAGCCCAGGTTGGTCATCACCGTGACCACGACCGTGTCGCCCGCCAGGCACCCGCGCTCGTGCATGTCGAGCGCGCACAGCGCGATGAGCTGGTCGCCGTCGACGATCTGGCCCGAGGCGTCGACGGCGATCACCCGGTCGGCGTCGCCGTCGAAGGCCAAGCCGGCGTCGGCGCCGTGCTCGACGACGGCGCGTTGCAGATCCGCGGGGAACGTCGAGCCGCAGCCTTCATTCACGTTCGTGCCGTCGGGATCCGCGTGCAGCACGGCCACCGAGGCGCCCAGCGCCCGCAGCACCTCGGGCGCGATCTCCGAGGCGGCCCCGTTCGCGCAGTCGATCACGACCGACACGCCGTCCAACCGTCGCCCACCGAGCGGCACGGTGGCCAGGTGGTCGGCGTAGCGGTCCACGGGGCGGTGGTCCGCCATCACGGTGCCGACGCGCGCGCCGGTGGGGCGGCCGGCGCCGCCCGGCTCGGCCGCCAACCGGTCGAGATCGGCCTCGAGCGCCTCCTCTTCGTCGTCGCGCAGCTTGCGGCCACCGGGCAGGAAGAGCTTGATGCCGTTGTCGGCGAAGGGGTTGTGCGAGGCGGAGATCACGGCTGCGCCGAGACCCTCGACGACGGAAGCGTGGGCCACACCCGGGGTCGGGACCACGCCGAGGTCCACCGCGTCGGCGCCCTCCGACGCGAGGCCCGCGGCCAGCGCGCCGAGCAGCATCGGCCCGCTGCGGCGCGGGTCGCGCCCGATGAGCCAGCGGTCGCCGCCGAGCACCCGCGCCGCGGCGCGGCCGAGCCGGAGCGCGAGCTCGGGGGTGAGCTCGGCGTTGGCGACCCCGCGGACGCCGTCGGTGCCGAAGCGCAGCGTCACGCCGCAGGCCGGTCGAGCCGGGCTAGCGCTTGGAGTACTGAGGCGCCTTGCGGGCCTTCTTCAGGCCGTACTTCTTCGACTCCTTCTGCCGCGCGTCGCGCGTCAGGAAGCCCGCCCGCTTGAGGGCGGGGCGCAGGTCGGGGTCGAGCTCGACGAGGCTGCGGGCGATGCCGAGGCGCAGCGCGCCGGCTTGGCCCGAAACGCCCCCACCGTCGAGCGTGGCGTCGATGTCGTAGCGGTCCTCCACCTCGGCGACGCGGAGGGGCTCGGTGAGGATCATCCGGTGGGTGGCCGAGGGGAAGTACTCCTCGACGGCCCGGCCGTTGATCGTGATGCGACCCTCGCCCTCGCGGAGGCGGACGCGCGCGACGGCCTCCTTGCGGCGGCCTGTGGTCTGGGTGAGCGGCTTGGGCACGACGGTTCTCCTAGGCGCTGCGGCGGGCGTGCGCCACGTCGAGGGACTGCGGCTGCTGGGCGGCGTGGGGGTGCGTCGGGCCCGCGTACACCTTGAGCTTCTTGATCATCTGGCGCCCCAGCCGGTTCTTGGGGAGCATCCCGCGCACCGTGCGCCGGATCGCCTCCTCGGGCTTGCGGGCCAGCAGGTCGGCGTAGGTCTGCGACCTGATGCCACCGGGGTAGCCCGAGTGCCGGTACACGAGCTTCTTCTCGGCCTTGCCGGAGGTGAGGACCACCTTCGCGGCGTTGACGATGATCACGTGGTCGCCCATGTCGAGGTGCGGTGCGAAGACCGGCTTGTGCTTGCCCCGCAGGCGCCGGGCCACCTCGGTGGCCAGCCGGCCGAGCACGAGGCCGTCGGCATCGACGACGTACCAGCTGCGCTGGACCTCGCTGGCCTTCGGGGAGTAGGTGGGCACGCGACGAACTTCCTCGGTCGATGGGTCGTGGGGTGGCCGAGGCGCGCGAGCGCCCGCTGGGCCGACGGACGAGGTTACGGGCCGTGTGGCCCGGACGGCAAACGGGCCGGCTCCACGCGGCGGGCGCGGTCGCGGTGGCGCTCGTAGCCTGGCGCACCGTGACCACGACCACCGGGCTCGTCAGCGTCGACGAGGTCCGGGCGGCAGCGCAGCGCCTCACCGGCGTGCTGCGGCCCACGCCCACGGAGGTGGCGGACACCCTTTCGCGGCTGTGCGGCCGGCCCATCCTGTTGAAGCCGGAGCACCGTCAGCGCACCGGTTCGTTCAAGATCCGCGGGGCCTACCACCACATCTCCTCGCTCCCGCGCGACGGCACCCGGGTGGTGGCGGCGTCAGCGGGCAACCACGCGCAGGGCGTCGCGCTGGCGGCGTCGCTGGTCGGCGTGCCGGCCCGGATCTTCATGCCCGTGGCGGCGCCGCTGCCCAAGGTCGAGGCGACCCGTGCCTACGGTGCGGAGGTCGTCCTGCTCGGCGAGACGGTCGACGAGGCTCTGGCCGCGGCCGTCGAGGACGCGGCCACGTCCGGCGCCCGCTTCGTCCCGCCCTTCGACGATCCACTGATCATCGCGGGCCAGGGCACCATCGGCTTGGAGCTGGTGGCGGAGGCGCCGGGCGCCGAGGTCGTGGTGGTGCCCGTGGGCGGCGGTGGGCTGATCAGCGGCATCGCCGTCGCGCTGAAGGCGCTGCAGCCGTCGGTGCGCGTGGTGGGCGTCCAAGCCGAACGCGCCGCCGCGATGGTGGTGTCGGTCGCCGCCGGCGAACCCACCCGGCTCGACCACGTCTCCACCATCGCCGACGGCATCGCCCTCAAGTGCCCGACCGCGCTGACCGTCGCCCATGTGGCCGAGCTGGTGGACGAGCTGGTCACCGTGTCGGAGGAGGAAATCGGGCGGGCGCTGATCCTCCTCCTGGAGCGCACGAAGGCGGTGGTGGAACCGGCCGGCGCCGTCGGGTTGGCGGCCCTGCTCGCCGGCAAGGTGGGTGGCGACGGCCCGGCGGTGGCCGTGCTGTCGGGCGGCAACGTCGACCCGCTCATGCTGGTGAAGCTCATCGAGCACGGCCTGTCCGCCTCGGGGCGGTTCCTGCGCCTGCGCATCGTCGCCCTCGACCGCCCCGGTGCCCTCGCCGCCATCACCAACCGCGTCGCCGAGCTGGGCCTCAACATCGTCGCCGTCGAGCACCACCGGGCCGGCGTGACGGTCGGGGTCAACGAGGTGGAGATGCTGCTCACCCTGGAGACCCGCGACCCCGACCACCGCTTGCGGGTCGTCGATCTCCTGCGGGCCGACGGCTGGGTGGTCGACCTCGTCGGCTGAGCCGCCTTCACGATCGCACTGGCGGAGCTGCGACCTTCACGAGCACCAGCCGTCGTAGGCCACGGACCACAGGCACAACCCGTGCGGCGGAGCGAGCTGCCCCGCCCGGGCACGGTCGCGGCTGCGGATCACGCCGGCCACGTCGCCGGCACGCATCGATCGCCGACCGACCGCGACGAGCGTCCCCACGATGCTGCGCACCATCTGGTGGCAGAACGCGGATGCTTCGATCTCGAAGCGAAGGATGCCGTCGCCGCCGTCGTGCCAACCCGCCCCGAGCACACGGCGGACGAGCGACGCCGGCTCCTCGGGCGCCGCCCGCTTCGGCCTCCGGCAGAAGGCCGAGAAGTCGTGCTCCCCGAGGAACGGATCGCACGCGAGCTGGAGGCCGGCCAGGTCGAGCGGCTCGGGTACCCACCACGACGTCCGGGCCAGGAACGGGTCGGGCACCGGCCGGTTCAACACGACGTAGCGGTAGCGCCGGCTGCGGGCGGAGAAGCGGGCGTCGAAGCCGGGTTCGGTCACCGCCACCGATCGGACGACCACGTCCGGACCGCACATCCCGTTCACCGAGCGCTGCAGGCGCGCCGCATCGAACCCCTCCGGAGCGTCGAAGGTGACCACCTGTCCCCAGGCGTGGACCCCGGCGTCGGTGCGCCCGGCACAGGTGAGCTCGACGGAGCGGCCAAGCACCCGGCCCAAGGCGTCGGCCAGCGCGCCGCCCACGGTCGGCACCCCGGCGTTGGCGGCGAAGCCCCGGAACGCGCCGCCGTCGTAGGCCACGACGAGGCGGACGCGCACCCGGGAGCGTTCGGGCGCGCCGACCGTGGGCTCGACCAGGCTCATCGATCCGTGACCCTTGCCGCGGCACCGCCGGCGGCGCCAGCCCGGAGCGGGACATCGGAACGGACCCGTAGCCGACGTCGAGTCCGCCGTCGGGTCCGCCATCCCGACGAGCCGGCTCGCAGACCGCACGCTGCCGCAACGCCGTCGAGCTGCGCAGAACCCGCCTTCCGGCAGCCTGCCGGCCGCCGCTCGGATCTCTAGACGAGCTCGATGCGCGCCATCGGCGCGTTGTCACCGTGGCGGGGACCGAGCTTCAGGATCCGGGTGTAGCCGCCGTTGCGGTCGGCGTAGCGGGGCCCGACCTCGTCCATCAGCTTGGCCGCCGCCTCCTTGTCCCCGGCGAGGAACGACACCACCTGGCGGTGGTTGTGGAGGCCGCCCTTCTTGGCCTTGGTGATCATCTTCTCCGCGATCGGGCGCAGCGCCTTCGCCTTGGCTTCGGTGGTGACGATGCCCTCGGCCAGCACCAGCGAGGCGACGAGGTTGGCGAACATGAGCCGCTGATGCGCGGCGTCGCCGCCGAAGCGGCGCCCGCGCTTGGGCGTGGCCGGCACGTCAGTCCCTCCCCCGCAGCGACAGGCCCCGCTCGTCGAGCTTGGCGATCACCTCGTCGAGCGACTTCTGGCCGAAGTTCGTGATGGCCAGCAGGTCGTCCTCGCTCTTCTGGAGCAGCTCGCCCACCGTGTTGACCTGGGCGCGCTTCAGGCAGTTGCGGGGCCGCTCCGACAGGTCGAGGTCCTCGATCGGCAGCTCGAGGTCGGGCGAGCCGCCCCCCGCCGCCGCCGACTCGGTGAGCTCGAGGCCCTGCGGCGCGTCGCTCATCTCCGCGACGAGCTGGACCAGCGACGTGAGCGTCGCGCCCGCCGACGCGAGGGCGTCACGCGGCGAGATCGACCCGTCGGTCTCGATGTCGAGGACGAGCTGGTCGTAGTCGGTGCTCATCTCGACGCGGGTGGGCTGCACGTCGAACGTGACGCGGCGCACCGGCGAGAAGATCGAGTCCACGGGGATGACGCCGATGGTCGACGCATCCTTGTTGCGGTCGGCCGACTGGTATCCCCGGCCGCGCTCCACGGTGACGTCCACGGCCAGGCGTCCCTTGGCGTTGGCCGTGGCGATGTGGAGATCGGGGTTCAGGATCTGCACGTCGGCCGTCGTCTGGATGTCGGCCGCGGTGATGTCCTGGGGTCCGCGCACGTCGAGGCGCAGCGTGACGGGTTGATCGGTCTCGCAGGTGAGCACGAGGTCCTTCAGGTTCAAGATGACGTCCGTGACGTCCTCGGTGATGCCCTGGATCGTGTCGAACTCGTGCAGCGCGTCGTCGAAGCGGACCTGGGTGACCGCCGCACCCGGGATCGACGACAGCAGCGTGCGGCGCAGGGAGTTGCCGATCGTGTGGCCGAAGCCCGGCTCGAGCGGGCCGATGCTGAACCGCTGGCGGTTGCCCTCCTCCTCGTCGAGGGCCTCGACGGCGGGGCGTTGGATGACCAGCATGGGTGCCTTTCCTCTGGAGCGGGGTGCGGGACTACTTGGAGTACAGCTCGACGATGAGCTGCTCACGCACCGGGACGTCGATGTGCTCGCGCAACGGGAGGTCTCGCACCGTGACCGAGAGGCCCCCGTCGCCCGTCTCGAGCCACGGCGGGGTCTGCCGGTCGAGCGTGTCCAGGTTGTGGCGGACCACGATGAAGCCCCGGGCCTTGTCGCTCAGCTCGACGACCTCGCCCTTGCGCAGGGTGTAGCTGGGGATCGTGACCCGGCGGCCGTTCACCTTCACGTGGCCGTGGCGGACGAGCTGGCGAGCCTGCGCCCGGCTCGAGCCCCAACCGGCGCGGTAGACCGCGTTGTCGAGCCGCAGCTCGAGCATGCGCAACAGGTTCTCGCCGGTGACGCCCGGTCGCCGGTTGGCCTCCTGGTACAGGTTGCGGAACTGCTTCTCCATGAGGCCGTAGATGCGGCGGGCCTTCTGCTTCTCACGAAGCTGGAGGAGGTACTCCGACCCCTGGCGCTGCCGGGCCCGGCCGTGCTCGCCGGGCGGGTACGGGTGGCGCTCGATGGCGCACTTCATGGTGTCGCAGCGGGTGCCCTTGAGGTAGAGCTTCATCCGCTCACGGCGGCAGAGCCGGCAGACCGGACCGGTGTAACGAGCCATCTCTTCTCAGACCTCGATCAGACCCGGCGCCGCTTGGGCGGGCGGCAGCCGTTGTGGGGGACGGGGGTGACGTCCTTGATGCCGGTGACCTCGATGCCGGTGCTCTGGATCGACCGGATGGCGGTCTCGCGCCCGGAGCCCGGACCCTTCACGAGCACGTCGACGCGGCGCACGCCGTGCTCCATGGCCCGGCGGGCGGCCTGCTCGGCCGCCATCTGGGCCGCGAACGGCGTGGACTTGCGCGACCCCTTGAACCCGACGTTGCCCGCCGACGCCCAGGACAGCACGTTGCCCTCCTGGTCGGTGATGCTCACGATCGTGTTGTTGAACGAGCTCTTGATGTGCACGACGCCGTAGGCGACGTTCTTGCGCTCGCGCTTGCGGGGGCGGCGACCGCCCGGCTTCGGCTTGGCCATGGCTACTTGCGCACCTTCTTCTTGCCGGCGACGGTCTTCTTCGGACCCTTGCGGGTGCGGGCGTTGGTCTGGGTGCGCTGGCCGTGGACCGGCAGGCCCTTGCGGTGGCGGACGCCGGCGTAGCAGCCGATCTCCATCTTGCGCTTGATGTCCTGTTGGACCTCGCGCTTGAGGTCGCCTTCGACCCGCAGGTTCTCGTCGATGTAGCCGCGGATCCGGTTGACCTCCTCCTCGGTGAGGTCGCGGACGCGCGTGTCGGGATCGATGCCCGTCACCTCGCAGATGCGCTGCGCGGCGGGGCGGCCCACGCCGAAGATGTAGGTGAGCGAGATCTCGAGCCGCTTCTCGCGGGGGATGTCGACACCGGCGATGCGTGCCATGGCTGCTCCTAGCCCTGCCGCTGCTTGTGACGGGGGTTCTGGCAGATCACCTGCACGCGACCGTGGCGGCGGATGACCTTGCACTTCTCACAGATCGGTTTGACGCTGGGACGGACCTTCATCGGTGCCTCTGATCGACGCGGGCGGGGGCGCCCGGTTACTTGTACCGGTAGGTGATGCGGCCCCGCGACAGGTCGTACGGGGTGAGCTCCACTTGGACCCGGTCGCCTGGAAGGATCCGGATGTAGTGCATCCGCATCTTCCCCGAGATGTGCGCGAGGACCTTGTGGCCGTTCTCGAGCTCGACCCGGAACATGGCGTTCGGGAGGGACTCGTTGACGGTCCCCTCGAGGACGATCGCGTCTTCCTTGGGCTTGGGCAGGGGAGGCTCCTGGTGAACCTGGGATGAGATGGATCGGCCGACCCGAGCCCGCGCCGAGGCGCGAAGGGCCGGGCGAGCCGAGGGACAACTCTAGACAGCACACCCCTGCGGAGCCAACTCCCGCCGAGCATGCCAGACACCGCGGACCATCGAGCCTGCCCGGTGCCGCCACGCCCGAGCGGGCGCAATCGCGCCAGTTCAGCCGGCACCGCCGGACTTCTCGGAGCCTCGACCGGCTCCGGCCTGACGATGCTCCGAGAAGCGCCGGACACGGGAGGCCCCGGCCCCCCGGTTCAGCACAGGATCTCGGGACCCTCGTCGGTCACGGCCACCGTGTGCTCGACGTGGGCCGACCAGGAGCCGTCGGCGGTCACGACGCTCCAGCCGTCGTCGAGCACGGCGGTCTCGGCCGAGCCGGCGTTGACCATCGGCTCGATGGCGAGGACGTTTCCCGGTCGCAGCCTGATGCCCGACCCCGGCCGCCCGTGGTTCGGCACCGGTGGATCCTCGTGCATGGCCCGGCCGATGCCGTGGCCGGTGTACTCGCGCACGACGCTGAGACCGGCCGCTTCCACCACCGACTCCACGGCGTGGCCCACGTCGCCGAGGCGCCGGCCCGGAGCCATCTGGGCGATGGCCGCCGCCAGCGCGGCTTCAGCCGTCTCGATGAGGCGCCGCGCCACGTCGTCGACGTCGCCGACCGGCGCGGTGAAGGCGGCATCACCGTGCCAGCCGTCCACCACGGCCCCGCAGTCGATCGCCACGATGTCGCCTTCGGTGAGCACCCGGTCGCCCGGGATGCCGTGGACGATGACCTCGTTGGGGGAGGCACAGATGACCGCGGGGTAGCCGTGGTAGCCGAGGAAGTTCGACGTCGCCCCCCGCCGCGCCAGGACCTCGCGCCCGATGGCGTCCAGGGCCGCGGTGGTCACCCCCGGCCGGATCGCCTCGCGGATCCGCTCGTGCATCTCGGTCACGACCCGGCCGGCCCGCCGCATGGCGGCCAGCTCGTCGCGGGCACGGCGAGGGATGGTACGGGTGAGGGACAACTCAGCTCTTGAGGAAGCCCTCGTAGTTGCGCATCATCAGCTGGCTGTCGATCTGCTTCATCGTCTCGAGGGCCACGCCCACGGCGATGAGGATCGAGATGCCGAAGAAGCCGAGCTGGGCACCGCTGGTGCCGCTGACGAGCCGGCCCAGGATGAACGCGGGGATGACGGCGATGGCGGCGATGAACAGCGCGCCGGGGAGGGTGATGCGGTTGAGGATGCGGCCGAGGTAGCGCTCGGTCTGCGGTCCCGGCCGGATGCCGGGGATGAAGCCGCCCTGCTTGCGGATGTTGTCCGCCTGCTTGTGGGGGTCGAACTGGATCGCGACGTAGAAGTAGGTGAACAGGATGGTCAGCACGCCGTAGATCAACAGGTAGACCCAGCTGGTCCCCCGCACGAAGTTGGTGTTCACGAAGTTCTGCACGCTGTAGGCCCAGTTCCCGCCCGTGCCGTCCGCACCCGGGTTCCTCACCGGCAGGACCTGCGAGAGGATGATCGGCAGGTACAGCACCGAGCTGGCGAAGATCACCGGGATGACGCCGGCGGCGTTGACCTTCAGCGGGATGTACGTGTTCTGGCCGGCGGTCATGCGCCGACCGACCACGCGCTTGGGGAACTGGACGGGGATGCGCCGCTGGCCCTGCTCCATGAACACGATCGACACGAGCACGGCCGAGAAGATGGCCACCACGATGCCCATCACGAACAGGCCCTTCTCGGCCTTGACCGCTCCGAAGTTGGCCGGCAGGCGGCTCACCACCGAGCCGAAGATGAGGATCGACATCCCGTTGCCGATGCCCCGCTGGGTGATCAGCTCGCCCATCCACATGATCAGCGCCGTCCCGGCCGTGAGCGTGACCACCACGAGCAGCACGCGACCGGCGTTGTAGCGGCCGCCGAAGAGATCGGTGTTGGTCGGGTTGCCGCCGTTGAAGCCGCCGCCGCCCCGGTGGAACAGCACGGTCAGGCCCGTGGACTGCATGATGGCGATGGCGATGGTGAGGTACCGCGTCCACTGCGTGATCTTGCGCTGACCGACCGCTCCCTGCTCCTGCCACTGCTCGAGCTTGGGGATCACGACGGCGAGGATCTGCATGATGATCGACGACGTGATGTAGGGCATGATCCCGAGCGCGAAGACCGCGAACTGGGTGATCGCACCGCCGGAGAAGAGCTGCAGGTACTGCAGGACGCCGCCCTGCTGGGCCTGCTTCTGGAGGTCCTTCAGGGCGTTGACGTTGATGCCCGGCACGGGGATGTGCGCCCCCAGCCGGTAGAGGAACAGCATGAACAGGGTGAACAGGATCTTGCCGCGCAGATCCGCCACCTTGAACATGTTCTTCATGCTCGTGAGCACGTTGGGCTCCTCGGTAGGCGCACCGGGCCGGTGGGCACGGTCGGGCTAGCGGTTGGTGAGGTGGTTGCCCTGGGCCGGTGGGCGGCGGTCGCCCCACGGCAGCGGCACGAGCTCAACGGTACCCCCGGCGGCGGTGATGGCGGCCTCCGCGGTGCGCGAGAAGCGGTGCGCCCGCACGGTCACGGCCCGCGTGATCTCGCCGCGGCCCAGCACCTTGACCAGCGCGCCCTTGTGCACGAGGCCCTGGGCGTGGAGGGCAGCCGGCGTGACGTCGTCGAGACCGGTCGCGTCGATCGTGTCGAGGTTGACCGCCTGGTACTCGACGCGGAACGGGTTGTTGAAGCCCTTCAGCTTCGGGATCCGCATGTGGATCGGCATCTGCCCGCCCTCGAAGTTCATGGGGACGGTGTCGCGGGCCTTCTGGCCCTTGATGCCGCGGCCGGCGGTCTTGCCGCCCTTGCCGCCGATGCCGCGGCCCACTCGCTTGCGGCGGCGGTTCGACCCTGGAGCGGGTGACAGATCGTGCAGCTTCATGAGTCGACTTCCTCGACGCGTACGAGATGGGGAACCCTGGCCAGCATGCCGCGGATCTCGGGCCGGTCGGGCAGCAGGTTGAACTTGCCGATCCGCCCGAGCCCGAGGGCGCGCAGCGTGCCCCTCGTCTTCGGCTTGGTGCCGATGGAGGAGCGGGTCTGGGTGACGCGCAGCTCGGTCATCACGCCACCTCGTCCGGCACGTGCGGACCGCGCTCGGACTGCCGGTAGGCCCGCCACAGGGCTCCCGGCATGATCTCCTCGGGGGACAGGCCCCGCAGGCGGGCGACCTCGTCGGGCCGCTTGAGCGCCCGCAGCCCGGCGATGGTGGCACGGGCCACGTTGATGTGGTTCGAGGACCCGAGCGACTTGCACAGCACGTCGTGGATGCCGGCCTCCTCGAGGATCGCCCGCGCCGCGCCGCCGGCGATCACGCCGGTGCCGGGGGCCGCCGGCTTGAGCAGCACGCGGCCGGCGCCGGTCGCGCCGATGACCGGGTGGACGATCGTGGTGCCGGCGAGCGGGACGGCGAACAGGTTCTTCTTCGCCTCGTCGGTGCCCTTCTGGATGGCCAGAGGGACCTCCTTGGCCTTGCCGTAGCCGAGGCCGACACGGCCGGCGCCGTCGCCGATCACGACGAGCGCGGTGAACGAGAAGCGCCGGCCGCCACGGACGACCTTGGCGACGCGGTTGATGTCGATCACCCGCGACTCGCGCAGCTGCGCGTCGCTCACGTGAGGAGGCATGTCAGAACTCCAGTCCGCCCCGGCGGGCGGCATCGGCGAGGGCGGCGACGCGCCCGTGGTAGCGGAACCCGCCGCGGTCGAACACGACGGTCGTGATGCCGGCGGCGGTGGCGCGCTCGGCGAGCCGCTCCCCCACCTTGGCCGCGCCGTCGACGTTGCCGCTCGCGTCCCGCAGGTCGGCCTCGAGGGTGGAGGCGGCGGCCAGCGTGCGCCCCGACACGTCGTCGACGATCTGGGCGCTGACGTGGCGGTTCGATCGGAACACGGCGAGGCGCGGCCGGTCGGCCGTACCCCGGACCTTCTTGCGGACCCGGCGGTGCCGGCTGATGCGGCCCGCTCTCTTGCGTTGTGCGCTGTGGCTCATCGTTCGTTCCTTGTCACCGGGACCTACTTGGAGGCCTTGCCGGCCTTGCGGGCCACGACCTCGCCCGCGTAGCGGACGCCCTTGCCCTTGTAGGGCTCGGGCGGGCGGAGCTTGCGGATGTTGGCGGCCACCTGGCCGACGAGCTCCTTGTCGATGCCGCGGACCACGATGCGGTTGGGGTTGGGCACCTCGAAGGTGATGCCGTCCGGGGCGTCGACGCGCACGGGGTGGCTGAAGCCGAGCGCGAGGTCGAGCGTGGTGCCCTGGAGGGTGGCGCGGTAGCCGACGCCGATGATCTCGAGCTCCTTCGAGAAGCCGTCGTTGACACCCACCACCATGTTGTTGACCAGTGAGCGAACGAGGCCGTGCAGTGCGCGGTTGCGGCGCTCGTCGTCGGGACGCTCGACGAGGAGCGTGCTGTCCTCCTGGCGTACGGAGATGGCGCCCGGCAGGGCGCGGGCCAGCGACCCCCTGGGGCCGGTGACCGTGACCGTGCGGTCCGCGATCGCCACGTCGACACCGGTGGGCACCGCGATGGGGCTCTTGCCGATCCGGGACATCAGTGCTCCCTCACCAGACGAAGCACAGGATCTCGCCGCCGACGTTGCGCGAGCGCGCCTCGCGGTCGGTCATGAGCCCCTGGCTGGTCGAGACGACGGCCACGCCGAGGCCCCCCAGGACGCGGGGGACCTCCTTGGCCTTGCGGTAGACGCGCAGGCCGGGCTTGGACACCCGGCGCAGCCCCGAGATCGTGCGCGACCGTTCGGGCGAGTACTTCATGGTGATGACGAGCGTGCGGCCGGGCCGCGGCGCGTTGTCCTCGATGGTGAAGCCCTCGATGTAGCCCTCGCGCTCGAGGATCCGGGCCAGCGCCTCCTTCTGCGTGGAGGACGGCATGCGAACGTCGTCGTGCATCGCGATGTTGGCGTTGCGGATGCGCGTCAACATGTCGGCGATCGGGTCGGTCATTGTCATGCTCGCGCCCCCTACCAGCTCGCCTTGGTGACACCCGGGATCTCGCCCTGATGGACGAGCTCCCGCAGGCACACGCGGCAGAGCTTGAACTTGCGGTACACCGAGTGCGGACGGCCGCAGCGCTGGCAGCGCGTGTAGCCGCGCACCTTGAACTTCGGCGTGCGGTTGGCCTTGTTGATGAGGGCCTTCTTGGCCATTACGACTGCCCCTCGCGTCGGAACGGGAAGCCGAAGGCGTCCAGCAGCGCCTTGCCCTCGGCATCGGTACGGGCGGTGGTCACGATGGTGATGTCCATGCCGCGGGAACGATCGACCTTGTCGTAGTCGATCTCGGGAAAGATGAGCTGCTCGGTCACGCCGAACGTGTAGTTGCCGTGCCCGTCGAACTTGGTGGGCAGGCCGCGGAAGTCGCGGATGCGGGGGATGGCCAGGCTGATCAGCCGGTCGAGGAACTCCCACATGCGGTCGCCTCGCAGCGTCACCTTGGCGCCGATGGCGTTGCCCTCGCGGAGCTTGAACCCGGCGATCGACTTCTTGGCTCGGGTCACGAGCGGCTTCTGCCCGGTGATGACGGTGAGGTCGGCCACCGCACCCTCGAGCAGGGACGCCTGGCCGACCGCGGCTCCGACGCCCATGTTGAGGACGATCTTCTCCAGCCGGGGGACCTGCATGACGTTGTCGAGGCCGAGGTCGCGCTGGAGCTGCGCCCGCACCTGTTCCTGGTAGCGGCGCTTGAGGCGCGGGGCGTCGACCGTCCCGGCGCTCATCGGAGGTCCCCCTCGCACTTCTTGCAGATCCGGGACTTCGTCCCGTTCTCGAGGCGGTAGCCCACCCGGGTCGGCCCGCACGACGGGCAGATCAGGGCGACGTTGGCCACGGGCAACGGCATGTCCTTGTCGATGATGCCGCCCTGCGTCGTGGCCGACCGGGCCTTCTGGTGCTTCTTGGCGACGTTGATCCCGTCGACGATGACCTTGCCGTCCTTGGGCAGGGCGCGCATGACCACGCCTTCCTTGCCGCGGTCCTTGCCGGTGAGGACCCGGACCCGGTCACCCTTCTTGATGCGAAGCCCTGACATGGTCAAAGCACCTCCGGGGCCAGCGACACGATCCGCATGAACCGCTTGTCGCGCAGCTCGCGGCCCACCGGGCCGAAGATGCGCGTGCCACGGGGCTGCCGCTGGTCGTTGATGAGCACGGCGGCGTTCTCGTCGAAGCGGATGTAGCTGCCGTCGGGACGGCGCTTCTCCTTCTTCGTGCGGACGACGACGCACTTGACGACGTCGCCCTTCTTCACGCCGGCGCCGGGGATGGCGTCCTTCACGGTGGCGACGAACACGTCGCCGATGGAGGCGTAGCGGCGGCGCGAGCCACCGAGCACCTTGATGCAGAGCACTTCCTTGGCTCCGCTGTTGTCCGCGACGCGCAGCCGCGACTCCTGCTGGATCATCGGGCCGTCACCTCGCCCGTTCGATCACGTCGACGACGCGCCAGCGCTTGAGCTTCGACAACGGGCGCGTCTCGGCGATCCGCACGCGGTCGCCGACGCGCAGGTCGTTGGTCTCGTCGTGCGCGTAGAGCTTCGTGCTGCGCTGCACGGTCTTGCCGTACAGGGGATGGCGTACGCGCTCGGTGACGCGCACCACCGCGGTCTTGTCCATGGACGTCGAGCTCACGACGCCCTCGCGGACCTTGCGGCGGTTCACGCGCTGGGGGGCTTCGGCCATCATCGCTCCTCGGCGGCTTCGGCGGCCGCGATCTCCCGGGCCCGCAGCTCGGTGAGGATGCGGGCGACCGTCCGTTTGGTGGTGCGCAGCCGGGCGGCGTTGTCGAGCTGCCCGGTGACGTGCTGGAAGCGCAGGTTGAACAGCTCCGCCTTGGCCTCGCCGAGGCGGGCCACCAGAGCGCCGTCGTCGAGGTCGGAGACGTGGTCGACCTTGGCCATCAGAACGCCTCCTCGCGGCTGACGAAGCGAGCCTTGATCGGCAGCTTCTGGATGGCGCGGTCGATGGCAGCCCGGGCGACGGCCGGGTCGTGGTACGACAGCTCGAACAGCACACGGCCCGGCTTGACCACGGCCACCCAGCGCTCCGGGTTGCCCTTGCCGGACCCCATGCGGGTCTCGGCCGGCTTCTCGGTGACCGGCTTGTCCGGGAAGATGTTGATCCACACCTTGCCGCCGCGGCGGATGTGGCGGGTCATCGCGATGCGGGCGGCCTCGATCTGGCGGGCGGTGATCCAGCCCGGCTCGAGGGCCTGGATGCCGTACTCGCCGAAAACGACCTCGGTGCCGCCCTTCGACAGCCCCTTCAGCCGGCCCCGCTGCGTCTTGCGGTGCTTGACCTTGCGCGGCATCAACATCAGTCGGCGTCCCCGGGTCGGAAGTGGGGCGTCTCGTGGTGGTCGCGCACCGAGCGCTCGATGGCCTCCTCCTCCTCGAGGAGCTTTTCGAACTCGGGATCGGCCTCGTGCACGAGGGGGCGGTGCTCCTCACCCGCCCCAGCCTCCGCAGCGGGAGCGGCCGCGGGCTCGGGCCCGGGGACGGCGGCGGCACGGCGGGCCGCGCTCGACGAGACGACCTTGCGGGGCCGGGCCTGGCCGGACGTCTCGCCCACGGCCATGGCCGCCTCGCGGCTGATCTTGTCCTCCGTCTGGGTCTTGTAGGGCAGGATGTCGCCCTTGTAGATCCAGACCTTGACGCCGACGCGGCCGGTCGGCGTGCGGGCCTCGCGGAAGCCGTAGTCGATGTCGGCCCGCAGCGTGTGCAGCGGTACCCGACCCTCGCGGTACCACTCGGTTCGGCTCATCTCGGCGCCGCCGAGCCGGCCCGAGCACTGGACCCGGATGCCGAGGGCGCCGGCCTTCTGCGCGTTCTGCACGGCTCGCTTCATGGCCCGGCGGAACGCGACCCGGCCGGCGAGCTGGTCGGCGACACCCTGGGCGATGAGGGCGGCGTCGAGCTCGGGCTGCTTGATCTCCTGGATGTTGAGCTGCACGCGCTGGTTGCCGGTGATCTTGGCCAGCTCGGCACGGAGCCGGTCCGCCTCGGCGCCACGGCGGCCGATGACGATGCCGGGGCGCGCGGTGTGCACGTCGACGCGGAGCCGATCGCGGGTGCGCTCCACCTCGATGCGGCTGATCGCCGCGTGCGGCAGGTCGGACATGATCCGGTTGCGGATCTTCCAGTCCTCGACGATGAAGTCGGCGTACTCCTCGCGGTTGGCGAACCAGCGCGACTTCCAGTCGGTGGTGACCCCCAGGCGGAAGCCGTACGGGTTGACCTTCTGGCCCATCAGGCCTCCTCCTCCGGCTCGGAAGCCACTTCGGCCCCGCCGGTGTCCTCGCTGTCGGCCTCGGCCTCGGCTGCTTCCGCCTCGGCCGGCGCGTCCTGCTCGGCCTCGGCCGCGGCCGCGGCGTCCTGCTCGGCGATCTCGGCCTCGGCCGGCGCCGCGATCGCCGCGGCCTCGACGATGTCGGCCGTCGCGTCGTCGACAGCCGTGCCGGTGTCGTCAAGAGCTGCCGACTCCTCATCGACTGCGACGTCATCGACCGAGGTGTCGCCGGCCGGCGCCGCTCCGCCCCGGCTGGCCGCCACGCGAGCGGCGCGCCCGGATGACGCGTCGGCTCCCTGGCCGCGGCTGCGGGCGACGCGCCGAGCCCGATCGGGACCCCGTCGGCGGCGGCCGCCGGCGGAGGCCACGTGCTTGTCGCGCCAGCGCCGCAGATCCTCGTCGGCCATGCGGGTGACGATCACGGTGATGTGGGTGGTGCGCTTGCGGATGCGCCCGGCGCGGCCCCGTGCCCGCGGCCGCCACCGCTTGAGCGTCGGTCCCTCGTCGGCGAAGCAGGCCGACACGAACAGCGTCTCGGGGTCCTGCTCGTCGTTGTTGCGGGCGTTGGCGACGGCCGACTCGAGCACCTTCAGGATGACCGTGGCCACGTCACGCTCGACGAAGCGCAGGATGTCGCGGGCCTCGTCGACGTGGCGGCCGCGGATGAGGTCGAGCACCTCGCGGGCCTTGTAGGCCGAGACGCGCACGTAGCGGGCCTGGGCCCGGGTGCCGGGCCGCTCGTTGGTCTTGACGCCGAAGCTCATCGCCGACCCCGCGCGTTCTTCTCCTGGCCGGCGTGGTACCTGAACGTGCGCGTCGGCGCGAACTCGCCGAGCTTGTGGCCGACCATCGACTCGGTCACGTACACGGGGACGTGCTTGCGCCCGTCGTGCACGGCGATGGTGTGGCCGACCATGTCGGGGATGATCGTGGACCGGCGGGACCAGGTCTTGATGACCCGCTTGTCGCCCTTCTCGTTCAGGTCGTCCACCTTCTTGAGGAGGTGGTCGTCGACGAACGGACCCTTCTTCAGCGAACGCGCCATGCGTGGTCTCCCTACCTACCGTCGCGAGCCGCGGGTGCGGCGGCGCCGGACGATCAGCTTCTGCGACGGCTTGGTGGTGTCGCGGGTGCGGCCCTCGGTCTTGCCCCAGGGCGACACGGGCGGACGGCCGCCGGAGGTCTTGCCCTCGCCGCCGCCGAGCGGGTGGTCGACGGGGTTCATGGCCACACCGCGGGTCTGCGGGCGCACGCCCTTCCACCGGTTGCGGCCCGCCTTGCCGACCTTGATCAGCTCGTGCTCGGCGTTGCCGACGGTGCCGACGGTGGCGCGGCAGTCGATCGGGACCCGGCGCATCTCCGTGCTCGGCAGGCGCAGGGTGGCGAAGTCGCCCTCCTTGGCCACGAGCTGCACGCTCGACCCGGCGGAGCGGGCGAGGCGACCGCCACCCCCCGGCTTCAGCTCGACGTTGTGGACCGTGGTGCCGACCGGGATGTAGCGCAGCGGCAGCGCGTTGCCGGGCCGGATCTCCGAGCCCTGGCCCGACTGCAGGCGGTCGCCCACCTGCACGTCGCGGGGGGCGAGGATGTAGGCCTTCTCGCCGTCGAGGTAGTGCAGCAGCAGGATCCGGCAGCTGCGGTTCGGGTCGTACTCGACCGCGGCGACCTTGGCCGGCACCCCGTCCTTGACGCGGCGGAAGTCGACGACGCGGTAGCGGCGCTTGTGGCCGCCGCCGCGGTGGCGGGCGGTCTTGTGGCCGTGGCTGTTGCGGCCACCGGTGCCGTGGTGCGGCGCGAGGAGGCTGCGCTCGGGCTCGGCCCGGGTGACGTCGCCGAAGTCGGAGACGGTCTGGAACCGGCGGCCGGCGCTGGTCGGCTTGCGCTTGCGGAGAGCCATGGCGATCCCTACTTCTCGAACAGGTCGATGCGGTCACCCTCGGCGAGGGTGACGAGCGCCCGCTTGGTGTCGG
>JACPNX010000010.1 GCA_016185275.1 Actinomycetota bacterium | reverse complement strand
TCGGCGGCGGGCAGCTCGCGCACGGCATCGGGGCGGCCGCACCAGCGGCACGACACCTCCTCGATCACCTCGGTGAGGACCTCCTCGTCCTCGACCGTGACCTCCCCGCCCACCGTGAAGTGGTGGAAGGACCGGGTGCGCCGGCTGGAGACGACGTCGAAGCGGGTGATGTTGCCGCAGGCGCCGCAGCGGTAGCGGGCCGTCGAGCGGGCGGTGGCGGCGTGCTCGCTCACGGCCCGCATGGTACCGACGCCGGCCCGCCCGCCCCGGCTCGTCGCGCCCGACGGCAGGCCGAACGCACGTTCGCTACCGTGTCGCCGTGGTCCAGCGCAGCTTCGACGACCTCGGGACACCGTTGCACCAGGTCACGTTCTGCGTCGTCGACGTCGAGACCACGGGAGGCTCGGCGGCCGACGGCGGCCTGACCGAGATCGGCGCGGTCAAGCTGCGGGGCGGCGAGTGCCTCGGCACCTTCGCCACGCTCGTGAACCCGGGCAGCCGCATACCGCCGTCCATCACCGTGCTGACCGGCATCACGGAGGCGATGGTGCTTCCGGCCCCTGGCGCCGGTGAGGTCCTGCCCACCTTCCTCGAGGTCCTCGGCGACGCGGTGATCGTCGGCCACAACGTCCGCTACGACCTCGGCTTCCTCGACGCGGCGCTGCTGCGCAGCGGTCGGCCCCGCCTGGCCAACCGGTGGGTCGACACGTGCGCGCTGGCTCGCCGCCTGGTGCGCGACGAGGTCCCGGACTGCCGCCTGGCCACGTTGGCGTCGCGGCTGCGGCTCGCGCACCGCCCGGCGCACCGGGCGCTGGCCGACGCGCTCGCCACCGGCGACCTCCTCCACGTGCTCCTCGAGCGGGCCGCCGGGCTCGGCGTCATGGGTCTCGACGACCTGCTCGCGCTGGCGACCATGGCCGGGCACCCGCAGGCCGCCAAGCTGCGGCTCACCGAGGACCTGCCGCGCGCGCCCGGGGTGTACCTGTTCCGCGACGCCGCCGGGCGGGTGCTCTACGTCGGCAAGGCCACGAACCTGCGGGCCCGCGTGCGGTCGTACTTCTCGGGCGACGAGCGGCGCAAGGTCGGTGCGTTGCTGCGCGAGGCGCAGCGCATCGACCACCGACCCTGCGCCACGACGCTGGAGGCCGCGGTGCGCGAAGTGCGCCTGATCCACGCCCACCAGCCCCGGTACAACCGTCACGCCCGCACCTGGCGATCCTCGGCCTACGTGCGCCTGACGCACGAGAGGTTCCCGCGCCTGGCCGTCGTGCGCGAGGTACGCGGCGACGCCCTGCACCTCGGCCCCCTCCCCTCGGGCACCACGGCCAGGCGCGTCGTCGACGCCATCCAGACCGCGGCACCGATCCGGCGCTGCACGGGAGCACCCGGCGGGCGGGGGGCGCGCTGCGCCGCCGCGCAGCTCGGCGTGGCCCGCTGCCCGTGCGCGGGCGACCTCTCGGAGGTCGAGTACGCGGCCGTGGTGGAGCAGGTCCGCCGAGGACTCACGGTCGACCCCGGGGCGCTGCTGGCCCCCCTCGCCGTGCGGATCGCCGGGCTCGCTGCCGCCGAGCGCTTCGAGGAGGCCGCCGACGTCCGCGACCGGGCTGCCGCCCTCGCCGCCGCGCTGCGCCGCCAGCGCCGGTTCGACTGGCTGCGCGGGGCCGGCCGCGTGGTCGTCGAGGTGCCCGGGCAGGGGGGCGCCGAGCTGCGCCGCGGGCGCCTCGTCCGCGCCTGGAGCGAGCGCAACCGGCCGGGCCTCGAGTGGGACGACGAAGCGATAGCGGTGCTCGGCCCGGACGGCCCGGACGGCCCGCCGCGCGCGGGCGCGGGCGCGGGCGCGGGCAGCGGCAGCGGCAGCGGGTTCGGGGACGGAGGCGCCGGCGGGGGCGCGGACGAGAACGGGGACGGGGACGGGGGCGGGGGCCCGGGCGCGCGCGCGGAGCAGCTCTTCGCCGTGGCCGGGGACGTACCGCGCCCGGCGCCGGGCAAGGACGAGGCCGACGAGCTGCTGGCCGTGGCCGCGTGGCTCGACCGTTGCCCGCCCGGCACGAGAGTCGTGCACGTCGACGGTTGCCTGGCGGAGCCGTGGCCTCGGCTGGCGTCGTTCACTCCGCGGCCCACGCCGCCGCTCCGGGCCGGCGCCCGTTGAGGCTCCGTTGAGGCCCCGTTGAGGCCGGGCCCGCCGGCCGCCGTGGCCCGGTACCCTGCGGCGGGTGGAGCTGCTGGTCTGGCTGCTCGGTGGGATGCTCGCCGCTGCCCTCGTCGCCCTGGCGGTGCTCCTCGTCGTCTTGGCGCGACTCAGACGCCGCAACCGGGTCAGCCCCAAGGTTCGCACCGCCGCGCCCACGGTGTGGCTGTGGTCTCCCGCGCTGGCCGCCCGCCTGCACCGGCGGCTGCGCGACGCCGTGGCCGTGTCGCGCATGGTTGCCGGGCGCCACACGGACCGGAGCGGTGGCGTCGCGGACCTGGCCGCCCGGCTCGAACAGGAGGCGCTGGCGGTCGACGGGCGGATCGCCGCCGTCGGTCGCCTGGCGCCGCGCCTGCGCCGGACGGCGCTGCCCGCGCTCGCCGCCGACGTGGCGGCCGTCGAGCGCCTCGCCTCGGATCTGTCCCTGCTCGGCGCCGCCGCCGGCGCGACACGTGGCCTGGCCGGTTCCCCGGCGGGGCTCGACGCGCTGGGCGCCGACCTGGCCCGCCACGTCGAGGCCCAGGCCGAGCTGGCCCGGCTCGAGGGCGGCCTCGGCCTCGATCCGGTGTCGAGGGACCCGGCGGTCGGGGTGCCCCCCCGGCCCCGGGCGGCGCGGCCGGCGCCTCCCGAGGGCGGGCAGGCGCGGGCGACACCCGGCTGAGCGCACCGCCGGCTGGGCCGCCGCCGGGCGGTCTGCGCCGGTCTGCGCCGGGCCGCGCCTCGCCGCGCCGCCGGGCAGTCTGCGCCGGCCCCCGGAACCCGGTCCGCGCCGGCCGTGCCGCGCCGCGCCGCCGGGCGGTCTGCGCCGGCCCCCGGGACCCGGTCCGCGCCGCGCCGGGCCTCGCCGCGCCGGGCCGCGCCTCGCCGCACAGCGCCCGGCCGTGTCGAGGCGTCAGTCGCGTGAGCGGAGCTGCCCGCGCTCGATCACGAGGGTGCGGTCGACACGGACCGCGGCGAGGAGGCTGCGGTCGTGGCTCACGAGCAGCAGCGTCCCGGGGAACCGGTCGAGGGCGGCCTCCAGCTGCTCGATGGCCGGAAGGTCCAGGTGGTTGGTGGGCTCGTCGAGCACCAGGCAGTTCACCCCCCGGGCCTGCAGCACGGCGAGGACGGCTCGAGTCCGCTCCCCCGGCGACAGCGTCCGCACCGGCCGGGCCACATGGCCCGCGCCCAGCCCGAACTTGGCCAGCAGCGACCGCGCCTCGGAGGTGACGTCCTGGCCGGCCGCCGCGCAGAAGGCGCTGAGCAGCGTCGCCGACCCGCCGCCGGTCGCGCCCGCGAGCAGCGCCCGGCCCTGGTCGACCTCGCCGACGACGACGCCGGGCCCGATCCAGCGCTCACCCCCGGCCAGGGGCAGGCGGCCGAGCACGGTGTCGAGCAGCGTGGTCTTGCCACTGCCGTTGGCCCCGACGAGCGCCACCCGCTCACCCCAGCGCACGTCGAGGTGCACGGGTCCCAACCGGAAGTCACCCCGTTCGACGACCACGGCGTCGAGCCGGAAGCTGACCGCCCCCGACCGCGGGGCGGCCGCGATCTCGAAGCGCAGCTCCCAGCCCTCCCACGGCTTGTCGACCGCGTCGAGGCGCACCAGCGCCTTCTCCGACTGGCGGACCTTGGCGGCCTGCTTCTCGGTGCGGTTCAGCTTGAAGTCCCGCTGGGCCTTGTCGTTGTCCCGGGGGGTGCGCTTGGCCTTGGCCACGCCCTGGACGGCCCACTGGCGCTGCGTGCGGATGCGCTGCTCGAGATCGGCGCGGCGGGACGCGAAACCGTCGTAGGCCTCTTCGGCGTGGCGGCGGGCGACGGCACGCTCGTCCAGGTAGGCCGCCCATCCGCCGTCGAAGCGGCGGCCCCGGTGGGTGTGCTCGTCGAGCTCGAGGACGGCGGTGACGCTGCGGGCCAGGAAGGCGCGGTCGTGCGACACGAGCACCACGCCGGCGCTCACCGAGTCGAGGAACGCCTCCAGCCGGTCGAGACCGTCGAAGTCGAGGTCGTTGGTGGGCTCGTCGAGCAGAAGCACGTCGAAGCGCGACAGCAGCAGTCCGGCCAGGGCGGTCCGGGCCCGCTGGCCGCCCGAGAGAGCCGCAGTGTCGAGGTCGAGCAGCTCCGGCGCAAGGCCGAGGTCGGCCCAGACCGGCCCGAGGCGGGCGTCGAGATCCGCACCGCCCAGTGCCATCCAGCGGTCGAGCGCGGCGGCGTACCGCTCGTCGGCCCCGGCCTCCTCGCCGGCCAGCGCGGACGTGGCCGCGTCGAGCTCGCCCGCCGCCTGCTCCACCCCGGTGCGCCGGGCGAGCAGGTCGCGCACCCGCTCCCCGGGCCGGTGCTGGTGCTCCTGGGCGAGCAGGCCGACGTTGGCATCGGGCGGCGCCGACGTCACCTCCCCTGCGGTGGGAAGGACCTCACCGGCCAGCACGCGCAGCAGCGTGGACTTGCCCGTCCCGTTGGGCGCGACGACGCCGATCCGATCGCCGGGCGTGACGGCGAGGTCGATCGCGTCGAGGATGGTCCGGTCGCCGATCTCGACGGTGACCGCTCGGGCGGCGAGGGATGCGGGCCGGGAGGCCTGAGGGCGCGGGGGGCGCGGCACGGGTGTCCTTTCGGGCAGGCGGAAGGGCGGACGTGTGCCCGTGCGCTACATCCCGCCGAGCGTACCGACCACCTGCCCGCGGCCGTCCGGGGTTTCGGACCGGACCCTCAGGCGCCTTCCGTCCGGGCCTCGACCGACTCGTGCACGAGGCGGTCGAGCGCGGCGGCGGCGGCGCCTTCGTCAACGGACCGCCGGGCGGCGGACAGACCCGCCTCGATGTCGTCGACCATCCCGGCCACCACCAGCGCGGCGGCGGCGTTCAGCACCACGACGTCGCGGTGGCAGCCCGGCTCGCCGGCGAGCACCCGACGCGCCAGCGTGGCGTTCGTGGCCGGGTCGCCGCCGCGCAGGTCGTCGAGCGTGGCGGGGCCGATGCCGTGGGCCACCGGGTCGACGGTCAGCGTGCGCACCGTCCCGTCGACCACCTCCACGACGTTGGAAGTCGTCGTCGTGGTGATCTCGTCCAGGCCGTCACCGCCGCGCACCACCCAGGCCCGCTCGGCCCCGGCGCCGGCCAGCACGGACGCCATGCGCTCGGCCATGGCCGGGTCGCTCACGCCGACGAGGTACCGGCGGACCCGCGCCGGGTTGGCCAGCGGCCCCAGGAAGTTGAACACGGTCGGCACCCCGAGCTCGCGGCGTGTCGGGCCGGCGTGGCGCATGGAGGAGTGGTAGCGCGGGGCGAAGCAGAAGCCGATGCCGGCGCGCTCGACGCAGCGGGCCACGCCCTCGGGGCCCAGGTCGATGACCACCCCGAGCGCCTCGAGCAGGTCCGCCGAGCCGCACGCGGACGACGCCGCGCGGTTGCCGTGCTTGCAGACCCGGCCCCCGGCGCCCGCCACCACCAGCGCCGCGAGCGTCGAGACGTTGATCGAGTGGTGGCGGTCGCCTCCCGTACCGACCACGTCCATCACGCCACCCGGGTCGTGGAGCGTCACGGGCGTGGCCGCGTCGAGCATCGCGTCCAGCAGCCCGCTCAGCTCCTCCACCGTCTCGCCCTTCATGCGCAGGGCGACGATGAACGCCGCGATCTGGGCCGGCGTCGCCGCCCCTTCGAGGATCTCGGTCATGGCCGCGTGGGCCATGCCGTCAGGCAGATCGGCGCCGGCCGTGAGGCGACCGAGCACGCCCGGCCAGCCGCCGAGCTCGGTCAGCGGGCGTGCGGTGTCGGCGGCATCGGTCGTCACGGCGCGGAGGCTATTGCCCGGCCGCGCCGCGACCGGCTTGCCGCCCGCGGGTGGCCGGGTGCCCCGGCGCGCCGGTCGTCGCCGGCGTCCGCCGGCGCGCCGGTGGCCGGGGCCCGCCAGCCCCGGCCACCCCCGCGTCGCCCCCGTCCCGGCGACGCTGCGCGCGGATCGCTACGCCGCCGCGATCCGCACGTCGTTGGCCCCGTACTGCACCGACCAGACCGTCGGTCCCGGTGCGTCGAGCCCGGCGACCGATGAGAACGCTCCCGTGACCGACGAACCGGTCACGAGGGTGGCCGTGTCGCCGGCGGCCGGCGAATAGCCGTTCAGGATGGTCAGCTTCCCGCCGAGCGACGCCGTTCCTGCAACGGCGATGCGAGCGGCGTTGCCGTTCCCGGCCACTCGGAGCCGCACGAGCGCGCTGGCGCCGGCCGTGGAGTACGAGCCTCCGACGTTCAGCGTGACGACTCCGAGACCGAGGTCGACGGTCCTCCAGTTGGCGAGGTCGCCGGTGAGGCGGCGCGGCCCGCCCGCACCCGCCCAGACAGTGAGCGTGCCCCGGTTGACGAGCGCCGGCATGTCGAGCGTGGCGCCCCATCCTCCTCCGACCGACGTGAGCACGATGCGCCCGTACGACGTCACGGCAGTCGTGGACACCAGGGTGGCGTTGCCCCAGGAACCGTTGCCTTGCACGGTCACCTTGAAGCGGCTGGGGACCTTGCCCGTCAGCGTCGAGGTACCGACGACGACCACACCGGACTGGTCGTCGGGCAGCGCCGGCGGGTTGCCGGCGAAGACGAGGTTCGCGTCCTGGATCGTCGGGTCGCCGGCCGGCAGGGTGCCACCGGCGTAGGTGAACGTCGCACCGGAAGCGAACCGTGAGGTGCCGTTCACGGTGAACGTGCCCGCCTCCTGGCGCAACGAGGCCCCCGACTGGAACACGAGCGAGCCACCGGCGGCCACCTCGAAGGCACCCTTGTTGACGTCGGCGACACCCGAGACGACCGTCGACGGCCCTGCGCTGATCGACCCCTGGTTGGTCAGCGCCGCGTTCAGGTAGCGGTTGCCGCCTGCTCCGGCCAGCGTCGTGATCGAGCCGGTGTTGACGATGGCGGACCCGTCGAGGGTCGCGGACCATCCGCCGCCGCTCGAGGAGAGCACGATGCCGCCGGCGTTGGTGAGTGGCGCCGTGGCCGTCAGCGACGCATTGCCCACCGAGGGGTTGCCCGTCACCGTGAGGGTCAGCCCGGCGGGGATGTCACCGGTGAGGGGGACGCTCCGCCAGATCTCGAGACCGCTTCCGGCGCCGGCCGTTGCTCCGGCGTCGATCGACAGCGCAGCCTGGTCGAGCACCGGGTCACCGGCCGGGATCGACCCGCCTGCGACCCGGAATGTCGTGCCGTCGCGAAGCTGCATGGACCCGTCGACGGTGAGGGTGCTGCCCGGACCCGACACGAACGTCGAGCCGCTCGTCGATGCGTAGCCGAGGCTGGCGCCCGACGCCACGCTCCAGGCGCCGTCGTTGCGGTGCTCGACCGCGGCCGAGACCGTGGTCGGGAAGCCGATGGCGACGGTGCCGGCGTTGACCAGCGGGACGTTGAGGTAGCGGGGGCCGCCGGCGCCGACCGAGGTGCTGATCGTGCCCTGGTTGGTGACGGCCGCACCGGTCAAGGACGCGGCATATCCGCCGCCCGTCGACGTCAGGTCGATGGTGCCGGCGTTGGTCAGTGGCGCCGTCGCGCTGAGCGCGGCGTTTCCGGTGGAGCCGTTGCCCACCACCGAGACGAGCACGTTGGCGGGGACGGTGCCGTCCATCGACACCGAGCGCCAGGCGATGAAGCCCGTGCCGGAGCCGGAGGTCGAGGCGCCGGCACCGAACACCAGGGCGGCCTGGTCGAGCACCGGGTCACCGGTCGGCAGGACACCACCCGAGAAGGCGAAGGTCGTGCCGCCACCGAGGTACATGCTCCCGTCGATGGTGAGGGTGCCGCCCACGGCGTTCGTGAAGGTCGCCGTCCCCGAGAGGGTCGCCCCGCCGGTCGTACCGACGTTCCACGTCCCCGCATTGCTGGCGTTCGCCGTGATCGACGTGCCGGCGTCGAGCTGCACGGTCCCGGCCGAGGTGTTGGACAGCGCCGCCGAGATGTACCTCGGACCGCCGGCGCCGGGGGCGGTCCTGATCGTGCCCTGATTGGTGACGCCCGCACCGGTCAAGGTCGCGGCGTAGCCCCCGCCCGTCGAGGTCAGCGTCACCGTTCCCTTGTTCGTCCAGGCCGCCGCTGCGCTCAGCTGGGCGCTCCCGGTGGAGCCGTTGCCCACCACGGAGACGAGCACGTTGGCGGGGACGGTGCCGGCGAGCGAGACGTTGCGCCACGTCTCGAAACCGGTGCCGGCCCCCGCGGTGGCGGACGGCGCGAAGGAGAGCGTGCCCTCGTCGATCACCGGATCGCCGGTGGGCAGGGTCCCGCCGTTGAACCGGAACGTCGTCCCGGACGGGACCGTCATGGCGCCGTCGACCTTCAGTGAACCGAACGGGTTGTTGGCGAACGTCGCGGCGCCGCCCATCGTCTGGGTGTACGGCGAGGCGATGGTCCAGGACCCGGAGTTGGAGGCGTTGCCGGTCTCGACCGTGTTCGTTCCGATCGAGACGGTCGCGAGGTTCGAGATGGGCGCGGCCAGCGTGCGGGCGCCTGCGGAACCGGCCGAGGTGCTGATCGTCCCCCGGTTCGTGATCGCGGACCCCTGGAGGACGCTCGAGTAGCCGCCACCCGAGGCCGACAGATCGATCGTGCCCCGGTTGGTCAGCGCGGCCGCGACGTTCAACGCCGCGTTGCCGACCGAGCCGTTGCCGAGGACCGTGACGGTGACCTTGGCCGGGACATCGCCGGTCAGCGACGTGGTGCGCCAGATCTGGAACCCGGTGCCGGTGCCCGACGTGGCGCCGGCCGCGAACGTGAGGGACGCCTGGTCGAGGACCGGATCGCCCGACGGCAGGGTGCCGCCCTCGAACCGGAACGTCGAGCCACTGCCGAAGTAGGCGCTGCCGTCCACGGTGAAGGTTGCGGCCGGCTTGTTCGTCAGCTGGGCGCTGCCGGACGCCGACAGGCTGTAGCCGCTGCTGACCGTCCACGTACCGGCGTTCACGAGGGTGGCCGTGGTGGTGGTCGGCGCGCCGATCGACACCGTGCCCGTGTTGTTGAGCGCGACGTCGAGCGCGCGCTGCCCACCCGTGCCCGCGGTGGCCAGCAGCGCGCCGCTGTTGGCGAGGTCGGCGCCGGCGAGCGAGGCGGCGAACCCGCCGCCCGTGGACGACAGCTCGATCGTGCCCGCGTTGGTGCTGCCGGTGCCGGTGAGGTTGAGCCGGGCATTGCCGTAGCTGCCGTTGCCGGTGATGAGCAGTGTCGCACCGGAGGCGACGTCGACCCCGCCGACGTCGCGCGACGTCTGCACGATGGCGGCCGTGCCACTCGGGATGCAGGCGCCCTCGCTGCTCGTCGGCACGCCGGTGGGAGCCCAGTTGGAGCTGTCCTCCCACAAGTTGTTCGTCGCGCCGGTGAAGGTCTTGTCGCAGGCCATGCCGGCCGACGCCGGGGCGCGAGCCGCGCCGAGCGCCGCGAGCCCGGCCGCCGTGGCCACGAGGGCCAGCAAGCTCAGTGCGGCGGCCCGCAGCCGGCGGCGCGGCCTCGGGACGGGGATGGTCGGGTCCATGGGTGCTACTCCCCCTCGTGGGTCTCGGATGCGAGGCAGGTGCGGAGGAAGGAGACGAGCTCCTCCGTGGTGCGCACGAGCTGCGTGTCGCCGGTCTCCACGATCTCCACCTCGCCCGCCAGCACGCCGTCGGTGAGACGGCGTTCGGCGAGGCGGAGGACGACCGAGAGCGGCACGCCTCGCAGCGTCCTCGACCCCCGTACCACCGCCGTACCGTGTTGATGGCGAATGCCTTCGGCCTTCGCGTGCGCCTGCTCGCTGGCGCTCCCAAGGGCGCGGCGGCCAGTGGCGCGGGTCAGCCGCTGCGCAGCGAGGCGCCGAGGGCGGTGAGCTCCGCGGACAGGGGCAGGTCGAGCTCGGCCAGCGCGCGGCGGGCGCGCTCGAGTGCGGCCCGAGCGTCGGCGGGGCGCTCGGCCGCCAGCAGCGCTCGCGCCAGGCGCAGGTGCCGGCTCTCGTCGTACGGGTCGTCGCCGATCGCGGCCTCGAGGTGGCGCGACGCCTCGTCGAGGTCCCGGTCGGCCTCGGCATCGGCGGCGAGCGCGTCGAGCAGGGCGAGGCGGCGGCGGCGGGCGAGCTCGCGCGGCGCCGCCGCCCACGGCTCGTAGCGGTCGTCGGGCAGCAGCTCGCCGCCGCAGCACGCCAGTGCCACGGTGGCGGCGACCCGCCGCCCAGCGCCGGTGAGGCCCAGCGCGGTGCGGGCCCGGTCCTCGAAGGTCCACGCGTCGATCGCCGCACCCGCGGCGACGGTGAGCGTCTCGCCGTCGCGCACCACCACGTCACCCGCAGCCGAGCGCAACCTCGCGAGGACGTTGCGCAGGCGCTGGCGGCCCAGATCGGGCGGCTCCTCCGGCCAGAGGTGCTCGGCCACCTCGTCGATCGTGGCGCGCCCGCCCAGGCACACCAGGATCTTGAGCAGCGACGCCGGCCGGCCCGGCGGGATCTCGACCGGCGCCCCGCCGCGGCGCACGGCGAACCCGCCGAGCACCTTGACCCAGACGCCCGCCGTCGTGGTGCCCGCCTCCGCCGCGGCCGTCGAACCGGCCTCGACGGCCAGGGCGACCAGGCGCCCTGCCGCGTCCCGCTCGAACACCGCGGGCGCGGTCGGGATGCCGAGCGCCGCCGCCGCGTCGAACGCCTCGGCCGCCAGCCGGCCGGCCCGCTCCGGTTCACCGCGACGCAGCGCCGCGAGCGCCTCCAGGAGAGTGACCCGCCAGCGCATGCGCAGCGGCAGCTCGGGCGATCCCTCCGCCTGTTCCAGCAGCTGCGTGGCGCGTCGGGGATCGCCGGTGCGGGCCTCCAAGGCAGCTTCGGCGAACAGCGCGATCTCGGCGTAGGCCTCGTCTTCGGCGCAGCGCTCGACGGCCCGCCGGAGCGTGTGCCGCGCCCGGTCGTGCTCGCCGACCCGGTCCAGCATGTCGGCCACTGCGGCGAGGAACTCGATGCCCGACGGGTGGGCGAACCAGTCGCCGGGATGCCGCTGCGCGTCCTCGGCCCACGCCACGACGCCGGCGGCGTCGCCCGCCTGCGCGGCGAGCCCGGCGCGGCACCAGGCCACGTAGCCGCGCGTGGTCTGGTCGCCGATCTCGTCGGCGACGCGCTGCGCCTCGTCGAGGTCGCGGGCGGCGAGGTCCGGGCGGACGGCGCTGGCGTAGACCTCGGCGCGGAAGCTGAGGCTGCGGGCCCGCTGCTGCAGCCGGCTGTCGAGCAAGGGCAGGGCTTCGTCGAAGCAGGCGACCGCATCGGCGAAGCGCCCGTCCCGGTGGTGGACGTAGTAGCCGAGGGCGGTCAGCACATGGGCGAGCCAGCCGTCCTCCCCGAGAAGGCGGCCCAGCGCGGCGGCCTCCTCGAAACACGCCCTCGCCTCGGCCGACGACCGCTCGTCGCACCGCCACGCCGCCGCGGTGCCGAGGCCCGCCAGCGCCCGGAGGCGGGGTACGGGCCCGGTGCTCGGTGAATCGAGCAGGGCGCGGCCCCGCTGCGCCGCCTGGTCGGCCAGGCCGTCCCGGCCGAGGTCGCGGATGCGCTCGGCCTCGAGCTCGGCGGCGAGGTCGGCGTCGTCGGGCGCCACCCGGGCCAAGCGGTCCAGGGCCGCGGCGCGGCCCGCCAGGTCGATCGCGCGCTCCGCGAGGCGGGCGAGGTGGAGCAGCACCCGCGGGTGGGCGGCCAGGACCGGCTCCGGCAGCACGCCGACCACGGCCTGGAGCCAGTGGTAGTCCGCGTCCTCGACCCGGCTCGGTCGCTCGGCGGCGAGCAGGGCGGCCGCGTCGTCGGCCGCCCCCGCCCGCACGAGCACCTCGACGGCGGCGGCCAGGTCTCCGGCGGCCAGGTAGCGCGCACTGGCCCGGCGGGCGACACCGACCCCGGGCGGGCGACCGCCCCACAACGGCTCGGCCAGCGGGCCCGGCACGACCCGCCAGCCCGGACCGCCCGACCCGAACGGCAGGCCGGCCCGGACCAGCCGCTCCAGCACGCCGGTGCCTCCCAGCTCGCCGGCCAGCTCGTCGTCGAGGAGCGGCAACCCGGCCAGGCGGTCGAGGGCGCCGCGGTCCTCCGCCGTGAGCGCATCGCGCAGCCCGGCCACCATGGCGCCCGCGGCTCGCCGCCCCGCAGCCCTGGCCGCGCTCCCTCGAGCTCCCGCCCCGCCGGCGCGGCGCAGCAGGGCCACGGCGCCGGCGGTGGCCGCCGGCCAGCCACCGGTGGCGTCGCGGAGCGCGCCACGGGCCTCGGGCGCCAGCGGCGTGCCGGTGGACGCGGCGAGGCGCTCCACCTCCTCGTCGCTGAAGGCGAGGTCGGTGGCGGTCAGCAGCAGGGCGCCGGGCGCCGCACCCAGCACCCCGTCGCCCAGGAGCCGCCCCGCCACCGCCACGCGACGACCCGGCTCCGGCCGGGCGCGCTGCAGCGCTCGGGCGATCTCGGCGTCACCGGCGTCACCGTCGCCGCCGGTGTCACCGTCGATCACGACCCAGCCCGCCGCGGCGAGCTGTTCGCACAGGACCGTCTTGCCCCAACCGGCACCGGCTTCGACGAGCACGGCCGCGGCGTCGCCGATGCGGGCGCGCAGCCTCCGGCGCTCCACGAGCGTCGGCACCGCCGATGCGGTCGGTTCCACCTGATCGATCGCCATCCCACCCCCGGCGCCGACGAGCGTAGGCGGCGGGGTGGGCGCCCGTCAGTGGGCCATCAGTCCCACCACAGGTCCTGGTGCAGCACACCGCGGGCGATCAGGCCGAGCTGCACCTGCGAGGTCCCCTCGACGATCGTGAGCTGCTTGGCGTCCCGGTAGTACAGCTCGGTCATGTGGTCCTTCATGTAGCCGGCCGCCCCGAGCATTTGGAGGCACACGTTCGAGGCCTTCACCGCGACCTCGGTGGCGTAGTACTTGCACATCGACAGGTGCGGCACCCACTGCTTGGTGTACTTGCCCTCGTCGGCCATCACCGCGGCCCGGTAGGTGAGCAGCCGCGCCGCCTCGATCTCGGTGGCCAGCTTGGCGATCTCCCACTGGATGCCCTGGAAGTCGGCGATCGTCCTGGTGAACGCGGCGCGCTCCTTGACGTACTCGGTGGCGTACATGAGGGCGCCCTCGGCGAGGCCGATGCCACGGGCGGCCACGATCGGTCGCATGGCGTTGAGCCCGAGCATGGCCGCCTGCCACCCGCCGACCTCGCCGATCACGTTCTCGGCCGGCACGCGCACGTCGGTGAGGAGCAGCTCACCGGTGGCCACGCCCCGCACCCCCATCTTCCGGTCGAGCGAACCGACCTCGACGCCGTCCCAGCCGCGCTCGACCACGAAGGCGGTGATCGAGCCGTGGTCACGGCTGGCGGGGTCGTCGGAGGTCTTGGCGAAGACGGTGTACCAATCGGCCTGGGCCACGCCCGAGATCCAGCACTTCGTGCCGTTGAGCACCCAGGCGTCGCCATCGCGAACGGCTCGCGTGCGCATGCCCATGACGTCGCTGCCGGCCTGCGGCTCCGAGAGGCAGAACGACCCGCGCCGCTCGCCGCTGGCGATCCCGGCGACGTAGCGCTCGTTGAGGTCGCGCGACCCGGCGATCATCACCGGCCCGGTGGGCAGGCGGGTGAGCAGCAGCATGAGGGCCGCGGTGTTCGAGTACTTGGCGACCTCCTCGATGGCGACGGTCAGCCCGAGGATGCCAGCACCGGAGCCGCCGAGGTCCTCGGGGATGCACAGGCCCAGCAGGCCCGCGTCGCGGAAGACGTCGAACAGGTCCTGCGGGTACTCGTTGGCCTCGTCGATCTCCCGGGCGCGCGGCTTGACCTTGTCCTGCGCGATCCGGCGGCACGTCTCCTGGAGCGCCTGCAGCTCCTCGTTGAGCTCGAAGTCCATCCGGCGAGTCTGCCCGACGCGGCTGACGCCGGTCCCAATCCGGCCGGCGGGATTGTTCCGGCCGGCCGCACCCGTCCCGGCGCCGTCGCTCGGGCGCCCGGCGGGCGCCGCGAGTCAGGCGGTGCGGCGGCGCTGGCGGATGATCCGGCGCCGCTCGCGCTCGGTGCATCCACCCCAGACGCCCTCCTTCTCCCGCACGCCGAGGGCGTGCTCGAGGCACGCCTGCTGCACTGAGCACGACCCGCACACGGTCTTCGCCGGCGTCGAGTCCTCGTCCTCACCGGGATAGAAGATCTGCGGGTCGAGACCACGGCAGGCGGCCTTGGTGCGCCAGGACTGGTTCATCGGCGACGGCTCTCGCTTCACGTCTGGTCGACTCGTTCCCGTCGTGCGGCGGCGGGGCGGCGGTTGGCGCTCACCCCGGAATGGGGGAACGGCGAGCATCGCGCGGCCCGCCCGGCGATGTCCAAGTCGATCCGGCGGGCCGCCCGGCCCGGGCCCCTCAGGCGCTGTCGGCGGCCAGCTCGGCGCGCGTCTCGGCGTCGAGCTCGGTCTCGTACGAGTAGGCCGGGTGGGTCACGGCCAGCACGACGGGGCCTTCGGCCAGGGCCGCGGCCTGGTCGGGGGTGAGGTCGAAGGCGATGTAGTGCACCGAGGCGGTGGTCTCCTCCCGGCTGAGCTGGCTGGCGTGGCTCGGGTCGACCGTGCCGTGCACGACCGCGGCACCGGGGCCGCGGGAGCCGCCGACGCGCAGCTCCACCTGCGTCTCGATACCGACCAGCTTCGGCAGCCACTCGCGCAGCTGCGCCTCCGACGTCAGCTCGAGGAACATGGTGGCCGACAGCCGGCCCGGCTCGGGGATCAGCGGGTTGTAGATGTCGAGCTCGGTCTGGATGCCCTGGTCGGTGAGGATGCGCTCGGCCCGAGCCATCTCCTGGATCTGGAACCGGATGGTGTCGCGGTTCTCGAACAGGAGCGTCACGAACGGACCGACGTGGACCCGCCTGCGCTTCTTGAGGGCGATCACGCGGCGGCGGAACTCGGCCCGCTCGCGCTCGTAGGCGCGCACGTCCGCGATGTCGTCCAGGGTGAGATTGCTCATGTCGCCTCCAGTGGCGCCGGTCGTGCTTCGGGCCCGGGCCTCCGTGGGCCCGGGCCACCAGGATCGGGGTCGCCCGCGCCCGCACCACGACCGGCCGGCCGGCGTGAATGTGGGCGCGGGCGCCGCTCAGGCGGCGATGGTCAGGAGAGCGCCTCGAGACCCTGCTGGAAGCGCCCGGCGTGGCTCTTCTCCGCCCGGGCCAGCGTCTCGAGCCACTCGGCGACCTCCTCGAAGCCCTCGTCGCGAGCGGTCTTCGAAAAGCCCGGATACATCGCCGTGTACTCGTAGGTCTCCCCGGCGATGGCCGACTTGAGGTTGTCCGCGGTCGGGCCGACGGGCTCTCCGGTGACCGGATCGCCGACCTCCGCGATGAAGTCGAAGTGGCCGAAGGCGTGGCCCGTCTCGCCCTCGGCGACCGAGCGGAACAGGGCGGCAACGTCGGGATAGCCCTCCACGTCGGCCTTCTGCGCGAAGTAGAGGTAGCGGCGGTTCGCCTGGCTCTCGCCGGCGAAGGCCTCCTTCAGGTTCTCCTCGGTCTTGGTGCCCTTCAGCTCAGGCATGACACTCCTTGTGGGGGTGGTGGTTGGATTGGGATGGAGCCCGGTCGGCCGTGCCGTCCGCGCGCGTGCCGTGCGCGCAGGTGGCGCACAGACCGCGAAAGACGATCTCGGTGGTCGAGACTGTGAAGCCGCCGGCGACCTCCTGGGGAACGGCGACGTCGGGGAAGTCGACGGGGACGTCCTGCACCCGCCCGCAGTCGTCGCACACGAGGTGGTGGTGCGGCGCGAGGTTGGGGTCGAACCGCGCTGAGCCGGTGCCCACGTCGAGCTGCTCGAGCTCGCCCATCGCGACGAGGTCGTTGAGCGTCTGGTACACCGTCCGCAAGGAGATGGTCGGCATCTGGCGGCGAGCCCGCTCGTAGACCCACTCCGCAGTCGGATGGGCCTCGGTGCCGTGGAGGATCGCGAACAGCGCCTGGCGTTGAGCGGTCATCTTGCGGCCCCGGTCGCGGAACAGGTCCGTGAGCTCGGCCGGTGACTTCACGGCGAGCACCATATCTGCAGTCGTTGCTGATTCACAACCGTTGCGAACAAGCCGGGGGGCTCGCGGCGCGGGCGCCTGGCGCCCGTGCCGATCTCGTCCCCGTCCCGCCGGCCGCGTAGGGTCGCAGGCCGATGATCGGTCCGGGGTGGTTCGACCGTGCGGCGGCGCTGAGGCGGCTGGCCGACGGCCACGTCGACGTCCTCGTCGTCGGCGGAGGCGTCACCGGGGCCGGCTGCGCGCTCGACGCGGCGGCCCGCGGCTTTCGCACCGGGCTCGTCGAACGGGACGACTTCGGCTCGGGGACGTCGTCGAAGTCCTCGAAGCTCGTGCACGGAGGCCTCAGATACCTGCAGCAGGGCGAGCTGCGCCTCGTGTACGAGGCGCTCCACGAGCGCCAGCGGCTCACCCGCAACGCGCCGCACCTGGTCAAGGTCCTGCCCTTCCTGATCCCGATGTTCACGGGCAGGGACGGAGTCCTCAACCCCAAGCTGGCCCGGGCGCTCGGGTCGGCCATGTGGATGTACGACCTGACCGGGGGCGCACGGATCGGCAAGCTGCACGAGCGCCTCAGCGTCGACGAGGCACTGGCCCACATGCCGACGTTGCCGCGCGAGCGGCTGCACTCGGCCTACCTGTACTACGACGCGCAGGCCGACGACGCCCGCCTCACCCTCGCCCTGGCCCGGACCGCCGCCCTCGAACACGGCGCCGCGGTCGCCAACGGCACCCGCCTCGTCGGGCTCGACAAGGACCCGTCGGGCCGGGTCAGGGCGGCGCGGGTGGAGGCCGACGGCGAGATCGTCGAGGTGTCCTGCTCGGCGGTCGTGAACGCCACCGGGGTGTGGGCCGACGAGGTGCGCTCGATCGACGAGGGTCAGGACCCGGACTCGATCCGGCCGGCCAAGGGCGTCCACATCACGGTGCCGTGGGACCTCGTGCGCAACGACATCGCCGCCGTGGTGCCGGTCCCCCGGGACAAGCGGTCGGTGTTCGTCGTCCCCTGGGGAAGCTCGACCTACATCGGCACGACGGACACCGATCACGACGGCTCGCTCGACGACCCGCTCTGCACCCCGGAGGACGTGCAGTACCTGCTGCGCGCCATCAACTTCTCGACCACCGGTGGGATCACCGAGGCCGACATCACCGGCACGTGGGCAGGGTTGCGACCGCTCGTGAAGTCCGCGGCGACCGGGCGCACGGCCGACCTCTCCCGGCGGCACCGCGTCGCCCCGTCGGCCTCGGGCGTGGTCACGATCACCGGCGGCAAGCTCACGACCTACCGCGAGATGGCCGCCGACACGGTCGACGCCGTCGCCGGGTACCTCGGCGAGCGCTTCGACCTTCGGCGGGGTCGCAGCCGGACGAGCCGGCTGCCGCTCCGCGGGGCCGACGGCTACGAATCGCTCAAGGCGACCACCGGTGAGGCCGGCGCGCTCGCCGCCCACCTCGCCGACCGCTACGGGGGCGAGGCGCACACGTTGCTGGCCATGGTCCACACCGATCCGTCGCTGGGCGACCCGCTCGTGCCCGGCCTCCCCTACGTGCGGGCGGAGGCGGTCTTCGCCGCCCGCTACGAGATGGCCCGCAGTGTGGACGACGTGTTGAGCCGCCGCACCCGGGCCCGCCTCCTCGACGCCGAGGCCTCGGCCGCCGCGGCCGGCGACGTGGCCGCCCTCATCGGTCCGGTGCTCGGCCTGTCGGCCCAGGAGCAGACCGCGCAGGCCGAGGCCTACCGGCGCTCGGTGGCCCGTGAGCGGGCCACCGCCGGGCTGCCCACCGCCGCGGGACCGGCCGACGCCGCACTCGACCAGGCGCTCGGCGCATGAGCGGGCTGCGGCCCGGCCCCGGCACCCCGACCGCTCCGATCGCGCTGGCGGGCGGGGCCGCGGCCGCCCGTCCGCACCTCGACGCCCCAGCCGTCGCGCTGGACCCCGCCTTCGTCGAGCGGCTCGAGGGCGCGTGCGCCGGCGTCGTGGTCGACGGCGACGAGGTCGGCGAGGCCAGCCGCGACTGGTGGCCCCTGGCCATGGTGTGGGCCACGCAGGGCGAGGTGGCGGGCCGCGCCGGTGCCGTGGCTCGCGTGGAGTCCGAGGACGAGGTGGCCGCGGTGGCCGCCGTGTGCCACGAGGCGCGCGTCCCCCTGACGGCCGCGGGCGGGCGCAGCGGCGTGTGCGGCGCGTCGGTGCCGGTCTTCGGTGGGGTCGTGCTCGACCTCACCGGGCTGAGCGGGATCCGCGCCGTGGACGACGCCTCCCTCGTGGTCGACGTCCTGCCGGGCACGTTCGGCGACCACTTCGAGACGGAGCTGCGGGCGTCCCATGGCCTCACCGTCGGCCACTGGCACCAGTCCATGGCGCTGGCCACGGTCGGCGGCTGGGTGGCGTGCCGCGGCGCGGGCCAGTACTCCACGCGCTACGGCAAGATCGAGGACCTCGTCGTCGGGCTCGACGTGGTGCTCGCCGACGGGCGCCGCATCGCCACGGGCGGCCAGCCCCGGGAGGCCACCGGCCCGGACCTGACCCGGCTGTTCGTCGGCTCGGAGGGCACGCTCGGCATCGTCACCGGTGTGCGGCTGCGGGCCTGCCCGGTGCCGCCGCACGAGCGGCGCGCCGCGTTCGCCTTCGACTCGTTCGCCGGTGGGCTCGACGCGCAACGGCGGATCCTGCGCCGCGGCGCCACGCCGGCCGTACTGCGGCTCTACGACGACATCGAGGCCGACCGCAGCTACTCCACCGGCGCCGGCCGCCACGTGCTGCTCGTCCTCGACGAGGGCGACGAGCTGATCGTGGGCGCGACGATGGCGGTGGTCACCGAGGAGTGCGCCGGCGCCGAGCGGCTCGACGACGCCCTCGTCGGTCGCTGGCTCGAGCACCGCAACGACGTCGCCGCGCTGGAAGCGCTGATCAGCCGCGGCTACGTGGTCGACACGATGGAGGTGAGCGGCCCCTGGGCCAAGCTGCCCGCCCTCTACGCGGCGACGGTGGACGCACTGCGGGCGGTGCCCGGCACCCTGGCCGCCTCGGCCCACCAGTCGCACTCGTACCGCGACGGCGGCTGCGTGTACTTCACCTTCGCCGGCACGGTGGACCCCGGCGAGCGTGAGGCCTACTACCGGCGCATGTGGGACGTGGGGCAGCGCTCGGTGCTGGCGCTCGGCGGGTCGCTGAGCCACCACCACGGCATCGGGCTCAACCGTGGGCGGTTCATGGCGGAGGCCCTCGGGCCGGCCTTCGACGTCCTCGCCGCGGTGAAGGCGGCGCTCGACCCGCGCGGGATCCTCAACCCGGGCAAGCTCGGGCTGGTGTCGCCGTTCGGACCCGCGCCGTTCACGTGAGGTGGCGCGCCGCCGTGCGGGGCGGCCTCTTCGGCCTCGTGTTCGTCGCCCCGGCAGCCGTGGCCGGCGAGCTCCTGGCCGACCGGCGCGGCCGGGTGCGGGGCGGTGCCGCCCTCGTCGTGACCCTCTTCGAGCTGCTCGGCTTCGCCTTCGCCGGCTACGCGGCCCGCCGCCTCGCGCCCGATGCGCCGCTGCGGTCCGCGGCGCTGGCCGGCGCGGTGGCGTGGGGCGTGCTGCAGGCGGTGGGCGTGGTGACGTCGCTGGCCCGAGACCAGGCGCTGCACCCGCTCACGCTCGTCGCGACCGCGCTGCTGGCCGCGGCAGTGGCGACCGCGGGAGCGCTCCTCGCAGGTTCTGCGGCGGCCGCCCCGGGAGCGCGCCGCTCGTGACGGCCACCATCGTGACGGCCCGGACCACGACCGCCCGGACCACGACCGCCCGGACCACGACCGCCCGGACCACGACGCGGACCACGACGCGGACCACCACCCCGCCCCGACCGGACCCGACCGGACCACGACCCTTGGGGAGACCATGAGCATCCTCGTCTGCGACGTCGGCACCAGCGGCGTGCGGGCCGCCGTGGTGCGCCCCGACGCCACCGTCGAGCACGTCCACCACCGCGAGGTGCTGCCGTCGTCGCCGGCGCCCGGCCTGGTCGAGTTCGACCCGGTGCGCATGGCCGACGCCACCCTCGAGGTGGCCCGGGCCGCCCTTGCCGCGGCCGGCCGCGTCGAGGCCGTGGGCATCACGAACCAGCGGGCGTCGACCGTGGTGTGGGACCGCACCACGGGACGGCCGGTCGGGCCGGGCATCGGCTGGCAGGACCTGCGCACGGTCGGCACGTGCCTCGTGCTGCGCGAGCAGGGCCTCCAGTTCGCGCCAAACACCTCGGCCACGAAGGCCCAGGCGCTGCTCGACGAGGCCGACCCGGACCGGTCCCGCGACCTGTGCATCGGCACCGTCGACTCGTGGATCGCGTGGCAGCTCTCGCAGGGGGCGCTCCACGTCACCGACCCCACCAACGCCGCACTGACCGGCCTGCGCACGGGCGACGGCACGGCCTGGCACGACCAGGCGTTGGAGGCCCTGCGCATCGACCCTGCGTCGCTGCCGGCCGTCGTGGACTCCACCGGCCTGGCCGGCGCGGCCACCGCCCTCGACGGCTCGCCGCCGATCGCGGGGATCGCCGGCGACCAGCAGGCCTCGCTCGTCGGCCAGGGGTGCCTGCGGCCGGGCATGGCCAAGATCACGTTCGGAACCGGCGGGATGCTCGACGTGTGCGTCGGCGCGGAGCGGCCCCGCTTCGCGACCCGCGGCGAAGGCGGGTGCTTCCCCGTCGTGGCGTGGTCGAGGAACGGCCGGTTCACGTGGGGGGTGGAGGCGGTCATGCTCTCGGCGGGCAGCAACGTGGAATGGCTGCGCGACGATCTGGGCGTCATCGACTCGGTGGAGGCCTCGGCCGAGGTGGCCGCCCGCTGCGACGACACGGGTGGCGTCGCCTACGTGCCCGCGCTGCTCGGCCTCGGCTCGCCGATCTGGGATTACGGGGCCCGCGGTGCGCTGCTGGGCGTGACCCGCGGCAGTGGGCGGGCCCAGATCGTGCGGGCGGTGCTCGAAGGCGTGGCCCACCGTGGCGCGGACCTGGTCGAGGCGGCCGAGGCCGACAGCGGCACCGCCATCCCGACGCTGCGGATCGACGGCGGCATGTCGGCCAACGAGACGTTCGTGCAGGCGCTCGCCGACGCCAGCGGGCGGCCCGTCGAGGTCGCCCCCGTGCGCGAGGCCACGACGCTCGGAGCGGCCTTCCTCGCCGGGCTGGCCATCGGGACGTGGCGCGACGAGGACGAGGTCGCCTCGCTGTTCCGACCCTCGGCCGTGGTGGAACCCGAGCGCCGGCTCGACCGGGAGCGCTGGGCCGACGCGGTGCGCCGGGCGCGCGCCTGGTACCCAGAGCTGTCCGCGCTGGACTTCTGACCCGGACCCCGCATCGGCCAGGCTTCGCGATCACCACCGCCACGGACGACCGATCCATGCACTTCCCGCGCTCCGAACAACCGAGCGATGAACCTCCACCCGATCTCCCCATCCCCCAGCTCGACACGCCGGGCGGTCCGCACCCCACCGGCCGCCGGCCTCGCCGCGGCTGCCGTCGCCCTGCTCGCCCTGGCCGCCTGCGGCGGCGGGTCGAAGGCCGGAGGCAGCGGCGCCTCCGCCACGTCGACCAGTGGCGGCCGCGCGACGACGACCACGACCCGCGCGGAGCCCGGCTCCACCTCGAAGCCGACCGCGACGACGCCCGTGGCGTCGGGGCAGGCCGTCATGATCAAGGGGTTCGCGTTCCAGCCGAAGCGGCTGAGCGTCAAAGCAGGCACGACGGTGACCTTCACGAACATGGACTCGGCGCCGCACACCGCCTCGAGCACGGCCACGCCCTCCGTCTTCGACGCCGGCACGCTGAACAAGGGCGGGACATTTTCGTTCACCTTCCGCAAGCCGGGCACCTACTCGTTCGAGTGCCAGATCCACACGTTCATGACCGGCCAGATCGTCGTGGTGCCATGACGTCGGCCGGCCGCCGCCCCACCGACCCGAGAACCTCCCGAGGAGGCACAGCGTGCACATCGAACCCGAGCGGCTCCGCGAGCTGACCGACGAGGTCGACCAGCTCCACCACGAGTCGATGAGGACGGTTCAGGACAACCTCGCCGACGTGCACTTCGGCGAGAGGGGCGGCGATCTGCGCAGGGCGCGCCGGCGCTTCCTGAAGCGGTCGGTGGTGGGTGGCGCCGTGCTGACCGTGGGCAGCACCGTGCTGCCGGTCAGCAGGCTCGTGCCCGCGGCATGGGCCCAGGCCACGCCGTCGGACAAGGACATCGTGGCCTTCGCGCAGAGCGTCGAGCTGGCCGCGGTGAAGGCGTACGGGGCAGCTGCGAGCAGCGGCAAGCTGAGCCAGGGAGCCCTCGACGTGGTGAGGACCTTCGCCGGTCACCACCAGGACCACGCCGACGCCTTCGGAGCGCTGCTCGGCACGCCCGATGCACCGGCGGCGGGCAAGGCCAACCAGAAGGTCCTCGCCACCTTCACACCGAAGATCCAGGCGGCGACCGACGAAGCTGCCGTGCTCGAGGTCGCCTACACGGTGGAGGAGGCCGCGGCCGCGACCTACTACTTCGCCCTCGGAGCGCTCAGCGACCAGAAGACCGCGTCGGGCGCGGCGACGATCCTGCCCGTCGAGTCCCAGCACGCCGTCGTGCTGGCCACGATCCTGAAGAAGCCGGCGAGCGACTACCTCGCCGCCTTCCAGACCGGCACCAACGCCCTGAACCCCGACGACTACCCGGTCCGCTGACCGCCCGCATCCCCACCAGGAGAACGAGATGGACCTCAACCGTGACGAGCTCCGGCGGCACCTGCGCGACGCCGAGCGCGAGCAGCGGGAAGCCCTTCCGGCGTGGCGCGACGCCCTGCACCGGATCTTCGAACGACCCGGCACGCCGACTGCGGTGAAAGCCGACGCCCTGGGCGTGCCGAACCGCCGCCAGCTCCTGCGCGTCGGGGGTGCCACGGTGGCGGGCGCAGCCGTGCTGGCCTCGTGCGGCGGCGGCTCGACCGAGACGCGGGCCGGCGAGTCCGGCACCACCATGGCGGTGGACATGGGGGCCAGCACCACCGCGTCGACGCCCACCACGTCGGCCGAGGAGGGCAGGACCACCGACGTCTCGCTGACCAAGACGGCGACGTCGCTCGAGCTGCTCGCGGTCCAGATCTACGACGTGGTGCTCGGCCGGTCGTCCACCAAGCTGCCGCAGGACGTCCGCTTCGACCAGGGCGTCGTCGATGCCGCCACGCTGTTCCGCGCCCACCACCAGGCGCACGCCCAGGCGCTCCAGGCGCTGACCACGACCCTCGGCAGCGAGCCGTACGACAAGCCGAACGCGTACCTGTTCGACAACGTCGTGAAGAAGGCGCTCCCGAGCCTCACGTCGCAGGACGCGGTGGTGCGCTTCGCGTACGACGTCGAGAACCTGGCGGCCAGCACGTACGGCTACGCCGCCGGTGTGCTCAGCACGCCCAAGCTGCGCCAGTCGCTCATGGGGATCGGCGGCGTCGAGGCCCGCCATGCCGCGGCGCTGTCGATGGTCATCGACGCCACCGGCAACGGTGCGGTGCCCCGCTCGTTCCTCGACACGTCCGGACCGGCTCGCATGCCCGACGACGCGCTCGTGAAGGCCTGAGCCTCGCCGACCGAGCGGCGACGCCCGTCCGTGCGGGTTGCCCCGGGGCGACGGCGGTGGCCACACTGGCCGGCGACGGTGAGGTCACCGGGTGGCCGCGGCTCGGCGCGCGAGCGACCGGGTCGAGGAAAGTCGGGACTCCACAGGGCAAGGGTGCTGGCGAGAGCCAGGACGGGGCGACCTGTCGGATCGGGCAACAGAGAACAGACCGCCGATGGCCGGTCGGGCGACCGGGCGGCACAGGCAAGGGTGAAACGGTGCGGTAAGAGCGCACCAGCGTCCGGGGCGACTCGGGCGGCTCGGCAACCCCCACCCGGAGCAAGGCCGAGCAGGGGACGGGCGGCCCGCCCGATGTCCCCAGGTGGGCCGCAAAGATGGATGGCCACCCATCGGGACCCCGGCAACGGGCCCGAGGACAGAATCCCGCTTACAGGTGGCCTCACCGTCGCCACACGTCGAGGTGCATGACCACAGCTGACGCCGCTCTACGGCAGCGCACCGCAGCGGCGTGGTAGCCATGCCCGTGCAGCAACCAACGGAGGGCTGGCCCGCACGGCTCGGCGGCTGGGTGATGGCCGGCTGGGCGGGTCAGCCGATGCCGAAGCTGCCGCCGAGACCGGTGCGGTCGAGCAGGTCGCGCACCGCCGCGCTCGCGTGTGTCACGGACACGGCCATGCCACGTGCCTCGGCGGACTGACGGATCCTGAGCAGCGCGCCGAGCCCGCGCGAGTCGATGAAGTCCACACCGGAGAGGTCCAGCCGCAGCTCGCGGGCGCGCAGCGCGTCGATGAACACGACCACCTGGGCGCGCACGTCGTTGGCCGTCGCCAGCTCCAACGGCCCGCGGATCGTGGCCAAACCCTGCGCGGGGTCGGTCTCCACCGTCGTCGTCTCATCGGGGCGTGCCATGCCCACCTCCACTTCACTGCGCCGCCGCAGTCGCTGCGCATCTCGGCCTGCCCACAGGAGTGTCGTCCAAACCCGCCGGCCCCCGCTCCCGGCTCGCTCCGCTGCGTCAGCGCACGAGGGCGCCGAAGGGTCCGGTGTGGAGCTGGTCGGCCACCTCCCGCACGTCGCGGTAGACGTGCAGGGCGCCCGCCTCCGACAGCTCGTGGGTGCTGAAACCGCCGCTCTCCACGCCGACGCAGCCCAGGCCCGCCGCCCGCGCGGCCTGCACGTCCCAGGTGCTGTCCCCGAGGCACAGCGCCCGCTCGGGATCGACGCCGCCCGCCTCGAGCGCGGCGAGGAAGATGTCGGGCGCCGGCTTGGACGCTGACACGTCGTCCTTGGTGGTGACCGCGTCGATGGCGCCGTCGGCGCCGACGCGCTCCACCATGACGTCGAGCAGGGCCGAGGGCGACGAGGTGGCGAGAACGACGACGACGCCTCGGTCGTGCAGCCGGCACACCAGATCGGCGGCCCCCGGGAACGCACGGATCTCCGGGATCAGCTGCTCGAAGTGCCGCTGCCAGGCGTCCGACGCACCCTCGACCTCGTGGCCGAGCAGCTCGGGGACGAAGCGGTCGCCGCCCATGCCGATCAGCCGGTGCATGGCGTTCATGGGCGCCCATTCGCCGGCCTCCGCCAGAGCGCGGGACCAGGCGATCACATGGAGGTAGTTGGTGTCGCACAGGGTGCCGTCGACATCCAGGAGCGCCCCGGGGCGCAGCTCGGGCATCGGGCGGGCCTCCCCCGGACCCGTGCCCGCCAAACGTCACAGCGGGCGGGACCCATAGAGCCGAACGGCCCATTCCCGCCGCCCGCAGGCCCATGGTGCGATGGCGGAAGGCCGCGACGCGGTCCGGTGACGGCGATGGAGGCGAGGGCATGGTGGCCGTCGAGGACGGGCGCGACAGCTCTGATCGACAGGACGGCGGGGCCGGCTCAGGCCGGCGCCCGGCGCGCCGGCCGCGCCGCCACGCGGCGTCGGGACGGTCCTCCGCCCAACGGGCGCTGATCATCGCCGTCGCCCTGCTCGCCGTGATCCTCGCCGTCTCCTTTCTGTTGACACGAGGCGTCTGACCGCACCGGCCCGAGCGACCGGAGCGGCCCGAGCGACCGGAGGGGCTGCGTCACGACGGTTCCACCTCGCGCAGGCGTCCCGTGCGCACCAGGTCGCGCCGCCGCCGGGGATCGCGTAGCCCGAACGTCGTCCAGCACCACCACAGCGCGGCGGCGCCCAGAGCCTCCAGTACGAGCCCGAGCGCCCCGCGCTGGAGCTCCGGCAACCCCGACGCGCCGAACGACCAGCCCAGCAGCGGCCACCAGAGCACGCGCCCGTTCGTCCACACCCCGTCGAGCACGAGGTGCAGGAACATGCCGATGGGCACGCCCAACCAGCGCCGCCGGGCCAGCCGCCGCCTGCGGGTGAGCACCATGGTGGCGGCCAGCGCCACGACGGCGCCGAGCAGGCTGTGCAGGATCCTGGGGCCGCCGGCGAGCCCGTCGAGCAGAGGCAGGACGGCGCCGAGCACGACGGTGCGATAGTCGAGCGCCGGGCTGCGGAACACCTGCCACACCACGACGACGCTCGCGCCGACGAACCACACGAGCACGGCTCAGCAGCCGGCCGGCCGGGGCGGCTCGCCGCCGCGCCGCGTGCTCAGACGACGAGGAGCCGGCCGCACTCCTCGCAGTGCGGGACGGCGTCGGCGGGCTGGTGCTTGAGCCGGTCGAGCTCGACGGCCGGAAGCCTGAGGTGGCAGCCGCCGCACGTCCCGGCAACGAGGCGCGCCACGCCGACCCCCTGGAGCCGGGCACGGATGGCTTCGTACTCGCGGAGCAGCTCGTCGTCGCCCACCTGTCCGGCCGCCTCGGCGCGCGCCGCCAGCTCCGACGAGACGGCCACGGAGATCTCGGCCTCGGCGGCGGTGAGCCGTTGCCGCACGAGCTCGGCCTCCTGGAGAAGCGCGGCCGAGGCCTGCTCGCGCTTGGCCATGTCCGCCTCGATGGGCTCGAGCTGCTCCATCAGCTCGAGCTCTTGGTCCTCGAGCGTGCGGATGCGGCGGCGGATGGAGGCGATGTCGTCCTGCAGCGCTTGGAGCTCGCGAGGGTTGCTCACCGTGCCCGAGTAGAGGGTGCGGTCGGCGGCGGCCGCCCGGTCGACCAGCGAGGCGATCTCGTCCTCCAGGCGCTTCTGCTCGCGTGCCAGCTCGCCGTGACGGGCAGCCACCTCGGACCCGGCCGCGCGCTGCTGCGCGTGCCGCCGTTCGAGGTCGGCCAGCGCGGCGCGCTCGGGCAGCGTGGCGAGTCGGTGCCGGAGCTGGTCGAGCCGGGTGTCGTGCTCCTGCACGGCGAGCAATCTCTCGAGTGCGGTCATCGCGACGAAGCCCCGTGGGGGCGGGCCTGGCTCACGGGTTCGGCGGCCGGGGTCGGGGGGGCCGCGGTGGCCGGCGGCCCGGGGCGGTGGTGGCCGTGCCAGGAGTGGGCCCGGTGGCGACGCCGGGCACGGGAGGCCCGTCGGGCGACGGCACGACCGGTCCCGGTACGAACGGCCCGCCGTTGCCGCTCGTGGACCCACCCCGGCGCGACGCGCCCGTGCAGCTCAGCTGGAACGGCATCCTGATGCAACGACCGCCGGGCCGGGGCATGGGCGCCTGGAAGGCCTCGACGGGCAAGCTCGTCGTCACCTTGTTCACGAACGCAGCCCAGGTGGCGGCCGAGTACCGGCCGCCAGTGGCCTCGCTGCCTCCGAACGACAGCGGCACCCGCCCTTGCGGGGAGCCGATCCAGACCGAGGCGACGACCCGCGGCGTGTAGCCGACGAACCAGACGTCGGCCGCGTTCTGCGTCGTGCCCGTCTTTCCCGCCGCCGGCTGCCCGTTGGCGAGGCGCGCCCGGGTGGCCGTCCCGCTCGCCACGTTGGCCTGGAGGACCGAGGTGACCAGCCGAGCCGATTCCTGCGACACCACCCGCTGCGGGCTGGCCTTGTGCTCGAAGATGATGCCGCCCCGGGTGTCGGTCACCCGGTCGATGAGGTAGGCGGGGTTGCGGACGCCGTCGTTGGCGAGCACCGAGTAGGCCGACGCCATCTCCAGCGGGTGGACCTCGATCGACCCGATGGCCATCGAGGAGGCCGAGGGATCGAGCGGCGTGGTGATGCCCATCTTGCGGGCCAGCGCCGCCACCTTGTCGAGCCCGACGGCCTGGCCGAGCCGTAGATACGCGCAGTTGACCGACTTCAGGGTCTGGACCTGGATGGTGGCGACGGAGCCGCGGCTGCCCCCGAAGTTCCCCGGCGGGTCATTGGGGGGATAGCCGGGCACGTCGCCGCACGGCGCCCGCCCGTCGACCACGTCCTGGGGCGAGTAGCCCTCCTCCATGGCTTGCGTCAGGACGAACGTCTTGAACGACGAGCCGGGCTGACGGGTCCCCTGGGTGGCGAGGTCGTACTTGTACCGGCTGAAGCCGGGACCACCGAGGATGGCCCGCACCGCGCCGGTGGTCGGGTCGACGGCCGAGATGGCGGCCGTGCCGTACTGCGGCCCGCCGCTCGCGTCGGGCGGCAGGGCGAAGGTGCCGTCGCCGCGGTTCGCCGGCAGGGTCTCGTCGCGGGCCTGCACCGCCGCCCGCTGCCACACCGGGTCGAAGGTGGTGTAGATCCGCAGGCCCCCGCCGAACACCGCGTTGTAGCGGGCGCTCGGCGTGGGGCCCAGGCGGGAGTCGGCCAGCAGGTCCTGCTTGACCTGCTCGACGAAGTAGTCGTCCGCCGGGCGGGGCAAGTTGGGCTTGGTCGGCAGCGGGAGCGCGTCGTAGAGCTTGGCCGCAGCCGCCGGCAGCTTGCCCTGGGCCACGAGGGTCTGCAGGACCGTGTGGCGCCGATCCTTGGCCGTCTTCGGGTTGGTGAACGGGTCGTAGTCGCTCGGGCTGCGGATCAGGGCGGTCAGCATCGCGGCCTCGGGCCAGCCGATGTCCTTCACGTCCTTGCCGAAGTACACCTCCGACGCGGCCTGCACGCCGTAGGCGCCGTTGCCGAGGTAGATCGTGTTCAGGTACCGCTCGAGGATCGCGCGCTTCGAGCGCAGCTCCTTTTCCAGCTCGACGGCGAGGAACGCCTCACGCAGCTTGCGCTTGAGGTCCTTCTTGTTGCCGACGAGCGTGTTCTTGACGAGCTGCTGGGTGATGGTGGACCCGCCCTGGCCGACCCCCCCGCTTTCGAGGTTGGCGGACAGCGCTCGCAGCATCGAGCGCACGTTCACGCCCTTGTGCCGGTAGAAGTAGCGGTCCTCGACGGCGACGACCGTCGTCCGCAGCGGCTCGGCGATCTGGTCGAGCTTGACGTTCACCCGGTTGGTGGCGCTGGTGAGCGTGGCCATCACGTTGCCGTAGCGGTCATAGACGTAGGACCGCTCGCTCAGCGGCTCCAGCGTGATCCGCTGGTGATCGGACTCGTGGGCCCCGACCAGGCCGGCCACCTGCGGAGTCACGGCGACGACGGCGCCGGCCAGCGTCACCGTGGCGACGCCGAGGATCGCGAGGAGCCGCACGGCTCTGCCCAGATGCCTCACAGGTGACGAGGTCCTCGTTGCGGTCGGGCGCGCCGGGAGCGCGTCGGTGGAGGTGATGCTACCGGCCGCCGTCGGCCCAGCCGGAGTCGCGCCCTTGCGGGATTCGGGTCGGTCCGAGCGGAGCTCGCCGGAGCCGGCGTCACCCGCGACGTCGCGCGGCCGCCGGTCTCGATGCGAGGGAACGCAACGACCCGGGGTGTGTGAAGGTACGGCCCATGGCGCATTCCCGACCGTTCCGCTTCGGCGTGCAGCTGCATCGAGCCGACTCCGCCGAGGACTGGCGGGCGCAGGCCCGCACCGCCGAGGACCTCGGCTTCAGCACCGTCTTCATGCCCGACCACTTCGGCGACCAGCTGGCCCCCGTGCCTGCGCTGGTGGCGGTGGCCGACGCGACCACGGAGCTGCGGGTCGGCACGCTCGTGCTCGACAACGACTACAAGCACCCGGTCGTGCTGGCCAAGGAGCTGGCCACGATCGACCTGCTCTCGGAAGGCCGGCTGGAGGTCGGCCTCGGAGCGGGGTGGATGCTGAGCGACTACGAGCAGGCCGGCCTGGCGTACGACGAGCCCCGGGTCCGGGTCGACCGGATGGAGGAGGGTCTGCGGGTCCTGAAGGGTGCCTTCGCCGAAGGACCGTTCGACTTCGCCGGCGAGCACTACACCGTCACCGGCTACGACGGGCAGCCGAAGCCGGTGCAGCGGCCGCATCCACCGATCCTGATCGGCGGCGGCCGGCGCCGGCTGCTGTCGATCGCGGCCCGCGAGGCCGACATCGTCGGCATCAACCCCAGCATCCCGAACGGTCAGGTCGACGCCGCCTCGGTGCAGACCGGCACGCGGGCCCGCACCGACGAGAAGGTGGCCTGGGTGCGGGAGGCGGCCGGCGCCCGGTTCGACGACCTCGAGCTGAACATGCTCGTGTTCTTCGCGGCGATCACCGACGACCGTGCCGGCCTCGTCGAAAAGCTCGCCCCCGGCTTCGGCCTGCCGCCGGCGGAGGTCGACGGCTACCCGCACGCATGGGTCGGCTCCGTCGGGGAGATCACCGACGAGCTGGAGGCCCATCGCGAGCGGTGGGGCGTCTCGTACTGGGTGGTGCAGGAAGGGGCCATGCACGACGTGGCCCCCGTCGTCGCCGCGCTGCGGGGCCGCTGACGCCACGGCGCCGCGCCTTCGATCACCGAACGTTCCGCCCCACCATGCCGACCCCGCACATCGACGCTCCGCCCGGCGCCTTCGCCGACGTGGTCCTCATGCCCGGCGATCCGCGGCGCGCCCGCCACGTCGCCTCGACGTTCCTCGATGACCCGCAGCAGGTCACCGCGGTGCGGGCCATGGAGGGGTGGACGGGCCGCTGGCAGGGACGTCGCGTGTCGGTCATGGCGCACGGCATCGGCATCCCGTCGTGCTCGATCTACGCCACCGAGCTGGTGCGCGAGTACGGCGCCACGACGCTCATCCGGATCGGCTCGTGCGGGTCGCTGCGCGCCGACGTACCCCTGCACAGCCTCGTGATCGCTCTCGGCGCCTGCACCGACTCCAAGGTGAACCGCATCCGCTTCCGCGGCCACGACTTCGCGGCGGTGGCGGACTTCGGCCTCGCCCGGGCCGCCGCCGACGCGGCCGCCGAGCTCGGCACGCCGGCCTTCGTCGGTTCGGTGCTGTCGTCCGACCTCTTCTACTCGCCGGAGGTGGAGCTGTTCGACGCCGCCGAGCGCCTCGGGGTGCTGGCCGTCGAGATGGAGGTGGCCGGCCTCTACGGGGTGGCGGCCGAGCTCGGCGTGCGGGCGCTCGGCCTGCTGACCGTGTCGGACGTGATCCGCACCGACGAGCACCTGCCGGCGGACGAGCGCGCGACGGGCTTCGACGCGATGGTCCGGGTCGCGCTGGCCACCGCGCTCGCCGCCTGATCGCCCCGGCCCACCCGCCGCGCTCCGCCTCCGCGCGTCACGCCACCACGGCGCGCCCGCGTCCCGACGCCTTCGCCTCGTAGAGCGCCGCGTCGGCGGCGGCCAGCACCGAGCGGGGCGTCGAGCCGGCCGACGCGTGGGCGATGCCCACGGAGAGCCCGATCTGGACCCGCACGCCGGCGACCTCGACCGGCCGGCTGGCGGCCTCGATGAGCCGGTCGGCGAGGATCTCCGGGCCACTGCGATCGCCGCCGCCCTCGCAGACGACGACGAACTCGTCGCCGCCCATGCGGCACAGCGTGTCGGTCAGGCGGGTGACCTCGGCGAAGCGGCGACCGATCTCCGCGAGCACGGCGTCACCGGTCTCGTGTCCATGGCCGTCGTTGATCCGCTTGAAGCCGTCGAGGTCGCAGAACAGCACGGCCACCGGGCTCCCGTGGCGGTGGTTGCGGGCGAGGGCGTGTTCGAGCCGGCTCTCGAGCTGCATGCGGTTGGGCAACCCGGTGAGCATGTCGTGGTTGGCGAGGTGCCAGAGCTGGCGCTGCGCATCGGTCAGCCGGTGCTTGGTCTCCGTCTCCTCGGTGACGTCGAGGAACATGGCCATGAAGCCGGCCGGGTGTCCCTCGGGATCCAGCGTGGGCGTCGTCTCGATCCGCACCCAGGCCGGCCGGTCACCCGGTCGGTCGATGGCGACGGTGCTCTCGTGCCGCTCGCCGCGCTCCATCGTGGCCGACAGCCGGTCGCGCACCGTCGGGCGGTCCTCCTCGCGGAGACGCTCGATGAAGGCGAACGGATCGTCGGCATCGACGGAGGTGCCGAACATGCGCCGGGCCCGGCCGTTGCGGAACGCGACGCGGCTCCTGGTCCCGATGATCACGCCGGAGGGCATCACCTCGGCGATGGTCGCCTCGAGACCCATGCCCGCGCGCTGCGCCTCGTCCGGCGGATCGACGGCGAGCTCGAGCTTGCCGAGGATGCCGCCGACGGCCGGTTCGTCGGGCAGGAAGATGCGCGTCTGGCGCACGCGCCACCAGCTGCCCGGCGCCGACGGGTGCGCGTAGTGGTAGTAACGGACGAACTCCTCCCCGGGATGGGAGCGCAGCTCACCGAGCGAGGCCCGCAGCGCCGGCTGCTCGTCGGGGTGCACGTTGCCGTTGCTGTCGGTTCCGATGACCTGCTCGGAAGGGACGCCGAGCATCAGGCGGGTGAGCGGCGACAGCCAGGTGGTGCGGTCCTCGTCGTCGATCAGGAACAGACCGGCCCCCCTCCCGCACACGAACGTGTCGAGGCGGTACTGGTCGGTCTGGTCGTGCAGTGCGGCGACGACCGTCGCGTCCGTGCGCCGCTGGAACCTCGCCGCCACGAACGTGCACGGCGGCCTCAGCCCCCAGCGCAGCAGCACCGGCTCGGAAGGGTCGGGGCCGGCGCGGTCGAGCGCGGTGGCGAGGTCGAGGGCATCCCGGTCGTACAGGTGGCTCGCGAACCCGGTGCCGAGCACATCTGTCGGTGGTGCGCCGAGCAGATCGAGGGCGAGCCCGTTGGCGCCGTCGAGGAGCCACCCTTGCGGGCCGCGTGCGAACCGGAGCGCGGCGACCGGCGCGCCGACGTCGAGATCGTCCCCGCAGCGCTGTCCCCCGACGCCTGCCACGCAGGTCCAATCGGCGCATCGCACGTCGGATCGAGGGTTCGCGCGCTCGCGTCCGGCTGGTCGACGCCGCCGCGCGCTTCGCCCGCAGCTCCCGCGCGTCGCCCCGCCCGGCGGAGGGTCCGTCGCGGTCGCCGCCGCAACCGCTGCGAGTGGGCGCGGAGGGACTCGAACCCCCGACTCCCTGCTTGTAAGGCAGGTGCTCTAGCCAGCTGAGCTACGCGCCCCGGCGCCCGATGCTACCGGTGGGGCATGCGCCCGAACCGTGCCTTCGCGGCGGCGCGACGCGGCGCGAGCGAGACCCCCCCGTCGCGTGCACCTTCATCGGAGCAGACCGGCCGCGACCGCGTCTTCGTCGAGGACCCGTACGCCGGCGGCGGACAGGGCCGCGGCCGTGACGCCGTCTCCGCTGGTGAGCGTGCGGGTGAAGGTGCCGTCGTAGATCCGTCCTGAACCGCACGAGGGCGAGCGGGCCTTGAGCACCGCCGTGGCCGCGCCCGCCGCCTGCGCCACTGCGACCGCGTGCGCCGCCCCGCGCTCGTACGCCTTGGTCACGTCGCACCCTCCGGCCGTGCTCACCTTGCCGTCCGGCTGGCGCTCGGCTTCGGGCCGCGGGGTGGCCAGCCCGCCCGCGACCTCGGGACACACGGGGATGAGGCGGTGATCGGCGGCGAGCGCGGCGACCGCGGCCGACGGGCTCGCGCCGCCGCGATGGTTGCAGCACGCTCCGAGCAGGCAGGCGGACACGACCACCGGCGGGCGTCCGTCTCCGCGGGCGTCCGGACCGGTCACGACGGACCGGCGGCGGGCGGAGCGGCGGCGGGCGGAGCGGCGGCTCGACCCTCCGATCGGGCCGGCAGCACCCTGGCCTGGGGGGCGGCGGACGAGCGGGCCAGGGCCACCAGTGCGCCGGCGGTCTCGTGCTGCAGCTCGGGAAGGCGGTCGGGGCCGAACCAGCGGACCTCTTCGATCTCGGGCGAACGGGCCACGACGGTCGCGGGGTCGATCCCGTCGGCGGGTCGAGCCCGGAAGATCACGTCGATGCGCTGCGGATCCGGGTCGACCACGACGGCCGGCTCACCCTCGAGCTCGACGTCGATGCCGACCTCCTCGCGCACCTCCCGCCGGGCCGCATCGGCGGGCAGCTCGCCCCGCTTGAGCAGGCCGCCGGGCACGCCCCAGCGTCGCCGGTAGACGTGGCGGACCAGCAACAGCGCGCCGTCGGATCGCTCGATGATGCACATCGCCCCGACCGTGAAGGACGGAGCGATGGTGCGCACGACCCACCGGCGACCGGTCGTGGGCATTCTCCGGTACAGACGCAGCAGGCCTGCGTAGAGCCCGTCCAGCACGAGCCAAGCCTACGGGTGCGCCAGCGGTGACCCGAGCCGCGCAGTCGTCGGCGCGGTCGTCAGCGCGCCGGCGACGCGCGGCGGGCGGCGCCCAGCGCGTCGGCCAGCGCGGCCGTGGCACCGGCGACGACGGTCCTCCGAGCACCGTGGTCGAGGTCGAGCAGCTCACGGCCGCGCAGGTCCGTCACCACCGCCCCGGCCTCCGAGCAGACCAGCGCGCCGCCGAGGTAGTCCCACGGGGCGAGGCCGTCGTCGGTGCAGTCCACGTAGCCGTCGAGGCGGCCGTCGGCGACCGCGCACAGGTCGAGCGCGGCGGCACCCAGCGCCCGGAACTGCAGCCAACCCAGGGGACGTTCGGGCATGCCGTTGATGCCGACCATGGCCTCGCCGAGCCGCTCCTCCGCCGACGGCGCGATGCGCGCGCCGTCGCGGGTCGCGCCACGCCCGCGCACGGCCTCGTAGCGGCGGCCCGACACGAGATCGACGACCAGCGCGACGCGCGGGCCGTCGGCGTCGACGGCGCAGAGGCTGGTCGCCCACCACGACAGGCGCCGTGACGCGTTGGTCGAACCGTCGAGCGGATCGAGGACGACCGTGACGTCGACCTTGCCGTCGCTGTGGCCGCTCTCCTCGCTGAGGACCGCCAACCCGGCGGCCTGGAGCACCTCGCGGGCGGCTCGGTCCGCGGCGACGTCCGACAGGTACTGGCCGGGCTGCGCGCCCGAGGGCCCCCAGTCCGTCGTGCGCTCGAGCGCCTCGCCGACCGCGCCGGCGGCGGAGCGGAGGACGGCGAGCAGCTCCTCGTCGGTCACGAGGCGCAACGTACCGTGGCAGGCTGGGAGCGGCGGTACCGCCGCCCGCTCGGCGCCGGGCGGACCCCGACGCAGACGCAGATGCAGACGCAGACACCGACACCGACGCGAAGGAGTGCCTTGGCGGTCATCGACGTACCGGGGTTCGTGGCGGACCTGAAGAGCCATGCGGTCGAGCACGGTTTCCACGTGCACGACGAACGGCACTTCGTCGAGACGTACTCGCTGCGCCAGACGTGGGAGGTGGACCTGCACCCCGAGGAGGCGTGTGGTGGGCCGCTCGACCTGCACCTGGCGCTCGAGGTCGATCCCCGGGTGCTCCTGTCGTTCGAGGACCTCGTGCTCGAGCTGGACGACGGGGACGACCCGCCCGACCTCCACCGCGTGCCGCTGCACTTCAACTGGGGGTTGCCGCCCCTGCCGAGCGCCCCCGACCTGCTGGTGCTGGCCACCGAGCTGGCCGGAGTGGGCGGACCGGCGCTGCCCCTCGAGGTGTCCGCCATCGACTCCTACGAGTCGGTCACCGACGCGGCCGAGCGCACCGTCGGCATCGTCGCCCGGATCGAGGTGTCGCTGGCCAAGCTCTACAGCGGGGAACCCGAGATGTGCGACACGCTCGACCGCTGCGCCGACGTCAGCACCTACCTGCTCGAGCGGGCCCCGTCGTGGTTGGAGCGGACCTGACCGAAGCTCTTCGGCCCCCACTCCGGTGGGAGCTCTTCGGCCGCCACTCCGGTGGGCCCGGCGGGGATCGAACCCGCGACCAAGGGATTATGAGTCCCCCGCTCTGACCGACTGAGCTACGGGCCCGGCCGGACCGTACCCGCCGGGCCCGTCCGGTCCGGGCCACGGGTCGGGCACGGAACCGCACCGGCGCGAGCAGGCGTGCGAAATGTGAACTGCGGGATACTTCGGGAGATGTTGTCGACGCACACGTTCCGCGTGGGTTACAGTGCGGCGGTCCGCGGAGGGGTCCGTTGGGCGGTGTTCCCCGGCCACGGGGCGCGGAGACTTGGAAGGGGCTCATGAGATGAAGATCCGGAAGGCGTTCATCGCCGTCCTTGGTGTCACGGCTGCTCTGCTGTTCATGGCAGGGCCGGCTGGCGCGCAGTACCCGCCGGGCGGCGGGCCCACCGTCACCGTCGACGACACGGTCGTGCAGGCCGGAGAGGTCGTCAACGTCGGATGCGAGGGCTTCGCACCCGGCTCCACGGTGACCGTGACGCTCGGCGGCCAGGTCCTCCAGACCTTCAACACGGGCCCCGACGGCGCGGGCTGCGGTGCGGTCACCATCCCGGCCAACCTCTGCACCGGCACCTACTCGCTGGTCAGCACCGGCCAGGGGTCAGACGGCAGCACGGTCAGCCGCACGATCACCCTCTCGATCACGGGCCGCACCTGCGGCGCGGTCGGAGGTACCGGCGGTGGCCTGGCCCGCACCGGCACGGACAGCATCGTCCCGCTGACGCTGGTCGGCGCGTCGATGCTCGTCATCGGTCTCGCCCTGGCCACGCTCACCTGGCGCAAGCGGTCCGCGCAGGCCTGAACCCAGCCCGCTCCGGCGAGCAATTGGTTCGTGTCTGACAACGGTTGGGGGCCGCGCGCATGCACGACAGCACTTCCACTTCACCCTTCGCCGCGGTCGGCTCGGCGACGGTCCTGACGGGACCGCTCGCCGGCGCCGCGGTGGAACCCACCCAGACGGCGGTCTGGGTGCGGCGGGGCCGGAAGCGGGCGTTCGACGTGATCGTCGGGGGCGCGCTGTGCCTCGTCGCCCTGCCCGTCATCGTCGCGCTGGCCGCCATCCTGGCCGTCCAGTTGCGGGCGTGGCCGTTCTTCGTCCACGAGCGCACCGGGCACCGCGGGCGGGTGATCCGCTTCCCGAAGCTTCGGACCCTACCGGTCACCACGCCGGCCTACGCCGACAAGCGGGTCGTGGCGCTGGCGCCCGTGTCGCAGCTCGCCTCGTTCCTGCGAGCCCGCCACCTCGACGAGCTCCCGCAGCTGTTCCTGGTGCCGCTCGGGCGGATGACGCTCGTCGGGCCCCGCCCGAAGATGCCGTCCGAGGTGGCGGACGCCGGCTGGGAGTGGTCACGGGAGCTGGTCCGCCAGGGCTGCACCGGCCTGTGGCAGGTCGGGGCCCACACCGACGACGCCGTGAGCAGCCGACCCGAGTACGATCTCGCCTACTTGGTCGGCGGGAGCGTTCGCATGGACCTGTGGATCCTCTGGAGAACGGCAGCCCAGGCTCTCTCGGGTAGGGGCGTGGCCCTCGACGAGGTTCCCGCCGCGGTGTGGGGCTCCGGCTTCGTGGCCGGCGACGAGCGCGCCGCGGTGCGGGCGGTCGCCCGCACCCTCCCCGACCCCGCCCCGGCCCTCGGCCAGGAGCCGGTTCGCGCCCCGTCGACCAGGGCCATGCCGCTCGAGCAGGTCGACATCGAGGGCGCGGCCGCGCTCGGGTGACTCGATCCGGCCAGCGCACCGGCCACGGAGCGCTCCCGAACTTCTTGTACATCGGGCCCGACAAGGCCGGATCCACGTGGCTGGCCGACGTGCTCGACGCCCACCCTGGTGTCCATGTGGCGCCGGCCAAGGACGTCTTCTTCTTCGACCGGTACTACGACCGCGGCCTCGACTGGTACCGGCACCGGATCGGCGATCCGGCTGGTGCGCCGGTTGTCGCCGAGGTCTGCCACGACTACCTGTTCTCCCCTGCGGCTGCTGAACGGATCGCGCACGACCTGCCGGGCGTCCGGCTCATGGTCACGTTGCGCCGTCCCGGGGAGCGGGCCTTCTCGTCCTACCTGCACATGCGCAAGCACAACCTCTACACGGGCACCTTCGAGGCCGCCTTGCGCGACGTCGACGAGCTGATCGACCACGGCCGCTACACCAGCCACCTGCGACCGTACGTCGAGCGCTTCGGGGCGGACCGCATCCGCGTGGCGTTGTTCGACGACCTGGTGGACGACCCGCAGGGCTTCGCCGACGGCCTGTCGGACTGGCTCGGCATCGACCGGTTCGCGCTGCCCGGCGAGCTCCGCAGCGCGTCGCTGCCCGCCTCCCGGCCGCGCGTCGCGTTCGTGGCTCGCAACGCGAAGCGCGCCGCTCTCGGCGCGCGGGCGCTGGGCCTTCCGGGAGTCGTGGGCCGGGTCAAGAGAGCCGCGGTGGTCCAACGGTCGCTGTACCGGCGGTTCGGCGAAGACCGTCCGGTCGCCGAACCCGCGGTGCTGCGGCGGGTCGACGCAGAGCTCGCCGCCGAGGTCCGCGGCCTGACCGATCTCGTGGGCATCGACGTGGCGGGCCGCTGGGACCTGGCGTGACCGGAGTCGCCGCGCCGGACGGCGACTCGAACGTCTCGCCCGAGGCTTCCGCATCCGACGGGGCGGCACGCGGGCCGGGCCCCCGCGACCGCCCGGGTCTGTTCCGCGTCGGGCGGGCCCTGGCCATGCGGGGCCTGGGCTCGCTCACCACGCTCGTGCAGAACGGGGTGCTGGGCCGCACGGTCGGCCCGGCCGGGCTCGGCCTGTTCTTCGTGTGGAACTCGTGGTCGCGGGTCGGCGGCAACCTGCTGGCGGCAGGGCTCCCGGCCTACGTCCTGCGTCGCGCCGCGGCGATGGAGGCGGCGGGGCGCGTCGCGGAAGCCGATGCGCTCGTGGCGCGGGCCCGGCGCGCGGTCAACCTCCTGGGCGGGGGCTTCGGCATGGTGGGTGCCGCACTGATGGCCGCGGCGGCCGCCGTCGGGCTGCTGCACGGCGACGCGGCGCTGGTCGCGGCGTGGGCGTTCGTCGGCGCGGTCGCCTTCGCCTCCACCCGGCTCATGGCCGACGTGCTCAAGGCGCGCGGGCACGTCGACCTGTCGCTGTTCGCCGAGTTCAGCCTGGCCAGCGTGCTGCTCGTGGTGGTGGTGCTGATGGTCCGCCTCGCGGGCGGCCACCTGTCGGCCGGCGCCGGGGTGGCGCTCGGTGCGGCCACGCTGCTGGCCGTACCGGTCACCGGGTGGCTGCTCCTCGTCGACCGCGGCCACCCGGCCGAGCGGGCCCGTCGACCGGCTGTCGCCGAGCGCCGCCGCGCGGCCGCGGCGGTCGTGCTGGACCGGCGCAGCCTGTTCCATCTGACGATGCTGACCGCCCTGAACATCCTCCTGTGGACGATGCCGTTCCTCGTCCTGCCATTCGTCGTTCGGGCCAGGGACGTCGGCGTGTTCGGCGTGGCCGGCCGCGCCGTGGCCGTCGCGACGTTGAACATCGTCGCGCTCAGCAGCGTGTACGCCCCCCGGTTCGCCCGCCACTCGAGCAGGGGTGACCGGCGAGGGCTCCGGCGCGACGCCGCCACGGCCGTGGTCCTGTCGGTGCTGTGCTACCTCCCCTTCCTCGCCGTGTTCCTCGCCGTGCCGGGCCGCGTGCTGGCCGTCCTGGGCGGCAGCGGCTTCGCCGCCGGCAAGAGCCTGCTCGTCATCATGGCCGTGGGCCAGCTCGTCAACGCGGTCACGGGGCCGTGCTCGGACTTCCTGGCCATGACCGGCTACGAACGCTGGGAGGTGGCGAGCGCGGCCACCGGGGTGGTGGTCATGCTCGTCGGGCTGGTCGTGCTCGCCCCGTCGAACGGGATCCGGGGCGGCGCCATCGCCTACGCCGGCGCCCTCGCGGTTCGCAACTCCGTGTCGTTCGCGCTCATGCTGATCGTGCTGCACCGCCCCCTCGAGCCCCACGCCGTCCCCGCGCCGGAGCTGGTCGCCGACCTCCCGGTCGCCCCATGACACCGATCCCCCCGCCACGCCGGTGGGCACTGCTGACCGGCGTCCCCCGCAGCGGAACCACGTTCGCCGGCAAGGTCCTGGCCACGCCGGCGTCGGTCGACTACCTCCACGAGCCGTTCAACCCCGACGCCGGGATCGAGGGCGTGACGAGGCGCTACTGGTGGGTGGACAACGACAGCGCGGAGGAGCCGCAGGCGCGGCGGCTCGTCGAGGCGCTCCAGCGCTACGACGTCCGCTTCCGCACGGCGGTGTACGCACGCGATTCCGCCTGGAAGGCTCGGGCCAAGCGCCTGGCCGGGTCGCGAGGGCGCTTCACCTTCCGCTGGGCCAAGGTCAACCCCCTGCACCGCACGGCGCTGGTCAAGGATCCGGTCGGCTGCCTGCTGACCGGCTACCTGGTGCGCGAGCACGGCTTCCGGGCCGCCGTCCTCCTGCGGCACCCCGTTGCCGTGGTCCACAGCTTCGACCGGCTGGGCTGGCCCGCTCGGGACTGGCTCGCCGCCCTCCGCGACCAGGAGGAGCTCGTGGCCCGCCACCTGGGGGACGACCTCGACGTGCTCGGGGCGGACTGGGAGACGGACTGGGAGGCGGCCGCGGTGCTGTGGCGGGTGCTCAACCGCGTCATGCTCAGCGAGGCCCACACCCCGGGGGTCGTCGTCGTCCGCCACGAGGACCTCAGCCGTGACCCGGTGGCGGGGTTCCGCTCGGTGGCCGTGCACCTCGGGCTGCCGTGGTCGGCCAGGGTCCGGCGCCGGGTTCAGCGCCTCACATCCGGCGGCAACCGGGTCGAGGCCCGGGGCCGCAAGGTCCAGGACTTCGCCCGGGACAGCGCCCGGCTGCTCGACGCCCGCCTCGACAGCACCGCACACGCTCGCCGGGCCAGGATCTTCGAGATCACCGAGCCCGTGGCCCGGGCCCACTACAACGAGGCGTCGTTCCGGATGGAGCGATCCTCGTAGCCGGCTCCTCCCGAGATCGGTGGAACGGGGGCCGGCTCCGCCTCGGCCGGCTCCGCCTCGGCCGGTAGCTCCACGTCGGGCGCGTGCTGGCGGACGAAGGCGCGGAACCGGGAGCGGAAGCGGTCCGGCGAGAACCGCAGCGCGTTGTCGCGGCAGGCGGCCGGCGCGTAGCGGGCGGAGTCGAACGAGGCCAGAGCGTCGGCCCAGGCTTCGACGTCCTCACCGGCCACGAGGCGCCCGGTGGTGCCGTCGAGCACCGTCTCGGAGGTGCCTCCCTCCGTTCGCGCCAGCACCGGCGTCCCGCACGCCTGCGCTTCCAGCGGGCCGATCCCGAAGTCCTCCACCCCGGGTATCACCAGCGCCCGCGCCCGCCGGTACCACCCGAGGAGCGCCTCCTGGTCGACCGCCCCCGTGAAGCGGACGTTCGGCCCGGCCATCGCTTCCAGGCGAGACCGCTCGATGCCGTCGCCGACGACCACGAGGTCGACCCCCGCCCGGGCCGCGGCCCGGATGGCGACGTCGACCCGCTTGTACGACACCAACCGTCCGACGACCACGAACACGTCGCGCGGCGAGGGGTCGTCGCCCGGGGTGAAGGCGTCCACGTCGACCGGCGGCGGCACGACCGTCGCCTCGCGGCCGTAGAACCGGGCGATGCGCTCGGCCACGAACGCCGAGTTGCAGGCGAAGGCGTCGACCCGCTCGGACCAACCCCGATCGGCCCTCCGCAGCGCCGCCGCCACGGCCGGCCACGCGGGTTGCAGCGCGCGCGGAACCCGGCGCAGCTCCTCCCGCCAGCACCAGGCGTAGCGCATGGGCGTGTGCGAGTACGACAGGCGGATGGACCCGGGCGAGGCCGGGACCGCGTTCACGCACGAGTGCGAGCTGGTCACGACCAGGCGATGACCGCCGAGGTCGACGCCTCGCCAGGCCAGGGGCAGCACCGGCAGGAGCTTCGGCCAGTTGTCCCGGACCCTGGGCCGCAGCCCGAAGGACCACGTCTCGATGCGACGATCCCCGAAGACGATGCGCTCGGTGCCCCCCTCGACTGCCGCCGTGTAGCACGAGTCGGGATCGATGACCTTGGCGATCTCGGCGGTGACACGCTCCGAGCCGGCGTACTGGATCGTCCACTCGTGGCAGAGAGCCACGCGCTCACCCGCCGGTCGGTGTGGCGGCGCCGAGCGGACGGTCACCCAGCCGCCGGCGCCCCCGGTCAACCCCGCTCTCCCACCGGCTCCCGCGCCGGGGCCGCGGCCGGTTCGCGCCCGCCCGCGGACTCGTCGCCGGGCAGCTCGCGCTCGGCGGGGATGGCGTCGATCGTCCCAGTCTCGCCGGCGCGGCCCGCGCGCCGACGCCGGCGGCTCGGTCGCCGTCGACTGCGTCCCCACCTGCCGTCCTTGCGCTTCGAGTCGCCGTACCCGTAGCCGTAGCCGTAGGAGGAGAAGTCGTCGACCCGGTTGAGGATCGTGCCGATGGTCGGCGCGCCGATCTCGGCCAGGGTCTCGGCCGCGTGCGCGATGGCGTGACGGTTCGTCGTGCCGACGCTGGCCACGAGCACCACGGCATCGACGTAGGCGGTGAGCACCTGAGCGTCCGCCACGGGCAGGAGCGGCGGGCTGTCGATCAGCACCAGGTCGGCCTCGGCGGACAGCTCGCGCAGCAGCCGCCCTGCGGCGTTGGTGGCCAGCAGCTCCGAAGGGTTCGGAGGCTTCGGCCCGGATGCGAGCACCCAGAGGTTGCGGACGTCGGGCACGGGCTGGAGCGCGTCCTGCAGGGACACGTCACCGAGCAGGACGGAGGTGAACCCGATGTCGTCGCGCACGCCGAACTGGTCGTGCAGCGCGGGGCGGCGCAGGTCGCACCCCACGCAGATCACCCGCCGGCCGGTGCGTGCGAGCGACACGGCGAGGTTCGCCACCGTCGTGGTCTTTCCGTCCCCGGTCAGGCTGCTGGTGATGAGCACCCGTTCGAGCTGCCGGTCGACGGAGATGAACTGCAATGCGGTGCGCAGCGAGTGGAAGGCCTCCGACGCGGGCGCCTGGGGATCGAGCATGGTGACCGGGTGGCGCTGCGCCACGCCGTCGAGGCGAGGCACCATGCCGAGGATGCGCAGGCCCGAGGCCCGCTCGAGGTCGTCCCGGGACAGCAGCGAGTCGTCGAGGTGGTCGCGCACGAAGGCCAGCACCACGCCGACGGCCAGCCCGAGGAACCCCGCCAGCGCGAGGTCGCGCACGGGCTTGGGTGAGACCGGAGCGGTGGACGGCGTGGCCTCGCTGATGATCCGGGCCCCGCTGGTCTGCACGAGCTGGGCCTGCGCGACGAACTGCTGCTGGGTGCCCTGCAGCAGCTGGAGCTCGCTGCGCAGCCCCGCGAGCTTCGACTGGTTCGTCGCGTTGTAGTCCTTCAGCAGGTTCTCGATCGCCGCCACCTGGCTTGCCCGCGTCGCGGGATCGAGGGCGGGGTTGGCCTTCACTGCCGCGATCTGGCCGTTCAGGTCCGCCTGCTTGGCGGTGATGTCGGATGCCGCCTTGTTGGTGGCGTCGATCTGGCTCTGGAGGGCCCCCGCCGACTTGAGGTAGTCCTGGAGCTTCGTCTGGCGGCGCTGCTCGCTGAACGAGTCGGCGTAGACGTTGGCGATCAGGGCGGCGGTGGCGGGTTTGCGGCTGCGCGCCGTCACGGAGATCACGTCGGCGGCGGTGGAGCCCGAGACGGTCACGTCGGGCGAGAACCCCAGCCGCTGGCGGACCGCGGTCTTGACCGCCCCCGACTGGAGGAAGGCGATCTCGTTCTGGAGGTTCCGATCGGCGTCCTGGCGGTTCGCGGGGACGGTGTCGAGCTGAGCGCTGCCCGGCGGTCGCTCGACGAGCAACCGGGCGGTGGCCGCGTAGACCCTGGGCCGCGTGGCGTCGAGCCCTCCGGCCAGCGCGAGGAACAACACGACCATCATCGCGACGGTCAGCCAGCGCCGCCGCAGCGTGCGGATGTAGTCACGCAGGTCGCGCTGGAGGACGACGTCGCTCCAGTTGTTGCTCATGACAGGAAGGCTCCGTGGTGGGTGCGCGCCGGCACCGGCCGGGGCGGTGTCGTGCATCGATGGCGCAGGACCGTGAGTCTACGTCCCGGGCCGGCCGCGCGGGTCAACGCTCGGGCCTCAGGGCGACGGCGATGCGGCGCGGCCGGTCGAGCGTCGCGCGCCACGACCACGTCCGGTCCCCCGCCGAGGCGGCCTGCTCTCCGGGTCCGAGCGGCCCCGGCGGCTCGAGCCGGCCGCCCACCACCCGGATGCGGACCTCGATCTGGTCGGGGTTGACGCCCGGCTGCACCGGGAGCTCGAGGCGGTACGCGCCCCGGTCCAGCGGCACCGTGCCCTCCACGGTCAGGCGCAGGTCGAGCGAGCGCTTGGGTGGAACGTCGATCGACGTGCCCGCGGCCAGCCAGCCCGGCACCCCCGACGACTCGAACGTGCGGGCCGTCCCCCCCACCTGCATCGTGCGCACGCCGAGCGGGGTGAGCACCTGCACGAGAGCCCGGCTCATCCCCGGGAACAGCCCCGGATCCGACGGGGCCGGCCCGAGGACGTACGACGGGAGCCCGGTGGCCGGAGCGTCGTTGCGGAAGCCGATGGTGATCGACCCGCGCACCGCCGCCCTGCGCCCGTCGGCCGATGGGCGCAGTTCCACCTCGTAGCGGATGCTGCGCCGTACGAACAGGTCGACCTTGTTGGCGGCTCCGTTCGAGGACACGACCAGCAGGCCGTCGCCAGCGGGCTTGGCAAGGTGACCGCTCACGCCGAGGCGATCGAGGACCGGTGCATCCGCGGGGTTGGCGGACCACACCCGGAGGTGACCGGCGCTCGTGGCCCGGGCCAGGCCGCGGATCACCTTGGGGGTGAGGCGGGCCTTGGGGTTGGTCAGGTTGGCCCACACCTCCTTGGCCACCCGGCCCAGGAGCTCCACCCGCTCGGGCTTGGGCTTCGAGTACGCGGAGAGCAGCGTGACCTCCACGACGTTGGCCGCGTTCACCGGCCGGTCCAGGCCCTGCACCCGCACGGGCCCGCTCAGCGCGAGGAGCGCGGCCAGCCCGAGTGGGTCGACACCCACCACGCCGTCGAGCTGCTGGCCGGACGCGCTCCGGTAGCTGGCGAGGATGTAGGACGACACGTCGGCGAAGTCGACGTCGAGGTTCACGTTCTGCCAGACGCGGCTGCCGTCGTAGCGCGGCCCGAGGTCGAGGTTCGTGCCGGGCGGAGGAGGGGTGGGGGGCAGGCGGGCCGACATCCGGTTGAGCTCGGTGTCCCGGCCGAACTTGGTGAGCTCGACCTTGCCGCGGTCGGCGGTGATGATGCCCCAGTTGCCGATGATGCCGCCGGTGCCACGCCGCTCGGCCGGGTTCTGGACGGCCAGGAAGAGGCGCTGGGCGCGGGTCTCGCCGAGCATCCGTGTGGCGACGACCAGCGCGTCGCTGGCGTTCGCGAGGTCGCGGGCCAGGCCGTCGGCCTCGGTGGTGAAGCGCCGGCGGGCCGAGCCCACCGGGCCGACCAGCCAACCTCGGACCGAGCCGGCCTCGCCGCTCGCCCGGCGCACGTCGGCGCGCACGGCGACCATGTTGGCCGCCAGCCCCCGGAGGCGATCGAGGGGGAAGCGGCCCTGCCTGGGCGCCAGCCGCTCGGGGTCGGCGGCGGCCAGCAACCGGTCGCCGTCGGCCGCCAGCGTCGTCCCGCTACGGCTCAGCGACCGGGCGAGCTCGACGTTGCCGCCGATCGCAGGCAGCCGCGCCGCCAACCCGATCAGCGGTCCGTCCAGATCCTTGCGGGCCATCGCGAAACGGTCGCCGGCCTCTCGGATCTGCACCCGTGCGCTCTGCACGTCGCCCCCGAGGACGACCACTCGGGCGCGCCGCAACCCGCTCGACGCCTCCCGCAGCGACGACGCGGCGCGGGCCAGCTGGAGCGCGGCGAAGGCGCCACCGAGCACGACGACGAGCAACACCCCGACGACGGAGCGCCGGACCCATCGCCTGGGAGCGCGCGCGGGCCGCTCACGGCGCGGGGGCGCGGCGCCGTCGACCCGGGGCGCGCTCACCTGCGGGCCCTCCGAGGTCTTCTGGCCGAAGCGGCACCCTCGTCGGTGTCCGCCGGCGCGCTCCGGGCGCTCCGGTGCGACCCCGCCGGGGGCAGCTGCGCGTCCGCGACCGCCTCGGGGTCCCCCGGCAGGTAGGCGATGAGCGGGCCGATGAAGACGGCGAGCGACGCGGCGAAGCCGGGCACCATGATGGCGTTGCTGGTGAGGCTGGCGCCGACGGCGAAGACCACCAGCGCCGGACCGGCGCGCGCCAGCGCGGAGACGTCGCCCCTGCCGGGCGGTATGGGCACGTTGCGCAGCCGCCGCCAGATCCGCCGCCAGAGGAAGAGGAACAGGCCGAGACCGAGCAGGCCGTTCTCGGACAGCAGCTGGAGGATGACGTTGTGGGCCTGGAAGTCGGAGTGGACCCGTTGGCCGCCCCGCTCGAGCACGACCAGGCCGGAGATGCCGCTGCGATGGGTGTTCAGGTCGTTCAAGCGCCAGGTGCCGACTCCGATGAACGGGCTGGCCGCGAAGTCACCGAACGCCACGCTCCACACGCCGAAGCGCTTGAGGACGTTGGCGGTGGCGGCATCCTCGCGGGTCGGCGAGGCGGTGGCGGTCGCGGACGCGCTCGTGGCGTTGGCCGAGCTGCTGATCTCCGTGACGAACTTCGGGTCGGTAACCCGGTCGAGCGTGCCCGACACGCGCGGCACCAGCGCGTAGACCAGCACCCCCCCGCCCACGAGCACCCCGAGGAGCTTGATGCGCGTGTCGGCGCGGCCGCTGTCCCACGCCGACCACGCCAGCACGACCACCAGTCCGAGCATCGTCGTCCGCGATCCCGACGCCACCACGATGGCCAGCGCACCGGCGGCCAGCGCGAGGTCGACCGGGCGCCTCCGCTCGAGCCACGCGCACAGCAGCACGATCGCGCTCATGCCGCCGAGGAAGCCGGCGACGTGGTGCGACGAGGTGAGGCCGAAGAAGAGACGACCGCCGCCTTTCGGGGACAGCAGCGCCGGGCGCGCCACCGCCCACACCGCGGTGAGCAGGACCCCCAGCGCGGCGGCGAGGCGGGCCAGCGCCACCGCCACTCCGGCCTCGACACGATCGGTGCGCACGACGACGAACACGAGCAGGGGCAGGTACGCGAACAGCGTCCGCCCCTCCGAGGACAAGAACAGCGCCACGTTGCGCCGATCGGGCAGCGAACCGGCCAGCGCGCCGCTCAGCAGCCACCACGCGATGAGAGCCACGATGGCGAGCCCGATGGCGTCGACACGCAGCCACCGCAGGAACAGCGCGGCCGTCACGACGAGGACGACGCCGAGGCCGAGCAGGGACAGCGAGTTGAAGCGCGAGAAGGCGGTCGACGCCACCGCGCCGAGCATGACCACCGCAGTGGCGGTCGGGGCGCGCGGTACCGCGGCGTCGGACGGGACTCGTGCACCGATGCGGGTGGCACGGGCCGGGCGGGTCGGTCGGGGGCTCGGCCGTGACGGTGCGGGCAAGGGCGGGAGACCTTCGTAGACGGACCTGCGGCCACCCGGTGGGCCCGCGGGCGACGGGCGAGTGCCGGCGCGACGACGCGGCGATGCGCCGCCCGGAGTGCCGCGGACGAGGTTACCGCTCCGGCCCGGCGCCGCCGGGGCGCCCCCGACCCGGGCTGGGCGCCTCCGTGGCGCCCCCGACCCGGGCTGGACGCCCGCGCCTCCGTGGCTCGCCCCCGACCCGGGCTCCCGCCGCCCGCGCCGGCACACGCGCGGACGCCCCCTACCATCCCCGGGTCATGAGAGCGACGGCCGCACGCCTTCGCGGCCGCCGTCCACCGGCGCGGCGCCGCGGGATCGGTGCTGCTGCCGTCGTGCTGGCACTGGGGTCCGGGTTGCCGGCTTCGCCGGCTCCGCGGCAGGGTTCCAGCCCGTCGCGGGTCCAGGTCGTGGTCGAGCTGGGACGGCGCGCGGGCGCAGCCGTGACATCGCTGGCGTCGACGACGTGGAACGTCGGAGATCTCTCGGCCATCGACCCGTGGCGTCCGCCCGTCGTGCGGGTCACGGCCCGACTCGACCGCATCGCGCCGGGCCCCGGCCAGCTCCGGCTCGACGACCTCCAGCAGCGTCTCGGCACGGTGCGGCGCATGGGCGCCGAGCCCCAGCTGATACTGGCCCCGATGCCCACGTGGCTCGGACGGTCGCGCGCTGCGTCGTGCCGCCTCCCGCCCGGTCCGCCCGCCGCCTGCAGCCCGTCCGCGATGGCACCGTCGCGCCCAGCCGCGTTCGCGGCGCTGGTGCAGCGCGTGGCGACCGCAGCCGCGACGGGTCCCGGACGCGTCCGGCGCTTCGAGGCCTGGAACGAACCGGACCTCCCTCGCTTCTGGTCCGACACGCCCCAGCGGTTCACGGACCTCGCCGTACAGGTCCACCTCGCCGTGCGGGCGGCGGCCAGATCGACCGGCCTCCCGCTCGTCGTGGGCGGCCCGGCGCTGTCCCGGCCGGGACCGCTCGTGCGCGCCTACGTCGACGCCACCACGCGCGCGGGGGTGCCCCCGGCGTTCCTGTCGTGGCACACCTACACCAAGGATCCGGCAGAGCTCGTCAGCGACGCCAGCGCGGTGCGGGCGCAGGCCGGTCCCGCTGGCGCCCGCCTCCCGCTCGTGCTCGACGAGTGGAGCCTGAAGGGCCGGCGCAACCCGGGTCACGAGGACAACGTCGGCGCGGCGTTCGCGCTGGCCGGACTCATCGAGATGGAGCAGGCGGGCCTGGCACAGGCCAACTGGTACCGCTCGGTGTCGTACCCCAAGGCCACCAGTGACCCGGGCACGGTGTTCGGCGACGGCCGCCGCAAGCCGGTGTGGTGGGTGCTGTCGACGTGGGCGGCCTCCCGCGGGAACCGCCTCGTCACCACCGGTTCCTCGCAGGAGAACGGGCGCTGGGTGCGGGCCGTGCGAGACGGCGACGTCGTGAACGTCTTCCTCGCCCGCTACCGCGACGGTCCCGCGGCCAAGGACGTCGAGCAGATCGCGCTGCGGCTGGACGGCCCGTGCGCGGCCCGTTCGCTCCAGGTCCGCACCATCGCATCGGCGGGCGACAGCTGGGCGAGCGGGCGCGCCCGCGCGCTCACCAGCCCGGTCCCGCTGCCCGACGACAGCGCCGTGTGGGTCCGCGCGGACTGCTCGCCGTCCACGCCGCTCACCGACCGCCCGCTCGTCGTGGCCCTCGCCGTGGCAACGGTGGCCGCGGTCCTCGTCGCGCTGGTCGTGCGCGGCAGCCGCCGGATGCGCCGCCGGCTCCGGGCCGGAGGGTTCTCTGCGAGCGGGACGGGCTCCGGGAGCTGAGGACCGGGAGCGCTCGACGGCTGGCGGGTTCCGCTCGCAGGCCGGAGCGGTCGGGCCGGCGCTCCGGGGGTGGGACTCGAACCCACAACCTAACGGTTAACAGCCGTTTGCTCTGCCAGTTGAGCTACCCCGGATGGAAGGCTCGGACGTTAGCAGCCGGGCCGGCTCCCGAGCCGGTGCGCAGTGCCGGATGACGGCCCGTTCAGTCGACCTCGAGGTAGTCGCGCAGCTTCTGGCTGCGGTGCGGGTGGCGCAGCTTGGCGAGCGTCTTGGACTCGATCTGGCGGATGCGTTCGCGCGTCACGCCGAACTCCTTGCCGATCTCCTCGAGGGTGCGCGCCTGGCCGTCCTCCAGACCGAAGCGCAGCCGCACGACCTGCTGCTCGCGCTCGTTCAGCTCGCTCAAGGCCTCCTTCACGGCGGAGCTCAACATCAGCCGGGCGGCGTTCTCGTCCGGGGCCTCGGCCTGCTGGTCCTCGATGAAGTCGGACAGGTTCGAGTCGTCGGTCTCGCCGACCGGCGAGTCGAGCGAGAGCGGGTCCTGCGCGATCCGCATGATCTCCCGCACGCGTTCCGGCGTCATGTCCACCTTGGCCGCCAGCTCCTCGATGGTCGGCTCCCGCTCGAGGTCCTGCATGAGCTGGCGCTGCACCCGGTGCACCTTGTTCATCGACTCCACCATGTGCACCGGTATGCGGATGGTGCGGGCCTGGTCGGCGATGGCCCGGGTGATGGCCTGGCGGATCCACCACGTCGCGTAGGTCGAGAACTTGAAGCCCTTGGTGTAGTCGAACTTGTCGACCGCCCGCATCAGCCCGAGGTTGCCCTCCTGGATGAGATCGAGCAGGAGCATGCCCCGGCCGAGGTAGCGCTTGGCGATCGACACGACGAGCCGCAGGTTGGCCTGGATCAGCTCCTGCTTGGCCTGCTGGCCATCCTTGGCGGCACGTTCGAGCAGCCGCTTCGACGCGAAGTCGAGACCGGCGAGCGTGCCCTCGTCACGGTGCCGCTCCAGCGCGGTCACCGCCTCGACGCCCGCTTCGATGCGCTGTGCCAGCTGCACCTCCTGCACGGCGTCGAGCAACGGCACGCGGCCGATCTCGCGCAAATAGACGCGCACGGGGTCGGCGGCGGCGCCCGAGCCCGAACCGGAACCGGAGCGTTCGGTCGCCGAGTGCGCGGCCAGCAGGCGGCGCCTGGCCCGCTCGGCGGCACGGTCAGCGGCCTCGTCCGCGATGTTCGCCTCGTGCGCGTTGTTCGCCTCGGCCGCGGCGCCGGCTTCGTCCGCCGGGGCCGCGTCGGCCACGTCGGCACCGGCCACGTCGGCATCGGCCAGGTCGTCGCCGTCGCCCTCGAGTCCGCCGGAGACCGGTGCGGCGTCGCCCGGCTCGCCGGCCGCACCGTCGCCGCGACGAGACCATCCGGGACCGTCCGGCGAGCGGTCGATCACGAGGCGCGCCGAGGGCAGGGGCGCCGGGTCCGGCGCCCCTGCCATGGGCACGTCGACGAGCTCGGCATCGGAGGGCGTCGCGGTGACGAGGGTGATGCCCTGCTCGGCGAGGAGCTCGCGCAGCAACGGCACCTGCACGTCCGGGTCGACGATGTCGACCAGCTCGAAGACCTGCTCGTCGGTCAGCCGGCCACCCGAGCGGCGGCCCTCGCGGATGAGCTCGGGCAGGAGCTTGTCGGCCGCCGAGGCTCCACCGGGCTCGGTTCCGGAGCTGGCCTGGTGGTCGGTCATCCCTTCTCCTCGGCGCGGTCGGCGAGCCACGCTAGCAACTGGTCCTCGACGGCCTGGCTGGGGCGGGCGTCCGGGCTGATGGCCTCGATCTGGGCCTTGAGCCAGGTGATGGCCGGGACGTAGCCCTGGGCGTCACCGGCGGCGACGGCTTCGCGGCGCAGCTCCTCGCAGCAGCGGTTGGCCGCGTCGCGCAGCAGCGCCCTGCGCAGGTCTCGAGGATCGCCGGTCGGCTCCTCCACCGCGAGGCGCTGCAGCAGCTCGGCGGCCTCCGGGTCGGCGCCGTCGAGCGCGGCCCTGAGGTCGCCCCCCGACTCCAGCAGGGCCCGCAGCGCGGCGCCGTGGAGAGGGTCGCGGAAGAGCACCTCGTGGAGCAGCGGCACGATCGCGGGCCCGGCCACGGCGTCGACGGCGAGGCGCAGCGCCAGCACCTCCTTCGACTCCCGCGGTCGGCTCCGGCGCCGCTCGGGGGCCGCCGGCGCGGCGCCGCCGCGGTGCGGGTGCGTCCTGTGGCTCGGCTTCGACGGCCCGCCGCGCCCGGCCGCGCCCGAGCGCAACCGGTCCGCGTCGACCCGGCAACGGTCCGCGACCTGCATCACGTACTGGTCGCGCACCAGCTCGCTCGGATGCTCCGCGATGAGCGCCATGGCCGACTCCGCGGCACGGGCCCGACCCTCCGGGGCGCTCAGATCGGCGGCGGCGAGCACGCGCTCGATGCGGAAGCCGAGGAACGGCTGTGCGTCGACCACCGCCCGGCGCAGGGCCTCCGGGTCGGTGCGCGCGAGCTCGCCCGGGTCCTGGCCGGCGGGCAGGTCGGCGACGCGCACCTCGATCTCGTGCGCCCGCTCCCAGGCGTAGAAGCGCTCGGCCGCGGTGCGGCCCGCGGCGTCGGGGTCGAAGGCGAGCACGACCTTGCTGGCGAACCGGCGCAGCAGGCGCACGTGGTCCTCGGTGAGCGCGGTCCCGCACGGCGCGACCGCTCGGGGAAGACCGGCTGACGCGAACCCGATGACGTCGGTGTAGCCCTCGCACAGGATCACCTCGTCGGCCCGGACCACCTCGTCCTTGGACCAGTTGAGGCCGTAGAGGACCTTGCTCTTGGTGTAGAGCTTCGTCTCGGCGGTGTTCAGGTACTTCGGAGGGTCGCCACCCGGCAGGACCCTTCCGCCGAACGACACCGGCGCACCCTGCACGTCGAAGATCGGGAACAGGATGCGGCGGCGGAAGAAGTCGACCTGCCGGCCGCGCCGCACCCGGACCAGCCCGGTGGGCTCCCCGACGGCGTCGGGCAGGCGCAGTGCCCGCGCCAGCGCGTCCCACTCGTCGGGCGCCCAGCCGAGGCGGTACCGGCGCACGATGTCGCCGTCGAACCCGCGGTCGCGCAGGTAGCGCCGGGCCGGGCCGGCGTCCGGCGCGGTGAGCAGGCGCTGGTGGTACCACTCGACCGCAGCCTCCATGGCCTCCACGAGGCGCGCCCTCTCGCGTCGCCCTTCGCCCTGCGCGCTCTCGGTGTAGCGGATCGTGATGCCCGCCTTCGCGGCCAGCCACTCGACGGCACCGACGAAGTCGAGGTGCTCGACGTCGCGCACGAACGTGATCACGTCGCCCTTGGCCTGGCAGCCGAAGCAGTAGAACAGCTTCTGGTCCGCGTTGATCGACAGCGACGGCGTCTTCTCCCCATGGAAGGGGCAGAGCCCGACCCAGCGGGTGCCCACCCGCTTGAGCTGCGCGAACTGGCTCGCCACCGCGACGAAGTCGGTGGCGTCGCGGACCCGTGCCACGTCCTCGTCGACGATGCCCACCGCGCGCCCGCCCTCAGGTCCGGCCGTCGACGGGGTCCGCGTGGGGGTGACCCGCGGCCCGGGCCTGTTCGTCGCGCCGGTCGGCCCGCAGCGACAGCGCGACGGTGACCGCCAGCACGGCGGTGATCACGGCGAGGGACGACCAGGTCGGGACGTGGGCGCGGAACCATTCCTCGAAGAAGAAGCCACCCAGCATCTTCACGCCGACGAAGGCCAGCACCACGCCGAGACCGACGTTGAGGTACCGGAAGCGGTCCTGCATCCCGTTCACGCAGAAGTACAGCGACCGCAGGCCGAGGATGGCGAAGGCGTTCGAGCTGAACACGATGAACTGCTCACGGGCGACGGCCAGGATGGCCGGGATCGAGTCGACCGCGAACACCAGATCGGTGGTCTCGATCATGATCAGCACGGCGAACAGCGGGGTGGCGACCCGGCGGGCGTTCTCGCGGGTGAACAGCTTGTGCCCGTCGTAGCTGGTGGTGGAGGGCACGACCCGGCGCACCGCCCGCAGGGCGAGGCTGCGATCGGGGTCCACCGACTCGTCGGCACCGAACGCGATCTTCCACGCCGAGTAGATCAGCACGAAGCCGAAGATCAGCAGCATGACGTCGAAGCGGTTGATCAGGGCCACGCCGGCGAAGATGAACGCCGCTCGCAGCACCAGCGCGCCGAAGATGCCCCAGAACAGCGTGCGGAACTGGTACGCCGCCGGCACCGCGAACCAGCTGAGGATCACCGCCCACACGAACACGTTGTCGATCGACAGGCTCTCCTCGATGAGGTAGCCGGTCACGTACTCGCCGGCCGCCTGGCCCCCCTGCCACCAGAGCACGACCAGCGCGAACGACAGGCCCAGCCCGATCCAGACGGCGCTCTCCACGGCGGCCTCGCGAAACGAGATGGGGCGCGCGTCGCGGTGGACGACGAGCAGGTCGGCGACGAGCAGGCCGGCCACGAGGGCCAGGAACAGCGCCCACTGCCACGGCTGCACGTCGAAGGAGGCGAACCGACCGGCGCGCGACACCGCCTCGGAGGAGGCCTGGGCCAGCACGGACTCAGTGGCGGGGCGCGCCGGCGCGCACCGCGGCCTGCCCGGCCGCCAGCCGGGCCACCGGGACGCGGTACGGCGAGCAGGAGACGTAGTCGAGCCCGGCCTCGAGGAACAGCTGCACCGACTCGGGGTCGCCGCCGTGCTCGCCGCACACGCCGAGCTTGAGGTCGGGACGGGCCCGCCGGCCCCGCGTGGCGGCGAGGTGGACGAGCTGTCCCACACCGGCCGCGTCGAGCGTCTCGAACGGGTTGCGGGCGAGGAGACCCTCGGCGAGGTACGCCTCCATGAGCCGGCCCTCGACGTCGTCGCGGCTGAACCCGAAGGTGAGCTGCGTCAGGTCGTTGGTGCCGAACGAGAAGAAGTCCGCCGCCTCGGCCAGCTCGTCGGCACACAGCGCGGCGCGCGGCGTCTCGATCATCGTGCCGATGGCGATGCGCAGCCGCCGGCGCACCCCCGCGCCGGAGCCGGAGCCGGAGCCGGCGCCGGCCTCGGCCTCGGCGAGCGCGCCCTCGACGGCGTCCTCGACCCAGCTTCGCGCCAGCACCAGCTCCGGGCGGGTGACGGTGAGCGGGATCATGATCTCCACGATCGGCTTGCCACCCGCCTCGACGCGACGGATCGCGGCCCGGACGAGGGCCCGGGCCTGCATGGCGTAGAGGCCGGGCTTGAGCACCCCGAGGCGCACCCCGCGGGTGCCGATCATGGGGTTGTCCTCCTCCCACTCGCGGGCGGCCGCGAACAGCGCCTGCTCCTCGCCCGTCAGCCGCTCACCGCGCGCCTCTTTGAGGGCGAGCTCCTCGGTGCTCGGCAGGAACTCGTGGAGCGGAGGGTCGAGCAGGCGCACGGTGACGGGCAGCCCGTCCATGGCCTCGAGCACCTCGACGAAGTCCTCCTCCTGCACCCGTCCCAGCTCCTCGAGCGCGGCCCGCTCGCCGTCCTCCCCCGACGCGAGGATCATGCGGCGCACCACGGGCAGGCGGTCCTCCCGCAGGAACATGTGCTCGGTTCGGCACAGGCCGATCCCCTCTGCGCCGAACCGGCGGGCGTGCGCGGCGTCCTCACCGTTGTCGGCGTTGGCCCGCACGCCGAGCCGCCCCTTGCGGGCCGTGTCGGCCCACCGCAGGATCGTGTCGAGCTCGGCCGGCGGCTCCGGCTGGGTCAGCTCCGCCGCCCCGAGGACCACCGCACCGGTGGTGCCGTCGATGGAGATGACGTCGCCCTCTTCGACGGTGACGTCGTCGACCGTGAACGACGTGCCCTCGATGTGCATGGCTTCGACGCCCACGACCGCCGGTATGCCCCACCCCCGAGCGACGACCGCGGCGTGGCTGACCAGCCCGCCTCGGGCCGTGAGCACGCCCTCGGCCACCTGCATGCCGTGGACGTCCTCGGGCGAGGTCTCGTTGCGCACGAGCACGACCTTGTCGCCCCGGCCCGCGGCCTCCACCGCGGCCTCGGCGGAGAACACCGCCTTGCCGACCGCGGCTCCCGGCGAGGCGGCGAGTCCCTTGGCGACGATCCGGTCGCCTCCGCCGTGCAGCTGCGGGTGCAGCACCTGCTCGACGTGGTCGCCGGTGATGCGCAGCAGCGCCTCGTCGCGCGAGATCTTCAGGTCGCGCGTCATGTCGACGGCCATCTTCAGCGCCGCCGCGCCGGTGCGCTTGCCGACACGGGTCTGGAGCATCCACAGCTTTCCGCGCTCGATGGTGAACTCGGTGTCGCACATGTCGCGGTAGTGGTGCTCGAGGCGGGCGAAGATGTCGAGCAGCTCGCGATGGACCGCAGGGAAGCGGGCACGCAGGCCGGACAACGGCTCGGTGGTCCGGATGCCCGCCACGACGTCCTCGCCCTGCGCGTTGAGGAGGAAGTCGCCGTACTCACCCTTCAGGCCGGTGGCCGGGTCGCGGGTGAAGCCGACCCCGGTGCCCGACTCGTCATCGCGGTTGCCGAACACCATCGCCTGCACGTTGACCGCGGTGCCGAGGTCGTCGGGGATGTGCTCACGGCGCCGGTAGGCCCGGGCGCGCGGCGCGTCCCACGACCCGAACACGGCTTCGATGGCGCCCCGCAGCTGCACGCGCGGGTCCTGCGGGAACGGGTGGCCGGCCACCTCCTCGATGACCTGCTTCGCGTCGGCGACGAGCGAGCGCAGCTCGTCTGGCGGGATGTCGGCGTCGGCCTCGATGCCGAGCCGCTCCTTGCCGGCCTCCAGGGGCGCTTCGAAGCGGTCGCCGTCGACGCCGAGCACGATGCGCCCGTACAGGCCCACGAACCGGCGGTACGAGTCCCACGCGAAGCGCTCGTCGTCCGTGGCCGCGGCCAGACCCTCGACCGATTCGTCGTTCAGGCCGAGGTCGAGCACGGTGTCCATCATCCCGGGCATCGAGAACTTCGCACCCGACCGCACGCTCACGAGGAGCGGATCGTCCGGATCCCCGAGGCGCCGCCCCATCGCCTTCTCCAGGCGAGCAAGGTGCCGCTCGATCTCCCCGTCGAGGCCGTCCGGCCAACCACCGGCCCGGTAGGCGCGGCAGGCGTCGGTCGTGATCGTGAACCCGGGGGGCACCGGCAAGCCGAGCACCGAGGTCATCTCGGCGAGGTTCGCACCCTTGCCGCCCAGGCGGTCCTTGAGCTCCATCGGCGGCCGGCGGTGCTTGTGGTCGAACGCGTAGACGTAGGGCACGGCGTTCCCCTCGGCTCGGTCGTCAGGTCGGGCTCACCCTACCGACCGACCTCGGCACGGGTGCCCGGCGGAGCGGGGCGCGGCCTAGGTTCGGGCCATGCCGCGCTTCGGGATCCAGCTGCCCAACTTCACCCACGACGTGCCTGACGACGGGCTGTTCGACCACGTCGCCGCCCTCGCGGGAGCCGCCGACGAAACGGGCTTTTCGTCGCTGTGGGTCATGGACCACTTCTTCCAGCTGCCCCCGCTCGGCGGTCCCGACCAGCCGATGCTCGAGGCCTACACGCTGCTCGGCGGGCTCGCGGCGCGCACCTCGAGGGTCCAGCTGGGCACGCTCGTCACCGGTGTGACGTACCGGAACCCGGCGCTGCTGGCCAAGGCGGTCACGACGCTCGACGTCATGTCGCGCGGGCGGGCGATCCTGGGCATCGGCGCCGCCTGGTACGACGTCGAGCACGCCGCGCTGGGCGTGGACTTCCCGGGGGCGGGCGAGCGCCTCGACCGCCTGGAGGAGGCCGTGCGCATCTGCCGGGCCATGTTCGACGAGGACGGCGCCTCCTTCGAAGGCCGCCACTACCGCATCACCGAGGCCCGGAACCTGCCGCGACCCGTGCGGGCCGGCGGCATCCCGATCATGATCGGCGGCGGCGGCGAGCGGCGCACCCTCCGGCTCGTCGCGGAGCTGGCGGACGCGTGCAACGTCACCGGACCGATCGACGTCGTCCGCCACAAGATCGACGTCCTGCACCGGCACTGCGCCGACGTGGGGCGAGATCCCGGAGAGGTGTCCGTCACGTGGATGACGCCGCTGCTGCTCACGACCTCCGAGGAGCACACCCGCTCGATGCGCGAGCTGCTCCGATCGGCGGACGACCCGGCGGCGGCCGAAGCCGCCGGCTTCACGATCGGCCAGCCCGAGGAGCTCGCCGAGCTGGTCGCACCGTTCGCCGAGGCCGGCGTCGACGAGGTGATCTTCTCGTTCGCGTTCGGCACACCGGAGGACATCCGCTCGGTCGGCGCCGCGGTCGGCCTCGGCTGAGCCGCCGTGGCGGCCGGCAGGTCCCGCGCGAGAGCTCCGGCTCAGCGCCGCACGGTGACGGTGCGGGTGTGCCAGCCCGTGGCGCCGTCGGGAGCAGGAGGCGCGGCCCGGCCGTCCTGGAGCGCGCCGGTGCCGTCGACGGCTCGCACCTGGAGCGTCCGCGTGCCCGGCGTGGCGTCCCAGCTCCAGCGCCACTGCACCCACAGGTCGTCGGATGCAGCCGGTGCGACGTCGGCGTCGCGCCACGGCCCCCGGTCGACGCGGACCTGCACGGCGCGGATGCCACGTGCCGGCGCCCACGCCACCCCGGCGACGACGACCCTCCCGGCCCGCACCGCATCCGAGCCGGTGGGCACGTCGATGCGCGACGCCGTCTTGATCGGCCCCTCCTTGGCCCAGCCGCGCGGGATCCAGAAGCCGTCGAAGTCCTCGAGGCGGGTGAGCCGGATCTCGGTGAGCCACTTGGTGGCCGACACGTAGCCGTACAGGCCGGCCACGACCAGGCGGGCCGGGAAGCCGTGCACGGCCGGCAGCGGTCGGCCGTTCATGCCGACGGCGACGAGCGCGTGGCGCCCGTCGGTGACGGCCCGGGTGGGGAACCCCGCCGTGAACCCGTCGGCCGACACCCCCACGACCTGGGTGGCATCGGGGCGGGGCCGGGCCTCGTCGAGCAGGGCGGCCAGCGGCACGCCGCGCCAGCGAGCCGTGCCGACCAGGTCACCGCCCACCTCGTTCGACACGCACTGGATGGTGATCGGCACCTCCACCAGCTCGCGGGCCAGCAGCGAGCGGTACGTGTGCTCGACCTCGCGCTCGACCAGACCGGTGATGCGCAGGCGCCAGCGGTCGGCGGCGATGCGCGGCACGTCGAGCGCGGTGTCGATGCGGTAGAAGTCGGCGTTCGACGTGATCAACGGCGTGATGCCGGGAACGGCCGCGTCGAGCGCGCTTCCTGCGGGCACTGCGGCCACGTCGGCCGCGGCGGGCAGCGGGACGGGCGGAGCGGCCGAGGCGGCCGCCCGGCGGCCGCGCAGCGCGCCGGCGAACCACGCGGACCCGGCCGAGATGCCGAGTGCCGTCACGGCCCACGTGAGCATCCGACGGCGGGCCACCCGCGCGGGCGCAGTCCCGCCGTCGGGCCCGGCCTCCCCTGACGGTCCCGGCCGGACGAGCGGTGCGCGCCTCGCGCCCGACGAAGGGCCGAGCGCGCGCACCAGCAGCAGCCGCAGCGCCACGGCTCCGACGACGGCACCGGCGACGCCGGCGGCGACGACCGGGATCGGATGATCACGGGCGATGGGGTCGGTGAGGCCGGCAGCGATGCCCGCCGCCGCGGCGAACGAGAACGCCACCGGGCCCGCGGCGGGACGCCGCAGCGCGAGGCGGCCGACCGCCGCGCCGAGCGCGAGGCTCACGAGGACCGTGCCGATGACGAGCGCCCGCTTGTCGTTCGTGCCGAACAGCTGCACCGCGACGTCGCGCAGCGAACCCGCGAACCGCTCGACCAACCAGTTCCCCACGACCTGCAGGAGCGTGGGCGTGGCGGGCGACGCCACACCGACCACCTCGGTCGCGGCGAGCGCCAACCCGGCCGCAGCGACGCCCGCGACGGCCGCGCCCCAGGGCGCCCGCCCACCGGGCCGGTCGCCGGGCCGCCCACCGCGCGGGCCGCCCGGGGATGGCTCCGAGCCGGTGCCGCGTCCCTCGGAGCCGTTCACCCTGTGAGCGTACGGCGGCATCCATCACGCGAGTGCGCGCCGATTGCCACCTGTCGCGCGCACGCTTCTGTCATGGTGGGGGTAGCGGAAGGGCTCACCCGTCATCGCGGCGAAAGAAGGAACGTGGCCCTGTCACTCGAAGCCCGCCATGTCGCCCCACCGGTGACGCTGGAGCTCGACGGCGATCCTCAGCACGCTCTGGCTTGCCTCGAGGAGGTGCTGCACCGAACCGGGTTCACGGTCGAGCGCGGCGGGCTTTCGACGCTCCTCGCGCAGCGGGGCAGCCGGCTCGGGATCGTGCTGCTCGGCGCCGTCGAGCCGCACATGCGGGTCGAGGCCCATGCCATCACCGACCGGGAGCATGGACAGCTCCAGCTGTGGGTCAACCCCGGCGAAGCGCACAACCGGCTGAGCACCCGCCGGGCCGACAAGGCGTTCGGCAGGCTGGTCGATGCGCTGGTCGAGTCGCTGGGTCAGTCGGGTCTGGGCGGTCGACGGGCCGCCTGAGCGCGTCGACCCGCGCCGTGCGAACCCCGCGAGGCCCGGCTGGCGAAGCCGCGACGCGGCCGCTCAGACCTCGAGGCGCTCCCGGAGGTACGACTCGACCTCGTCGATGGCCACGCGGTCCTGGTCCATCGAGTCCCGCTCGCGCACGGTGACCCTGCCGTCGTCGACCGACTCGAAGTCGAAGGTCACGCAGAACGGGGTGCCGAGCTCGTCCTGGCGCCGGTAACGGCGCCCGATCGCCTGCGTCTCGTCGTAGTCGCACATGAAGGCCCGGCGTAGACCGCTCGCCAGCGCCCGTGCCGGTTCGGTCAGCTCGGGCTTCTTGGACAACGGCAGCACGGCCACCTTGAACGGCGCCAGCCGCGGGTGCAGGTGCAGCACGACCCGGGTCTCGCCCCGCACCTCCTCCTCGTCGTAGGCGGCCATGAGGAACGCCATCATCGTGCGGGTCGCCCCGGCGGCCGGTTCGACCACGTGCGGCAGGTACCGCTCGCCGGAGGCCTGGTCGAACCAGTCGAGCCGCTCACCGGAGTGCTCGGCGTGGCGGCGCAGGTCGAAGTCGGTGCGCTGGGCGATCCCCTCCAGCTCGTCCCACCCCCAGGGGAAGAGGAACTCGATGTCCGACGTGCCCGACGAGTAGTGGGACAGCTCGTCGGGCTCGTGCGCCCGCAGGCGGAGGCGTTCGGCCGGCATGCCGAGGTCGACGTACCACTGGAACCGCTCCCCGCACCAGTAGTCGTACCAGCGCGGACCTTCGTCCGGAGGCACGAAGTACTCCATCTCCATCTGCTCGAACTCGCGGGTGCGGAACACGAAGTTGCCGGGCGTGATCTCGTTGCGGAACGACTTGCCGATCTGGGCGATGCCGAAGGGCGGCTTCTTGCGGGTCGTGTTCACCACGTTCGAGAAGTTCACGAAGATGCCCTGGGCGGTCTCGGGACGCAGGTAGGCAACCGACCCTTCGTCCTCGACAGGACCGGCATGGGTCTTGAACATCAGGTTGAACTGCCGTGGCTCCGTGAACGTCCCCCGCGTGCCGCAGGTGGGGCACACGTCGGGGTCGTCGAGCTTGTCCTGGCGGTGGCGGGCGCCGCAGTGGCGGCAGTCGACGAGCGGGTCGGTGAACGTGGCCAGGTGACCGGACGCCTCCCAGATCGCGGGCGGGGACAGGATGGCGGCGTCGATGCCCACCACGTCGTCGCGCAGCTGCACCATCGAGCGCCACCACTGGTCCTTCACGTTGCGCAGCATGAGGACGCCGATCGGCCCGTAGTCGTAGGTCGAGCGAAAGCCGCCATAGATCTCGGCCGACGGGAACACGAAGCCTCGGCGCTTGCAGAGGTTGACGATCTTGTCGAACAGCGCAGGGTCGACGGTCGGCTCGGCCATGGCGAGGCAGCGTAGCGGTGGTCCCTTCGTCCGAATCCGGGCTTGCCGACCGGTCGCCGAGGGTCGGCGTCCCGCTCGTACCGGCTCAGCCGCGGTCGAGCAGGCCCACCGATCGGAGGCGGCGTTCGAGGTGCTGCTCCATGGTGTGCACCGCGAGGTGGTCGAGCTCGGCGGTGGCCGGGGAGGCGGGCACGGCCAGCGCGGCGCGCAACCGGCCACCCAGCACGTCGCGGAGCAGGGCCAGCGCGTCGGCGCCGATCGGCACGCCCCGCCGGTGCGCCCGGCACAGGACGCCGCCCTCGATCGGGTCGAAGGCCACCAAATCGGCTTCCTCGCCACAGGTCACGCAGGCGTCGACGACCGGCTCCACACCTTCGGCCGAGAGCAGCTTCCAGAAGAACGCCGCCACCACCACCGGACTGTCGTGCTCGCTCAGCGAGTGCAGCGCGCCGAGCAGCATGGCGTACAGGCGCCGGTTGGGCTCGCGCTCGGGGGTGATCTGGTCGACGGCTTCGAGCATCGTCGCCGCGCGTGCGAAGCGGTCCAGATCGGTCCGCACGGGGCGGAAGTGGTCGATCGTCTCCGCCTGCGTGACGATGTCGAGATCGCTGCGGCCGCCGTAGAGCTGGAGGGCCGCGTGGCTCGGTGCTTCGAGGCGGGCACCGAAGCGGCTCTTGGTCTTGCGCGCTCCTTTGGCGACGGCGCGCACCTTGCCGTGGTGCTCGGTGAGGAACGTGACGATGCGGTCGGCCTCACCGAGCTTGTGCGTGCGCAGCACGATCCCCGAGTCGCGGTACAGCGCCATCCGGGCCCGACGCTACCGGCGGCCGGGTAGGGCGCGGCGCATGACCGAGCGCCTCCGCGCCCTGGGGCGACGATGGCCGTGGCTGGGCCGAGCCCTCGACGTGCAGGAGCGGGTCGGTCAGCTCAACGGCGGCCCGGTGGCGTCGAGCATCACCGTCACCGCGTTCGTGTCGCTGTTCCCGCTGGCGCTCGTGGCCATCGCCGTCGTCGGCTTCCTCGCCGCGGGCGACCCCGACGTGCCGGACCGGATCGTGCGGTCGCTGTCGCTCAGCGGCTCGGCCGCGTCGACCGTGCGCGACGCCATCAGCCGCGCCATGGCCAGCCGCCAGGCCGCCAGCGTCGTGGGACTGGCGGGCCTGCTGTGGTCGGGCCTCGGCGTGACCAACGCGATCGCGCAGGGTGTGCGGCTTCCGTGGCAGCGTCCGGGCGCGGGCCTGCGCACCCGCCTCGACGGCATCGTCTGGTGCGCAGGTGGGGTCGTGCTGTTCGGCGGGGCCATGGCGTTGGGTGGCGTGCTGAACTTCCTGCCCGACGCCGCGCCGAAGCTGCTGCTGTCCGCACTCGCGGTCGCGGGCGGTCTGGCCGTCGAGCTGGGGCTGTTCCTGTGGACGTTCTGGGTGCTCGGCGACCGCCGCCCCGGCTGGCGGGCCATGGTGCCCGGCGCCGTGCTCGGCGCCGCCGGCTTCGAGATCCTCAAGCTGGTCGGGACCGTCTACGTGCCGCGCCTCGTGGCGAGCTCGTCCTCGCTGTACGGGCCGCTCGGCGTCGTGTTCGCCATCCTCACGTGGCTGGCGTTCTTCTCGCGCCTGATCGTCTACTCGTCCACGCTCAACGTCGTGCTCTGGGAACGGCGCGAGGGGTCCGTGACGCTCGAGGTGCGGGCCCCGCGGCTGCCCGGGGAGGTCCCCGTGGAAGCCGGCCGGGGAGGCACGGTCGTCGCGCCGTCCGGACCCGACCCCGCGCCGAGCTGACGTCAGCCCGCGGCCCCGCGGGAGAGGTCGTCGGCGTCGGCCTCCTCGCCGAGGTCGCCGGGGTCGGCCTCCTCGCCGAGGTCGCCGGGGTCGGCCTCCTCGCCGGGCTCACCGGGGTCACCGGGGCCGCCGGGGTCGCCGGGGTCGCCGGGGTCGCCGGGATCCTCGACTTCGGCGAGGCGCCGGAGCACCCGCTCGAACGTCGCCGTGTCCTGCGCACCGGGGATGGGCCAGCGCCCGGCGACCACGAAGGTGGGGACCGCGGTGATCAGCAGGTCCTCGGCCCGGGCGAGATCCTCACGCACCTCGATGTCGCCCTCGGTCCCGTCGAGCAGGGCCAGGACCCGGTTCGATGCCAGCCCACCGGCAGCGCCCGCGTCGACGAGCGTGCCGGGGTCGGCCACGCTGCGCCCGTGGACGAAGTGCGCGGCGAAGAGGGCCTCGGCCACCGCGCCCTGGTCACCCTCCCGGCCGGCCAGCCAGAGCAGGCGGTGCGCCGGCATGGTCGTGACCCGCACCTGCCCGGCGTCGAAGTCGAACTCGAGGCCCTCGGCCGCGGCCGTGGCCGTGAGCCGCGCCAGCAGTGCGTCGGCCCGCTCCCGCCCGCCGAACTTGCGGGCGTACACCTCGCGCAACGGCTCGGGCGTGGCGCCGGCGTGCGGGTCGAGCAGGAACGGCTTCCACTCGACCTCGACGTCGACGGTGCCGTGGAGCTGCGCCACGGCCCGTTCGAAGCGGCGCTTGCCGATGTAGCACCACGGGCAGACGACGTCGGACCAGATCTCGACGCGCACCGCGGGACCATACCGGGGCTTCGGTAGCGTTCGTGCGTGGCGGACCCGGCGCGCGCTGAGCCGACAGAGCCTGGAGCGACGGTGCCCGCGACAGGGCCCGGAGCGACGGCGGCCGCGACGGCCACCGTGACGGCGCCGACCGCGGCCGCAGCGGCCGCAGCCGCGCAGCGGACGCTGGCCTCGGTGACCGCCGCGCTGGCGGGCGGTGGCGAGCCACGGCCGGGGCAGGTGGACATGACCGCGGCGGTGGCGCGGGCGATCGCCGACCGGCGCCACCTCGTGGTGCAGGCCGGCACGGGAACGGGCAAGTCGCTCGCGTACCTCGTGCCGGCCGCGCTCGCCGGCCGGCGCGTCGTCGTCGCCACGGCCACGAAGGCGCTCCAGGACCAGCTGGCCGGCACCGACCTGCCGTTCCTCGAGACCGCGCTGGGCCGGCCGCTGCGCTGGGCCGTGCTCAAGGGCCGGTCGAACTACGTCTGCATGCAGCGGGTCGCCGAGATCGGGCGCGGCGAGTCGCAGGGCACCCTCGCCCTCGACGGCCTGGCCGGCCGGGCGCCGACCGCCGAGCTGAGCCGCCTGCGGTCCTGGGCGGCGTCGACCGCCACCGGCGACCGTGCCGAGCTCGACGTCGAACCGTCGGCCACCGCCTGGGCTGCGGTGAGCGTGGGCAGCCGGGAGTGTCCGGGGGCCGACCGCTGCCCGAGCGGTGGCGCGTGCTTCGCCGAGCGGGCCAGGGCCCGGGCGCAGGAGGCCGACGTGGTCGTGGTCAACACCCACCTCTACGGCCTGCACCTGGAGAACGGCCGCACGATCCTCCCCGACCACGACGTGGTGGTGATCGACGAGGCGCACCAGCTCGAGGAGGTCGTCTCGGCCACCTTCGGCGTCGAGATCGGCGGCGGGCGCTTCGCCCACCTCAGGCGGGTCGTGGGTGCCATCGTCGACGACGCGCCGCTCCTCGGCCGCCTCGAGGGCGCGGGCTCGGCGCTGGCCGCGGCGCTCGCACACCACGTCGGCCGGAGGCTCCGGGGCACGTACCCGGACGACGTCGGTGAGGCGCTCGGCTCCGCCCGCTCGCTGCTCGCCGAGGTCGACGCCGCGCTGCGGGCCGTGCCCACCGACCGCAGCGACGACGTGGCCAGCCGCACCCGCCGGGCCCAGCGCCAGACCGGCGCGCTGAGCGTCGAGCTCGACGCCTGCCTCGACGTGCCCGGCACGCACGTCGCGTGGGTCGAAGGACCGGCCCATGCGGCCAGCCTGCGCGTCGCTCCGGTCGACGTGGCCGCCACGCTGGCCGACGCGCTGTGGCCCCACGTCACGGTGGTCCTCACGAGTGCCACGATCGCCCCGGGTCTGCCCGGGCGGCTCGGCGCGCCACCCGCCGGCGTCGAGGTGCTCGACGTGGGCAGTCCCTTCGACTACGCCGCGAACGCCCTCCTGTACTGCGCGGCGGACCTGCCCGACCCACGCGCGAAGTCGTACGAGGCGGCGATGCACGCGGAGCTCGTGGAGCTCATCCGAGCCGCCGGCGGCCGGACGCTGGCGTTGTTCACCTCGTGGCGGGCCATGGAGGCGGCGGCCGAGGCCGCCCGGGCGCGCCTCGACCTGCCGATCCTCACCCAGCGCGAGCTGCCGAAGCCGGCACTGGTCTCGCGGTTCAGAGCCGAGCCTGAGACGTCGCTGTTCGCCACGATGGGCTTCTGGCAGGGGGTCGACGTGCCCGGCGCTTCGCTCTCGCTGGTCGCCATCGACCGCATCCCGTTCCCCCGGCCCGACGAGCCGCTGCTGCAAGCCCGGCGGGAGCGCGCCCGAGGCGATGCCTTCCGCGTCGTCGACCTGCCGCGCGCGGCGACGCTGCTGGCGCAGGGGGCCGGGCGCCTGATCCGCACCGCCACCGATCGGGGCGTGGTCGCCGTGCTCGACCCGCGGCTGGCGACCCAGGCCGCCTACCGCTGGGACATCGTGCGGGCGCTGCCGCCGATGCGCCGCACCCGCGACCGGGCCGAGGCGCTGGCGGAGCTGCGGTCGCTGCACGAGGCCGACGAGCGGGCCCGCGCCACGACGGGCTGAGCGCGGGCCTCGACTCGTGCGAGCCGAGCGCGAGCCGAGCGCGAGCCGAGCGCGAGGTGAGCGCAGGCCGAGCGCTAGCCGACGTCGCTCCCGGCCCGGCCGGCGGTGCCGAAGCCGAGCCGATCCAGAGCCGCGCCGCGCCGCTGCCACTCGGGGTCGACCTTGACGAACAGCTCGACGTGGGCGCCCTTCGGAAGCTGCTCCCGCACCCGTGTCCCGACCTCCTTGAGCACCAGACCGCCCCGGCCGATGACGATGCCCTTCTGCGAGTCGCGCTCGACGAGGATCTCCACCCGGATGCGCGGCCACTCCCACTCCGACACCCGCGTCGTGATCGAGTGCGGCACCTCCTCGCGCATCACCGCGAGGAGCTGCTCGCGCACCAGCTCGGCCACGTGGTCGGGCTCGGGCACGTCGCTCACCATGTCCTCGGGGTAGTACTGCGGGCCCGCTGGCAGGCGAGCGACGAGACCGTCGACAAGCCGTTCCACGCCCTCGCCGGTGCGAGCGGACACCGGGAAGTACTCGCTGCGCCCCAGCTCCGCGGCGGCGGCGAGCTGGTCGAGCACCTCCTTGCGCGTCGCCCGGTCGACCTTGTTGACGACGACCACGGCGTCGGGCGGGCAGCGCTGCGCCACCCAGCGATCCCCGCGGCCGAGCGGTTGCGTGGCATCGAGCACGAGGCACACGACGTCCACGTCGCCGAGTGCGTGCTCCGCGGTGGCGTTCAGCCGCTCACCGAGGAGCGTGCGCGGCTTGTGGATGCCCGGCGTGTCCACGAAGACGATCTGCGCGCCGGGGCGGTGGAGCACGCCGCGGATCTGATGGCGGGTGGTCTGGGGCTTGTCCGACACGATGCTCACCTTCGTGCCGAGGATGCGGTTCAACAGCGTGGACTTGCCGACGTTGGGCCGGCCCACGAGCGTGACGAAGCCTGACCGGAACGGCTCTGGGTCCGGGCCCGGCGGGTGATCCGCGCCCGGCGCCGGCGCGGGCGCGCCCGGCAGGGACGGTGCGACCGGCAGGGACGGCGCGACCGGCGGGGACGGTGCGACCGGCGGGGAAGGCGCGTCCGGCGTGGGCGCGCCCGGTGCTCCTTCGGCGGGGCCGGTCACGGGCGGGCCTCGTCGTCGTCGCCGTCGTCGGCGCCGCCGTCGTCGGATCCCGGGGTGATGCGCACGCGCATGATCCTGCGGCCCTGGACCCGCTCGACCCGCAATCGGTGGCCCGGCACCTCGACCTCGTCGCCCACGGCGGCCACCTTGCCGAGCCGGGAGAACATCAGGCCGCCCACCGTGTCCCACTCCCCCTCGGGCAGCGGGCGGGCCAGCACGTCGTTGGCGTCGTCGATGGACAGGCGGGCGTCGACGCGCAGGTCGCCGCCCGGCAGCGGCACGACACGCGGGTCCTCGCGGTCGTACTCGTCGACGATCTCGCCGACCAGCTCCTCGATCAGGTCCTCGAGGGCGACGAGGCCGGCGGTGCCGCCGTATTCGTCGATCACCACCGCGAGGTGGAACCGCTCGTCCTGCATCTCGCGCAGCAGCTCCGCCACGCGCTTGGTCTCGGGGACGTAGCGGGCAGGGCGCATGAACGCGGAGACCGGCTCGGTCTCCCGCCCGTCGCGTTCGGCCCGCATGAGGTCCTTGGCGTGGGCGACGCCGACGATGTCGTCGATGCTCTGGCCCATGACCGGAAGGCGGCTGTAGCCGTTCAGAAGCACGACCTCCATCACGTCGGCCACCCGGAAGTTGGAACCCACGGTGACCATGTCGGTGCGAGGCACCATGACCTCCCGGACGATCGTGTCGCCGAAGTCAATGATCTGCTTGATGAGGACGCGCTCTTCGTGCTCGATGGCCTCGGCCTCGACCGCGTCGGCGGCGACGGCGAGCAGCTCCTCTTCGGACACGAACGGCCCTTCGCGCAGGCCCCGCCCGGGGAGCACCACGTTGGTGAGCCCGATCAGGCCGCGCGACAGCATCCGCAGCGGCCACAGCCGGGTCAGCGCGGCCACCGGCGACGCGACGGCGAGGGCGGCCGTGTCGGTGTGCTGCACGGCCCAGGTCTTCGGGGCGGCCTCGGTCAGCACGAACACCACGGCGACGTTGACGAACAGCGACACGACCACGCCGGCGCTGCCGAACATGCGGTCGGCGAGCAACGTCGTGATGGCCGCCTGCGCAGTCTGCGCACCGAGCACGAGCAGCAGGAGCGCGTTGATGAACCGCTCCGGATGCTCGACGAGCCGTTGCAGGCGCCGGGCCCGGCGGCTCCCACCGTCCGCCAGCGCGGCGGCGCGGTGGCGGCTCATGCGGGTCAGCGCGGTCTCGGCCAGCCCGAGCGACGCGAGCAGGAGCAGCAGGACGGCGAGGGCGACGAGCATCGCCAGCTCGGCCCCGCCGAAGCGCACGGCGGCGATCACGGCCGCAGTGAACGGCATCGCCGGCCTAGGGCTCGGCCCACGGATCACCGGCCAGCGGTCCGTGGAAGCGGGCGAGCAGATCCCGCTCGCGGGCCTGCATGGCGGCCCGCTCGCCCTCGTCGCCATGGTCCATGCCGAGGACGTGGAGCACGCCGTGCACGACGAGCAGCGCTACCTCGTCGTCGTAGGAACCGGCGTGCGCCGAAGCCTGGCGCGCCGCCACGGCGGGGCAGATCACGACGTCGCCGAGCAGCACGGGCGCGTCACCCGCCTCGGGAGGCGGCCGGTCCGGCCCCGCGGTGGATGAGTCGGGGCTGCGGCCCACCTCCACCACGTCCTCGTCGATGGGGAACGAGAGCACGTCGGTGGGACCGGCCTGCCCCATGAAGCGCTCGTTCAGGCGGGCCATCGCCTGCTCGTCGACGAACAGCACCGACAGCTCGGCGTCGCCGCGCACGCCGCACTCGGTGAGGACCTGCTCGGCCAGTCCGGCCCAGCGGTCGACCGCCACCGGTTCGTCGGCCTGCTCGTCGGCCACGAACACCTCGAGCGTGCCCTCGTCGGGAACCCGGCGCCGCCGCGACGGCCCGGGCCCCTCCCTCATCGGCGGTCGCACGGTGCGCGCGCCCTCAACGATCCGCGGGCGCAGCCGCCCGCTCGTACGCGTCGACGATGTCCTGCACGATGCGGTGCCGGACGACGTCCTTGCTCGTGAGGCGGACGAACTCGAGGCCCTCGATGCCGGCCAGCACCTCGGCCAGGCCGGCCAGGCCCGAGCGCCCTCCTGGCACGTCGACCTGCGTGGTGTCGCCGGTGACGACGGCACGCGAGCCGAACCCGATGCGGGTGAGGAACATCTTCATCTGCTCGGGGGTCGTGTTCTGCGCCTCGTCGAGGATGACGAACGACGAGTTCAGGGTGCGGCCGCGCATGAAGGCGAGCGGCGCCACCTCGACCGCCCCGCGCTCGAGCAGCCGCGCCGCGCCGTCGGTGCCGACGATGTCGTGCAGCGCGTCGTACAACGGGCGCAGGTACGGGTCGACCTTGGCCATGAGGTCGCCGGGCAGGAAACCCAGCCGCTCCCCCGCCTCGACTGCCGGGCGGGTCAGGATGATGCGGTCGACCTGCTTGGCCTGCAACGCCTGGACGGCCATGGCCACGGCCAGCCAGCTCTTGCCCGTGCCGGCCGGGCCGATGCCGAAGGTGATCACGTTGGCGCCGATGGCGTCGACGTAGCGCTTCTGGCCGCTCGATTTGGGTCGCACGGGCCGGCCGCGGAACGAGCGCAACACCTCCGACGTGAGCACCTCGGAAGGTGACTCGTCGGCGCGCACCATGTCGATCGTCCGGCGCACCACCTCGGGGTCGAGGCGCTGGCCGCGCTCGACGAGGACGACGAGCTCCTCGACCAACCGGCCCACCCGGTCGGCCTCCGCGCCGTCGACCACCACCTCATTGCCCCGGACGTGGACGAGGGTGCCGGGGAAGGCCTCCTCGACGACGCGCAGGTGCTCGTCGCGGGCGCCGAGCAGCGGGGTCATGAGATGGTTGCCGGGAACGCTGATCTTGACCTGGGTCGTCGCCACGCTGCTGTCCGTCGGATGAGTAGGGCCGCCAGCCTACCGAGCACCCGGGCGCGCTTCCCCGGGTCGATGCCGGCGGGGCCTCCCGCTCACGGCCGGGCGGTGGCCGGAAGCCCGGCCGCCCGGCCGCCCGGCCGGCGCGTGGCCGACGCCCACCGGCCGGCCAGCCGGCGACCAGCCGGCGCGGCTCGGCATCGCCGGGTAGAACAGCCGGCCGTGCCGACTGGTGACATCGTCGAGGACCTCGACCGCTGGCTGGCGGCCACCCGTGCCGACGCCGCCGCCGAGTCACGGGCACGCGAGCGCTGGTTGCGCCAGCAGGCGCAGGAGGAGGCCACCCTGGCCGGCCTCCTGCTCGACCTGGCCGAGCGCGAGCAGGAGGTCGTCGTGCAGACCGCCGGGGGCCGGCGCCACGGTGGCCTGGTGCGCGCCGTCGCCGACGACTTCCTCGCCCTGCGCACCGGCGACGGCACCGATCTGCTACTCCGCTACGACGGCGTGGTGGCGGTCCGCCCGAAGGGACGCAGCCCGGGACCGGGCGACCGTCCCCGCGCGCTCGACGTCACGTTCGCGGAGGCCGCGCTGGCGCTCGCGGCGGAACGCCCGCGGATCCGCCTCGGCACCCGCGACGGCCAGGCCGTCGCCGGCGAGCTTCGCAGCGCAGGCATCGACGTCCTGACGGTTCGCCTCGACGGCGACGCGGGCGCCGCGTATGTGCCCATCACCGCGGTGGCCGAGCTCATGCTGGCGTAGCCGGCCGGGTCGGGCACAGGTCGCGCGTCCGTGCTTGACGAGCTTGTTGTTCGGTCGGATGCGCCCATGTCGATCACCGGTCTCCCTGACGATCCTGACCGCGCGTGCGGAACTCCGGATCGAACTTCCTGCTCGGCTCGGGCATCGTCACTCCTCATACGCGATGCCTCCCCGGGGAGGGGGATGCCCAGCAGGCACCCCCACCTGAGCCGAACACGATTGCGACCGAGGGCTGCACCCTCGCCCCGACCGTCCCGCGGACCTGACCATGGCACTCGGACGCACTTGCACCTGCCGGATGCTGCCGTCCCGTTCGTCCCGGACCGATCAGCAACCTGCACACCGATGCACCCACGCGACCGCGCCCGAGCGGCCCGACCAGGAGGCACAATGGAACCCGTGACCATCGGCGAAGAGCCCCTCGAGGAACGCCGCCGCCGGCGCCGAGCCGGGGATCCGCGCATCACCCCCGAGGGTCGCGAGCTGCTGCTGCGGATGACTGCGGGCGATCTCATGGACGAGTTCCAGGCAGCGCTCGACGCCGACGCGGCCGCTGACCCGGCCCTGGGCGGCGGTCACGACACCGACGACGACCTCGACTGACCGGCCGCCGTCGTGTTGGTGATCGACGAATACCTGGCCGTGCGCGTCCTGGTCGGCGCCCGCCTCGCCGAGATCGCCGCCGACCTCCGCATCGACATCCGCGTCGCCGAGCCCTGACCACCAGCCCTCTGAGCGACGACACAGACTTGCCCGGTCCGAAACCAAACCCGCCAGATCCTACTGCAGCTGGCCCCGGTTGCGGCCCGGGCGCCGCAGGCGCTGGTCCCGGTTCAGTGGACGACTACTCGAACAATGATGGCGGGCCACATCGGCCAGAACTAGGCGACACCGAAAGGGCTGCTATTGGCAATTGGGCCAATGGGCGACCTATGACAAGCGCGGCTATAGCGAGGCCACAACGAAGATCAAGGAAGCGCAGAAGGATGTTGGGAACCGGGGGAGTTCTGGGAGCGGCACTCAACGCCGCTTCGATGCACGCGCCGGAGCGAGAGTTGCTGGAGGAGGGATCGCGGCCGGCGGAATCATTCGGCGGCTTGGAAAGCTCGCCTCCCCGGTTTGTCGGCCCCGCTGCCCCTGCGTGCGCCGTGGTCTTTTGATTGTCGGATCGACCGAGCCGTGAGGAGGGCAGAACCGTTTCAGCTCATGGGGCCTTTGCTGGGTCGCACTCAGCGTCGGCGGGTTCAGAGCGCATGGCGGGGTCGCCGGCGGTTGGTTGGTGGTGCTGTCGCGGATCGAGTTGGTGGTTGATGTGTGTCTGAGGTTCGGTCGCGAGGCGAAGTTGACATTGACCTCATGCGATGAGATTGACCGTGCTACTGATGGTTGGTTGGACACCGGGTCGGTGAGGATGGGCCATGAGCGTACGTGCGTTGGGGGTTGACCATGAGGACTGCTCCGACGCCGGGGAACGGACCAGCACACGCCGACGTCGGTGTGGCCCTCATTTCCCGCATGACCCGCTCGAGCACGCCGGTGCCGAGCTCGGGTCGGCCCTTGCCGCCGAAGCAGAGCCGGCCGGCGCCGGGGTGGGTGAGGAAGGTAGACACCTCGTCGGTGGCGGCCCGCAGGCAGGGCGCCGGGATGGTGGGTGCTCAGAACCCATTCAGGTAGGGCCGTCGTCCTTTGCCCGAATCGAGGACGAGTGAACTCGACGATGGGCGATCCCGGAGATTCGCCGCGTGCGGACGCGACGCCGCACCACCCGCGATCAGCGCGTCAGGTCTCCCGCCCGCCGAGCGTCTCGGGGTACAGGTGCTCGAGCGTGCCCGGCGCGATCCGGCATGACTCGATGAAGGCGTCGACCTCGTCCTCCTTCAAGCGGATGACGCGGCCGAACCGGTAGGCGGGCACCTGGCCCTCGTCGATGAACCGGTAGAGGGTGCGTGCCGTGATCCCGAGCCGGCGAGCGGCTTCGGCGGTGCTCAACCACCGGGGCGACGCGCCGCCGGAGGCGCTGCTGCTGCTGCTCATCACCGGCACCCTACACCGGCTCTCATCGCCTCTCAGGGCCAGCCGGCCCTCCATGGCCCCCGCCGGCTCGGCCCATCACGCGCTGGCAGAGCGGTACACCACCCCTACTCCGTCGTAGTCAGGTTTGACCGGGCAGGCCGCGAGGTACGTCACCCGGGCCCCACCCTCCCAGCCAGGAGCTCCCGTGGTCGCCCCGCCGCGCCGACCGCTCGATCCCGCCACCGCCACCGCCCCCGCTTCGTCCAACGGCGACTCTGCCCGCACCGTCACCCCTCGCCGCGGCCTGCCCGGCAGCCGACCCGTCGTCGGCGGCCTTCTCGTGGCGGCCGCGCTGGTCGGGATCTTCGCCGCGGTGAGCGGCGCCGGGAAGGGCCCGACCACCCGGTACGTGGTGGCGGCCCGGGACCTGCGCATCGGCCAGGTCCTGGGCTCCGACGACCTCCGGACGGTCGCGGCCGACCTCCCCGCCGACGTCGCCCGCGGCGCGTTCCGCGACGTCTCGGCACTCGAAGGCGCGGTCACCCTCGCCCCGGTCCAGTCGGGGGGCCTCGTCCAAGCCGGCTCGATCGGCACGGTCGGCCGGGACGCCCAGCCAACCGTCGAGCTCGACCTGCCGGCGGCGGCCGCCGTCTCGGGCGAGCTGGTGGCCGGCGACCGCGTCGAGGTCTACGCCACCTACGGCGACAACGAGAGTGCGACGACCCGGCGCCTCATGTCGGACGCCCGGGTGCTGCGAATCAGCGAGGCGAGCGAAGCGCTCTCGCCGTCGAGCAGCGGCACCAAGGTGGTCCTGGCCGTGCCCGATGCCAAGATCCGCCTCCAGGTGGTGAACGCCATCAAGGCGGGCACGATCGTGCTCGCCCGAGTGACGGGCACGCGCCCGGGGCCGCAGGGCGCCAGCTACCCCGAGCCCACCACCACGGCCCCTTCGAGCAGCCGGAGCCGCAGCGGGAGCGGCGGCTGATGGGTGCCGAGCGGTTCGTCGTGCTGGGGCTGGCGGGGGCCCGTTCCCCCTGGTTCACCGACGTCGCCCGCTGGGCCACCGTCGGAGCGATCCCCGTCGAGTTCGTCAAGTGCATCTCGGTCGAGGAGCTGCGGGCCAACCTGGCGTCGGGACGGCCCTTCTCCGCGGTGCTGATCGACGCTGGAACCGGGGTCGTGGACCGCGACCTCGTCGACCTCGCTTCGACCCGGCAGGTGGCCGTCGTGGTGGTCGACGACGGCCGGGCCCGCGCCGACTGGTCGCTCCTCGGGGCCGCCGCCGTCGTCCCCGCCGCGTTCGACCGCGCCGCGCTGCTCGACGTGCTCGGCGCGCACGCTCGCATGATCGGTGGCGGCACGGTGCTGCCCACCGACGAGCCGGCCGGTTCGGGCGCGGCTCCGGCGGCCGGCGCCCGGTTCGTGGCCGTGACCGGATCAGGCGGCTCGGGCGCCTCGACCGCCGCGGTCGCGCTCGCCCAGGGACTCGCGGAGGACAGCGGGCCGCATCAGGTCGTGCTGGCCGACCTGAGGCTCCAGGCCGACCTGGCCATGCTCCACGACGCCCGCGACATCGTGCCGGGGGTCCAGGAGCTCGTCGAGGCCCATCGGGGCGGACGCCCGACTCCCGAAGAGGTGCTGCGCCTCACGTTCGAGGTCGTGAACCGCAACTACCGCCTGCTGCTCGGTCTGCGCCGCCACCGCGACTGGGCCGCACTGCGACCACGGGCGTTCGAGGCCGCCCTCGACGGCCTCCAGCGCACCTTCTCGGTGGTGGTGGCCGACATCGACGCGGACCTCGAGGGCGAGGCCGAGTGCGGCTCCACCGACGTCGAGGAGCGCAACCTCATGGCCCGCACCGCCGTGGCCCGCGCCGAGGCCGTGGTCGCGGTCGGCGCCCCGGGGATGAAGGGGCTCCACGCTCTCGTGCGCACGATCAACGAGCTCCGCGAGCACGGTGTCGAGGGCAGTCGCATCCTGGCCGTCGTGAACCGGTCCCCGCGCAACCAGCGGGCTCGCGCCGAGCTCACCCGTGCGCTGGCGGATCTGGTGGGCGCGGGTGGTGCGCCCGCCGTCGTGGGCCCGGTGCACCTCGCCGACCGCCGCGGCCTCGACGACCTCCATCGCGACGGTGCCCGCCTGCCGTCGACGCTGGCCACTCCCCTGGCCCGGGCGGTCGGAGCCGTGATCGAGCGGGCCGGCGCAACGCCGCCGCGGCCGGTCGCCGCGCCCGTGCCGATCGTGCCGGGGCGGGTCGGTGCCTGGGCCGAGCAGGCGGCCCCGTCGTGAACGGGGACGTCAACCCACTGCAGGAGATCGAGCAGACCGTCCTCGAGCGGGCCAAGGCCATCGCCATCAGCGTCGACGGCGCCGAGGGACGCAGCCAGCTCCACAAGCTCATACGCGAAGCGGTCGACCAATGGTCCGACGACTACAAGCGCGGCCGCCACGCGTTCGACCTGCCCGACCCCGAGCTCGTCGTCGACCGGGCCTTCCGCAACCTCGCCGGCTACGGCCCGCTCGAACCGCTCCTGCGCGACGACGACGTCTGGGAGGTGATGATCAACGCCCCCGACGCCGTGTTCGTGAAGCGCCACCGCGGGCCGAGCGGCTACCACGACGAGGTCTTCCACGACGACGAGCACGTCGTGCGGATCCTCACCAAGGTGCTCGACGACGCGGCCGGCGCGCACCGCAAGCTCGATCCGTCCGAGGGACTGCAGGACGCCCAGCTCGACGACGGCGCCCGCCTCCACATCGTCCACCAGGACGTGGCCAAGGGCGGCCACGTGATGGTCAACATCCGCAAGTTCACCGGTGTGGTCTTCCACGACCTCGACCAGCTCGTCGGCCGCGACATGCTCTCGCCGCAGGTCGCCGCGTTCTTGAAGGCGTGCGTGCGGGCCCGGCTCTCGATCGTGTTCGCCGGCGCCCCCGGGTCCGGCAAGACCACCATGCTCTCGTGCTGCTGCGCCGAGCTCGACCCGCGCCTGCGCGTCGTCACCGCCGAGGAGGTGTTCGAGGCCGACATCCCCGTGCCCACCGTCGCCAGCATGCAGACGCGGGCGGCACGCACCGATCGCCCGGCGGTCGACCTGCGGCGCCTCGTGGCGGGCTTCCTGCGCATGGCACCGGACGTCGCCATCGTCGGCGAGGTCCGCGATCGCGAAGCCCTCCCACTGCTGTTGACCCTGTCGTCGGGCGTGAAGGGCTTCACCACGATCCACGCCGGCAGCGCCCGCCAGGCGCTCACCCGCCTGCGCTTCATCTGCCAGCTCTCCGACAACGACCTTCCGCTCTCGGCCCTCAACAACCTCGTGAGCGAGGCCATCGACATCGTCGTCCACTGCACGCGCACACCCGACGGGCCCCGGGTCACCGAGGTCGTCGCCGTCGAAGACCTCACCTCCGGGCCCGACGCCACGAACTTCACCATCACCGAGCTGTTCCGGCGCGAGCGGTCCGACCAGCCCCTCACCTGGACCGGGCACCTTCCGGTGCGCTGCGAGCGGCCGCTCGGCGAGGCCGGCTACGACGTGCGCGACCTGCTCGACGTGGAGCACGGCCGCCGCGTCGGGGCGAGCGGCGGGGGGCGAGACGGTGCGGCCACCGGGGACCGCGCCGGCGCAGGGGCTCGCCGCCAGTGATCGCTCTCGTGCTGGCGCTGGTCGGCGCCTACGGCGTGCACCTGCTCTACAGCGGCGCCGTGCTCGGCTGGGACGGCGTCGGGCCGGGCCCGCGCCGTGCGCGCGCCCTCGTCCGCCACCGCAGCGTCGACGAGTGGCTCGTGCAGGCCGGCGTGGAGGGCGTCCGTCCCGGCGAGTTCGCCGCGGTCGTGGCCGTCCTGTTCGCGCTGGGCCTCGCCGGCGGCTACGTCGTGTTCGGCGCGATCGTCCCATCCTTCGCCCTCGGCCTCTTCGCCGCCTCGTTCCCCCTCGCCAGCTACCGGAGGCGCCGCCGGACCCGTCGCGGCCTCGCCCAGGAGTCGTGGCCCCGCATGATCGAAGAGATCCGGATCCTCACCGGATCGCTCGGGCGGTCGGTGCCCCAGGCGCTGTTCGAGGTGGGCCGGCGCGGCCCCGAGGAGATGCGGTCGGCCTTCGAGGCCGCGCACCGCGAGTGGCTGATCTCCACGGACTTCGCCCGCACCATCCGGGTCCTCAAGGCCCGCCTGGCCGACCCCACGGCCGACGCGACGTGCGAGACGCTGCTCGTGGCCCACGAGCTGGGCGGCACCGACGTCGACGCCCGTCTCGAGGCGCTCGTCGAGGACCGGATCCAAGACGTGCAGGGCCGCAAGGACGCCCGCGCCAAGCAGGCAGGTGTGCGCTTCGCCCGCCGGTTCGTGCTCGTCGTTCCCGCCGGGATGGCGCTGGCCGGGATGAGCATCGGCAACGGCCGCTCGGCCTACCGGGAGCCCATCGGTCAGCTTGCGATCCTCGTGGGCATCGGCATGGTCGTGCTGTGCTGGCTCTGGGCCGGTGCGATCATGCGCCTCCCCGAGGAGGAGCGGGTGTTCGCCGAATGAGGCTGCTGCTGCTCTCGGGCGTCGTGCTGTGGGCGGGCACCACGCTCGTGCTGTCGAACCTACGCTGGTTCGCCCGGCGTCCCCTCGCCGAGCGGCTCCGTCCGTACACACCGGGCGGGCTGGCCACCAGCGAGCGCGTCGGGCTGCTGTCGGTCGAGTCGTTCCGCGAGGTCGTCGCACCGCTGTCGCGCAACGTCGGCGAGCACCTCGGCCGCCTGTTCGGCGTCAGCGAGGACGTGGGCACCCGCCTGGAACGGACGCACTCGACGCTCGACCCCACCGCCTTCCGCGTGCGCCAGCTCGGGTGGGCGGTGGCGTCGTTCGGGCTGGCCGGCCTCGCCACCGTGGCGCTCGGCCTGCCGCTCGCGATGGGGCTGCTGTTCCTCCTGGGCGCGCCCCTGCTCGCCTTCCTGGTCCTGGAGCAGCAGCTGGCTGCCGCCTCCGCCCGCTGGCAGCGCCGCCTGTTCCTCGAGCTGCCCGTGGTCAGCGAGCAGCTCGGCATGCTGCTGTCGGCCGGCTTCTCGCTCGGCGCGGCGCTGAACCGGGTGGCCGCCCGCAGCTCCGGTGCCTGCGGTCAGGACCTGCGCCGGGTGGTCTGGCGCATGCGCCAGGGCCTCAGCGACGTGGACGCGCTGCGCGAATGGGGCCGGCTGGCAAGCGTCGACGCCGTCGACCGGCTGGTGCAGGTGCTGGCGCTCAACCGGGAAGCCGCGGACCTCGGGCGGCTCATGGCCGAGGAGGCCAGAGCCATCCGCCGCGACGTGCAGCGCGAGCTGGTCGAGCGGATCGAGCGTCGCGGCCAGCAGGTGTGGATCCCGGTCACGGTGGCAACGCTGGTACCGGGCGTCATCTTCCTCGCCGTCCCGTTCCTCCAGGCCATGCGGCTCTTCACCGGGCAATAGCCGCACCGCCTCCGACCACCCGACCCCACCTCCGAGCCGAAGGACGAACCGTGCAGCAGCTGCTCGACACCATCGACGATCTCAGCCTCCGTAGCTACGTCGCCATCCGATCCGTGACGGCCGCGACCGCCGCGACGGCTCGCCGCCTCGCTGCGGACCAGCGGGGCGAAGGCGTGATCTCCGCGGCCATCGCCGTGCTGATCATGGCCTTCCTGGGCGCGCTGATGTGGGTGGCGTTCAAGGGCATCTTCCAGAGCGCTTCAGACAAGACGTCGCAGAACGTGAACTCGATCGGCGGGTGACCCGGCCGGTGCCGGGCCCGGTCGCGCACCGCAGGGCCGGCGGCGACCTGACCGCCCCCGCGCGGCGCATCGCCGCGCCCGACGAACGGGCTGCGGGGATCGGCTCGATCAGCGCGGCGTTCGGCGTCGCTGCGTTCCTCGGCTTCCTGTTCTTCGCCGTCCAGCTCCTGACGAACCTCTACGCGACATCGGTGACCACGGCCAACGCCTACGACGCGGCCAGGCAGGTCGCGGCCTACCAGGTGGACCGCGACAGCCCCGGCGCCGTCGCCGCGGCGGAACGGCGGGCTGAATCGGACATGCGGGCGCGCATGGGCTCGTACGGTCGTGATCGTCTGGTGTTCGACTGGTCCGGCACCGACGCGGACGCCGTGCGCCTGCGGGTGCGAGCCGAGAACCCGAGCGTCATCCTCTTCTTCAAGACGGTCCTGCCGTTCACCACGATCGACCGCACCGTGACCGTGCGGGTGGAGCGACTCCGATGAGGCGCTGGTCGCACCACCCGCCGGGCGGGCCGGTTGAGACGGCGGTTCGCAGGGCGCCGGCGCCGCTGCGCCGCTGCGACCAGCGCGGCGTGGCCGGCGGCTTCGAGGCGCTGCCCTTCGGCGTGTTGATCTTCGTGATCGGCAGCCTTCTGGTGCTCAACGGCTGGGCCGTCGTCGACGGCAAGCTCACCGCGTCGGCCGCGGCCCGGGAGGCGGCGCGCGCCTACGTCGAGGCGCCGAGCGCGGCGGCAGGGCGGGGAGCGGCTCGATCCGCGGCGGAGGAGGTCGTGCGCAACATGCGGCGCGATCCGGCTCGCCTCCGGCTCGGCCTGCCCGACGACTCGGCCTTCTTCCGCTGCAACGCGGTGACCGTCGACGCGGACCTGCGCGTCGCCACCATCCGCCTCCCGGTGATCGGCGGCACGGGCGGCACCTATGTCGTCCACGGGCGCCAGACCGAGATCGTCGACCCGCTGCGCAGCGGGCTGGAGGTGGAGCGCCGTGCCTGCTACTAGCTGCGCCCGGCAAGGCGCCCCGCACTGCCGGCTGTGCGTGGCCCACCGCCGACGGACCACGCGTCCCGAGCGCGAGGCGCCGAGCGCGCCGATAGCGCCGAGCGCGCCGATAGCGCCGAGCGCCCCGAGAGCGCCGACAGCGCCGAGCGCGCCGAGCACCCCGAGCAGCCGCACCGCCATCGCCACCGGCACCGGCATCCGCACGGGCGCCCGCGCGCGGGGCAGCGTGCTCATGCTCATGCCCGCCGCGGTGCTGGTGGTCGTGATCCTCGGCGCCATCGCCTTGGACTTCACGGTCGTCTACGAGGCGCAGCGCGAGCTCGTGGCTGCAGCCCAGGGGGCGGCCAACGACGCGGCCGGCGCCTCGGTCGACCAGGACACGTTCTTCCGGACCGGGACGATCGTGCTCGACGAGGCGGAGCTGCGCCGGGTCGTGGCCGCCTCGCTGGCCCGGCGAGGTATCCGCACCACCGGTCCGCCCGAGGTCCGGCGGGTGGGCGAGCGCCAGCTCGAGGTGCGCGTGCAGCAGCGGGTCGAGCTGATCTTCGCCAGAGGCGTGCCCGGAGCCGCTGGCGCGATGACGGTCACGGCCACGGCGACCGCGGACCTCACGCCCGGCTGAGCCCGAGCGCAGGTCGCGTCCGCCCGGGGAGGCGGCCCCCTACCGGCGAGTGGGCGTGTCCGAGCGTGCGGTCACGGGTAGGCCGCTGCCCGTGCCCGCCAGCCGGACCGCCGCCGACGTGACCCTCGAGGTCACCGTCGACGCGGCCGGGCGCCCGGTGGTGCGCAAGACGAGCCACTCGGAGCGCGGGCGCGAGCGGTTGCGCCGGGAGGCGTCGGTGCTGCGGGCTCTGCACCACCCGTGCGTCGCGCGCCTCGTCGCGCACCAGCCGGGCACGGAGGGAGGGGAGCGACCGGCTGTTCTGGACCTCGAGTGGGCGGGCTCGTCCACGTTGGCCGACGTGGGACCGCTGAGCGCCGACGCGGCGCTGCGCCTGGCCGCGGACCTCGCCGACGGCCTCGCGCACCTGCACCGTCGTGGGCTCACCCACCGGCGGCTCGCCGCCCACCACGTGGTGCTCGGCGCCCGGCCCGTGCTGTGCGGGCTCGGCGGTGCGGGACCGGCCGAGGTGGAGGCGAGAGCGGCGGACGTGGCCGCGCTGGGCGGTCTCCTCGACCTGCTCGCCGCCGCCTCGGCCACCCGGGCCGACAACCCGTCGTCGCGTGTGCTGGCCCGCTTGGCGGAGCGACTCCGGCACCCCGACGCGCGCTGCCGGCCCGAAGCTGACGGTGTGGCCGACGTGCTGATCCGCATGGTCGTCGCCCGCGACGAGCCGGTTGGGCCCGAGCGCGGACCGTCCGACCCCGTCGTGCCCGAGCCGGGGCGCGCGCCGGCCGCGGCGAGCCCCGACGCCCGGCCGGGGGCCGGCGCCGGCGGCACGAACACCGAGGCGCGTGCCGGCCGGATCCCCGCAGAGCTTCCCGGTCCCGCCGACCGAGCCGCCCGCCGGCGCCGGCTGGAGCTGGCCGAGCGCATCCCCCGATCCCTCCCGCTCCTCGCCGGTGCCGTGGCCATCCTGGCTGCCCTCGTCGCGGTCGCGCCCCTGCGACCTCGACCGCACCCGCCCGGCACGGCGCCATCGGCATCGGGCGGCGGCCGCACCGGCCCGGCGCTGGAGCGGACGGACGGGACCGGCCCGACCAGCCCGGCGCTGGAGCGGACGGACGGGACCGGCCCGACCAGCCCGACCAGCCCGAACGGCGCGACCGGCGCGACCGGCGCCACCGGCCCGACCAGCCCGACCGAGTCCCCCCCGGCGCCCCGCTCGGACGCCACTCCGGACGGCGGTGGCGCGGCCTCGACGGGCAGGCGAGGGCCATGCCCACCACCGACCCAGGAGGGCCCGGCGGCCCCGACGGGCGGGGAGGCCGCGACGGGCGGGGAGGCCGTGGGGGCCGCCGCGAGGGAGGCCGCGGGCGGCGCGGCGGTGGCCGACGTTGACGGCGACGGCTGCGCCGAGCCCTACGTCATCCGGGGCGAGCGCATCGACGTCAACGGGCTGGAGTACCGGGTCGGCCGGCCGGGCGACGTGGTGCAGGTCGCCGACTGGGACTGCAACGGGACCGCCACCCCCGCGGTCGTGCGCCCGAGCACGGGCGAGGTGTTCGTCTTCGCACGCTGGGCCACCCGCGCCGTCGCCCTCACCGTGCCGGCGATCGCCGTCGTGGCGGGCGCCCGGGGGTTCGCAGCTCCGGATGGTGCGGCGTGCCCGGCGCTCACCGTCACCGACGCCGACGGTCGCACCACGACGCTCCGCAAGGGGCGGAGCCGCTGATGCCCTCCGCCGCCGGGCCCGACGCGGCTCGACCGGCCATGGCGGCGACCGGGGGCCAGACCTCAGGCGCGCGCCCGCCCGCGGCTTCCGTAGCGAGCAGGGGTCGGTGGTGGCGCCGGCTGGCGCTGTCCCTGGGCTGGATCGTGGCGTTGCTGGCCGTGCTGTGGGCGCTGACCCAGCTCGGCACGGGCGCGCTCTCCACCCCGCCGTTGCTCGACCGGCCACGCCTGTCGCGGTGGCTCGGCGACCGCGACGCGATGACGGTCGCGTTCGCCTTCCTGCGCCTGGTGGCCGTGGTCCTCACGTGGTACCTGATCGCCACGACCGTTCTGGGCGTGCTGGCCCGAGCGACCCGCGTCCCGGCCCTCGTGCGGCTCGCCGACCTGGCCACGGTGCCGGCCGTGCGCCGCCTGCTCGGCGGGATCGCCGGCGTGGGCCTGACCGCTTCGGCGGCCACGTTGGTCGTCACCTCGGCGTCCGGGTCGACCCGCGCCACGCCGTCTCCCGCGGTCGCCGAGCGGGCCGCCGACCTGGCCGCGCCCGGCGCCGTGGTCCTCGAGCGGCTACCCGACGGCGGCTCCGTCGTCCTCGAGCGGTTGCCGGACGACGGCACGGCCACCATGCGGGTCGTGGGCGAGATCGCAGGGTCGATGGCCCACGGCGCGCCCCGGGCGACGTGGACGGCCGAGCCGGGTGATCACCTCTGGCACATCGCCGAGGCGACGCTGGAGCAGCGCTGGGGTCGCGCGCCGAGCGAGACCGAGGTCGTGCCGTACTGGCAGGCCGTCGTCGACGCCAACCGGACCCGGCTGGTCGACCGGGACAACCCCGACCTGATCTATCCCGGCCAGGTGTTCACGCTTCCGCCCGCTCCGCCTCCTCCTCCGGGACGAGGCGATCCGGCCTCGTCACCGCAGCCAGGCGGCTGAGGCGGCGTCGGCCCGCCGGGCGCGGCCACCGGGTCTGGCCGTGTCGAGCGCGCCGGCTACGGCCTCGCGGACGTTGTCCGCCCCGTCCCCCACCGTCGCGTCGGCCACTCCGAGGCGCACCAGATCCGCGCTCGTGAGCGCGAGCAGCTCGGCGACCTCCGGGGCCCTGGACGCGTCACGCTCCAGGATGGCGGCGGCTCCTTCGGGACCGATCACCGAGAAGACGGCGTGGTCCTGCACGAGCAGCACGTCGGCCCACGCCAGGGCCAGCGCTCCGCCCGACCCGCCCTCGCCGACGCACACCGCCACGCTCGGGGTCGCCAGCCCAGCCATGGCGGCGAAGGTCTCGGCGATCTCGCGCGCCAGGCCGTCGTTCTCGCTCGCCGACGACGGGTCGGCGCCCGGCGTGTCGACGAAGGACACCACCGGCAGACCGAGGCGCTCGGCGAGGCCGATGCCGCGCCGGGCCAGGCGGTACCCGGCGGGACGGGGACGGCCGTCGCCCGCGTAGCGGTCGGTGGCCAACACGACGGTCCTGCGCCCCGCGACGGTCGCGAGCCCCACCCGCACCACCGGATCACCGCCGGTCAGCTCGGTCCACGACGTGCAACAGGCGCGGGCGTGGTCGATGCCCGTCGGCCGGTCGCGGCGCCGTGCCCGGCGCACCTCGGCCCACGCCGAGCCGCCGCCGACGCCGCCGGCCGGCCCCCCGCCCGTGCCGCCGACCGCGCCCACGCCGGGTTGGGACGAGGCGTCCGTGCCGCCCAGGTCGCCCCGGTCGCCCCGCTCGCTTCGGCCGCCGCCGAGGTGGTCGGGCGCGGTGAGCGGGACGTCGATCAGGCCGAGAGCTCCGGCCACCCAGCGGGCCGCGTCGCCCGGCGCGACGACGGCATCGACAAGGCCCGCCGCCAGCGCCGACGCCGCCGAGTGCGAGCGCTCGACGGGGGCACCGGTGGTCTGCTCGACCACCCTGGGACCGGCGAAGCCGATCACGGCGCCGGCCTCGGCGGCCCGGACGTCGCAGAGCGACCCGTACGACGCCAGCACGCCGCCCGTCGTCGGCGAGCGGTGGACGGCCACGCTCAACAGACCGGCGCGGCGGTGCCGCTCCATGGCAGCCGCGGTGCGGCCCATCTGCACCAGGGCGATCATGCCCTCTTGCATCCGGGCTCCTCCGCTGCGGGTCAGGCACACCAGCGGCAGGCGCAGATCGACGGCCCGCTCGACGGCCCGCACCACCTTCTCGCCGTGCACCGCCCCCATCGACCCTCCCAGCACCTCGAACCGCCCCTCGACGACGACGGCGTGGCGGTTGCGACCGGTCCGCAGCGACTCGCCGCGGGCCTCGGCGAGGCGCTCGGCGTAGCCGGGGAACGCAAGGGGATCACCCGAGCGGAGGTGGGCGTCCCACTCCTCGTCGAGCCGCAGGACGTCGGCGGGATCGAGCACGACCGGTCAGGTTCGGCGGCGAGCCGGCCCGACCGCAACCTCGGCGGGCGGCCGCAGCCGCAACGCCACCTCGTTGGCGAGCAGGCGGCCCCGTCGGCTGAGCCGCACCCGGTCCTCACCGGCCGGCTCGAGCAGGCCGGCCAGCAGCTCGCGATCGGGCCGGTCGAAGGCGGCGGCAGGAACGCCTTCGACCGTGCGCACGCTCAACTGCAGCGCCTCGAGCGCCCGCGTCGCGTCGTCGAGGTCCTCACCCGCGGCCTCGACCGGGCGATCGCTCTCGACGGCCTCGACGTAACGCTCCGGCGTTCGGACGTTCCAGTACCGCCGACCGGCCCGGTGGCTGTGGGCCGCGCACCCGACGCCGAGGTACTCGCCCTGGTCCCAGTACAGGCGGTTGTGACGGCACTCGTGCCCCGGCAACGCCCAGTTCGATATCTCGTACCAGGCGAACCCGGCCGCGGCCAGGCGGTCGTCGGCCAGCAGGTAGGCGTCGGCCTGGTGGTCCTCGTCGGGGTGGCGTGCCGGGTCGTCGGCGAGGGGCGTCCCCGCCTCGACGGTCAGGCCGTAGGCGCTCACGTGGACGGGGCCGAGCGCGACGACCTCGTCGAGCGTGCGCTCCCAGTCGGCGAGGGTCTCGCCCGCGGCCCCCATGATGACGTCGACGTTGAACGGGAGTCCCGCCGCGTGCGCGGCCTCGGCGGCGCGCCGCACCGCATCGGGATCGTGGCTCCGTCCGAGCGAGCGCAGGACCGAGGGCACCATCGACTGGACGCCGAACGACAAGCGGGTCACGCCGAGGTCCGCGTAGGCGCGCGTCAGTGCCGGCGTGACGTCGTCGGGGTTGCATTCGACCGTGACCTCGGCGCCTGGGTCGCGGTCGGCCTCGGCCCACACTGCGGCCAGGGGTGCGGGTTCGACGAGGCTCGGGGTGCCACCGCCGACGAACACGCTCGTCACCCGGGGCAGGGCTCCGTCGCCCACCGCGCGTCGGACGTGGCCCCGGCAGGCGGCGAGGTAGCGGTCGGCCAGGTGGGTTCGGTCGGTCCACGTGGCGAACGCGCAGTAGTCGCAGCGTCGACGGCAGAACGGCACGTGCACGTACAGCCCGAACCGCGCCGTGCCGGGACGCGCCCGGGGCGGCGCGAGTGCGGCGCGAGCGAACGGGCTCAGCGGCTCAGGCAGAGACCCATCTCGTCGAGCCGGTCCGTGGCCGTGTCGACGGTGGTGTCGAGGATGCAGGCGATGGCCCTGAGGTCGTCGCGGCGGATCGTGAGCATGCGGCCGTTGAAGTCGCCCCGCTGGACCTGGATCATCGTGAGGTAGCGGCCGAGCATCTCCGCGGCCGCTCCGTGCAGAGCGTCGAGCCGGGTGAGGTCGATGGTGACCTTGCGGGGCGGCGCAGGTAGCGGCCGGGTGAGGTCCAGCACCCCGTCGCCCTCGCCCGAGCGGCCGTTCGTCTCCGGCCGAGGCAGGAGCTGGTCGACCGGGACGTTGTAGAAGCGGGCGAGCCGCTGCAGGCGGGGCACCGAGATGGCCCGCTCACCGCGCTCGTAGGCGCCCAGCACCGAGGCCTTGAACTCCTGCCCGGAGGCCTCTTCGGCCTCCTGCAGCGAAAGACCCTTCTGGCGCCGGATCGCACGCAGGCGCCCACCCACGACCTTGCCGTAGGCGACGTCGGCCTCATCCAGCCCTTCCTCCACACGCGCTTCGCTCACCATCATCGCTCCCGTGCTTCGCGCCATCCCCTCCGGATCACGCTCTGCCGCGGTCACGATATGTCACGAGCATGCCGGTGGCAACCACCCTACGTGGCAGCAGGGAGATTCGTCCCGGATGGGGCGTCGTGCGCCGCGACGAGGCCGGAGCGCAAGGCGGCCAGCAGTGCTCCGCCGACGACGGCGGCGGTCTCGGCCCGAAGGACGCCCGGTCCGAGGGCGACGGCCGGCGCCAGCGCACGCTCCTCGTCGGTCCAGCCGCCCTCTGGGCCGACGAGCAGCGTGCAGTGGCTCAGCGATGGCGGCTCCCCGCGGGCGTCGGCGAGGGCCACCCCGGGCCGGGCCGCCGCGGTGGCGAGCGGCTGCGGGGGGTGGACCGTCGGCAACCACACCTGCCGGCTCTGCATGGCGGCCTCGCGGGCGACGCGGGTGAGGCGCTCCAGGTGGCGCGGCCCGCGCTCGTCGTCCCAGCGGACCACCGAGCGGGCCGTGCTGAGCAGGCCGACGTGGTCCACACCGATCTCGGTGAGCTTCTGTACCGCCCACTCGGGCCGATCGCCCTTCACCGGCGCGAACGCCACCGTGATCGCCGGCACCGGGCGGGCGACGGAGACGATGTCACCGGCCGGCACCGGATGCCCGCTCGATCCGAGGCGGCACGGCCGCCAACGACCCCGGCCGTCGCTCACGGTCAGCGCGTCGCCGGCGCGCAGCCGCAGTGAGCGGGTCAGGTGGTCGAGGTCCGACCCCGGGAGCCGGGGGTCGTCGAGGTCGTCGACGAACACGTGCGGACCGCCCCGGCCGTCGGGGCCGCGAGCCGTCGCGTCGCCTGCGGCCCTCGGCGCGGGAGGATCGACGGCCACGGCCGCCGGCTACTTGAAGGCCGAGCGGAGCTTCGACATGAACCCGGCGTCCGGCGGGTCGACGGCCTCGCCCCGCGCCGCCGCGAAGCGGCGCAGCAGGTCCTCCTGGGCACCGTCGAGGTCCGTCGGGACGTCGACACCGATCCGCACCAGCAGGTCGCCACGGCCCCGACCGCGGACGTGGGGGACGCCGCGGCCCCGCAGTCGCACCACGTGGCCCGGCGGCGTGCCGCGCGGGATGACGAGCTCCTCGGACCCGTCGAGCGTCTCGTAGTCGAGACGGGCGCCCAGTGCGAGCTGCGGGAAGGGCAGCGCCAGGTCGTGCACGAGGTCGTCACCCTCGCGGCGCAGGACGGGATGGGGCCGTACTCGCAGGTGGACGTAGAGGTCACCCGGAGGTCCGCCCCGGACGCCCGCGGCACCGAGGCCGCCGATGCGCAGCGTCGAACCGCTGTCGACGCCGGCCGGCACGTCGACCGTGTACTGGCGCTCCTCGATGCGGCGACCCTCGCCCCGGCAGTCGCCGCACGGTCGAGCGATGATCTGGCCGGTCGCGCCACAGCGGGCGCACGGCTGGGCCGTCACCATCTGGCCGAGGATCGACTGCCGGACCCGCCGCACCTGGCCCGCTCCCCCGCAGTCGGGACACGTCTGGGGGTACGTGCCCGGCTCGGCCCCGCTGGCGTCGCAGGTGTCGCACGGGACGGCCGTGCGCACCGAGACCGGCTCCTCCGTTCCGAACACGGCCCGCTCGAAGTCCAGGTCGACGGTGACCTCGAGGTCCGGGCCCCGTGGCGGCCCACCCGGACCGGCACGGCCGCCGCCGGCCCCGCCGCCGAAGAACGCGTCGAAGATGTCACCCAGGCCCCCGAAGCCGAACGCGTCCGCTCCGGCTGCCGCACCACCGACGCCGTCCGGCCCGAAGCGGTCGTAGCGCGCCCGCTTCTCGGGGTCGGACAGCACCTCGTAGGCCAGCGCCACCTCCTTGAACCGTGACTCGGCCCGCGGATCGTCGGGGTTGGCGTCGGGGTGGAGCTGGCGGGCCAGGCGACGGAAGGCCTTCTTCAGCTCGTCCTGGGAAGCGTCCCGCGGCACGCCGAGCAGCTCGTAGTAGTCGGTGGCCACGCTCTCTCCGTTCATCCGTCGCTGAGGCGGTCCGAGAGCCGCCGGCTCACCACCGCCACCGCGGCGAGCGCCTGGGGATAGTTCATCCGCGTCGGGCCGAGCACGCCGATCGTGCCGGCCGGCTCGCCGTCGACCTCGTAGGGGGCGACGACGAGCGAGCAGTCGGCCAGGTTGGCCACACCGGTCTCCGACCCGATCGCCACCTCCAGGCCACGCGACATGACGTCGCGCAGGAGCGATACGACGACGAGCTGCTGCTCGAGCAGGTCGAGGACGCTGCGCACCGTCTCCACGGCGTCGAAGGCGGCGGCCATCCGGGACGTGCCGCCGATGTACACGTCGGCGTCGCCGCCGTCCGAGCCGGTGAGGGCGTCCACCGCCGCCGTCACCAGAGCGTCGAGGACCGGCTCGCCCGAGGCCGGGACGGCGACGGGAGCGACGAGGGCCTGACCGCACAAGTGGGCGGCGAGGTGCGCGCCGGCCGCAGCCACCCGGGCGGCACCGGGGTCGTCGGCCAGCTCCAGCTGGCGCTTCTCCACCACGCCGTTGCCGAGCACCGCCACGACGAGCACCACGTGCGGGGCGAGGCCGACGAGCTGGACGCTGCGGACCGGGGCCGCCTCCGCCTGCGGACCGACGACCACGGCCGCGTAGTCGGTCAGGCCCGACAACAGCCGGGACGTGTCGTGCAGCATGCGCTCGAGCTCGCCGTGGGCCCGGTCGAAGAACGCGCGGACCTGCTGGGCGTGGGCCCGGTCGAGCGTGGCCGGCCGGCCCAGCGAGTCGACGAACCAGCGGTAGCCCTTCTCGGTGGGCACGCGCCCCGCGGACGTGTGCGGCTGGACGAGGTAGCCCTCCTGCTCCAGCACCGCCATGTCGTTGCGGACCGTCGCCGACGAGACGTGGACCTCGGGCGCGCCCGCCACGTGGCCTGAGCCGACGGGCTGGGCGGTGCGGATGTGCGCCTCCACCACCGCCCGGAGGATGGACGCCTTGCGTTCGTCGAGCATGGGTCGGGCCTCGGTCGCGGCGGCCGGGCGGCCGCCTGCTGGCACTCGATGCTACCGAGTGCCAGCGCCAGCCACGAGGTTCACGGGTCGTCGCCCACCGCACGAGCTACCGCGCCGCGCCGTTCGCACCACGGACGCCGGGGGTAAGCATGCCGGAACGAGGAGGAACGACGTGGACGAGCACCAGATCATGGACCGCATCGGCGAGCTGGTCACCGAGGAGCACGCGCTGCGGGAGCGTCACCAGTCGGGCGAGCCGCTGACCGACGAGGAGCGCGAGCGGTTGGACCATCTCGAGGCGCGCCTCGACCAGTGCTGGGACCTCATGCGCCAGCGACGGGCCAGGCGCCAGTACGACGAGGACCCCGACGAGGCCCGGCCCCGCTCCCCGGAGACCGTCGAGCACTACCTCCAGTAGCTCGGCCGGCCGGTCGACCGTGGGGGTTCCGACGGTGGGCGACGACCGGCGGCGGCACCTCAGTCGTCCAGCCGCAGCGCGGAGATGAAGGCCTCCTGCGGAACCTCGACGCGACCGATGTTCTTCATCCGCTTCTTGCCCTCCTTCTGCTTCTCGAGCAGCTTGCGCTTGCGCGTGATGTCACCGCCGTAGCACTTCGACAGGACGTCCTTGCGTTTGGCCTTGACCGTCTCGCGGGCGATGACCTTGCCGCCGATGGCGGCCTGGATGGGAACGTCGAACATCTGCCGCGGGATCAGCTCGCGCAGCTTCTCGCTCATGCGCCGCCCGTACGCATCGGCCTTGTCGCGGTGCACGATGGTGCTGAACGCGTCCACCGGCACGCCGTTCAGAAGCACGTCCACCTTGACCAGCCGGGAGGCCGCGTAGCCCGCGGGTTCGTAGTCGAGGCTGGCATAGCCCTGGCTGCGGCTCTTGAGCTGGTCGAAGAAGTCGGTGACGACCTCGGCCAGCGGCAGCCGGTAGCGCAGCTCCACCCGCTCGGGCGACAGGTACTCGAGCTTGTGCATCTCGCCGCGCCGCGTCTGGCACAGGTCCATGAGCGTGCCCGTGTAGTCGGTCGGCGTGAGGATCGTGACGTGCAGCCACGGCTCCTCGATGGCCTCGACCTCCTGCGGCGGCGGCATGGCCGACGGGTTGTCGACCTCGAGGGTGGTGCCCTTGGTGGTGCGCACGAGGTACTCGACGGAGGGCGCGGTCGCGATGAGCGACAGATCGAACTCGCGCTCGAGGCGCTCGCGGATGATCTCCATGTGGAGCAGTCCGAGGAACCCGCAGCGGAACCCGAAGCCGAGCGCACCGGACGTCTCGGGTTCGTACGTGAACGAGGCGTCGTTCAGCCGCAGCTTCTCCAGCGCGTCGCGCAGCTCCGGGAACTCGTCGCCGTCGACCGGATAGAGCCCGCAGAACACCATCGGCTTGGGGTCCTGGTAGCCCTCGAGCGCGGCCTCGGCGGGACGGCTCGCGTCCGTGACGGTCTCCCCCGAGCGCGCTCCCGCGACGTCCTTGATGCCGGCGATGAGGTAGCCGGTCTCGCCCGGTCCGAGCGATCCGACCGGCGTCGGCTCGGGGGCCCGCACACCGACCTCGTCGGCGTCGTGCACGGCGCCGGCCTGCATGAAGCGCAGGCGCGCACCGGTGCGGAGATGGCCGTTCATCACCCGGACGGACGAGATCACGCCGCGGTACTGGTCGAAGTGCGAGTCGAAGATCAGGGCCTGGAGCGGAGCGTCGGCGTCGCCCGTCGGGGCCGGGATGCGGGCCACGACGGCGTCGAGCAGGTCCGCGACGCCCTCGCCGGTCTTCGCGGAGATGCGCAGCACGTCGGTGGCCGGGATGCCGAGCACGTTCTCGATCTCACGTGCCGTGCGCTCGGGTTCGGCCGCCGGCAGGTCGATCTTGTTGAGGCAGGCGACGATCTCGAGGTCGTGCTCGAGGGCCAGGTAGCAGTTGGCCAGGGTCTGGGCTTCGATGCCCTGCGCGGCGTCGACCAGGAGCACGACGCCCTCGCACGCGGCGAGCGAACGGCTCACCTCGTAGCCGAAGTCGACGTGACCAGGCGTGTCGATGAGGTTGAGGACGTGGTCCTTCCACGACAGGCAGACGGACTGGAGCTTGATCGTGATCCCGCGCTCGCGCTCGAGGTCCATCGAGTCGAGGTACTGGGCCCGCATGTCCCTCGGATCCACGGCTGCGCACAGCTCGAGGATCCGGTCGCTGAGCGTGGTCTTGCCGTGATCGATGTGCGCGATGACCGAGAGATTGCGGATGCGGGCCAGGTCCATGGGTCCGCACGACGCTACAGCGACCCAGAAGGGACCCCGAGCGAAGGTGGGTCGGCGAGTCCGGCGCCGGGTGGCGCTCGGCGGCGAGTCGGCGCAGGCCGGAGACGTCGGCGAGCCGGCGCGAGGGCCCGCGGCCTGGCAGTCGGCGCGCGGCGGGGTGGCGGTCGGCCGGTCGGCGGTCCGCGGGGTGGCGGTCCGCGGGGTGGCGGTCCGCGGGGTGGCGGTCCGCGGGGTGGCGGTCCGCGGGGTGGCGGTCCGCGGGGTGGCGCGAGGCTGACGGTTTCGTTCAGCCGAGCACGACGTCGGAACAAGGGTTAGGTTCCGGCGCGCCAGCGGACCGGAGCGTCCGGTCCCCGTCCCCGGGAGGCAAGCCATGTCCCGACCCGTCCGGCGGTGGGGCGCCCCGGCTGCGGCATTCGTCGCGCTCGTCACGCTCGTCGCCGTCGCCCCGGCAGAAGCTCGCCCGGCACCGCCGTCGGCATCGACCGGCACCTCGGCGGCCACCACCACTGCGGCCAACCGGATCCGCTACATCACGAAGCGCACGGCGAGGCCGTTCCCGACCGGACAGAAGGTCGGCACCCCGCCCGCAGGCGGCGTCGCCGATCCGGAGACCTGGGACGGTGAGGGTGCCGCGGAGAGCAAGGCGAACCGATCCCTGTCGGCGCGACCGACGGCCGGCACGGCCGTTGCACCTTCGGCTGCGGCGCCGAGGGCCGCGGTGAGCAGCACGTCGCTCACCGTCGACAAGTCGTGGACCGGTCTCACGATGTTCGACCAGCGGTTCGCCAACGGCGGCAACCAGTTCTCGGTCGAGCCGCCCGATCAGGCGCTGTGCGTCGGCAACGGTTACGTGGTCGAGGGCACGAACACCGTGATGCAGATCTTCAAGGCGGACAGCACGCCGCTGACGCCGCCGACGGACCTGAACTCGTTCTACGGCTACCCCGCTCAGATCAACCGGACGACCGGCGAGCAGGGACCGTTCATCACCGACCCGAACTGCTACTACGACCCGGAGAACCGTCGGTTCATCTTCCTGGTCCTGACGCTCGACGTCGATCCCGCGACGGGTGAGCTGCTCGGGTCCAACCACCTCGACATCGCGGTGAGCAACACGGCCAACCCCTTGGGCGCCTGGAGCATCTACAGCCTCCCGGTGCAGAACGACGGGACGCAGGGGACGCCTCGTCACATGAGCTGCCCGTGCCTCGGCGACTACCCGCATATCGGCGCCGACCGCTACGGCTTCTACATCACGACGAACGAGTACCCGCTGACCGGCGGGCCCGGCGGCTTCGGCAACGGCTTCAACGGTGCGCAGATCTACGCGCTGTCGAAGGCGCAACTGGCCTCGCTCGCTCCGACGTTGCGGGTCGTGCAGTTCGAGAGCCTCCGCCTACGGTCCGACGTCGGCGGGTTCACCGTCTGGCCGGCGACGTCGAGCCCTGGTGACTACGCCACCGACAACGGCGGCGCCGAGTACTTCTTGAGCTCCACCGCCGCCGAGGAGGCGCTCGGCACGGGCTCGTCCAACAACATCGGCGTCTGGAAGATGACGCGCACGTCGACGCTCGACACCACGACGCCGGCACCGGTCCTGGCTCGGGTCCTGGTCGGCTCGATCCCGTACAGCATCCCGCCGCTGGCCGAGCAGAAGTACGGCCCCACCCCGCTGCGCGACTGCCTCGCCATCGAGTGCCTGCCGGGCATCGGACCGTCACGCGAGTCGTTCCCGTCGCTCGACGCCAACGACACGCGGATGCAGCAGGTCTGGTACAGCCGCGGGCGGATCTACGGAGCGCTGGACACGGCGGCCGAGGTGAGCGGCGAGGTGAAGGCCAGCATCGCCTGGTTCATCGTCAACGCAGCCGACAAGGTGGCCAACGTGTCGATGGCCAACCAGGGCTACCTGACGCGCGCGGGGACGAACCTGACGTACCCCGCGATCGCCATGCTGCCCTCGGGGGTCGGCGTCATGGCCTTCACGCTCGTGGGACCCGACAACTTCCCGAGCGCCGGCTACGCCCCCATGGGCACCAACGGTCCGGCCACGGCGCGCGTCGTCGCCGCCGGGCGTGGTCCCCAGGACGGCTTCACGGGCTACCAGTTCTTCAACGCCCCTGATCCCACCCGGCCCCGGTGGGGTGACTACGGGGCGGCCACCGTCTACTCGGGACGGCTGTTCACGGCATCGGAGTTCATCGCCCAGTCGTGCAACCTGAACGAGTACCGGGTCGACCCGACCTGCGCGCGCACGCGCGGCGCGCTGGCGAACTGGGCGACGCGCATCAGCGTCTTCAGCCCGACGCCCGCCCCGTAAGCGCCGGCCGCTCACGCAAGCCGGGGGTCCGGGCACGGTGACGTTGCCCGGACCCGGGTCCGGCTCCGCAGCGCCCGACTCGGACCCGTCTCGCTCTCCGGCGCGCGGGCTCCGGGGAACGCCGGCCGCTGCTGTCACCGCCGGCCGGCCACGGTTCGTGTTGTGCCGCAGCGCGGGCCACGGTTACCCTCGACGGGCCGTGAGGACGCCCCGGCGCCCACCCGATCAACCCCTCGTGCCCCTGAGGACTCCGTGGCCAACATCAAGAGCCAGATCAAGCGCAACCGCCAGAACGAGGTCCGCCGCCTGCGTAACAAGTCCGTGCGCGCGGAGCTGCGGACCCGCACGAAGACGGCCCTGCGCGCCGCGGAGGACGGCACCGAAGCGGCCGAGCAGGCGCTGCGCCTCGCCATCAAGCGCATCGACAAGGCCGCCTCGAACGGTGTGATCCACAAGAACCAGGCCGCGCGGCGCAAGTCGCGTCTGATGCGCCGGATCGGCGAGCTCGCCACCGAGGGTTGATCCGTACCGAGCTGGCACATCCGGCTCGGCATCGTCGCAGCCAGCGCACTTCGGACCGAACGGCCGCCCCGGGACACTCGGGTCCGTCGCTCGGCTCCCCGTTCGAGGTTCCGGGTTCGAAGCGCACACCGCTGTGGTCGGGCCAGCGTGTTCAGGCTTCGGCCGGCGCGTTCGGCACCGCGCTCAGCGCCGCCCCGACCGACCCAGCGCGGTGAGGCGGGCCACGAGGACCTCGGCCACCAGCTCGTCGGGCCAGGCTTGGGCGCCGCGAAGCTGGAGGTCGGCTTCGGCCAGCAGCTCGATGGCGCGGGCCACACCTCGACTTCCCAGGCGCGTCGCTTGATCGAGGGCCTTGCGCGCCGGGAACGACGAGCCCTTCAGTCCCAGCAGAGCAGCGGCCTCCTTCTCACCCCGGACCGCGCTGCCGTCCAACCGCAGCATCCGGGCGTAGTGGCTGTGGAGGGTCGCGAGCAGCACCAAGGGGTGGCGCCCGCCGCCATGCAGCATGCGATGCAGCTTGTGGAGCGCGAGCTTTGTGTCGCCGCGGTCGATGGCGTCGGTGAGCTCCCATGGGGGGACTCCGCCGGCGGCGCCGAGGTGGGGCTCGATGTCGTCCAGGGTCAGCGACGCTCCCGGGCCGAAGATCCCGAGCAGGCGCTGAGCCAGTTCGACCACGTCGCCGCTGCTGTCTCCGAGCTGCTCGGCGATGCCCGATCGGGCCCGGCTGTCGAGCGCGAGCCCGTGCTCGGCGAAGCGTTCACCGACCCAGGCGTCGCGTCCCTTCGCGGGCGGCTCGGCGTCGTGGACGGCCGCGCCGACCGCCTTGAGGGCCTTGGTGAGCGTCGGCGGGACCGCCCCGATGCGAGCGCCGGGCTCGGGGCTGCGCTCCCACACGACGACGAGATCCGTCGTCTCCGCCGGTGCGCCGAGGTAGCCGAGCAGAGGGCCGAGCGCGTCCGCGTTGGTGAAGCGGGCGGCGTGGCGGGCCACCACGACGCGCCGGTCGGTGAGGAACGGCAGGGTCTGGGCAGCGTCCACGACCGAAGCGAGCTCGTAGTTGGGACCGGCGAACTCGTCGAGCAGGAGGCCTCGGTCGCCGTCGCCGACCAGCCGATCGACCAGGCGGGACAACGCCTCCGCGCGGAGCACGTCGTCACCGCCCTTGACCAGGTGCACCGAGCCCACGCCTACCTCCGCTCCGCTTGCGGGCCCGATGGGCGATGCCGCTCCAGGGTCACCCACACGAAGACGGCTCGACCCACCGACCGCGGGTCGGAGGTGACGATGGCCCCGGCACCCGCCTGCACGGCCCGGACGGTCGCGCCCAGGAGCGCACCGCCGTCGAGCCCATCCGGCAGCTCGACCGCGAACGGTTCGTCTGCCGGCATCTCCGGAGGTGGGCTCGGCACGAGCCGAAGGACGTCGACACCATCGAGGGCGGGCGGATCGCTGTCTCCCCGCGCGCCGTCGTGCGGCGTGCATGCGCCCGGCTGATCCGGGCGGACCAGGACCAGGCACGCCGTGAGGTCGGCCGCGACACCTGCGAGCGCCGGGGCCACGCGGGCGTCGACGATCACTCCGGCGACTCCGGCGACTGCCGCGGCACGGGCCTCTTCGGCGGAACCGACGGGGGCGGCGAGGCCGTCGCTGCACGCGACAGCCAACGCCGCCCGGCCGCGGCCGGCCGCGTCGATGCAAGACACCGGGGACAGTCGGCGCTCGAGCACCTGGATGCGCCGATGGCCACGGCGCGGTGCGGCGCGGCTCGAACCAACCATCGACGGCGACGGTACACGGGCCGCTCGACGCACCGTCCCGGTCAAGGCGGCGCGCGAGCCGATGCCGGAGCCAGCGCTCGGACCGTGAGCGCGACCCGGCCGGCTGCCGGCCTGTCGAGGTCCACGATGAGCCCGCCGATCTGCAAGGAGGAGCCGGGTGGCGGTGCAGCGGCCGCCCAGGTGGGCCCCGGGGGCAGGCCGTCACCTGCCGGCCACCACGCTCGGATGATCCGGTGGCGCCGTGCCACGTCCTCGAGCAGCGCCGCCATCGTGGGCGACGCCCTGCCGGCCACGACGAGGTCGAGACCGCCCGCCCCCTGCGCGCGAAGCGCAGCCAGGAGGTCGTCGACGGCGACGGTGCGGTCCACGACCAGCACCGTCGTCCCACCGCCCCGCCACAACGTCGCACCGGCCACGAGGTCCGCCCGGCCCGGCGCCGGCGCCCTCAGGCCGAGGCCCGGGGCCGCGAGTGCGCCCGCCACCACGGCGAGGCCGAGCCACTGGGGCGGCCGGACCCGTGAGCGGCGTCCGACCAGCGCGAACGCCGCCCCGGCAGCCACACCGATCAGGCCACGGGCGGTCAGCTCCCCCAGCGGCAGTCGCGCCCCCACGCGCCCCACGGTGGCGACGAAGCCGACGAGCAGCCCGGTGGGCGCCGCCAACCACCGGTCGATCGGGGAGCCGACCAGAGCACCGACCAGCGCGGCCGGGATGCCGTACGTCGCGCTGGCCGCCGCCGCCGGCTCGGCCAGCAGGTTGGCGGGCACCGACACGACCGGCACGCCGCCGAAGAGGGCCACGATGAGCGGAGCCGCACCGGCTTGGGCTCCGAGCGTCACGGCCAGCGGCTCGGCGACCCACGCGGGCCCGGGCAGCCAGCGCCGCAACACACGGCCGGCCGTGACGATGCCGCCAGAGGCGGCGACGGACAGAGCGAAGCCGGCCGACGCCGACAGCAGAGGATCGATGAGGAGCACGGCCGTGACGGCGAGGCAGAGCACCCGCAGCGCTGACGCCGGGCGACCCGTCGCGAAGGCGGTGGCGGCGATGGCGGCCATGGCCGATGCGCGCAGCACCGAGGGTTCGAACCGGGTCATCGTCGCGAACAAGGCGACGAGCGAGACCGTGACCGTCCAGCGCGACCTGAGTGTCAGGCGCGTGAGGGCCGGGCCCGCCATGGCCAGCACGAAGGCCACGTTCTCGCCCGACACCGCCAGCAGGTGGGACAGGCCGGTGGCTCGGAAGTCGTCGGCCACGGCGGCCGGCTGGTCGCGGTCGTCCCCGATGGCCAGGCCCAGGAACAGCGAGCGCTCGACCGGTGGGAGGGGTTGGGCGCCGCGCGCCAGCAAGCGGCGCACCCGGTTGGCGACCCGGTACGGGATCGGCCCGCCCGGGCGGGGCGTCGCCGAGCTGACCTGGACCCGACCGACGATGTGGCGGACGCGGGCCCATGCGGCGCCACGGGGCAGGGACCCGACACGGCCGGTCACCTCGAGGCGTTCGCCGGCCAGCCGGTCGCGCAACACGCCGGCCACCGCACCGGCGGCACTGAGCTCGAAGCGGCGCCCACCGGCTCGACCGGTCACGGTGACCAGGGGCCCTCGGGGAACCGGATCGTCGACGAGCGTCACGGTGCGACGGAAGGATCCGGGCCGGGCGGGGTCGAGTCCTGACAGCGACCGGCTCGCCAGCCCGGACGCCACCAGGCCGGCCGCCGCCACGAGCAGCCAGGGCCGGCGCGACAGGGAAGCGACGGCGGCGAGGGCGATCACCGCCAGGAGCGGGAGGGGGCGAGCCAGGAGCGAGCCGACCCAGGTGCTGGCGGCCAATGCCACCACGCCGAGCTCGTTCAACGATCGGGGTCGTCGATGCACGCGGTGGTCGTCGGTGTTCGTCATGGCGCTCAGACGACGACGAGGTCGCGCAGCGCCGCGAGCTTCGCTTCGCCGATCCCGCGCACGTCGAGCAGGTCGTCGACCGAACGGAACGGGCCGCCGGTGGTTCGGCGGTCGATGATGGCCTGGGCCGTGGCGGGGCCGACACCGGGCAGGGCATCGAGCTCGGCTGCGGTCGCGGTGTTGAGGTTCACGGGAGCGCCCGGGGCGGCGCCCGGGGCGGCGCCCGCCCCGCTCGTGGTCAGGCTCGGCGACGCCGAGGGCGGGGGTGGAGCCTCACCGGCGACGACCGGCGGCACCGCCTCCCCGACCGCCGGTACGTACACGCGCTCACCGTCCTGCAGTGGTGCGGCGAGGTTCAGCCGGTTCAGGTCCGCACCCGGCGCCGAACCGCCGGCCGCAGCCAGCGCGTCGGTCACGCGGCTGCCGCCGGGCAGCCGGTAGACGCCGGGGCGCACGACTCGGCCGGCGGCGTAGACCACCACCGGGCCTGCGGCGCCGGGCACGCTCGTGGCCGCCGTGCCGGCGGCCGCGACGGACGCGCGCGACCCGCCGGCGCGCCCGATCGCGGCGCTCTGACCTATGCCCCCGGTACCACCGCCGGCCTGCGGCCGGGCGACGGGCAGGGAGGCGTCGACGGGCGGCGCGGGTGGGCGGAGCAACCACCAGGCGGCGACGCCGAGGAGGACGGCACCGATCGCCAGCGAACCGGAGCGGCGTACCGTCGGAACCGCAGCCGTGAAGCGGTGGCGCAGCTCGTCGAGCCGCTCCCGCACCGTCGGTGGCAGAAGGGGCCTGGCGATCGGCCCCGGGGCAGGCCCGTCGCCGGCGATGAAGGCGCGCCACGGCTCGTCAGGTCCGGCGCTACGTATCGGGCGGGGAGGGTGCCCGGAGGCGTCAGCAGGTGTCGTCAATGGAGCCTCCTCGGGCTTGGTGGGACCCGGCAGCGGTGCTGCGATGCACGGCAGGCGACCTGCGACGAGGCCCCGGCGGCGGCGGCCGAGAGGCCGAAGGAGGCCGAGAGATCGATGGGCGAGAAGGTCGTCTTGCGCGGTGGGCGAGAGACGGTCGGCGAGACGACGACAGCCTCGAGACGAGAACCACGACACGGCGGGAGGCGAGTGGGCGTCACGAACGACGGCCGGGCTGACCGGCCGGGCTGACCGACCGGGCCGGACCGAGAGGCCGAGAGGCCGAGAGGCCGAGAGAACGAGAGAACGAGAGAACGAGAGAACGAGAGAACGAGAGGCCGAGAGGCCGATGCTCCTGCGCTCGCCGGAGCGGCCGGCTCGGCGCCGCCGACGTTACCCCGGGGGGTGTGACAGCCGGAAGGGGCAAAGCCAGGATCGCACGCCCCGCCCGCTCGCACCGCTCATCCGCGCCTCCACCGGACAGCCCGGAGGGTCGGGACAGCCCGGCGGGTCGGGACAGCCCGGAGGGTCGGGACAGCCCGGAGGGCCACCAGCTCCCGAAGGGTCAGAGGCCGCGCCGCGCCGCCCACTCCGCTTGGATCTCGAGCGGTATGCGCCGGTACGCGGCCCAGTGCGGGTAGCGCCGGAGCCGCCAGGCCACGTACGCGCCGAGGTAGCGGTACAGGAAACCGAGCACGCCGAGCATGCGCCACTGGCGCACGTGCTCGTCCTCGTGGCGCATCAGCAGCCGGTCCTGCGCCGAGCCGCGCCGCACGAGGATCAACGGGCCGAGCGTCGTCGCGGCCGCGCCCGGCGCGACGGGACCGCCCACCCAGACCCAGTGGTCACCTCGCCGTTCGACACCCACCTCGGCCCGTCGGCGTCAGAAGAGCCGGCTGGTGAGGAGGCGCCGGTAGCGGGCCGTGCGGGGATCGTCCGGACCGAGCAGCTCGAGCACATCGAGGAACTCCTGGCGGGCGCTCTCGTCGTCCTTCACCCGGTCGAGGAGGCCGTCGAGGCGGGCCTCCACGTCGTCGGGTGGAGCGTCCTGCCCCGTCCGGGCGATGGCCGCGACCCGCCGGGTCTCGGCCGACTCCGGGATGCGCGCCAGCGCCGCCAGCGCCTCGTCGCTGCGACCATCTCCCGCGAGCAGCTCGGCGAGCGCAACCGTCGCACCCTCGTGATCCGGGTCGAGCGCGAGCGCCTGCCGCAGCGACGCCTCGTCGCCGGCGGCCACCAACCGGTCGGCCTCGCTCTCCTCGGGCGAAGGCAGGAGCCGTTCGACGAAGGCCTGCACGTGCGCCCGGCCCTGGGCGCCGATGAAGCCGTCGACGACGCGACCGTCCCGCAGCGCGTACACCGCGGGGATGCCTTGGACCTGGAACGCATCGGCCACCGCGGGGTTGTCGTCCACGTTGACCTTGGCCAGCACGACCCGGCCCTCGGTGGCGGCGATCACGTCTTCGAGGATCGGCCCGAGCGTGCGGCACGGGCCGCACCACGGTGCCCACAGGTCCACCACGACGGGCGTGTGCATCGACCGCTCGACGACGGCGGTCTCGAAGTCGGCGTCGGTGACGTCGAAGGCGATGGTGGCCGGTTCGGTGCTGCTCATGGGAGCAGTCTGGCAGCGGGCGATCCCGGCCCCACGCGGCCCCATCCGGTCCCGCCCCCGCGGGCGCAGCGAAGGCCGCAGCGAAGGCCGCAGCGGAGGCACGGCGCCGGGCCGTCGAGCGGCACGCCACTACGGTGGGTCCCCGGTCGAGGGGATGTCCGTCCCGGCAAGGAGGCAGGGTGGCTGCGGAGCGCGAGGTGGAGGGCGTCGACGTCGCCGCGGGGACCGAATGGTTCGCGACGAACGTGCCCGGTGCGGCCCCCCCGCTCACCTTCGAGTTGATCGCCGGCGGGCGGTCGAACCTCACCTTCCTCGTCGCCGACGCGGCGGGGCAGCGGTTCGTGCTGCGCCGCCCACCGCTGGGCCACGTGCTGGCCACCGCGCACGACATGAGCCGCGAGCACCGGATCATCTCCGCGCTCGGTCCGACCGCCGTTCCGGTGCCACCCGCCCTCGGCTTCTGTGACGACCTGGCGGTCAACGGTGCGCCCTTCTACGTGATGGCCTACGTCGACGGTCTGGTGCTGCGGGGGGCAGCCGAGGCCGAGGCACTCACCCCCGACGCGAGGCGGCGGGCCGGCGAGGGCCTCGTCGACACCCTCGCCGCCATCCACGCCGTGGCGCCCGACGACGTCAGCCTCGGCGACCTGGGTCGCAGAGAGGGCTACATCGCCCGGCAGCTGAAGCGTTGGTACAGCCAGTTCGAGCAGTCGAAGCAGCGCGACGTGCCCGACGTCGACGAGGTCCACGCCCGTCTCAACGCGGCGCTCCCCGAGCAGGGCCCCGCGGCGCTCGTCCACGGCGACTTCCGGCTGGACAACTGCATCGTCGGCTCCGACGGCGAGGTGCGGGCCGTTCTGGACTGGGAGCTGTGCACGCTCGGCGATCCCCTCGCCGACGTCGGTCTGCTGCTCGTCTACTGGGCCGAACCGGGTGGCGAGTCGGCTCTTCCGGGCGCGGCCACGATCCTCGACGGGTTCCCCCGCCGCGCCGATCTGCTGGCCCGGTACGCGCAGCGCACCGGGCGCGACCTGTCGGGCATCGACTACTACGTCGCCTTCGGCTACTGGAAGCTCGCCTGCATTCTCGAGGGGGTGTACGCCCGCTACGCCCACGGCGCCATGGGCGCCGGTGCGACGGGACACGAGCTGTTCGCGCAACAGGTCGAGATGCTGGCGGCGGCTGCGCTGGACGCCACCGACCGCATGGCGGCCAGCGCACCATGAGATCGACGGGGTGGCGATGAGCGCCGGCTACGAGCGCGCGGACCACCGGCCGCTGCGGGAGCCGGTCCTCGTCGTCGCCATGGAGGGTTGGATCGACGCCGGCTTCGCGGCCGCCGGGGCCGCCGGGACGCTTCTGGGTGGCCTCGACACGGAGCCGGTCGCCACGTTCGACTCGGACGAGCTGCTCGACCACCGCGCCCGGCGGCCGGTGCTGAGCATCGTCGACGGGGTCTCGGAGCGCCTCGCCTGGCCGGGCATCGAGCTGCGCGCGGCGCGCGACCTGAACGGCCGGGACCTGCTGCTGCTCGTGGGCGCGGAGCCCGACCACTCGTGGCGGGCCTTCGCCATCGCGGTGCTCGACATCGCCCAGGAGCTGGACACGCGCATGCTCGTCCACCTCGGCGCCTATCCGGCCGCGGTCCCTCATACGCGCCAGGCGCTGCTGTCGATCACGGCGGCGAAGCCCGAGCTCGCACACCGTTGGACGTTCGGTCGCGGCACGCTCGACGTGCCGGCCGGCATCCAGGCCGTCCTCGAGCGCTTCGCCGGCGACCGGGGCATGGACGCGCTCGGGCTGTGGGCGCAGGTGCCGCACTACACGTCGGCTGCGGGCTACCCCGCGGCGAGCCTCGCCCTGCTCGAGGCGCTCGCCACGGTGTCGGGCCTGGCCCTGCCGTCGGGCGACCTCGAGGTGGAAGCGCGCAACACCGAGGCCCGACTCGACGAAGCAGTGGCCCGCAACCCCGAGCACAAGGCGATGATCGAGCTGCTCGAGCAGCAGGCCGACAGTGCCACGGGCGTCGGCCCGCTGCCCTCGGGCGACGAGCTCGCCGCGGAGGTCGAGCGCTTCCTGCGTGGCGAGGGCGAGCGGTGAGCGGCGGCGACCGGTGAGCGGTGAGCGAGGGCGAGCGGTGAGCGGCGGCCGGACGATGGTCGGGTGCACCGTCGTCACGCGGGGTTACGTGCCGTTCGCGCGCCTCGTCGCGCGCACCTGGCTCGACCAGCACCCCGGCTCGCGCTTCACGATCCTCGTCGTCGATCCCGAGGCCGGCACGGCGCCGCGCTGGACGCATCGGTCGGTCGAGGTGATCTCCCCCTCCGGCGCGGGGCTGCCCAGCGACGAACGGTTGCGCATGGCCGCCATGTACGACCCGGGCGAGCTGGCCTGCGCGCTCAAGCCCTGGGCGTTGCGCCACGCGCTCGAACACGCCGACGCGGCCGTCTACCTCGACGCTGACGTCGAAGTCCTCGCCCCGATGACCGAGCTCGGCGACCTCGCCCGCCGGCACGGTCTCGTGCTGTGCCCGCACACCCTCGAACCGGTGCCCGACGACGGCCGGCTCCCCGACGCCTTCACGATGTTGCGCTCGGGCGCGTTCAACGGTGGTCTCGTGGCCGTGGGCCGCACGGGTCGCGGGTTCCTCGACTGGTGGGCCGCGCAGCTCGCTCGGCACTGCATCAACGAGCCCGCGGAGGGTCTCCTCGCGGACCAGCGTTGGCTCGACCTCGCGCCCGCCTACTTCGAGCACCACATCGTCCGTGACCCCACCTACGACGTCGCGTACTGGAACCTCCACGAGCGAGCCACGTCGTGGGACGGCGAACGCCTGCTGGTGGGCGGCCGCCCGGCCCGCTGCTTCCACTACTCGGGGCTCACCGATGCGGCGCCGTGGTCGCTCAGCCGGTTCATGGGCGACCGGCCCCGGCTCGAACTGCGCGACGAGCCCGCCGTGGCCCGGTTGTGCCGCCGGTACCTCGACCAGCTGCGGAGCCTCGACGCCGACGGCGACCGCTCCATCCCCTATGCCTTCGCCGCGACCGCATCCGGTCTGCGCGTCGATCGCCGGGCCAGGCGCCTCTACCGCCAGGCGCTGCTCGACGCCGAGGCGGATATCGAGCGCTCCGGTGAACCCGGGCACGCGCCTGCGGCGCTCCTGCCGCCCGGGCCGTTCGCCGAGGACGGTGGCACGGCGTTCCTCGACTGGCTGCTCGAGGTGCCGGCGGGCGAGCACCTCGCCCGCTACCACCGCCGCGTCTGGGACGAGTCGGCCGTCCTGCAGCGCCAGTTCCCCAGCGCGCCCACCGATCCGACGGGGGCGGCGGAGCTCCGGCGCTGGATCGCGCACCTCGGGCCCGCGCAGGCCGGTGTCCCCGACGCGTTGCTGCCCGAGCCCGAGGAGGCCGACATGACCGACCTGCCCGAGGAGCTGGCCTTCCGCAACCGGCCGCTGCGCCCCGACGTCCGCAGCCAGCAGGCCCTGCCCGAGCTCGACGCCGCGCGCGCGGCGGTCGAGCGGGGCCGTGTCGCCGATCGCCTGCCCGCCGGGGCGCGCCGCGCCGTCGACCGGCTCCTGCGGAACCGGGACCGCCACCACGACGAGATCGCCGCCCACCTCGTGGCCGCGCTGTCCGAGCTGTCGACCCGCGTGGCGCTCCTGGGACAGAAGCTGAACGCCTTCGGCGACGCGCTGCCCGAGCACGCCAACCGTGTCGACGAGGTGGCCGCGGAGGTCCACGAGGTGCATGCGCTCCACGAGGTCCACGTGGCCGACGTCGCCGCGTCGCTGCACCGGCTCGAGCTCGCGCTCGGCGAGGAGCGAACGCGGATCGACGGCGCCCTCGAACAGGACACCATCACCGGGTCCATCGTCGTCGACGCCGAGCAGCGCCTCACCGACGAGGTCGCGGAGTTGCGACGCCGGGTCGACAAGCTCCTCGCCGACCTCGGGCCCGATCCGGCCGGCTCCGACCGTCCGCCGCCCGATCGGGGCTAGGTTCGGCCGCCATGCGCGTGGACGGTGGCCTGGGTGGGGATCTGCGCGGTGCCGGTGACGCGGCCGCCCGGGCGGAGGCCGCCGGCTACGACGGCGTGTGGTCCGCCGAGACGAGCCACGACCCGTTCTTCCCGCTCCTCCTCGCGGCCGACCACACCGAGCGGCTCGAGCTCGGCACCGGCATCGCCGTCGCCTTCGCCCGCAACCCGATGACCCTTGCGCAGATCGCCTGGGATCTGCAGGCGTTCAGTGGCGGCCGGTTCATGCTGGGTCTGGGCTCCCAGATCAAGGCACACATCACCAAGCGCTTCTCGATGCCGTGGGACCACCCGGCGCCGCGCATGCGCGAGCTCATCCTGGCCATCCGGGCGATCTGGGCGTGCTGGAACGACGGCACCAAGCTCGACTTCCGGGGCGACTTCTACACGCACACCCTCATGACGCCCTTCTTCAACCCCGGCCCGAACCCGCACGGCAACGCTCGGATCTTCCTGGCCGGCGTCGGCGCCCGCATGACGGAGGTCGCGGGCGAGGTGGCCGACGGCTTCCTGTGCCACGGCTTCACCACCGAGTCGTACCTGCGGGAGGTCACGGTGCCCGCGCTCGAGCGGGGCCTGGCCGCCGCGGGCCGCTCCCGGGCGGACTTCGAGATCTCCTTTCCGGCCTTTGTGGTGCTCGGCGACGACGCCGAGCAGCGCGCCGACCCGGCCCGCCGCGTCCGTGAGCAGATCGCGTTCTACGCGTCGACGCCGAACTACGTCCCCGTCCTCGAGCACCACGGCTGGGACAGCCTGCACGCGGAGCTCAACGCGCTGTCGAAGCAGGGCCGCTGGAAGGAGATGGGCGATCTCATCGACGACGAGGTGCTGCACACCTTCGCGGTCGTGGGCACGGTGGCCGAGGTGGCCGACGGGCTCGCCGGTCGCTTCGGCGACGTGGTGGACCGGCTGTCCTTCTACGCGCCCTACGACGCCGACCCGGATCGCTGGTCGGCCGTGCTCGCCCGCCTGAAGGCCGCGTAGCGTCGCGGATCAGGGGGCGCTCCGGCACGGGGCTCCCCGGCACACGTCGATCAGGCGGCCCTCACTCAGGAAGGCGGCCGTCATTCTGAGCACGTCGGGATCGTCCCGCCCGGCGCCGTGGGGGTCCTCGCCGGCCCGGTTCGGCCGGTTGTCCGGCGGGGGCGCGGGCGTCCCGAAGTCCCACAGCACCAGATAGGACCGGCCGGCTGCGGGGAGGCGTCCCGCCGGGGCGATGCCCCACAGCGGCTGGCGGTCGCGGGACCGGCCGGAAGCCAGCGCCGGAGTCCGGAGGCGGGCGCCGATCGTGCGGGCCATCACCTCGGTGGCCACGTTCGCCACCTGGTGGTCGCCGAACGCCTCGAACACGAGCACCTGCTTGGTCGGGGTCTGGCGGTAGGGGTCGGAGGTGAGGTGCTGGGCGTAGCCGTCGTTCTCGCCCCGGTCCCACAGCATCTGCACCAGCAGCAGCCCGAGTTGCCGGGTCACCGGGTCGGGGTACGCCGGGTTCAGGATGGCGGCGAACTGGTCGAAGTCGATGCTGCGGTTGAGCAGCGTCGAGTAGTTCATCGCCGGCACACCGAGCAGGGCCCGGCGCCAGTCCTGCGCGATGGCGCTGAGTGCGCCACCGATGATCCCGCCCTGGCTGAGCCCGACGAAGGTGAGGTCGGTGCCCAGCAGCGAGCGCCCGCTCGCATCCTGGAAGCTGCGATCGGACCCGAAGCCGTCGGTGCGCTTCATGACCCGCCCGAGGTACAAGAAGTTGATCATCGCCTGCTGGAGGCGATCGGGCAGGGTCCGGAACCGGCCGAGCTCGGCGAGGATGCCGGCGGCGACCGGGATGTCCTCCGCGGCCATGCCGATCCAGTCGGTCGCGCAGAAGGTGGTGTTGCTGGCCGAGCCGAAGACCGCTCCTGCGCCGAGCACCTCGTCGGCCGAGCCCAGCAGGCCGTGGCCGTAGAGGGCCAGGCGCGTGGGCTGCGCTACGCCCGCGCGCACGGCCGAGGCCGGGATCGAGCAGGTGAAGCGGGCCCGGAACGTCCCGTTCGCCCGGGGAATCGGCGGGTCGCCCGGTCCGGCGCCGTTGTCGAGCACCGACCCGGGAGCGCCGTCGCCGGTGAGGTACTTGGGGACCTCGACGGTGCCCTTCACCGTGCGCAGCACCGACCCGGACCCGGGTTGGACCGCGGTCACCGTGAACCGGGGGGCACGGTCGCCCAGCCGCCGGAAGGCGTCGTCGCGCATGGCCAGCACCCGTTCCGAGAGCGAGCGACCACTGGCCACCGTGAAGTCCCACGCGAGGTACAGGTCGTTCCGGCCGACGCCGGCCCGGGCCAGGTCCGACAACGTCCGCTCCATCGCGGCCCGCCGCGCTTCGAGCCGGCCGTCGCGGGTGTCGAGGCGGTCCCGGTAGGCACGGAAGGCGGGCGGCGCCGAGATGACCGACCCGGTGCGGGTGCGCAGGCCGCGCAGGGCGACGACGTAGCGATGTCCCTCGACCAGGGCCCGAGCCGGGCGCACGAGGAGGAGGCGGCGAGCGGGGTCGGCGCTGGTGGCGTCGAGCTCGCCCCACAGCGGGGTGCGCCTGCCGGTCGCGGCGTCGACCACGACGACCGGTGCGTCCCGTCGCAGCGACGCACCGATGTCGGTCGATGCCGGGATCGCGCTCCTCGCCAGGTCGAGCCCAGGCACGAGGACGGCGACGGCGGACCCCGGGGAGAAGCCGTCGTTGCGGTTCCACTCCGCCGGGTCCATGCGCACGCCTTGGACGTTGGCGGGCATCGAGGCGCGGTCGAAGGCGATGCGCCGGCCGGTGGCCGTGGTGCGGTCGGCGACGGTGAAGTAGTCGTTGGGGAACGGCAGGAGGCACTCGCCGCCGCCGAGCGGATCGCACCGCTGCGGTGCCTCGGCTGACACCGCGATCGTTCCGCGCAGCGGTGGCGATCCGTCGCGCCCCTCGCTGCCGTTGCCGTTGCTGTTGCTGCTGTTGCTGCCGGAGCAGGCGACCAGCGCGATGCCGCTGACCACGGCGATCGCCAATGGACGGGGTACGGCCCGTCGCCCCATGTGACCCCCCAATCGCTGTGCCGCTGTCATGCGCCAGCGGTGAGGCTACGTCGCGGGCACCGAGGGTATGCGCCGGCACGGGTTGCCGGAAGCGATGCCTCATCAACGTCGAGCGCCACGCACGAGCGCACCGCGGACAACGGCAACGGCCCCGACATCGTTGTCGGGGCCGTTCCTGCGGAGCTCCATCCACGCCGGGTCCGCTCGAGCCGGTTGGAACCGGTTCGACCTTGCCGCGTCCCATCGGCGGCGGTCACGCGATCTCCAGGGTTTCGTCACAGAACGTGACGCAACACCCCAGGGTCGCGGTGATCCGCGTCGCGCCCGCCGGATGGACGTCGGAACTTGGTCGGCTGACGGGTTGCACCCGTGTCACGTGTGCTGTATGGTCGCACGCATGTTCGCTTCTGCTCCACCTGCCGAGCAGCTCGAGCCGGCCGTCGAGTCGCCGTCTTGGCCTGCCGTGCTGACGCAGCTCGGCGCGCTCGAGGCGGCGTTGCGGAGCGTGTGCGCCCAGCTCGATCCGCGCGTGGTGCCTGTGGGTGACGCACCGGCCGGCTGGGAACGCTTCGACGCCATCGCCCGCCTCGCCGAGGGAGCCAAGGTGCGCCTCGCGGGCCGGGTGGCCGAGTCGAACCGGTGGCGCCACGACGGGTTTCCCAGCGCCGCGGCGTGGATGGCCCGCACCGCAGGCACCACCGACCGTGCCGCCAAAGAGGCCATCGCCACTGCCGAGCGGCTACGCGACCTGCCCCATGTCGACGACGCCGTCGCCACCGGAGCCCTGTCGGTGCCCAAGGCCGTGGCCGTGGCCGACGGCGCCGCCGCCGACCCCACAGCCGAACAACACCTGGTGCGCCAGGCCCGCGACCAAGGCGTCCGCCAACTCCAAGAGACCGCCCGGCGGGTCAAGCACGCCGTCGACCGCGACGCCGACGCCCGCCACGCCCGCATCCACCGCAACCGGTCGCTGCGCACCTGGGTCGACCCCGACGACGGCTCGTTCCAGCTCCGCCTCACCACCACCGTCGACGCCGGCGCCGAGATCCGCGCCATCCTGCGCCCCTGGTCCGACCAGGCGTTCCACCGGGCCCGGGCCGCCGGCCAACCCGCCTCGCCCGACGCCATGGCCCACGACGGGTTCGTCGCCGCGCTGCGAGCCGCGCACGCCAGCACCGGAGGCTCCACGCCGGCCGGTTCGCCGGCGCCGGCCCCGGACGCGGCCCCGGCCCCGGCCCCGGGAGCCGACGCCCCCAAAGCGGCGTCGAAGCGGCCCGAGTCCAAGGTCATCTTCGTGGTCGACCTGCCCGCCTTCGAGCGCGGCGCACTGCGACCCGGCGAACGGTGCGAGATCGCCGGCATCGGCCCCGTCCCCCTCTCCGTGCTGCGCCGCCATCTGCCCGGCGCCTTCCTCGCCGCCGTCGTCAAGCACGGCGCCGACGTCAACGTCGCCCACCTCGGACGATCGGCCACCGCCCACCAACGCACCGCCCTCGAAGAACACGGCTACCGCTGCGCCGCACCGGGCTGCGACACCACCTGGGCGCTCGACATCGACCACCACCACCCATGGTCACGCGGCGGCCAAACCAAGCTCGCCAACCTCCAATGGCTCTGCACCCCCCACCACACCGACAAGACCCGCCGCGAACAGGACGCCACCGACCCCCGAAGACGCCGCCAGGACGCGGCCCGATGAGCGGAACAGGCCCGGCGCCGCCGCACGCCTGGCGGACCAGGGTGCTCAGACGGCTTGCAGGCGGTCCTCGAGGTAGCTGGCCCGGCAGAGCGACCGCTGGAGCTTGCCGCTCGACGTCTTGGGCAGGCTCCCGGGCGCCACCAGCACGATGTCTCGAGCCGGGAGCCCGACGGCGTCGCGGACCCGATCGGCCACCGCCGCCCTCACCGGCATCGGGTCGTCGGCCCTGGCCTCGGCGACCACGACGATCGCCTCCTTGCCCTGGCGTCCCTCCACCCCGAACGCGATCACGTTGCCGGTGCGGACGCCCTCCACTTGACCGACGGCCTTCTCGACGTCCTGGGGGTAGACGTTGCGCCCGCCGACGATGATCACGTCCTTGATGCGGCCGCACACGACGAGCTCACCCTCGACCGTGTAGGCGAGGTCACCGGTGCGCAACCAGCCCTCGTGGAAGCTGTCCGCGGTGACCTGCGGGCGCCGGTAGTACCCGGTCGTCATCGATGTGCCGCGAATCTCCAGTTCACCGACCTCGCGCTCGCGCAGGACCTCGCCGCTGGCCGGGTCGCAGATGCGGATCTCGAGACCGGGGACGGGACGGCCCAGCCGGGCCAGGCGGCGCACCCCGTCGCCCGTCGCACCCGAGCCGCCCGCGGGGGCGGCGTAGCGCTCGGTCTCGAGCACCCGCCGGTCCACGTCGTCGGTGCGCAACCCGGCCCCGGGCTCGGGAAAGGTGCCGGCGATGGCCACCTCGGCCATGCCGAACGCCGGGAACACCGCGCCGGGCCGCAGCCCGTGGGGCGCACCCGCTTCGATCAGCGCCTCGACGGCCTCGGCGTCGACCGGCTCGGCACCGTTGAGGGCGACCCGCAGCCGCGACAGGTCGAGGCCGGTCATCCGCCGCAGGGCGCGCGTGGCCAGCACCCACGAGAAGTTCGGCCCGGCCGTGGCCGTGCCTCCGTAGTCGGAGAGCCACTGGGGCCAGCGCGCCGGGGCCGCCATGAAGTCCTGCGGGCCGGCCAGGACGAGGTCGGCGCCCGTGGTCATCGGCAGGGTCAGCAGGCCCACGAGGCCCATGTCGTGGTAGAGCGGCAGCCACGACACCAGGACGTCGTCGTGCGGGTCGAAGCGGGTGGCCACCTCGATGCCCGCCAGGTTGGCGCACACGGCGCGGTGCGGGAGCATCACACCCTTGGGGTCGGACGTCGACCCGCTGGTGAACTGCAGGATGGCGAGCGAGTCCGGGTCGATCGCCGGCGCCTCGAACCGGTCGGCGCAAACCCCGCGACCGAGATCGTCGAGCCGCAGGAACGGCGGGTCGCCCGGCTGCGGCTCGACGAACGGCAGCAGGTCCGCGTCGACGAGGACGACGCGCACGTCGCCCTCCCGGATGCGGCGCCGTGTCTGGGCCACGAACTCCTCGATGGACGACATGCGCATCGGCAGCGGCAGGACCATGACGGTTGCCCCGGCCAGCCAGGTGGCCTGGATGGCCGTCACCAGCGAGCGCGACGTGGGTCCCAGCAGGGCCACGTGGTGCCCGGGGCCCACGCCCCTCGTGTGGAGGTCGGCGGCCATGGCGCGGGCCTCGTCGTGGACCTGGGCCCACGGGACGGTGACGTGCTCGTCGCCGGCGACGAACGTGACACGGCCGGGGCGGGTGGCGAGCGCGGCGCCGATCCGCTCGGGGAGGGTGGAGGCGATCACAGCCGCTCCGACCGGGTGGAGCGCGGCCCGGTTACTTCCCCGTACCTCTTGGAACGGGCTCCTGGCCGCGCGCACCCCCCAGGTACCGTTCGGGCATGGCCGCCGCCGACGACGCCGACGTTCCCGCCCCGCCCGCCGCCCGGGCCATGTCGGCACCGGCGGCGGACGCCCCCGCGCACCGCTACGACGCCGCGCTCGCCGAGCGCATCGAGCTCGCCTGGCAGGACCGGTGGGAGGCGGCGGGGACGTTCGAGACGCCCAACCCGACCGGCCTGCTGTCAGATGGGTTCGAGCGGGTCGCCGACCGGCCCAAGGCCTACGTGCTCGACATGTTCCCGTACCCCTCGGGCTCGGGGCTCCACGTCGGCCACCCGCTCGGCTACATCGGCACCGACGTCTACGCGCGGTACCTGCGCATGACGGGCCACAACGTGCTGCACACGATGGGCTACGACGCGTTCGGCCTCCCCGCGGAGCAGTACGCGGTGCAGACCGGCCAGCACCCGCGCGTCACGACCGAGGCCAACGTGGCCAACATGCGCCGCCAGCTCCGCCGGCTCGGCGTGGCCCACGACCTGCGGCGCTCGGTGTCCACCACCGACGTGGCGTTCTACCGGTGGACGCAGTGGATCTTCCTGCAGATCTACGGGGCCTGGTACGACGTCGAGGCCGACCGGGCTCGGCCCATCGCGGAACTGGTCGCCGAACTGGAGTCCGGCCGCCGCGCACCGGCCGAGGGGACGAACCCGTCGGGGCGACCGTGGGCCGACCTGGACGAGCTCGAGCGCCGCCGCGTCGTCGACGCCCACCGGCTCGCCTACCTGCACGAGGCGCCGGTCAACTGGTGCCCGGGGCTCGGCACCGTACTGGCCAACGAGGAGGTCACCGCCGACGGTCGCTCGGAGCGCGGCGGCTTCCCGGTGTTCCGGCGACCACTCGAGCAGTGGATGATGCGCATCACCGCCTACGCCGACCGGCTGCTGCGCGACCTCGACCGGCTGGACTGGCCGGAGGCGATCAAGGTGATGCAGCGGAACTGGATCGGTCGCAGCGAGGGAGCCCTCGTGACCTTTCCCGCCGACGGCCCGGGTGGGCCGGCGGCGATCGACGTGTTCACCACGCGGCCCGACACGCTGTTCGGAGCCACGTACCTGGTCCTCGCGCCCGAGCACCCACTGGTCGACGCACTGGTCGCCGAGCGATGGCCCGACGGCACCGACAAGCGGTGGACAGCCGGCGCGGCGACACCGAAGGAAGCGGTCGAGGCGTACCGGCTGGCCTCGGCCCGCAAGTCGGACCTGGACCGCCAGGTCGAGGAGCGGGACAAGACCGGCGTCTTCGTCGGCAGCCACGCCACGAACCCGGTCAACGGAGCGTCGGTACCGATCTTCGTCGCCGACTATGTGCTGACGGGCTACGGCACCGGCGCCATCATGGCGGTGCCCGCCGAGGACCAGCGCGACTGGGACTTCGCCACGCTCTTCGGGCTGCCCATCGTCCGCACGGTCCAGCCCCCCGAGGGCTGGGACGGCGAGGCCTTCACCGGGGACGGTCCCGCCGTCAACTCCGCCAACGCCGACGTGTCCCTCGACGGGCTCGACGTGGCGCAGGCGAAGCGGCGGATCATCGCCTGGCTCGAGGCCCAGGGCTCCGGCCGCGGCACGGTCACGTACAAGCTGCGCGACTGGCTGTTCTCCCGGCAGCGCTACTGGGGCGAACCGTTCCCCATCGTCTACGACGAGCACGACCTGCCCATCGCGCTGCCCGAGTCGGAGCTTCCGGTGCTGCTGCCCGAGGTGGACGACTACTCGCCCCGCACCTTTCCCGAGGACGACGCCACGTCGGAGCCCGAGCCGCCGCTGGGTCGCAACCCCGAGTGGGCCGAGGTCACGCTGGACCTCGGCGACGGGCCGAAGGTGTACCGGCGGGAGCTGAACACGATGCCCCAGTGGGCCGGCTCGTGCTGGTACGAGCTGCGCTACCTGGACCCGACCAACGAGGACGCTCTGGTCGACCCGGCCGTCGAGCGCTACTGGATGGGACCGCGCTCGGCGGAGGACTGCGGCGGCGTCGACCTGTACGTCGGGGGCGTCGAGCACGCGGTGCTGCACCTGCTCTACGCGCGCTTCTGGCACAAGGTGCTCCACGACCTCGGCCATGTGTCGTCGTCCGAGCCGTTCCGCCGCCTCTTCAACCAGGGGTACATCCTGGCCGCCGCCTACACCGACGATCGTGGCGTCTACGTCGAAGCGTCGGAGGTGGTCGAGCGCGACGGCCGGTTCTTCGCCGGCGAGGTCGAGGTCCGTCGCGAGTTCGGCAAGATGGGCAAGAGCCTGAAGAACTCGGTGAACCCCGACGATCTCTACGAGTCCTACGGCGCGGACACGCTGCGCCTCTACGAGATGTTCACCGGCCCGCTCGACCAGTCGCGGCCGTGGGACACGCGCGCCGTCGTGGGCGTCTACCGGCTGCTGCAACGCATCTGGCGCAACGTCGTCGACGAGCACACGGGCGCCTGCCACGTCACCGACGACCCCCCGGATCCGGAGACCCTCCGCCTGCTGCACCACACCATCGCCGAGGTCAGGATCGGCATGGAGACGCTGCGCTTCAACACGGCGATCGCCCGCATCACCGAGCTGAACAACCATGTGACCCAGCACTTCGCGCCCGGCGCCCCGCGCGCCGTCGCCGAGCCGCTGGTCCTCATGCTGGCCCCGCTCGCGCCCCACGCCGCCGAGGAGCTGTGGTCCCGCATGGGCCACGACGACTCCCTGGCGTGGCACCCGTTCCCGGTCGCCGATCCCGCCTGGTTGGCCGTCGACACGGTCGAGGTGCCGGTGCAGGTCGACGCCAAGGTGCGGGCCCGCATCACGGTGGCGTCCGACGCCGACGCAGCCGCGGTCGAGGCGGCGGCGCGCTGCGACGAGCGCATCGCCGCGCTCCTCGCCGGTCGGGAAGTGGCGCGTGTCGTGGTCGTTCCCGGGCGGCTGGTCAACTTCGTGCTGCACTGAGCCGCACGCGCCGCGTTGCGTTTGGCGCGCGAATCGCCCGGACCGGCAAGACTCCCGATAGAACGATCCACCGAACCGACCGGTGTCCTTGCGCTCCACCGATCGGCGGGCGACGTGAGCGCGGGGAGTGAAGCTCGACGATGGCTGACCACCGGATGATCGGCAAGACCGGTCGGGTGACAGGTCGCATCGCCGCCGACCGCTTGGGCGAGGTGATGATCCCCGTCCGCGGCGGCACCGAAGCATTCCATGCCTACGCCACCGACCGTTCCGCCGAGATCCCGCCAGGCACCAGCGTCCTGGTGATCGAGTACTTTCCTCCCCGCACCGTCGTCGTCACGCCCCTGTAGCGCTCTCGATCGGAGCAGAACATGACCGGTCTGTACGTCGTCGGCGGGGCTGTCCTCGCCGTCATCGTCGTCCTCTTCATCCTCTTCAAGGCCATGTGGCGTGTCGCCGAGCCCAACGAGGCCCTGATCATCTCGGGCCTGCGCGACCACGGCGCGGCGGACGACTCGGAGAACAACCTCGGCTTCAAGATCGTCACCGGCAAGGGCACCCTCGTGATCCCGGGGGTGCAGGCGGTGCGCCGGCTCTCGCTCGACCTGCGGGAGGCCGAGCTGGCCATCGACTGCGTGACGCACCAGGGCATCCCCCTCGGCATCCGGGGCGTGGTCATCTACAAGGTGGGCGACGACTACGCGTCGATCTCCAACGCGGCGCGCCGCTTCCTCGACCAGCAGCAGCAGATGGACCAGCGCGTGCACAACGTGTTCGCCGGGCACCTGCGCGCCATCGTCGGCAACATGACGGTCGAGGAGATGATCCGCGACCGCGAGAAGCTGACGCAGCTCACGCGCGAGTCGTCGGGTGTCGAGATGGAGAAGCTCGGCCTGATCGTCGACTCGCTGCAGGTGCAGGAGATCGAGGACCCGACCGGCTACATCCGCAACCTCGGCGCACCCCACGCCGCGGCCGTCGCCAGCCAGGCCCGCATCGCGGCCGCCGCCGCCGACCGTCAGGCCACCGAAGCCGAGCAGACGGCCGATGCGCAGAAGGCCGAGGCTCGCCGCACCAGCGAGGTGAAGCAGGCCGGTTTCCAGGCCGAGATCGACCAGGCGGCCGCCCGGGCCCGCCAAGCCGGGCCGCTGTCCGAGGCGCAGTCCCGCCAGGAGGTCGTCGTCCAGGAGACGTCGGTGGCCGAGCTGGAGGCGCAGCGCGAGGAGCAGCGCCTCCAGGCCACGGTGCGCAAGCCGGCTGACGCCAAGGCTTACGAGCAGACGACGCTGGCCAAGGCCGAGCGTGACGCTCGCATCTCCGCGGCCGAGGCCAAGGCCAAGGAGGTCGAGCTCCAGGCCATCGCCGACGCGCAGAAGGTGAAGGTCGCGGCGGCGGCCGACGCCGAGCGGGTGAAGCTCCAGGCCGACGCCGAGGCCGAGCACGTCCGCCTCGAAGCGTCCGCCCGGGCCGAGTCGACCCGGGCCATCGGCGAGGCCGAGGCCCACGCCACCCAGGCGAAGGGTCTCGCCGAGGGCGAGGCGGTCCGAGCCAAGGGCATGGCCGAGGCCGACTCGATCAAGGCGCGGGCCGACGCCCTCGCCGAGAACCAGGACGCGGTCATCGGCCAGGAGCTCGCCCAGCAGTGGCCGGCCATCGTCGAAGCCGCGGCCAAGCCCTTCGGCGCCGTCGACCAGATGATCGTGCTCAACGGCGCGCAGGGCCTGTCGGAAGCACTCGCCCAGGCGCTCAGCTCGGGCGTGGCCGGCTTGCAGATGGCCCGGAACATCCTCTCGGGACCGGGCAACGGCTCGGGAAACGGCTCGAGACCTGGGGGCGGATCGAGCACGGCGGAGCGCCCGGCCATCACGCCGACCCGGGACGCCACAGACGCCTGAACGGCACCCCAGGCGGATTGGGGCCACCGGACCCGTCTGGTAGGTTCGGTGGCCCCAAGGGGCTATAGCTCAGTTGGTAGAGCGCTTCCATGGCATGGAAGAGGTCAGGGGTTCGATTCCCCTTAGCTCCACTCGCGGGCCGCTGAGCGGCGGGGCACCCGTGGGGTCAGGCGGTCGCGGCGTCGGCGCGCCAGTCCAGCTTGGGGACGTCCGACCACAACCGTTCGAGGTCGTAGTACCGGCGAGCATCGTCCGAAAGGACATGCACCACGAACGCGCCGTAGTCCATGAGCACCCAGCGCATGTCGTCGAGACCCTCGACTCGAAGTGGCTTCGGGCCGCCCGCGTCGGCGACACGACGCTCGACCTCCTCGACGATGGTCCGCACGAGCCGGTCGTTCGACGCGCTGGTGATGACGAAGTGGTCGGTCACGGCGAGGACATCGCCTACGGCGAGCACGACGGGATCACGGCCCTGCTTGTCGTCGGCGGCGCGCGCCGCCAGGCAGGCCCAACCGGTGGGCTCGTCGTCGGGCCTCAGCCGGCGCGCCACCCGGTCAGCCACCGCCGCCGCCGGAGCGCTGCAATCGCTCGATGGCGCCCCGACCCAGCACGACGACCAGATCGACAGGCTCCGTGCTGCGGGTGTCGTCGACCAGCCGGCCCCCACCGAAGGCCGTCAAGAGCACCCGCGCCGAGTTGCGCCAGCGCGCGTTGCGGTAGGCCACCGTGGTCTCGTCCTGGCCGAGCTTGTCGGCGTTGCCGACGAACGAGATCTGACCACCGGCGCGCACGACCAGCCGCAGGGCCGCCTCGGGCAACGGCCTCCCGCGCCACCCGTTGACCACCCGGGTCGAGAAGCGGACGCCGAGGGCCGGCGACACCGGGAACGGCACCGCCTGGTCGATCTGCTGGCGGGTCGCAGCCGACGACGCGTCGAAGATCTCCGAGCCGTTGGTGCGCTGCACGGGCCGCACATCGAGCACCGACACGTCGGTGGCGCCGGCGGCCAGCGACCGTACGAAGGGAGCGAGCGCGGCGACGCCCGGCAGGGTCCCCGCCGCCGAGCCCACCGGCGCACGTTCGGGCTTGCCGGCGACCGCAGCCAGCCAGGCCCGCCAGACGATCGCCTGGCGCTCGAGGCGGTTGACGTCGCTCTCGTCGGACGCCTTGGCCCTCAGGTACGAACCGACGCGCTCCGCCGGCAGCGTCAGCGGACCGGCCGCGAAGGACGACGAGCCGTCCACGACGTCGTCGGGGTTCACCAGCTTCAGTGGCGCCACCGGCGACACGAGCTGGGCGACCGCGCGGTCGTTCACCTCGGCCACGGTCTCGAAGCCGACGCCGAGCACCCGGGCGGCCTGAGCGACCATGTTGGCCACGCTGCTGAGGTCGTACGCCGCCTTGAGGGTGTCGATGTACACGAGCTGCTTCGCGAGCTTGGTCTCGACCGGCACGAGCAGAACGGAGCCGCCGGCCTCACCCGTCCCGAGAGCGAGCACCGCGAGGCTCTGCGGCACACCCTTCGCATCTTCGAGAACCATCACGGCCACCGGGGTCGGATCGACGATCGCCTGGTAGCCGGGTGCCCTGGGGTCGCTGCGCTGGTCCACGAAGTGACCGCCGCGGCTGTTCAGCAGCGTCTTGGCGCCGATCACTCCGAGCGCCGGAACCGCAAGGATCAGCACGGCGATGAGGCCCACCAGCATCCGGCCGCCCCAGACCCCGGTCCCGGAGCGCCCGCCCTGCAACTCACGGACCGGCCCCTTGCCCGCCGGGCCGAGCGCACCCTCGGACGACCCCGTCGTGGGCGCAGCGCTCGCGGGCTGGACACGCTCGGGGCCCGGCGCCGGCACGGTGCCCGGGATCGCGCCGGTCGCCTCCCCCGTCGACCCCGTCGACCCGGTTGACCCCGTCGACCCCGCCGGCCCACCGTCCTCGGCGAGAGCGGCGGGGGCCCGGGTCGCCGCGTCGGGGCGTGAAGGCGCGCTCCCGGGCGGCTCGGCGGTCATGGGGAGCCAGCGTAGAGCCGGCGCCTGCTGATCTCGGTGGCAACCCCCCGGGCGACGAGCGGCACGATCGGCTCACCCTGTTCGACGCGGCGGCGGATGGCGCTGCTCGAGATGTCCAGGTGCGGTGTGACGACCGGGCGCAGGCGGAAGCCCGGCGGCTCGACCACCGGCCAGCCCGGGCGCTCGACCACCACGAACGTGGCGCGCTCGGCCAGCTCCTCGGCCCGTCGCCAGGTCGGCAGGAGCGCAGCCGCGTCGGATCCGACCACGACGAGGACCTCGCCGGCTCCCGCGGCCAGCAGCTCGTCCACCGTGTCCGCGGTGAACGACGCTCCGCCGCGGCGGATCTCCAGGTCGCTCGCCTCCACGCCCTCGACGCCACGCACGGCCTCGGCCACCATGGCCAGGCGGTCCTTCGCGGGCGAGATGGCGCGCGCGCCCCGCTTCTGCCACGGATCGTTGGCGACGACGAGTAACATCCGGTCGAGCGTGAGCGCGTGGCGGACGTCGACCGCACAGAGCACGTGGGCGACGTGCGGCGGATCGAACGTGCCTCCGAGCACGCCGACGCGGCCCGCTCCCTTCACGTTCCCATCGTTCTGCCGATGGGACGTGGGGTGAAAAGAGTCATACCAGTCGTCGGAAGTGCCATCCGCGCGTCACGGTTGGAACGTAGCCAACCCAGGGAGGCGGTCCCGACCCTCCGTCTCCAGCCCCTCGGATCCGGGTGATCGGACCCGCAAGCATGGGGAATGAGCAGGGTCGACCCCCTGTTGGAGCACGAGCCATGAGTGATTCCGTCGGTCAGTACCTGAACGAGATCGGCGCTGTCCCTCTCCTCACGGCGGAGGAAGAGCGGCAGCTCGCCCAGACGATCGAAGCCGGTGTGCAGGCGCGCGAGCGCATCGCCGCGGGGCACGACTCGCCCGAGCTGCGGGCCGCCGACCGCGCCGCCGCGGCAGCCAAGGACCGGTTCATCCGGGCCAACCTCCGCCTCGTCGTCAGCGTCGCTCGGCGCTACCCCTTGCCCCCGGGCATGGAGCTGCTCGACCTCGTGCAGGAGGGCAACCTCGGCCTCGAGCACGCCGTGGACAAGTTCGACTGGCGCAAGGGATTCAAGTTCTCGACCTACGCCACCTTCTGGATCCGGCAGGCCATCGGTCGGGCGCTCGACCAGAAGGCCAGCCTCATCCGCTTGCCGGGTGACCGCTCGGCGAGCTTGCGGGCCGCCCTGCGGGCCGTCTCGGGTGACGGTGACGAGCTCGACGTGGACCACGCCACGCTCCACCGGCTCGCCACGCCCACGTCCCTCGACCGCACGATCGGCGACGACGACGGCAACGAGCTCGTGGACCTCCTCCCCGACAGCCTTCCGGGTCCGGAGGACGAGGTGATGGCGCGGGCCGAGGAGTCGTACGCCACGAGCCTGCTCGACGTGCTCGAGCCTCGGGCCCGCTACGCCGTCGAGCAGCGCTTCGGCATCCGCGACGGTCGCAAGCGCTCCTACCGCGAGGTGGGCGACGACCTCGGCGTCACGGCCGAGGCCGCCCGTCGCCTCGTGAAGCGGGCGGTCGACGCCGTGCGCAACGAGGCGGCGGCCCGGTCGACCGCCGCCTGAGCGGTCGACCGGTCGATCGACGGCGCGAGTTGACCAGCGCCCACCGTTGAGGAACCGAGCGCGCCCGACGCATCGCGCTGCGGAACCCGCTTTGCGCCGCGCATCCGCGCCGGTCACGCTGGAGCCGTGACGACCGCTCCCACCAGCCCGAGCGCCGCGGGCGCCGGGTGGCGACCGTCGTCGTGGCGCGAGCGGCCAGCGGACCAGCAGCCCGAATGGCCCGACGAGGGTGCGGTGGAACGCGTGCTGAAGGAGATCAGTGGCCTGCCCCCGCTGGTGTTCCCGCCCGAGATCCGCGATCTCACCTCGGCGCTGGGTCTCGTCGCCCAGCGCCGGGCCGTCCTGCTGCAAGCCGGCGACTGTGCCGAGTCGTTCGCCAGCCACGGTGCCGACTCGGTGCGCGAACGCCTGCGCGTCATCCTCCAGATGGCGGTCGTCCTGACGTACTCGTCCGGGCTCCCCGCCGTGAAGATCGGTCGCATCGCCGGCCAGTTCGCCAAGCCGCGTTCGTCGCCCACCGAAGTGGTCGACGGTCGTGAGCTTCCGTCGTTCAGAGGTGATCTCGTCAACGGCGTCGAGGCGACACCCGAGGCGCGCCTCGCCGACCCGGATCGGCTCCTTCGCGCCTACCACCAGTCCGCATCGACGTTGAACCTGCTGCGGGCACTGACGGGCGGCGGATTCGCCGATCTCGCCGGCGTGCACTCGTGGAACCAGGACTTCGTGCGGTCCAGCCCGCAGGGCGCGCGGTACGAGCGGTTGGCCGAGGAGATCGATCGGGCGCTGCGGTTCATGAAGGCGTGCGGCGTCGACACACGCTCCCAGCGCGTGCTGCACGAGACCGACTTCTGGGTCAGCCACGAAGCGCTCGTGCTGGGCTACGAGCAGGCGCTCACCCGCGTCGACAGCCTCACCGGCGACTGGTACGACACGTCCGCCCACATGGTGTGGATCGGCGAGCGCACCCGGGACCTCGGCGGCGCGCACGTCGAGTTCGCCGCCGGCATCTGCAACCCGATCGGGTGCAAGCTCGGACCGAGCGCCACCGTCGAGGAGGTGGTGGCGCTGTGCGACCGGCTCGATCCCGAACGCAAGCCCGGTCGCCTCACCCTGATCGCGCGCATGGGGGCCGACCAGGTCACCCGGGCGCTGCCGCCGCTCCTGCGGGCCGTGCGCGACGAGGGCCATCCCGTCGTGTGGGCCTGCGATCCGATGCACGGCAACACCTTCACCTCGACGACCGGCCGCAAAACCCGCCGCTTCGACGACATCCTGCGCGAGATCGCCGGGTTCTTCGAGGCCCACGACGCGTCGGGCACCTGGGCGGGTGGCGTGCACGTCGAGCTCACCAGCGACGACGTCACCGAGTGCCTGGGCGGGGGCCACGAGATCCTGGAGGCCGCGCTGGACGACCGCTACGAGACCATGTGCGACCCGCGCCTCAACGGCCGCCAGTCGCTCGACCTCGCCTTCTCGGTCGCCGAGCTGCTCCGACGCTGACCGGACCGCCCGATCGGTCGACGGGCCGTCGAGGCACCGACCGGAACGCTCTCCTCTCGGCGGGAATGTTGACCGCTCGGCTCGGGTTTCGTACCGTAGGCAAACCCGACCACCGAAGTCGGCAATGCCTGCCCGCCGACGCCGAGGTGCACCCATGACCGATCTGCAGATCCGGCCCGCCACACCCGCACTTCCCCGCCCGATCGACCCCGAGATCGCCGCCGACATCGCCAAGTTCGAACGGCTGCTCGAGGGCTACCTCGCCGGAGAGGTGGAGGAGGATCAGTTCCGGATCTTCCGCCTCAACAACGGCATCTACGGTCAACGCCAAGGCGGCCACAACCAGATGGTGCGCATCAAGCTTCCCTACGGCTCGGTCGGGCCGGACCAGCTCGAGCGCATGGCGGACATCGCGGACCGGTACTCGCGCGGCTGGGGCCACATCACGACCCGCCAGAACATGCAGTTCCACTTCGTGCAGCTCGAGCACATCCCCGAGGTGATGCGGGACCTGGCCGAGGTCGGGCTGACGACCCGCGAGGCCTGCGGCGACACGGTCCGCAACGTGCAGGGATGCCACCTGGCCGGCGCCTGCCCCTACGAGGTCCTCGACATCAGCGCCTGGGCCGAGGCCACCTTCCGCCACTTCCTGCACAACCCGATCGCGCAGCGGCTGCCCCGCAAGTTCAAGATCAACTTCTCGGGCTGCGGCACGGACTGCGGCCAGGCCATGTTCAACGACGTCGGTGTCGTCGCCGCCAGCCGCACCCGTGAGGACGGCACGGTGGAGGCGGGCTTCCGCGTCTTCGTGGCCGGCGGGCTCGGCGCCAACCCGCACCCTGCGCTGGCCCTGGAGGAGTTCACGCCTCGCGAGGAGCTGTTGCCGACGATCGAGGCGGTCCTCCGGGTGTTCGACCAGACCGGAAACCGCGACAACAAGCTGCGGGCCCGGATGAAGTGGGTCGTCGACCAGCTGGGGATCGACGAGGTTCGGCGCCGCGTGGTCAAGCAGCGCAAGCTGCTCATCGCCTCGTCGACCTGGCCCGGGGGCATCCCGGACGAGGTCCAGCGCCTCGGCGACGCCCCCGCCGGAGCCGCGCCGGGCGTGACCCCCACGCCCATGGGGCAGGGTGTCCCCGTGGCCATCCGCTCGCATGACCCCTACGACCGTTGGGAAGCGGCCAACGTGGTGCGCGGGGTGGCCAAGCAGACGGTGTCGGCCATCGCGTGGTGCCGGCTCGGCGACGTGACGTCGCTCCAGCTCCGCGGTCTGGCCGCCATCCAGCGCGACCTCGGCCTCGAGGTTCGCGCCACCAACCGCCAGAACTGGGCGCTGCGGGGACTGGCCGAGGGCCAGCTCCCCGAGCTGCACCGTCGCCTCGACGCGCTGGACATGGCCGAGCCCGGCGCCGAGCTGGCCCGCGACGTCGTGTCCTGCCCGGGCGCCGACACGTGCAACCTCGCGGTCACGCAGTCGCGCGGTCTGGCGTCGGCCATCGGCGAGCGGCTCGAGGCCGAGGGTCTCGCCGACATCGGCGGCGTGCGCACCAACATCTCCGGCTGCACCAACTCGTGCGGCCAGCACCACGTCTCGGACATCGGCTTCTTCGGCGCCGAGCGCCGCGCTCACAGCAAGTCCGCACCGGGATACCAGATGCTCCTCGGCGGCTACGTCGGCGAGACGCAGATCCACTTCGGCGAGAAGGCTCTCCGACTCCCGGCCAAGGCGGCGCCCGAGGCGACCGTGCGGGTGGTGAGGCGCTTCGCGGAAGAGCGCGAGGTGGGTGAGGTGTTCCGGGCCTGGCTCGACCGCGTCGGCGGGGCCAAGGCGGTCGCCGAGGGCCTCCGGGACCTCGACGCCTTCCCGGCGCCCGACGAGGCGCCCGACTACTACATCGACTACGACGAGACCGGCCCGTTCAGCGCGGAGGTCGGTATCGGGGAGTGCGCTGGATCATGACGCTCATCGACGGACGTGTCGATCTGACCGACGGCGAGCTGGCGGAGCTCAACGACGAGTTCGACTCGTGGTCCGCCACCCGCATCATCCGATGGGCGGTGGAGACGTTCTCGCCCCACCTGGCCATGACGGCGTCGATGACCGACGCCGTGCTGATCGACCTCGCGACGAAGGTCGACCCGGGCCTCGAGGTGATCTTCATCGACACCGGCTACCACTTCCCCGAGACGCTCGAAACCGTCGAGGCGGTCCGGCGTCACTACGGCCTGAACCTCAAGATGATGACCGTCGCCCGACAGGAGGAGGCGCTCTGGGAGGCCGACCCGGAGAGCTGCTGCTCAGCGGTGAAGGTTGGCCAGCTCGACCGCGCGCTGGCCGGCAAGCTCGCCTGGATGTCGGGGCTGCGGCGCGTGGAGGCGGCCAGCCGGGGCAGCGCGCCGATCGTGGCGCGCGACCTGCGCGGCCTGGTCAAGGTCAACCCGATCGCCAACTGGACCGACCAGGACGTCGAGGGCTACATCCGCGACCACGCCATCATCGTGAACCCGCTGACGCGCCAGGGCTACCCGTCGATCGGCTGCATGCCGTGCACCACGCCCGTGGCCCCCGGAGAGGATCCCCGGGCCGGACGGTGGCGGGGCTCGGACCGCACGGAGTGCGGCCTGCACGTGTGACGGAACGGTAGGCCGCCGCTCGAGGCGGCGTACCGCGACCGGTTCAGGCCAGGATCTCGACGAAACGCTCCAGCTGGCGAAGGTTGCGGCACTCGTGCACGCCGTCGCAGAAGGTGGCGTACTCGCCGACGATCGAGTCGCCCGTGTCCCAGTAGCTGCGCGGCTCCGGGTTGAGCCAGTAGACGTGGCGGGCGCGGTGCTGGATCTCGCGGATCACCCACGATTGGGACGCGTGGTAGTTGTTCCGGGCGTCGCCCAGCACGAGCACGGTGGTCTTCGGGCCGACCTCCTTGCCCCAGCGCTCCCAGAAGACCTCGAAGGCGTGGCCGTAGTCGGAGTGCCCGTCGACCCACACCACGTCGGCTTCCGTGTTGACCCGGTGGACCGCCTCGGTCACGTCCTCGACGCCTTCGAAGAAGCTGGTCACCTCGTCGATGCCGTCGATGAACACGAACGACCGCACCTTCGAGAACTGGTGGCTGATGGCGTGGACGAGCATCAGCGTGAACCGCGCGAAGGCGGCCACGGAACCGGAGATGTCGGCAACCACGAAGATCTCCGGCTTGTGCGGCCTCGGGTACTTGAACTTCGGATCCGCGGGCACACCGCCGTACGACAAGGAATGGCGCACGGTGGAGCGGAAGTCGAGCGGACCCTTGCGACCGTGGCGGCGCTTGCGGGCCAGCCGGACGGCCAGCCGGCGGGTGAGCGGGTACAGCGCGCGTCGCAGCCCGCCCATCTCCTCCTTCGACGCGTGCATGAAGTCGACGTCTTCGGGCAGCGGCTTGCGCAGGGTCCGGGCCATGGCCTCCACGCCGCGGTCCATGACCAGCCGGCGCCGGATCTCGGCCTCGACCTCCTTGCGGAGGCCGTCGATGCGCGCCTGGAACTCGTCCTCTTCGAGGCGCTCCTCGAGCGGCGTCAAGGCATTGCCCTCGTCGGCCGCCTGCCGCCGGGTCTGGTCCATCAGCTTCTGGAGGACCGAGTCGAGGTCGAGGTTCCGCAGCGTCCGGTAGAGGTAGTAGGTGCCGCCCACCGGGCGGCCGGGCTCCATGCCGGCGAAGCGGCGGACCGCCTGGCGGGCGATCGCGCGCAGCATCGCCTCGTTGCCATCCATGAGCGCGCGGTAGAGGAGCTCGGCCAGCTCCTCCGGGCTCAGGGGTTCGCCGCCTCCACCGGTCTGGCCCGAGGAACCCTGGTCGCCCTGACCCTCGCCCTGCAGCTCCTCGAGCAGGTCGGCGAACGGGTCACCGTCCTCGCCGTCGATCGCGTACTGCTTGCCTCGGTGCGAGAAGTAGACCTCGAAGACCGTCTCGAACGCACGCCAGTGCGCGTGGTTCTTCACCAGCGTGGCCGCCAGCGCGTACTTGAACGCCTCCCGGTCCTCGAGCGGGATGTGGCGCACCGCCTCCATCGCGTCGAGGTTCTCCGTGAGGCTGACCGGCAGGCCGGCCTCGCGCAGCTCCCCGATGAACCCGGCCAGCAGGTCGAGCACCGGCTGGCCCACCGACGCGGCCGCGTCGAGCGCGGCGTCGAGCCCCGCGGAGTCGAGCCCTGCGGAGTCGCCGCCCGGCGACCCGTCGGCGCCGGACGTGCTCACCGCGGCCCCGGCGCGAAGGTCCTGAACCCCGCCTGGTCGGCCGACAGCTCCTTGACCGCCTTCGCGATGTCGCTCTGGTACTTGAGGAGGATGTTGACGGTGCTCGTCGCCGTCTCGGCGTCGACCTGCTGGACACCGAGCAGCAGGAGGGTGCGGGCCCAGTCGATCGTCTCGGAGACCGACGGAGCCTTCTTCAGCTCCAGCTGGCGCAGCGACCGCACGATCCGGGCCACCTGGTCGGCCAGGTTCTCGGTGATGCCGGGCACCTTGGTGAGCACGATCTCCTTCTCACGATCCATGTCCGGGTAGTCCACGTGCAGGTAGAGGCAGCGCCGCTTCAGCGCCTCGGAGAGCTCACGGGTGTTGTTCGACGTGAGGAACACGAGCGGGATCTGCTTGGCGGTGATCGTGCCCAGCTCGGGGATCGACACCTGGTAGTCGGAGAGGATCTCGAGCAGGAGCGCCTCGGTCTCCACCTCCACCCGATCGACCTCGTCGATGAGCAGCACGACCGGGTCGTCGGCCGAGATGGCCTCGAGTAGAGGCCGGGTGAGCAGGAACTGGTCGGAGAAGATGTCCTCTTCGATGTCGGACCACGTGCCGTCGGTGTTGCGCTCGGCCTGGATGCGCAGGAGCTGCTTCTTGTAGTTCCACTCGTACAGCGCCTTGGACTCGTCGAGCCCCTCGTAGCACTGCAACCGGATCAGGCGCGCACCGGACAGCTCGGCCACCGACTTGGCGAGCTGGGTCTTGCCGGTGCCGGCCGGACCTTCGACGAGGATGGGCTTGCCCAGCCGGTCCGCGAGGTAGACGATCCCGGCGATGCCTTCGTCGGCCAGGTACTGGACCTGCCCGAGCCGCTCCCGGACCTCGCCCACGGACTGGAAGCGGTGGCCGCTCTCGGTCGTCGTCATCCGTTCACCCTAGCGAGGCGCTTGACCCGACGGTCAATGACTACGGCACCGTCGTACCCTTGCCAACGCACCGTCTCCGGGTAGGAACGAGCCTCGGTGACCACCCACTTCGCGCTGGCCGGAACCGGTCGCCACCCGGCGTTCATGGACCTGCCGTGGGAGGAGCCGCTGGCCGGCTGGGACACCGCCAGGCTCGTGCGCATGGCGCACGGTGTGAGCCGTCACGTCGTGCGCTTCGTCGCCTACGAGGACCGCGTCTACGCGGTCAAAGAGACCGAGCCGGCCGCGGCCGAGCGCGAGTACCGGATGCTGCGGCGGCTGCGCATCGAGAACCTGCCGGCCGTCGAACCGGTCGGGGTGGTCACGGGCCGGTGCCGATCGGGCGGTGAACCTCTTCCTGCCGCGCTGATCACCCGCTACCTCGACTACTCGTTGCCGTTCCACTACCTGTTCGGGCGGGAGGGCAGCCCCCGGCTGAACGCGAAGCTGATCGACGCCGCCGTGGTCCTGCTCGTCCGGCTGCACCTCGAAGGCTTCTACTGGGGCGACTGCTCGCTGTCGAACCTGCTGTTCCGCCGCGACGCCGGGGCGCTGATGGCCTACCTGGTCGATGCGGAGACCGCCGAACACACGCCCGGCCTCGCCGATCGGCGTCGCATCGCGGACCTCGAGGTCGCGCAGGAGAACCTGATCGGCGGCCTGTCCGACCTCGTCGCCGCCGGCCGGCTCGACCCGGCGACCGACGTCGTGGCCGTCGCCGAGGAGCTCGGCGCGCGCTACCGGGCGCTCTGGGACGAGCTGACCGGACCGGAGGAGGTCGACGCGGACGACCGCCAGGCCATCGAGCGGCGGATCCGCCGGCTCAACGACATCGGGTTCGACGTCGAGGAGCTCGACGTGGCCTTCACCGCCGACGGCAACCGGTTGGTCCTGCGCCCCGCTCTCGTGGAGGAGGGACACCACGCCCGCGAGCTCAGGCGGCTCACGGGCCTCGAGGTCCAGGAGAACCAGGCCCGCCGCCTGCTGAACGACATCTCCGCCTATGGCGCGTACCTGGCGTCGGCGACCGGGCGCTCGCTCGCGCCGGCGGTGGCGGCGGCACGGTGGATCGCCGACGTGTACGAGCCCATCACCGCCCAGATCCCCGCCGAGCTGCGTGGGCGCCTGGAGCCGGCCGAGTTCTTCCACGAGCTTCTCGAGCACCGGTACCTGCGCTCGGAACGAGAGGGCCGTTCGGTGCCCAATCCCGAGGCGGTTGCGTCCTACCTCGCCACCGTGCTCCCGGAACGGCCCGAGGAGCGGCTGCTCGCCGTGCACGACGACGCCTGACGCTTCCCCACCGAAGGAAGGAAACGCCCGGGGGCGGGCGGCGCAAGCGCGGGTCGCGCCGGCTGCGCGACGATGCCGGCCATGCCCGACGAGCTCGCCCTGGCCCGCACCATCGCCTACGGGCGGCTGGGCTTCGGCGCCGCGGTGACCTTGGCCCCGCACCGCGCCCTGCCGGGAATGGTGGGTCGCGACCCCGGTGCCCTGATCGGCCTGGTGCGCATGTTCGGCGCCCGTGATGCCATCCTCGCCCTGGGAACCCTGCGCGCGCTGGACCGCGGCGACCACGCCGGTGGTTGGCTGCTGGCGTCGGCCGCGGCCGACACGGCCGACGCCGCCCAGGCGCTCGCGTTCGGCGGCGACCTGGGCCGCCGAGCCAGGCTCGTCACGCTCGCCGCCGCCGTGCCCGCCGCGGTCATCGGGTGGCGAGCCGTCGCGGCGCGGTCGCGGTAGCGGGCCGGTCCCCGAGGGAAGGAGGTCCCCATGATCGTGCGCCGTCTCGCCCGCCCGATGCTGTCCGCCGTGTTCATCTCCGGCGGCATCGACACCCTCCGCAACCCGGCCCCACGCGCCCGGATGGCGGCTCCCGTGGTCGACAAGCTCAGCGAAGCCGCCGACACCGTGGTCCAGACGGTCGCCGAGAAAGTGCCGAGCGCCCCCAAGCCGTCCTTGCCCGACGACTACGAGCAGCTCGTCAAGCTCAACGCCGCCGTGATGGTCGGCGCCGGCGTTCTGCTCGCGTCGGGCAGGATGCCGCGGCTTGCGTCCGCCGCCCTCGCGGCGACGCTCGTGCCCACCACCTACGCCGGTCACCGGTTCTGGGAGCTGGACGAGCCGAAGGACCGGGCTCAGCAGCAGATCCACTTCATGAAGAACGTGAGCCTCGTGGGTGGCCTGATCCTCGCCGCCGCCGACACCGGAGGCCGACCCGGGGTCGCATGGCGAGCGCGGCATGCCCGCAAGGACATCCGCCGCGCCCGCCAGACGGCCGCGCTCGAGGCGGCGTTGGCCACCAAGGCCGCCGCGACGGCGGCGCGCTCCCGCCTCTCCCGCTGAGCGACGCGGTCAGCGGATCTGGCCGGAGCCGACGACCACGTACTTGGCGGTGGTCAGCTCGCGCAGGCCCATCGGCCCGCGCGCGTGCAGCTTCTGCGTCGAGATGCCGATCTCGGCGCCGAAACCGAACTCCTCGCCGTCCACGAACCGGGTCGACGCGTTGACGAGCACCGCCGCCGCATCGACCTCGCGGCAGAACCGCTGCGCGCTCGGCAGGGACTCGGTGACGATCGCCTCGGAGTGACCGGAGCCGTAGCGGGTGATGTGCGCGACGGCGTCGTCGAGGCTGTCGACGACGCGCACCGCGAGCTTGAGCGCGAGGAACTCCTCGGCCCAGTCGTCCTCGGTCGCCTCACCCGCGCCCGGCCACAGCGAGCGGGCCCGCTCGTCGCCCACCACCTCGACGTCGGCCAGATCGTCGCGCAGCCGCGGCAGCAGGCGATCGGCGACGGCCCGGTGCACGAGCAGCGTCTCGGCCGCGTTGCACACCGAGGGACGCGAGCACTTGGCGTTGACCACGATCCGGCGGGCCATGTCGATGTCGGCGGCGGCGTCGACGTACACGTGGCAGTTGCCGTCGCCGTCGATCACGTAGGGGACGGTGGCATGCTCGAGGATCGACGCGATGAGCGACGGCCCACCGCGCGGGATGAGGCAGTCGACGAGGCCGCGCTGGCGCATGAATGCGACCGCCGCCTCGCGCGAGGTGTCCTCGACGAGAACCACGGCATCGTCGGGCAGACCGGCCTTGACGCACGCCTCACGGAGGGCACCGGCGACGACCGTGTTCGACCGGATCGCACCCGACGAGCCCCGCAGGAACGCCGCGTTGCCGGCCTTCAGGCACAGACCGGCCGCGTCGCTCGTGACGTTGGGGCGGTTCTCGTAGATGATCGCCACCACGCCGAGCGGAACCCGGACCCGGCTGACGCTCAGGCCGTTCGGCCTGACCCAGCCGTCGACGACCTCGCCCACCGGATCGGGGAGGGACGCGACCTGGCGCAGACCGCCCGCCATCGCCTGGACCCGGCGCTCGTCGAGCCGGAGACGGTCGATGACCGTCGGCGAGACGCCGCCCGCCTCCGCTCGTGCGATGTCTTCGACGTTGGCGGTCAACACCTCGTCGGCGCGGGCGACGAGCAGGTCCGCCGCGGCGTGGAGCGCCGAGTCCTTCTGCGCGCTCGACGCGGTGGCCAGCGCCCGGGACGCCGACTTGGCCCGCTGTGCCAGCGCGGCCACCGAGGCGCGAGGACCGGTCGCATGGTCGGGCATGGCCGGGCATCGTACTGCCGCCCGCGGTTCCGGCCTCTGCCAGACTCGGCCCCCATGACCGCCCCGTCTCCCGCCGCCCGGATGGCGACCGCGCGGGACGATGCCGCTCTGGCGCAGTCGTTGAGCCGGGCCTTCGCCGACGACCCGGTCTGGCGCTTCCTCGTGCCGTCACCGCGCCGCTGGGAAGCGGGAGCGGACCGGTTCTTCCGGGCGGAGCTGGCCGCGCTGCGCCGCCGTGGCGGCGAGGTGTGGACGGTCGGCGGGCACGCCGTCGCGATGTGGGCCGCGCCCGACCGGTGGCGCGGCTCGCCCCGCGAGCTGGCGGGCATCCTCCCCAGCGGGCTGCGACTGTTCGCTCGGCGCACCCCGGTGGCGCTCAGGGCGTTGAGCACCATCGAGCGCGAGCACCCGCGTGACGAGCACTGGTACCTCGCGGTGCTCGGCACCGACCCGGACCACCAGGGCAACGGCCTCGGCTCGGCGGTCCTGCAACCCGTGCTCGAGCGCTGCGACGCCGAGGGCATCCCTGCGTTCCTGGAGTCCTCGAAGGAGCGCAACCTCGCCTTCTACGCCCGGCACGGCTTCGTCGCGGGCGACCCGATCGAACTGCCCGGCGGCGGCCCACCGGTGTGGCCGATGCGACGAGAGCCCCGTTGAGCCGTCCGTTCCGCGGCACCAGCGAGCGATGATCGGCGACCCGGGCTTCGAAGCCGCGGTCGACGCGTTCGTCGAAGAGCTGACCCCGATCGTGCGCGCGCTGGCGAGCCGCGTTCCATCGGTCGACGCCCGCGCGCTCGAGGGCGACGTGGTGCGCGAGGCGTTCGCGGTCGCGGCGGCCTTCATCGACTGCGACGGCATCCACACCGACGCCGAGCTGTGGTCGCTGCTGGTCGCGTTCGGCCCGCGCCTCGAGGGCGACCTGGTGCGTGCGGCGCCCGACGACGTGCGCCGGGCCGGCCTGGTGGCCGGGCGGGCAGCCTGGCTCGACACGCCGTCGACCATGCTCGACCTACTGGCCCGTTACGACGCCCGCGAGGGGACGTCGCACGCCCGCACCTACCACGACCGGGCGATGGCCATCGCGTTCGCGGTGGCAGCCATCGACCCGTACACCACGGAAGCCGAGCTGCGGGCCATCGAACGCTTCCGGGCGACGCTGGCCCGAGCCGGGAGCGGCCCTGGTGCGGCCGTGCCACCCGGCGTGCCCGCCGCCGCCACCCAGGACGCGGCCGGAGCCGTCGACGGTGCACCCCCCGCACCCGACGAGCTGCCACCGGCCCGCCCGCTCGAGGAGCTGATGGCGGAGCTGGACGGGCTCGTGGGCCTGGCCGGCGTGAAGGCCGAGGTGAAGCTCGTGACCGACCTGATCCGCGTCCAGAACCTGCGCCGCGAGCGCGACCTTCCCGTCCTCGACCAGAGCCGCCACCTCGTGTTCGCCGGCAACCCGGGCACGGGCAAGACCACGGTCGCTCGCCTGCTCGCCCAGATCTACCGGACGCTCGGCGTCGTCGAGCGCGGCCACCTCGTCGAGACCGACCGCTCCGGCATGGTGGCGGGGTTCGTGGGCCAGACGGCGCCGCTCGTGCGCAAGGTGTTCGACGAAGCCGACGGAGGCGTCCTGCTCGTCGACGAGGCGTACGCACTGGCGCGCGGGGGCGAGCGCGACTTCGGCCAGGAGGCCATCGACACCCTCGTCAAGCTGATCGAGGACCGCCGGGACCGGGTCGTCGTGATCGCCGCCGGCTACACGGACGAGATGGCGGGCTTCATCGGCGCCAACCCCGGGCTGCGCTCGCGCTTCCCGAAGACGATCGTCTTTCCGGACTACTCGACCGACGAGCTGCTCCGGATCTTCGACGGGCTGGGCGAGAAGGGCGGCTACCGCTGCGACGAATCAGCCGACGCCAAGGTGCGGGCGTGGTTCGACGCCCAACCCCGGGACAAGGGCTTCGGCAACGGGCGCACCGCCCGCAACCTGTTCGAGGCGGCGGTGGCGCGCCAGGCCAGCCGGGTGGTGCAGATCGAAGACGTGACCGACGAGCAGCTCACCACGCTCACGGCCGAGGACATCCCCGATGTCGACGAGCCGCTCGGCGGCGTGCCCGGCCCGTGAGGCGGATGCCGCGGCCCCGGTGCAGGCGAGGGCGTCGACCCGGCGGCCCGGGCGCAGGAGGAGACAGGTGAGCCCCGGTCCGGGCGAGCACCGAGGAGCGGGCGAACGCCGAGGACCGGTGCGCCGGCGACGCATGCTCAAGGACAACCTCGGTGTCGCGTCGGGGACCCTGGCCTCGCGAGTGACCGGGGTGGTTCGGATACTGGCGCTCAACTCGGCCATGGCCGTGAGCCTGCGCGACGTGTACCTGCTCGCCAACAACACGCCGAACATCGTCTACGAGCTGATCCTGGGCGGCATCCTCACGGCCACGCTCGTCCCGCTGTTCACTGACCACCTCGAGCACGCCGACGACACGGCCACCGACGCGGTGGTGTCCGTGGCCGGCATCGCGCTCGCCGCCATCACCGTGGTGGGCGCGGTCGTCGCGCCGCTGTTGATGCTGCTCTACAGCTCGAACATCGGCCGCGGCGTCGACCCGGCGGTGTTCAGGCGGGTCGGCATCGAGCTGTCGCTGCTGTTCGCCCCCCAAATCTTCTTCTACGGCGCCATGGCGATCGGGTCGGCCCTGTTGAACGCCCGCGGCCGCTACCTGGCCGCGGCATGGACACCGGTGCTCAACAACGTCGTGGTGATCGCCGTGCTCCTCGGTGTCGGCGCGGCCTACGACGCGCCGGGTGTCGGCGATGCGTCGTCGAACCGCAGCCTGCTCTTGCTGCTCGGACTCGGCACGACCTCCGGGATCATCGGCATGGCCGTCGCCCTGCTCCCCGCCCTGCGGCGCGCCGGGGTGCGGGTGCGGTTCCGGCCCGACCTCCACCATCCCGCCGTGCGGAGGGCCGTCACCCTGTCGGGTTGGACCATCGGCTACGTGATCGCCAACCAGGTGGCCGCGCAGGTCGTCAACGTGCTGGCCAAGCCCGGCTCGGGCGGCGTGACCTACTACCAGACGGCGTTCATGTTCTTCCAGCTTCCCCACGGGCTGCTGGCCGTCACCCTCATGACCACGCTCCAACCCGACATGGCCCGCGCCCACAGCCGGCGTGACCGCGAGGCCTTCGCCGACCGGTTGCTGCTCGGGCTGCGCCTGCTGCTGCTCGTGATCGTCCCCGCCGCGGCGGGAGCACTCATCCTGTCCCCCGCCGTCCTGCACGCGCACGGCGCAGCGGCGACCCTGCGGGCTCGGCCGTGGGTCGTGCCGGTCGGCGACACCCTCGCCGCGTTCGCGCCGGGGCTGATCGGCTTCTCGGTGTACCTGTTCGTGCTGCGCGGCTTCTACGCCCGCAAGGACACCCGCACGCCGTTCTTCCTCAACTGCGTCGAGAACGTCCTCAACATCGTGTTCGCCCTCATCCTGGTGAGGCCGTTCGGCGTGCGCGGTCTCGCCGCCGCCTACGCCATCGCCTACACGGCCGCGGCCGCACTGGCCGGCACCGCGCTGATCCGGCGCACCCGGGGGTTCCGCCTCGATCTGCTGCGAGCGACGGCGACGCGCGTCGTCGCGTCCGCGGCCGCGATGGCGTTTCTGGCGTTCGCGCTCGGACGCGCCATCGGTGCCGAAGGCGAGGACCGGCTGCTCGTCGCCGTCGCCGCCGTCACGGTGGCCGGGGTCGCGACCTACGGGGCGGCGATCTGGGCGTTCGACGTTCCCCGCGGCCTCGGCCTGTTCGGCCGGGGACCCATCGGCCCGCCGCCCCCGGCGGGACCACCCCCGGCGCTCCGGAAGTAGGCTCCCGCCATGATCAAGTTCTTCAAGCGGCTGTGGCGCTACCTCGGTGCTGGCGCGAACCAGAAGTTCAACGAGAAGGCCGATCCCAAGATCCAGCTGGAGCAGGCCATCACCGAGGCGCAGGATCAGCACCGGCGCCTGAGGGAGCAGGCGGCCAACGTCATCGCGCAGCAGAAGCAGGCGGAGATGCGCCTCGAGCGCTCCATGGCCGAGCTCGAGCAGGTCAACCGCAACGCTCGCCAGGCGGTGCTCATGGCGGACGAGGCGGCCAAGAAGGGCGACGCCGCCAAGTCGGCGGACTACGCCCGCACCGCCGAGTCGTTCGCGACGCGGCTCGTGCAGCTCGAAAAGGACGTCGAGGACCTCAAGGCGATGGTGTTGCAGACCACCCAGGCCGCCGAGCAGGCGAAGTCGGCGGTGTCGCAGAACGGCATGCTGCTCCAGCGCAAGCTCGCGGAGCGCCAGAAGCTCCTGAGCCAGCTCGAGCAGGCGAAGATGCAGGAGACCATGAACACCGCCATGGCCCAGCTGTCCGAGACCGTGGGCCAGGACGTGCCGACGTTCAACGAGGTCCGCGACAAGATCGAGCAGCGCTACGCCAAGGCGAAGGGCATGGGCGAGCTGCAGGGCGAGTCGGTGGAGTCCCGGATGCTCGAGGTCGAGCAGGCCGCGCAGAACACGGAGGCGCAGGTCCGGCTCTCGCAGATCCGGGCGCAGCTCGGTCTCGAACCTGCCGTCGAGGAGCTGGGGTCGACGGTGCCCGGCACGGCCACGTCCGGCGACGGCGCAGCCGCGGCCTCGCCCTCGCCCTCGCCGGCGCCCGCCGAGGGGACTGCGCAGCCCGGCGTCTGACTCGAATCGACCCCCGCCGCCGCGGCGACCGCGGCGACCGAGCCAGAAGCGACCTAGCGGCGACCGAGCGCCGGGGCGGTGGCGCAGCGGGCGCAATTCTGAGTGCAGGACCCGTCGCCTCGTGCGGCGCCCTGCACCCAGAACCGCTAGTCGGCCGCCTGTCCCGCTTTCGAGTGCGAGGCCGGTCGGCTCGGGCAACCACCCGCGATCAGAGCCGGGGCTGGCCCACGCCGGCGCGGGCCGCCAGCGTGCGGGCGACCATGCCCACGAAGCGCTCCGGCGCCCGTACGACGTCGTCGTAGGTGAACTCGAGCACCTCCCAGCCGGCCAGTTGGAGCTCGTTCCGCCGGTTGGCGCCGGCGATCATCTGTGCACGGCTGCTGTGCGCGTCGTAGCCGATGAGCTCGATGACGACCCTTTCAGCGGGATAGCAGAGATCCACCCGAGCGACGAACGCGCCCCGGAGCCGGATTCGCTGTTGCACGACGGGGCGAGGCAGTCCCGCCGCAGCGAGCCGGTTCAACGCGACGCACTCCAGCCAGCTCTCCGTCGGTCCGATACCGGCGCGTGCCCGGAGCACGTCCTCCATCACCGCCACACCGTTGCGGCCGCGGCAGCGCAACCGCTCGAGCCGCCACCACAACCACGAATCGGACGCCTGCCCGTCCCGTACGGCGCAGTCGACGGCGTCGCGCACTCGTTCCTCCGTCACGTCCGGGACGAGCGCCGCGAGCCCGAAGAGCGTGCGGGCCACGCTGGTGGCCGGGATCTCTCCCAGTTGGACGAGGTCATCCGGCCCGAGGTTGGTCGTCGTATGCACGACGCCGGTGCGTGTTCGCGTCGATGAGCCCTTCACGACCGAGACCTCCACCACGCCTGGGCCGAACCCGGCGAGGCCGTGCAAAGCCGCGGCGGTGCGATGCGAGGCGACACCACCAAGGTCGAGGCACACGCTCAGGACGCGCATCTTCCAGGTAGGCGGTACCGCACCGGCGCGAAAGGTACGCGTGCCGACGGCCACGAGTGACCCGACTCGGCACCGGCGGCGAATGGCCGCGTCGCTCACGCCGAGCTCGTGGAGTTGCGCTCTTGTGATGAGGCCGAGCTGTCGACACGCCCGCTCGGCGATGGCGCCATCAAGGTTCGGTGCCATGCGGCGAGCCAAGCAGGCCCGGGCACGCGCCACCCGGGGGTGCAGTCCCCGGATCATCCGGCCATGCGGGGCAGCTGCCAGCTCCCAGCGCGGCAGCGCTCGAGGCCCGTAGGGGCCGGCCCTCTCGCCGCGTGCGACCGTTCTGATGGCAGATCCGGCTGATCCGCGGCACCGGGCGGGATCAGAACGGAACTGACCCGGCCCGTCCCCCTTCTGAGTGCAGACCCGACCATCCCGTGGCCAGATCTGCACTCAGAACCGGCGAACTGCCAACTGCCACCGGCCAACGGCGAACCGGCGCTACCTCGGCAGGACGACGAGGTCGTCCCGGTGGATCGCCTCGTGAGGCGTGCCTTCGGGCAGATCGGCGGTCCGGCGCCCGGCCACCAGGCGCAGCCCTCGGGCGTCGAGGCGCACCAGTCCCTTCGCGAAGACGCGCCCCGCGGTGTCGACCACCTCGACGGGGTCGTCCACGCCGAAGTCGCCGACCACGTCGACGACCCCGGCCGCCAGCAGCGAACGACCGTCGCGCTCGAGGGCCCGCCGCGCGCCGTCGTCCACCACGACCGTTCCCGACGCGCCCACGGCGAAGGCGATCCAGAGCTTGCGGGCCGGCAGCCTCGTCTCACGCGGGAGCACGATCGTGCCGACGCCCGCCACCCCGGCCACGGCGTCCGGCAGGACGCGGTCGCGTGACGCGGCCGCGATCACCGCCCGCACGCCCGACCACGACGCGATCTTGGCCGCGGCCACCTTCGACGCCATCCCGCCGCTGCCCCGCACGCTCCCCGCGCCGCCGGCCAGCGCCTCGAGCTCGTGGTCGACTTCGACGATCTCCTCGATCAGCGACGCCGACGCGTCGAGCCGTGGGTCGGCCGACAGCAGGCCCGGGGTGTCGGTGAGCAGCACGAGCACTCCGGCGCCGACAAGGTGAGCGACCAGCGCGGACAGCCGGTCGTTGTCGCCGAAGCGGATCTCGTCGTCGGCGATGGCGTCGTTCTCGTTGACCACCGGCACGACGCCGAGCTCGAGCAGCCGGGCCAGGGTGCCTCGCGCGTGGAGGTACTGCTGGCGGACCATGAAGTCCAGCGGCGCGAGGAGGACCTGACCGGCCACCAGCCCGTGCGCGGCGAACGCCGACTCGTACACGCGCATGAGGCGGCTCTGGCCGATGGCCGACACGGCCTGCAGCGTGCGGGCGTCGCGCGGCCGCCGGTCGCCGCCCAGGCCGAGCGCCGGAAGCCCGGCCGCCACCGCGCCCGATGTCACCACGACGACCCGGTGGCCGGCCGCCCACAGCTCGGCCACCTCGCCGCAGAGCTTCACGACGGCCCGGTCCGCGATCCGGCCGTCGGCGTCGGTGATCGACGACGTGCCGATCTTGACCACCACGACCGGCGCGGCACCGGCCGGTGTGGGAGCGGCCGTGAGGCCGTCGCTGGGTGCCATCGGTTCGCCAGCCTGCCGGGTGGGTCGCCCGCCCGGGAAACCCGGTCCCACCGGCGGCGGCCGGGACCCGCTCAGGCGTCCGGTGCGTACTCGAACTCGAACGCACCGATGCGCACGAGCTCGCCCTCGCGGGCGCCCGCCCGGGCCAGCTCCTTGTGCAGACCGAGGCGCTCGAGGCGGTGCTGGGCGTAGGCGAGCGCCTGGGGATCCGAGAGGTCCGACAGCGCGACGGCCCGCAGCGCCGGACGGCCCCGGACGACGAGCACGCCGGAGATGTCGCGCTCGACCCGCACCCCTTCGGCCGCGGGCCGGTGCACGGCGAAGCCCTCGGTCTGCTGCTCTCGCGCCCGCGCCTCGGCGACGAGCACGCCGAGACGGCCGGCCAGCTCGGCCACGCCGCGACCGGTCACCGCCGAGATCGTGGCGTCGACCGCAGCAACGCTGGCGGGCGGTCCGCCCGCATCCACCCGGGCGCGGTCCGCATCCCCCGTGCCCGCGTCGGCCGGGCCCGCCACCAGATCGGCCTTGGATCCGACCACGATGCGGGGGCGGTCCAACAGCTCGGGCCGGTAGGCGCCGAGCTCGGCGAGCAGGATCCGGTGCTGCTCGTCCGGGCTGTGCGGCGCGGTGGGCGACAGGTCGACCAGCACGCACAGCACCCGGGCCCGCTCGACGTGGCGCAGGAAGGTGTGGCCCAGCCCCCGCCCGTCACTGGCGCCCTCGATAAGGCCGGGGATGTCGGCCACGACGTACTCGACGCGGTCGTCGAGGCGCACCACACCGAGGTTGGGCTCGAGGGTCGTGAACGGGTAGTCGGCGATCTTGGGCCGGGCCGCGGACATGCGGGCGATCAGGGTGCTCTTGCCGACGTTGGGAAAGCCGACCAGCGCGACATCGGCGAGCAGCTTGAGCTCGAGGTGCAGCCAGCGCTCCTCGCCCGGCTCGCCCTGCTCGGCGAAGGACGGCGCCCGGCGCCGGTTGGACAGGAACCGGGCGTTGCCGCGGCCGCCTTGGCCCCCCTGCGCGGCGAGGAACCGGTCGCCGGCGTGCACGAGGTCCGCCAACAGCGCGCCGTCGAGGTCGAACACCTGCGTCCCCTCGGGGACCACGACCTCGAGATCGGCGCCCTTGGCGCCGTGGCGCTTCTTGCCCTGCCCGTGCACGCCGGAGGGCGCCGTGCGGTGCGGATGGTCGCGGAAGGCGAGCAGGGAGGCGACGTTGGAGTCGGCGACCAACCACACCGAACCACCGTCGCCGCCGTCACCGCCGTCGGGGCCGCCTCTCGGCACGTGCGCCTCCCGGCGGAACGACACGCTGCCGGCGCCGCCGCTGCCCCCGCGGGCGCACACCTGCGCGTGATCGACGAAACCCGACACCCGTCGAGGCTACCGGCGGAGCGGCACGCCGCCGAAGGAGGCGACGGCCGACGGCGACGTCAGCTCACCAGTGTGACCGGATCTCCGACGATCCGCGCCTGCCACGTCGTGGTGTCGGCCGCTTGAGCCGTCAGGGTGTAGCGCACCTTCCACCAGCACACGGTGCAGGTGTAGGTGCTCGGAAGAGAGACGTCGAGCGTGATCCAGGAGTCTTGGAACTTGCTGCTCCCGCTGACCGCCGTCTTGAACGAGCAGGGAGTCAACGTCGCCGACGACCCGAAGGAGCTGGATGGCGAGTTCGACGTCGCGTCGCACTTCGTGACGACGGCTCCGGTCGGGTCGATGAGCTCCATCGTGGCATCACCGCTCACGTCGCCGGGGTCGAACATCTGGACGCGGAAGACCTTGCCGGCCTGGACCGGTTGCACGTCCGCGAGGTAGAAGCTGGACTGCCCGGCCCCGATGTTGTTGTAGATCGACATGTCCCCGTAGGCGTACAACCGCGGCTTCGTACTGGTCGATGTCGTCGCCTTGAGCGAGTAGCGGTTGGAGCCGGCCCAGTTGCCGACGGTGCGCACGGTCAAGAAGTGCCGTCCCGGGTCACTGAACGTGCACAGTGAGACCCACTTGTTGATGTACGCGGTCGGCGACGCCGTCGTACCGTTGGCGATCGTCAACGGATTGCCACCCGAACACGTCTCCAGCGGATTGTCCTTGGGGTCAAGCGGTGTATCGTCGACGCCGTACACCGACCAGATGGTCGACCCCGCATCGCTGCCGGGGCAACCGCCCGTCGGGGCGTAGTGGCAATCGCCTGGGTTCTTCGGATCCGTCTCGCTGGTTCGCGGATCGAAGCCGGCGTCGTAGACCTGCAGGTTGACCGTACCTGCTCCCGTCGCCGGCACGTCCACCACGTACCGGTACCCCGCCGCACGGTAGGACGAGTTGTCCGGTGATCCGCAGTCCAGGGCGAGGCAACCGGCGCCGTAGACGTCGCCGTTGCGCCTCGGGGACTGCCAACCGAAGATGTTCAGCCACAGGTTCGGCGTGTAGCTGGAATCCAAGGGAGTGCCGTCCGCCTTCAGGTCGCTGCCGAACCGCCACTCCGGGCTTCCGAGCGGCACGGGGAGGACCAATCGGGCCCGTGCCGAGCGCTTGATGCTCAAATCACTGCGGACCACCTTGCCGAAGATGAACGGAACCTTGGTGTCGGTCACGATCACGTCGAGCTCGTTGGGGTTCGCGTCGACCGGCTTCACCTCGACGGTGATCCCGTTCTTGCCGTTCTCGAACCCGTTGCGCAGGGCCGTGGCCCTCGCCGTGACCGTCGCCTGATCGATGTTCGGCATCCACACCACACCAGCCAGCGCCGCGGCGTCTGCGGCGCGCTGGATCTCGGCGGCGCGCAGGTAGAACGAGCCGACGTCGACCCCGAACGCGGCGAAGATCATCAGTGGGACCAGCAGCAGGGCGACCATCGCAGTGGCGTAGCCGCGCTGGAACCGCCCGAGCCGCGGGCGGCGCGCGAGATGAGCCGGTGCGGCCCTACGGTGTCCGATTCGCATTGCAGGCTCCTTTCGCCCACCCGCTCCAGTCGCGGCCCGGGACCACGCTGGATCAGGCACCCTGCGGTGAAGGCTCGACGCGCATGACGGTCGAGCGGGAGATCGTGTAGATGCTGCCGAAGAACTTCGTGTAGAAGCTCGGCTTGACCTCGACCCAGATGCCGACCCAATCGGCGTTCGTCTGGGTGTCGATGCGGGCGTTCGGGCACCAGCCGGCGTACCCGAAACCCGCCTTCGGACACCCGGTGGTGCCGTCAAAGGCGAACGCCGTGTCGGTCTTGACCTGCGCCGCCGTGAACACGTCGCACTTCCCCGATGGGGATGGAGCGAGGCAGGTCGAAGGTGGCGGTGCGGTCGGGCTCGCCGCCTGGTAGATGACCATGCGGGTCACAGAGGGAAGCAGTCCCTGGGACGACAGCGTCGAACGCAGCGAGTCGAGAGCGTAGAAGTCGGCGGTGGGGTCGTTGCCGAGGCTCGATGCCACGCGCGCGCCGGCTCGGCTGGCGTCGAGCGTGCTGCTGGTCCGCTGGAGGGCAACGGTGAACTCGAGCAACCCGAAGGCCATGATGGCGAGGAACGGCACGATGAGGACGAACTCGACGAGGACCATGCCACGCTCGGAGGACTCGCGACGCCGCCGTCGCCGCGATCGATGGCTCCAGATCACGATTGACTCCTCGGTTCCACCCGGATCACAGTGCGGCTCGTCAGCGTCTTCGACGATCCGTACACGAACGTGTAGAGCTTCTGCGTGGCCACGATGTAGACGCCGACGAAATCGGGCGGTCCCCCCGGCGCCCGCAACGCCGTCTTGCGAGTCGTGGGGCACCAATAGCCGTCGAGCGCGCTCGGGGATTTGCAGCCGAAGTCCGTGCGCGGTCGAGTGAGGTCGGATGCCCGGTAGACGTTGCACGAGCCGGCGACGGCCGATCCGCCGGCGCACGCGCCGGCCGGTGCGGCGCCGTACGCGCTGGCCTTGTACACGACGATGTACTGGAGCTGGCTCGGCTTGAGCGGGCTGATCTCGACCCGGATGCGCTGGAGCGCGACGTAGTCGGCGTAGGTGTCGTCGGCGGCCGCCGACGTGCTGCGTGCCCCGGCGCGTGCCGCGCTGGACACTGCGTTCTTGGCGAGGGCCAGGATGCCGCCGTCCATGATGGCGAACAGAAGGGTGAAGAACAGGAGGGTGACGATGGCCGCCTCCACCACGGCCGCCCCGCGCTCCGATGCCCGGTCGCCGAGGCGTCGGGTTCGTGTCGGGTCGTGCCGGCTGGGCGACCGGGCCGCCCGCTCGTGTCTCCTGCGCACGTTGCTTGCATCGGCCGCTGGCCACGGACCGTGAGTGGTGTGCCCGAAGTTTCTCTCTGTGTGGCGAGCGGAGCGGCCTTCGGCTCGGTACGCGTTCAGCGTTCGAGGCCGATGTCGGGATCCGCGACCCGCATGTTGGGCGTCTCGACGGCCTTGATCCTGAGGTAGCCGTTGCCGCTGATCTTCATCGTGTCCGCGATGACGGTCCCGGTCACGAAGACGGGCGAGCTCTGGCCGGCGTTGCCTTGCATCTCGAGCGCGGCGTCCCTCAGGTAGACGGTGCCGATCTGGGAGTCGTCGTTGCCATTGATCTTCGCCGCCGAGCGGTCACAGGGCGGGTCCGTGCCCGCGGGTTCGGCGTCGTCGAGGTCGCAGCGGGCCTGGAAGATGGTGATCCCCTGGTAGGTGCCCGACGTGGCCGGCGGCAGCACCAGCGCCCCGCCCCCCGTGAGGTCGACGGACCCGCTGGCGACGAAGAACATGACCCCCGGCTGGTTCGCCGTGGCGCGGACGGCCGCGCTGCCCGAGCTGCTGAGACCGCCGTCGATCCAGTAGATGCCGGGGTCGAGCTGGAAGTCGGTGCCGCCGCTGAACTTGAGCCCGCTGGCGTAGTACCCGGGCGTGCACCGGTTGGCGCTGCACCCGCCGTCGACCGCCGGCTTCGGCGGCTCGGGCATCTCCGCGAACGGGTCACCGCTACGAGGGTTGGCCGTGGTCGGCTCGACGCCGTTCAGGCAGGTGTCGATCGTGCACGGCGACAGGTCGTAACCGCCGTCGATGTAGATGCCGGAGGCGTCGAGGTCCCAGGCGTTGCCGCCGCCGTCGAGGGCGTTGGTCGGGCAGTTCGAATCGATGACGACCGCACCGCCGGCGGCGTCGAGGACGAGGTCCGTGTAGCTGCTGCCGGACAGCAGGAACGCGGCGCATGCCGTCTCGTTCAGCGAGATCATGCCCCGGGGCCGCCCGTTGGCGAACGGGATCCTGCGGGCCACGGCCTTGCGGCAGTACGTCCCGGGCGTGGCGCCGACGGACTTGGCGAGGAACGTCGGCGCGGGTGCGCACACGCGCACGTAGATCAGCCGCCACGCGGCGATCGCGCTGTTCTCGAGGGCGTACGGCGTGGTGACCGTCACCGTGGTGCTCCCGATCGTGTACTGGCATGTGGCCGTGTCGACCTGGGTGCAGCTCGACGCGCTGAGCGCGCCGCCGTCGCTGAGGTCGTCGGCGACGAAGTTGGCGGCCGTCTGGCGGGCGTTGGCCTGCTTGGTGAGCGTGGCCGGGTCGGACGCCGTGGTGGGCAGCTCCGCCGCCGCGGCGAGGGCGGCCGCGTCGACCGCGCCCTGGGCCTGGCGGACCAGCTGGCGCCTGAACCCGAGGTCGATGACGAACGCGGACATCGTGAGCAGGGTCATCAAGAACGCGGTCATGAGCAGCAGGGCCGAGCCGCGCTGGCCGGCGTGACGGTTCCGGCGAGCCGGATCGCGGCGGTGACGGACGGTCACGTGCACCAGGAATCGCCCGCCCAACCCACGTCCTGGTAGGTCACCGCGGCCGTGGTCGCGCCCACCTTGCGCTCCACCCGCATGCGGATCTTCGACTTGAACGTCTTGCCGGCGAGGAAGGGCTTGGTGATGCCGGTCATGGACGTCGCGGGGTAGTAGGCGCACACCAGCACCGACTGGCCCGTCGTCATCCCGTTCGGGGCGCTCACCTTCACCAGCAGCCGGTTGGCATCGAGGTTCGAGCGCACCTCCACTTCGCATGCCGTCTTGCGACCCAGCCCGCTCACCGACAGGCAGTCCGGGAAGTCACCGACGACGGCTTGGCGGGCGCCCTCGCGCACGGCCTGGCGGACCGCCTGCGCGTCGTTCAGGGTCATGCCGTAGTCGATCATGCCGAACAGCAGGAGCGACACGACGGGGGCCAGCAAGGCGAACTCGACGACAGCGGCACCCCGCTGGCGCCGCGGGCGCCTCGGGCGCCGGCCCTGACCGTCCGGGCCGGTGCGACACCTCGCATGCTGGAGCTTGATCGGACGCACAGTATTCCTCTCGGCACGTACCGTCACGATCATGAGCCTTATGGCCCACGGACGACCGATTTCTCGCCCGCAGCCGATCCTCGTGGGGCGGGAGCTGGCGTCCACGCCGGCGCGGGCGAACGCAGGCCTGCGGCCGGCAGCCGGGCGGCCGCTCGCGCCGGCAGTACCCTGCGGCTCCCATGAGCCCGGCCGCGCCCACCCCGCGCACCCAGCCCGAGGGTGCCGAGCTGCGCGAGCTCGTGCCCCTCCGACCGCAGGGGCCGATCGAGCTCGTCGACCGTGCCACGCACCTCCTGCGGATCCGGTTCCGTGACATCCTCGGCGTGAGCGTCGTCGTGCAGCTGACGATCTGGCTCCTGCTGGCCATCCTCCTGCGCGACCAGTGGGCTGGCGGGCTGGCGGACAACGCCGCTTGGTTCTGGACGGGGCTCGTACCGGAACCGGCCGGTGCGCTGGCCGCCGCGTCGGATCAGCTGAACGCCAACGGATGGCTGGTCGCGCTCGGACTGGCACTGCCTTCGATCGGCCTCACGGTCACGGGATGCGCGTGTGGCGTGCTGATCCGGGACTGGTCACGCGGGCTCGCGACCCGGGGCACGGACGCTCTGGGCCAAGTGGCGCGGCGCGCTCCCCAGGTCCTCGCGCTGTGGGCCCTCGTCCACCTGGCCGAGGCCGTCACCGTGGTGGGTCTCGTGCTCGGTCCCGTACTGCTCGGCATCAGCGCTCCGCTGATGATGATGACCGGCGACGGCCCGGTCGCGACGGTGCGCCGGTCCTACCGGTTGTGCCGGCGCCGGCTCGCCACCGCGCTGCCCACGGTCCTCACGGCGACCGCGATCGCACTCGTCGCCGGCACGCTGCTGGCCGGCCTGCCGGTCGCCGTGGTCGCCGGCCTCAGCAGCGGTTGGGTGGACCTTGGCGGGACGGCCGTCACCGCGCTGTCGGCCGCCGCCCCCCGCTTGGTGATCGATCCCGTGATCGGCGCCTCGATGGCCCTGCTCGCCGTCGACGCGCTCGTGCGGGTAGACGCCATCGACCTGGAGCGGACGCTGACCGAGGTGCGCGGTGGCTGAGCCCGCCCGGCGCATCACACGATCCAGGACGCTGGTCACGGTCGCGATCGTCGTCGCGGTGCTGCTCACCGGGACGCGACCAACCGGCGCCGGGGCGGCTGCGCCGGCCGACCCGGTCGGGACGCTCCACGCGTCTGCCGCCGCCGAGCGGGCGCTGCCGTCCAGCGACGGGCGCGGCGCACCGTCGTTGCCCGAGCCGGACCGCGACCCGGGTGAGGTGCGTGATCGGGCTCGCCGGATCCTGGCCCGCGACGAGTTCCGCGGACCGCGCACCGGCCGGTCGCTGCTCCAGCGGATCATCGACTGGATCCGGGCGCGGATCCCCAAGCTCCGCACGCCCCGCGGTCGCCTCCGTGGCTCGGGTCTGGCCGCCTGGGCCGTGATCGCCATGGTCGGGGCCGCGGCCCTCTTCCTCGCCGCCCGCGGGTTGATCGCCCTGCGCTCCGGTCGCCGATCGCGCTCCGACGACGCCGGCGTCGACCCCGACGAGGCCGAGATCACGCCGCTGCGCGACCCCGACCAGTGGCGGGCCGAGGCCGAGCGCTGCGAGGCGGCCGGTGCCTGGCGCGACGCGGTGCGAGCCCGTTACCGGGCCACGACCGGCACGCTCGCCGAGCGCGTCGTGATCCTCGACCTGCCGGGCCGCACCGCGGGAGAGCACCGGGCCGAGGTGGCGCAGTGGGCGCCCGAGGCCGCTGCCCCGTTCGACGCTCTCGCCCGGCTGTTCGAGGCGGCCTGGTTCGGCTCGGTGCCGATCGGGGCCGAGGCGGCGGAGCGGGCCCGGGAGCTGTCGGCGCAGACACTGGCCGCCGCACCCAGGCGAGGCCGCCGGGGCGCCGGCGTGAGCGCTCGTGACGACGGACGCGGCGGCGATGAGGACGCGCACGACCGTGACCCCCGCACCGGCCCGCCGCGCGAGCCGGTCGAGCCGGTCGAGCCGGTCGAGGCAGGCCGGTGAGCGCCAACCGCCGGCGCGGCCTCGGGGTGCTGGCCGTGGTCGTCGTGCTCGGCGCCATCCTCGCCCTGTCGCGACCGCGCCAGGACCCGTGGGCACGGCCCGCACTGGACCCGCGGGCCACGAACCCCCAGGGCCTCGCCGCGCTGGTGGCGCTGCTGCGCGAGGAGGGCGCGACCGTGCGCCTCGGCGGACTTCCCGATCCGCGCGACGACGTCGTGCTCCAGGTGAAGGACACCTTGGGCGCCGAGCCGAACCGGCGGCTGGATCGCTGGGTCCGCTCGGGCGGCCGGCTCGTCACCACCGATCCGACGGCGGACCTGGCCCAGCGGGCGTACCCGCCCCTGCACCCGTCGACCGACTCGCCGGGCGTGTGCACGATCGGCGCCGTGCGCCCGGTTCGCCGGCTCGGCGTCGACGTCTCCCCTACGTTCCGCCTCGGCGGCGGGCAGCCGTCGTGCTTCAGCGACGGGGAGCTGGCGTGGCTGGTGGTGTCGAGGCGAGGAGCCGGTGTCGTGGTCAGCGCCGGAGGTCCCGAGCCGTTCGTCAACGGGGCGCTGGCCGAGGGGGACGACGCGGTTCTGGCCGTCGCCCTGCTGGCGCCCCGGCGGGGCACCGCGGTGCGGATCCTGGACCCCTACCGCTTCCTGGGCGACACCACGGAGGTGGGCGACGGCACCGTGCTCGGAGCCCTGCCGGCGCGCGGGCGCCAGGCCGTCGTGCTGCTCGTGGCCGCCTTCGCCCTCTGGGGCCTGGCCAAGGGGCGACGACTCGGCCGCCCGGTGCCCGAGGTGCTGCCGGTGCCGTTGCCCGCCTCGGACCTCGTGCTGTCCACCGGTGAGCTGCTGGCCCGCCGGCGCGACGCGGCCGACGCGGCCGAGCGGTTGCGACGGCGGGCGGCGCGCGACATGGGGTCCCGGCTCGGTCTGGGGCCCGACCCCGACCGGTTGCTCCTGGCCGAGGCCACCATCGGCCGTACCGGAACCGACCCCGACCTCGCCCGCCGCGCGCTGCTCGCTCCGGTCTTCGACGACGACGAACTGGTGCAGCTCATCTCCGACCTCGACCGACTCCGAGAGGACCTTCATGGACGTGCAACCGCAGTCTGAGCCGGCGGCCGGCCAGCCCGCACCGGGCGATGGCGTCCCGCCGGTGCCAGCGGACGGCCACGGCGCCGTGCTCGCCATCCGCGACGAGGTGGGCAAGGTCGTCGTCGGTCAGGATCCGGTGCTGGCCTGCCTGCTCGCCGCCCTGCTGGTACGGGGCCACGTGTTGCTGGAGGGCGTGCCCGGGGTGGCCAAGACGCTGCTGGTCAAGGTCCTGGCGGCAACGCTCGACCTCGAGGTGCGGCGCATCCAGTTCACGCCCGACCTCATGCCCTCGGACGTGACCGGTCAGCTCGTGCTCGAAGACGGCCGGGCCGGCTTCCGCTTCCGCCCGGGCCCCATCTTCACCAACCTGTGCCTCGCCGACGAGATCAACCGCTGCCCGCCGAAGACCCAGGCCGCCCTGCTCGAGGCCATGGAGGAGCGGCAGGTCTCGGTCGGCGGCGACACCCGGGCGCTGCCCGACCCGTTCATCGTCGTGGCCACGCAGAACCCGATCGAGTACGAGGGCACGTACCCGTTGCCCGAGGCGCAGCTCGACCGCTTCCTGTTCAAGGTCGTCGTGCCGTACCCGTCGCCGGAGGCGGAGCTCGTCGTCCTCGACCGCCACAACGCGGGACTCGACGTGCACGACCCGGCGGCCGCCGGGGTGCGCCGCGTGGCCGGCGCCGAGGATCTGGCCCGGGGGCGGGCCGCGGTCGACGGCATCACCGTCGACCCCAACGTCGTGCGCTACATCCTCACGCTGGTGCGGGCGTCGCGCGACGCGCCCGCGGTCACCCTCGGCGTGTCTCCCCGCGGCGGCGCCGCCCTGCTGCACGCCACCAAGGCGTGGGCGTGGTTGTCGGGGCGCGGCTTCGTAACGCCCGACGACGTCAAGGCGGTGGCCAAGCCTGCGCTCCGGCACCGCATCCAGGTCCGCCCCGAAGCCGCGCTCGAAGGCGTGACGACGGATCGGGTCATCGACGGGCTGCTGGCCACCGTCCCGAGCCCCCGCTGAGCCGCGGCTCCCGGCCCGACCTGCGCCGTGCTGCCCGCACCGACCCGCCGCCTCGCCGCCGCCGCCGCCGTGCTGGCCGTGGCCCGCGCGGTGCTGCCCGACGGCCTCCCGTGGGGGCCGTGGGGGCTGCTGGCGGCCCTCGCCGCCGTCGCCGTGCTCGACGGGCTCGCGGCCGTCGACCCCAAGCGCCTCGACGTCGGCCGCGAGCTCCCCGACCAGGTGCCGCTCGGAGGTGAGGCGACCGTCGCGCTGGTGGTGCGCAACCCGACATCCCGCCGGATCAGCGTGGGCCTGGCCGACGAGCTCGCTCCGTCGTTGCGGGCCGCCACCCGCCGCTGGTCGGCCACGGTGCCCGCCCGCAGCGAAGCGCGGGTGCACACGACGATCCGCCCCGGCCGGCGCGGCCGCTTCGAGCCACGGGTCGTGACGGTGCGGGTGGCCGGGCCGCTGGGGCTGCTGGCGCGCCAGCGCGACGCCGACGTTCCCGGGCGCCTCAAGGTCGTGCCGGCCTTCCCCAGCCGCGCCGACGCGGAGCTGCGGCTGGCACGGGCCCGCCGGCTGGAGCTCGGCGTCCGCAGCGTGCGCCTGCCCGGCACCGGCACCGACTTCGAGCAGCTCCGCGAGTACACGCCCGACGACGACCCCCGGCGCATCGACTGGGCGGCGACCGCCCGGTCGGCCACCCCCGTCGTGCGCACGTACCGGGCCGAGCGCAACCAGACGATCATCGTCCTGCTCGACGTGGGGCGCACGACGGCGGGGCGCGTCGCCGACGTCCCGCGCCTCGAGCACCTGCTCGACGCCGCCTTCGCGCTCATCACGGTCGCCACCGGCCTCGAGGACCGCGTGGGTGTCGTCGCCTACGACGACGAGGTGCGCGCCTCGGTGGCGCCCTCCCACCGCAACGACCAGCTCGGCAAGGTGGTCGAGGCCGTGTACCCGCTCGAGCCCGCGCTGGTCGAGACCGACCACCGTGGGGCGTTCACCCACACCCTCACGTCCCACCGGCGGCGGACCACGCTCGTGATCGCCACCGACCTCAACGAGGCGACCGTCGCCGGCACGCTGGAACCCGCGCTGCCGCTCGTGCTGCGCGACCACAAGGTGGTCGTCGCCGCGGTGGCGGACCCGGATGTCGCCGCGTGGGCCGGTGCACCGGTCGAGCAGGAGCAGGCCGCCTACCGGCGGGCGGCCTCCGTCTCGGCCCTGGACGAGCGGCGCCGGCTGGCGGCCCGGCTGCAGGCGCTCGGGGCCACGGTCGTGGACGAGCCTCCGGGCCGGCTGGCCGGAGCGCTCGTCGAGACCTACCTGCACGCGCGCTGGGGCGGTTAGCCGATCACGCCTCGGGGCCAGCCGCCGGCGCCGCTGCAGCCGCCGATGCAGCCGCCGTGACGGAGCCGGCGGCCGCAAGCGCGGCACGCGGCGCCAGCGGGTCAGGCACCCAACCGACCGGACCGGGCAACGGCGCCGGAGGTGCGAGCGGGTCGACCGGGATGTACGACGGGCGCAGCTCCTCCAACGACCCCGTCCAGCCCTCGGCCGCGGCGGCCCGGCCCCGGCCGAGCGTCCACAGCAGGAAGGCGGCGACGGCCAGCACGCCGACCGCGACCTTGACTCCCGCCGGCAGCGCCGGCGAGCCGGTCACGAAGCCCTCGATCAGCCCGGCCCCGAGGAAGCCGAGCGCGGTGCCGAGCACCACGGTGACGCTGCGGCGGCCTTCGTCGCCGAGGGCCTCGGCCCGCGTCCGGTCACCGGGTGCGAAGACCGCCCAGCCGACCCGCATGCCGGCGGCTCCCGCGAACGTGATGGCCGTGAGCTCGAGCAGCCCGTGGGGAGCGATGTAGACGACGAAGGTGTTCCAGAACCTGCCGCGTGTGGCGAAGAGGCCGGCGACCAGGCCGAGATAGGCGCCGTTCTCGAACAGCACGATCACGCCGGGCACGACGAGCACGGCGCCCAGACCGAAGGCGAGGATCGCCACCTGGATGTTGTTGGTCGTGACCTCGGAGAAGAAGACCGCCGACGGGTTCTCGGAGTAGTAGGTCACGAAGTCCTTCTCGACGTACGCCTTCTGCGTGGACCTCGGCATGACGAGGTCGATGCGGTTCGGCGCCTGCCAGAAGATCAGGCCGACCACGACCGCCGTGCCGAAGAAGACGAGCGCCGAGGCGAGCAGCTGGCGCCGGCAGGTCCACACCGCCGCGGGGAACGTCGACCACAGGAACCGCTTCACCGTGGAGAAGCGCGACACCCGGACCCCGTGCACCGCCGCGTGCGCGGCCCCGACCACCTCTGACAGGCGGCGGACGAGGCCGGGGTCCTGGTGCACGGTGCGGGCCTGCGACAGGTGCAGCGACACCCGCTGGTAGCGGCGCACGAGCTCGTCGACCTCGCCGTGCTCGAGCCCCTTGCCGCCGGAACCCGCCCGGCGGGCGAGGTCGGCGAGCCGAGCCCACTCCGCCTCGTGGACGGCGATGAAGCGGTCGATGTCCACGGCGGCCGGTACGGTACCGCGGCCATGCCGTCGACGAGCACGAAGATCGTCACGCCCGAAGCGGTCGTGCTCGAGGTCGACGCGGCCGGACTCGCCAGCCGCGTCCTCGCGGCGCTGATCGACGTCATGGCGCAGGCCTTCGTGCTCAACAGCTTGTTCTTCGTGATGAGCATCGTCGGCACGTCACTCGGAGCCGGCAACCGCACCGCCATGGTCGTGGTCGCGGTCGTCGTGTACTTCGCCCTCATCGTCGCCTGGCCGACCACCTGGGAGGTCGTCACCCGCGGGCGGTCTCTCGGGAAGATGGCGCTCGGTCTGCGCGTCGTGACCGTGGAGGGCGCGCCGATCCGGTTCCGGCACGCGCTGGTGCGCGGCCTGATCGGCTTCATCGAGATCCAGCTGTCCGCCGGAGTGATCGCCCTGCTCGTGGCCATGGGCAGCCGGCGCTTCCGCCGGCTCGGCGACCACCTCGCCGGCACCGTGGTGGTCCGCGAGCGGATGTCGGCGGGGCTGACCGGCCGGGCCGTGCGCTTCCAGCCCCACCCGGCGTGGGAGCCATGGGCGGCCCGCCTCGATGCCACGCGGCTCGCCCCCGAGCACTACCGGCTGGTGCGGAACTACCTGCTGCGCGCCGGCGACCTGGCGCCCGAGGTGAGCAACCGTCTCGGCGCCGAGATCCTCGCCACGGTCTTCGAACGGCTCGGCGTCTCGCCGAGCGCGATGACGGGCGCGCTGGCGTGGGGACCGACCGTTCCGCTCGCGGCCGTGGCCGCCGCCTACCAGCGACGGTTCGACCGGGTGACGGCCGACTCCGGCGCGCCGGCCCCGCCCCGGTCCATGTACGCCGCCTGAGCGGCGGGCGCTCAGGCGTGGGGCAGGACGTCCACGAGCTTGCGACCCTTGCGGTTGCCGAACTTCACCTTGCCGGGCGCCAACGCGAAGAGCGTGTCGTCACCCCCGCGACCGACGTTCTCGCCGGGGTGGAAGCGCGTGCCGCGCTGGCGCACGAGGATGGTGCCGGCGTTGACGGCCGTGCCGTCGAAGGTCTTCACGCCGAGGCGCTTGGCCTTCGAGTCCCGGCCGTTGCGGGTCGACCCGCCGCCTTTGGTCTTCGACATGGCTGCTCAGCTCCCCGTGGCGATGTCGGTGATCTCGATGGTGGCGTAGTGCTGACGGTGCCCCCACCGCTTGCGCTGGTTCGTCTTGTTCTTGTACCGGAAGCCCGTGATCTTGGGACCCCTCGCCTCGCCCACCACCCGGGCGGTGACCGATGCGCCCGCCAGCCGGCTCCCCGCCAGCACGGTCGTGCCGTCGACCACGAGCACCGGCTCGAGCCGCACCTCGCCGTCGGCCGTGCCGAGGCGCTCGACGTCCAGCGTCTGGCCCTCGGTGACGCGGTACTGCTTGCCGCCGGTGCGAATCACTGCGTACATGGCGCTGCCCTGGGGTGGAGGTGGAAGGACGCGAACCCGCGATCGGGCCGGCGGACGAGTGTAGGGCACTCACCCGAGGGCGACCAACCGGCGCCCGCGGCGTGGCGCGGCCGTCGCCGCGCTCGCCCGGGGGCCCGCGTCAGTCGTCCGGGAAGACCTCGGGGTCATAGATGATGCCGCGCCCCTCACACGTCGGGCAGCGCGTCGAGAACGACTCGAGCAGACCCTCGCCGATGCGCTTGCGGGTCATCTCCACGAGCCCGAGCTCGGAGATGTCGAACACCTGGGTGCGGGTCTTGTCGCGGGCCAAAGCGTCGCGGAAGGCCCGGATCACCTCGTCGCGGTTCTTGCGGACCTCCATGTCGATGAAGTCGATGACGATGATCCCGCCGATGTCGCGCAGGCGCAGCTGGCGGGCGATCTCCTCGGCGGCCTCGACGTTGTTGCGGAACACGGTCTCCTCGAGCGACGAGGACCCGACGTTCTTGCCGGTGTTCACGTCGATGACGGTGAGCGCCTCGGTGTGCTCGATGATCAGCGAGCCGCCCGACGGCAGCCACACCTTGCGATCCAGGGCCTTGTGCAGCTGCTCGTGGACGTGGAACCGCTCGATGAGCGGCAGCGGCTCGGTCGTCGTGTCGTAGAGCTCGACCCGGTCGGCCAGCGTGGGCGAGATGCTGCGCACGTAGTCGCGCACCTCGCCGTGAAGGACGGGGTCGTCGATGACGACCCGCCGGAAGTCGTCGTTGAACTCCTCGCGGATGATGCGCAGCGCCATGTCGGGTTCGCGGTAGAGGAGCGCCGGTGCCTGCGAGCGCCGCGCCAGTGCGTCGATCTGGTCCCACTGGCCGGCGAGGCGCAGCACGTCGCGCTCGATCTCGTCGGTGCTCACCCCTTCGGCGGCGGTCCGCACGATCACCCCGTGATGAGCCGGCTTGACGCGGTCGAGGATCTTGCGGAGCCGCTTGCGCTCGTCATCGGGAAGCCGCTTCGAGATGCCGTAGGTGCTGCTGTTCGGGATCAGCACGACGAATCGGCCGGGCAGCGACACCTCCTGCGTGAGCCGGGCACCCTTGTGGGCGATCGGGTTCTTGGTGACCTGGCACACGATGGCCTGGCGTGGCCGGAGGAGGTCCTCGATCTTCGGTTCGGGACCCTTTTCGTCCACGTCTTCGGGGTCGTAGCGGGTGTCGCCCCGGTAGAGCACGGCGTTCTTCGGCGTGCCGATGTCGATGAAGGCCGCTTCCATGCCGGGCAGCACGTTCTGCACGCGGCCGAGGTAGACGTTCCCGTGGATCTGGGTCTCGTCGTCGGTGGGACGGGAGACGTAGTGCTCGATCAGGGCTCGCCCCTCCAGCACCGCGATCTGGGCGATGCCGCGCTCGCCGGGTGGGCGCCCGGCCGCCGGCGACACGTGCACCGCCATCGTGTAGCGGCCCAGCGCGCGGGCCTTGGGCTCGCGACCGGACCGCCCCTCGGAGACCTCGTCGTCGAGGAGGTCGGGGTCGCCGGTGAAGGCCTCCACCGGCGCCGCGGGCCCCGGACCGCGGCCGCCGCCCC
>JACPNX010000005.1 GCA_016185275.1 Actinomycetota bacterium | reverse complement strand
TGCGGGTGGCGCTGGTGGTTGGTCGGTTTTCGTCGGGAGGCGGATCCGGGCAGCGTGCGGTGTGCGGGTGGCGCTGGTGGTTGGTCGGTTTTCGTCGGGAGGCGGATCCGGGCAGCGTGCGGTGTGCGGGTGGCGCTGGTGGTTGGTCGGTTTTCGTCGGGAGGCGGATCCGGGCAGCGTGCGGTGTGCGGGTGGTGCTGGTGGTTGGTCGGGTTTCGTCGGGAGGCGGATCGCAACGCGCTGTCTGGTGGGTGCCCGACGGGGGGCCAGTCAGTCCTTCGGGCCCAAGAGGTCCCGCATGTGGCCCGCCCCGGCGATGTCCGCCCTCACGGCGATGCGGGCCGCCGGCGCGGGCAGCGCTCACGGCGGCGCCTGCGCTCACTTGGCCTTGGGCTCGAGCAGCCGCAGAGGCGGCCCCTCCGGGTACACCACGAGATCGTCGCCCAGCGCCTCCTGGAGCTTGACGAACTCATCGCTCACGGTCCGGCCGTTGGCGATGTACGAGAACGTGAGCACCGCTCCCTGCACGGCGTCGACGAACCCCGACAGCGCCGTCACCTCGTTGAGCGTGCCCGTCTTGGCCCTCAGCCGACCCTTGGCCTTCGACGACTGGAAGCGGTCGGTCAGCGTCCCGCTCTTTCCGGCCACGGCCAGGCTGCCACCGATGATCCCCCGCGGCCCGGCCCGGTCGAGAATCCGGGAGACGAGTCGGCAGCTCGTCCGGTTGGCATCGCCCAGACCGGAGCCGTCCGCCGCCTTCGTTCCCTTGTCGGCCAACCCGAGCCGCTCCATGGTCCGGGTCACGACCCGCACACCGGCCTCGGTGCTGCCCTGGCCGGAGGCGCGGTAGCCCATCTCCTTCACCAGGAGCTCTGCCGTCTGGTCGTCGCTCTCGTCGAGCATCTCCTTCACGACCTCGCGCATCGGGGGCGAGTCCACGTAGGCGATCTGGCGCCCTCCGGCCGGAGCCGTGCCCGCCGCCGGCGGACCGTCCACCTGGATGCCGCGGTTGGCGAGGAGCTCGGTCAGCACGCTGGCCGCGTGCTGCGCGGGGTCGGCGGCGGGAACCAGCGCCGGGATGTCCTGGCTCTCGAGTGCGGACTGCTTGGCCGGGAAGGCGGTGAACGCGTCGTTCACCCCTAGCGCCGACAGCGGACCGATCTGGCGCTCGTCGACGAACCGCTGGGCCCACGTCGCCGGGTAGCGCCTGGAGTCGTAGCGGGACCCGTCGCCCACGATGCGTCCGGTGATCCGGCGGATCCCGGCCTTCGCGATGGCGTCCGCCAGCGACTCCATCGGCGTCGCGATCTGCGGTTGGCGCAGGAAGTGGGCGACGTAGGCCTTGGTCTCGAGCAGCGGGTCGCCGCCCCCGACCAGGAACAGGTCGCCCTGGATCGTCCCGACCGGCGCCGCGCCTGCGCCCGCCCCCGCCCCCGCGCCCGGCGCGACGACCTTCGTGCGGTAGCGGGTGTCCGCACCGAGCACCTCGATGGCGGCCGTGGCCGTCACGAGCTTCTGGTTCGACGCCGGGATCAGCGCCATGTCCGGGTTGCGGGCATAGACCTCCCGACCGCCGACGGACACGGTGAGGCAGGTCGCAGGGGGCGAGGCGGCGACGATCACGTCGAGCTCGGCCCGCAGCTTGGCGTCCGCGATGGGTTCGGACAGCCAGGCCGCGATGCGCCGTGGCGACAGGACGGGCGTGGCCGGTGCGGCGACGCTCCCCCGTGCCGTCGCCGCGCCCCCGTCGGATCCGAGGCGGACGCCGAGCGCTCCTGAGCCGATGGCCAGCACCGCGAGCGCGACGGGGATGCGCACCCGCCGCCGGTGCCGGCGCGCACGGGGCGACGTCACCGCAGACCCCGCCGCTCCCGCCATCGGCCGTACCGCCAGAGCTGCTCGAGCGCCGCCACCGCCCTGGGACCCGACGGGTAGCAGAGCCTTCCCGTGGCCCGGACGGTGGCGGGTCCGGGGTTGTCGGGCTGGGTCACACCGAGCTCGGTGGCGAGAAGGATCGGCTTGCCGGTCGCCTGGGAGATGTCGGCCGCGGCCTGCGCGTAGCGGGCGTCCTGGCGCTCGTGGAAGGCGACGATCCGCTCGAGGCCCTGACCCGCGTAGAAGGGCCCTTCGCGCATCATGCGGGCCTGGTTGGACTGGATGCCGAGGCCGAGCTGGATCACTGCGTCGACGTCGGGGTGCGTGGCGATCATCTCGAGCACCTCGGGGATGGTGTCGCGGGTCTCGCCGCCGGCCAGGTCGACCGGGTTGCCCCTGCTCCACCGGGGCGGGAGCTTGCCGTCGATGGCGGCCACGAGGTCGGGGGCCAGTGGCGCCAGCTCGAGCTCCGAGGTGGTGATGGCGTCGGCCGTGACCACACCCCATCCGCCCGCGGTCGTCATCACCACCACCCGGTTCCCCTTCGGCAGTGGCTGGGTGGCGAAGGTGGCCGCCGCCTCGTAGGCCTCCTCGACGCCCCGGGCCCGCACCGCCCCCGCCTGGCGCAGCGCACCGTCGAAGACCCGGTCGTCGGTGGCGAGGGAGCCGGTGTGGCTCGCCGCGGCCCGCTGCCCCCCGGCGGTCGCCCCGCCCTTGAGCAGCACCAGCGGCATGCGTTCACTGATCGAGCGCACCCGCTCGGCGAAGGCGCGGCCGTCCGGCACGCCCTCCACGTAGGCGAGCCCGACGGAGGTCGCCGGGTCGTCCGCGAACCAGTCGAGGAAGTCCGGCACGCTCACCGCGGCGGCGTTCCCGGCGCTGACCGCCCGGCTGATCCCCACGCCGCTGTGGACCGCGTAGTTGAGGAAGGAGGACACGAAGTTGCCGGACTGCGAGGCCACGCCGATCCGCCCGGCCGGCGGGTACGGGGCCACGATCTGCGCGCACAACGACGCCGGGGTGGACACGACGCCCTGACCGTTCGGGCCGGCCAGCAGGATGCCGACCTCGTCGGCCAACGCCACGAGGTCGTCCTGGGCGCGCCGGCCTTGCGCGCCTGCCTCGCCGTAGCCGGCCGACGTGAGGAACGCGGCCCGCACGCCCTTGGCGGCGCACGCGCGCAGCAGGTCGGGGTTGGCCGACGCCGGCGTGCAGACGAACACGAGGTCGGCGGCGCCATCGGGCAGCTCCTCGACGCCGCGGGCCGTCGGGACGCCGAGGACCTCGACGCCCTCGCGGTTCGTGGCGAAGACGCGGCCGGAGTAACCGGCGGCGAGGAGGTTGTGCAGGCTCACGAAGCCGAACTTGCCCGGGTGGCTCGACGCCCCGGCCACGATCACCCCACGCGGCTCGAACAGCGCGCGGAACGCCTCGTCGGAGGGGCGGCCCTTCACGCCCCGACCGCCGGCCCGAGCGCCGGCCGCGCCGGCCCGACGGCTGGCCGCCGCGCCCTCTCCGGCGCCGGCCGCGCTCACCGCTCCACCTCCACCAGCGCGTCCACGGCGACCGGTCGGCCGTCGACCACGATCAGCGGGTTGAGGTCGGCCGAGACGATCGATGGGTCGGCCTCGGCGGCGGCGGACAGGCCCAGCAGCACGTCGACCAGCGCGGCCCGGTCGACCGGCGGCTCGCCCCGGAACGCGCCGAGCAGTCGCTGGGTGGCCAGGTCCTCGATCATCTCCTCGGCGTCGACGCGCTCGATCGGCACGAGTCGCAGCTGCACGTCGGCCACCGCCTCGGCCAGCACCCCGCCGACGCCGAGCATGACCGTGCGGCCGAACTGGGGATCCGTCGCCAGCCCCGCGATCAGCTCCCGCGTCCCGCTCACCATCGGAGCGACGAGGAGAGCCACGTCGCCGTCCTCGGGCGTCGCGGCCGCGAGCAGGGCGCTGGCTGCCGTTCGCACCGCCTCGGCTCCCGTGAGGCCCAGGCGCACGAGACCACGCTCGGTCTTGTGGGCGATGCGATCACCGAGCAGCTTGAGGACCACCGGAAACCCGAGGGCCTTGGCCGCGGCCACGGCGTCCTCGGCTGAGGCGGCGGTCCGCTCGTCGAGGACCGGCACACCGTGGCGGGCCAGCATCGCTTTCGACGCCGCCTCCGAGAGCGTGGTCGTGCCCGTGATCCCGCCGGGTGCGGCGGGCGCAGGCTCGTCGGGCACGGCCGCGTACCCTACCTGCGCGCCAGACCGCTCCCGGAACCGCGCGGCGCGGGTCCCCTGCTCAGGGCTGCAGCGCGGCGCGGAACAGCTCCCGGACGTGCTGGAGGCGGGTCTCCAGAGCGTCCGCCGCGAAGGGATCGCGCCCGAGGAGGCCGCCGAGGAACGGGGCGTCGGAGAAGTACGACAGGAGCGCTCCGTAGCCCGTGAGGATGAGCTGCTCGGGGTCCTGGACGCGGAAGTGGCCGACCTCCATCTCCCGCCGCAGGTACCCCACGGCCCGCTCGAAGTGGGGCCGCAGCACCCGGCCGAGGTCGACCGGCAGGTGCTCGCCGCCCTCCAAGGCCTCCCGGCGCACCAGCCGCACGAAGTCGGGGTTCTCCTGGAAGAACCGGAACCCGGCGGTGAGCACGTGGTCGACCTTGTTCCACCCGTCCCGCTGGGGCTCCTCGACGGCCTGCTCCACCCGGGCGGACCACTCACCGAAGCTGAGCAGGAACACCTCGGCGTAGATGGCCTCTTTGGACGGGAAGTGGTGGAGCAGGCTGGGACGGCGGATGCCGACGCCCTCGGCGATGTCGTTGAGCGAGGTGCCGGTGAAGCCCCGCTCCGCGAAGCAGCGCCTCGCCTCCCGGAGGATCGTGTCGCGGGTCGTCGCCGCGCCTACCGTCGCCACCGCGGCAGGCTACCGGCCGGTCAACCACACGCCGGGGAAGCTCGCGCTCGGCGGGGGGCCGGGGCAGGAGGGACCGCTCGCTAGGTTGACCGGGTGGAGATCGTCGCCGCGGTCTACGTCGACACCATGGACTTCCGGCAGACGCCGGGTCCTTCGACGCGCATCGACCTGACCGGCGTCCACTTCTCGGCGCCCGCCGATGCGCCGGCACCCGTCACCGTGACCCCGCACCTGCTCGTGCTGGTCTGGTGCCCGCCCGACGGAAAGGGGACGGGCGCGCTCGAGGTCGTGTTCGAGCGGGCCAGCGGCGCCGGCCCCGCCGACCCCGCGGACACCGCCGACGCCGCCGGCCCCGGTCCGGGCGCCGGTGAGGGCGACGAGCCGGAGGTCGTGGCCCGCAACGTGCAGCCCCTCCAGGTCGAGCCGGGCAGGTTCAACTACCGGCTGGTGCGGGCCGAGCTGGACTTCCCGACCTACGGCACCGTGCTGGCCCGCTGCCGGGTCGATCTCGGTCCGGTCACGACCGCGCCCTTCACGCTGCTCCCTCCGGTCCCCTGATCGCCGTGCCCTTCGCCGCCGCCCTCTCGGAGCACCCGGTGGCCGCCGAAGCGGTGGGCGAGGTGATCGGCGAGGTGCTCGAAGCCGTCGGTCCCCGGCCCGACCTCGCCGCCCTCTTCGTCGGCGCCGCGCACACCGGGGCCATCGACGAGATCGCCGGCGCCGTCCAGGCGGTCCTCGCTCCCGTGGCGCTGCTCGGCACGACCGCGGGGATGGTGCTCGGCCGCGACCGAGAGGTCGAGGACCGGCCGGCGGTCGCGCTGTGGGCGGCCCGCTTCCCGCCCGGCACGCCGGCTGCCGTACCCGTCGTGCTGGAGGCGGAGGTGGTCGACGGCGGCGTGGCCGTCCACGGTCTGGACGAGCTGCCCAGCGGCCGCCACACGCTCGTGCTGGTGGCCGACCCGTTCACGTTCCCGGTGGACGGCCTGGTGGCCGAGCTGCGCAGCGCCCGCCCCGACGTCACGATCATCGGTGGCCTGGCGTCCGCGGCCCGCACACCTGGCGGCAACCGTCTCGTCGCGGACGGCGCGGTCGTCGATCGCGGGGCCGTCGGGGTCGTGCTCCCCCCGGCGGCCGGCGTGCGCGCGGTGGTGTCCCAGGGCTGCCGGCCGGCCGGCGACCCGATGATCGTCACCAGGGCCACGGGCAACGTCGTGGAGGAGCTGGCCGGGCGGGCCAGCCTCGACCGGCTCCAGCAGCTCGTCGATGCTTCGGGCCCCGACGAGCGCGAGCTGCTGGCGGCCGGGTTGCAGCTCGGCGTGGTCATCGACGAGTCGAAGGAGTCCTTCGGTCGGGGCGACTTCGTGATCCGGGCCGTGCTCGGGGGCGACCGCAGCACCGGCGCGCTCGTCGTCGGCGACGCCGTTCCCGTCGGAACCACCGTGCAGTTCCACGTCCGTGACGCCGACTCCGCCGACGAGGACCTGCGCCTCGCGCTCGCCGACGCCGACGCGGCCCAGGCGGCCCTGGTGTTCACCTGCAACGGCCGCGGGATGAACCTGTTCGGCGCGCCGGATCACGACGCCCGGCTCGTGGCCGGCCGGGCGCCGGCCTGCGCGGGCATGTCGTGCGCGGGCGAGATCGGCCCGGTGGGTGGGCGGACGTTCCTCCACGGCTTCACCGCCTCGATCGCCCTGTTCGGCGAGCCGGGTGACCGGAACCGGCCGCTGCGCTGACCTCCCGAACGGGCCTCTCGCTAGGGTGAGGCCGATGAGCCGCGACCCAAGCCCGGAGCTCGAACAGCGCGCCATCAACGTCATCCGCGGCCTGGCCATGGACATGCCCCAGAAGGCCAACTCGGGGCACCCTGGCACCGCGATGGCGCTGGCGCCCCTGGCCCACGTGCTGTGGACGCGGGTCATGCGCTACGACGCCGAGCACCCCGAATGGCCCGATCGCGACCGGTTCGTGCTGTCCGCGGGCCACGCCTCACCGCTGCTGTACTCGATGCACCACCTCGTCGGTCTGGGTCTCACGCTCGACGACTTGAAGCAGTTCCGCCAGGTCGGGTCGCGCACGCCCGGCCACCCCGAGCACGGCGACCTTCCCGGCATCGAGGTGACGACCGGCCCGCTCGGCCAGGGGTTCGCCAACGCGGTCGGCATGGGCATCGCCGAGCGGTGGCTGCGGGCCCGGTTCGGCGCCGACCTCGTCGATCACCACATCTTCGTGATCTGCTCGGACGGCGACCTCGAGGAGGGCGTGAGCCACGAGGCGGCCTCGCTGGCCGGCCACCTGGGCCTCGGCCGTCTCGTCTACGTGTACGACGACAACCACATCTCGATCGACGGTCCGACCGAGCTGGCCCTCGGCGACAACGCGGCCGGGCGCTTCGCCGCCTACGGCTGGCACGTCGTCGAGGTCGGCGAGAAGGCGAACGACCTCGACGCGCTCGAGCAGGCGCTGCGCCAGGCGCGAGCCGAGGAGGAGGCGCCGTCACTCGTCATCCTGCGCAGCCACATCGGCTGGCCGTCCCCCAAGTACACCGACACGGCCCACGCCCACGGCAACCCGCTCGGCGAGGACGAGGTCCGGGTGACGAAGGAGATCCTCGGCCTCCCGGTCGACGAGACGTTCTGGGTGCCCGACGACGTGCTCGACCTCTACCGCCGAGCGGGCCGGCGTGGCGGTGACGCGAGGGCAGCATGGGAGGCCAGGCTCGGCGAGCGCGGCGACGTGCGCGAGGAGTGGGAGGCGTGCCAGGCCGGCCGGGGTCTTCCGGGCTGGGAGGCCAAGCTGCCGTCGTGGGAAGCGGGCTCGAAGCCGGTGGCCACCCGCAAGGCGTCGGGCGCCTGCGTCCAGGCCGTGATCGACGTCGTGCCGGGGCTGCTCGGTGGCGGCGCCGATCTGACGGGCAACACCGGCACCCAGATCGAAGGGCACGGCACGCAGTCGAAGGAGGAGCCGGGCGGCCGCCAGATCCACTTCGGCGTGCGTGAGCACGCGATGGGCGGCGCGCTGAACGGCATGGCGCTGCACGGCGGCGTGCTGCCCGTCGGCGGGACGTTCCTGACCTTCAGCGACTACATGCGCGGCTCGGTGCGGCTCGCCTGCCTCAGCGGCGCGCATGTCATCTACTCGTGGACCCACGATTCGATCGGCCTCGGCGAGGACGGTCCGACGCACCAGCCCATCGAGCACCTCGCCGCCCTGCGCGCCATGCCGAACCTCAGGGTGATCCGTCCGGCCGACGCCAACGAGGCGGCGGCCGCGTGGCGGGTCGCCGTCGACCGGGACGGACCGACCGCCCTGATCCTGTCGCGCCAGGACCTTCCCGTCCTCGACGGCACCGACCCCGACGGCGTGGCCCGCGGCGCTTACGTGCTGCACGCCACGGACGGCGAGCCCGACATCGTCCTCGTCGGCACGGGCAGCGAGGTCCAGCTGTGCGTCGGCGCCGCCGAACGCCTCGACGAGGACGGCATCGCGGCGCGGGTCGTGTCCATGCCGTCGTGGGAGCTGTTCGCCGAGCAGGACGACGGCTACCAGGACGAGCTGCTGCCGCGCCATCTGCCCGTGCTCGCCGTCGAGGCGGCCTCTTCCTTCGGGTGGGACCGCTGGGCCGACGCGATGGTCGGCCTCGACCGCTTCGGCGAGTCGGGCCCCGCCGAAGAGCTGTTCCCCTACTTCGGCTTCACGGTCGACAACGTCGTCGCCCGGGCGCACGAGCTGCTCGACGACAGGTCCTGACGCCCGGACCACCCTCCCGGGCCCGGCCGCGGCCGGCGCCCGGCGGCCGCACCACACACCCCCGAACGGCGAGGAGCATGCCATGAGCCGTCTCAACGACCTGCACGACCAGTACGGGCAGAGCCCGTGGCTCGACAACCTCCGGCGCGGCTGGATCACCTCCGGTGAGCTGCAGCGCTGGATCGACCGGGGCGTCCGGGGCATCACGTCGAACCCGTCGATCTTCCAGAAGGCGATGTCCGGAGCGTCGGACTACGACGAGCAGTTCCGCGACGTGGTCTCGTCCGGCGACTCCCCGGTCGACGCCTACTGGGACCTCGTGGTGTCGGACATCGAAGAGGCCCTGCGGCTGCTGCGCCCGGTCTACGACTCGAGCGGCGGCGGCGACGGCTTCGTGTCCGTCGAGGTCGCACCCGAGCTGGCCCGCGACACCGAGGGCACCGTCGCCGCCGCCCGGGACCTGCACCGGCGCATCGACGAGCCGAACCTCTACGTGAAGATCCCCGGCACCGCGGAGGGCGTGGCGGCCATCCGGCAGATGATCGCCGAAGGGCACAGCATCAACGTCACCCTGCTGTTCTCGCTCAAGGGCTACGAGGACGTCATCGAGGCGTACCTGTCGGGGCTCGAGGAGCTCGTGGCCAGCGGCGCGGATCCCACGCACGTCCGGTCGGTCGCCTCGTTCTTCGTCAGCCGCGTCGACACCGAGGTGGACCGCCGGCTCGACGGCATCGGCACCGCCGAGGCCCGTGCCCTGAAGCACAAGGCCGCCGTCGCCAACGCGCAGCTCGCCTACGAGCTGTTCCTCCAGCGCTTCTCGGGTCCCCGCTGGGACGCGCTGGCCGCCCGGGGATGCGCGGTGCAACGTCCGCTGTGGGCGTCGACGTCGACCAAGAGCCCCGACCTGCCCGACACGCTGTACGTCGACACGCTGATCGCGCCGAACACCGTGAACACCATGCCCGAAGGGACCCTGGAGGCCTTCGACGAGCACGGCACCCTCGCCCGCACGGCCGACGCCGACCTCGAGGGCGCCCACCGGGTCATGGAGCAGCTGGACGAGGTGGGCGTGGACATGGACGACGTCGGCCGGGTGCTCGAGGACGAGGGGGTCGCCGCCTTCGCCAAGGCCTTCGACGAGCTGATCTCGACGCTCGACGCCAAGGCCCACGACATGGGCGTCGGAGGCTGACGCGTGGCCATCGACGGCCTCGCCGTGGTCGACGACGTCCCCGGCGAGTTCGCCGATCGCTTCATCGAGAACTTCCAGGCCCGGTCCAAGGACCTGTACTCGATCGCCCTGTCCGGCGGCGAGACGGCCCGCCGCTGCTACGAGCGCCTGGCGGAGGCAGCCGGCTCGCAGGTCGACTGGTGGAAGGTCGACGTGTACTGGGGCGACGAGCGCTGCGTGCCCCACGACCACCGCGACTCCAACTACCGCCTGGCCCGTGAGGCGCTGCTCGACCGTGTGGGCGCGGCCAACGCCACGCACCTGATGCGCTGCGCCGAGGTCGACGACTACCAGCTGCGGGTCGGGGACCTCGGCCGGTTCGAGCTTGTGCACCTCGGCCTCGGCCCCGACGGCCACACCGCCTCGCTGTTCGCCGGTTCCCCCGCGCTCGACGCCGACCCCGGCCGGCTCGTGACGCTCAACGAGGACCCCTCGGGCCGCAACCCGTACCCGCGCATGACGCTGACCCTCGGCGGGATCGCCCGCGCCCGCCTCGTCCTGGTGACCGTCATGGGCGAGGAGAAGGCCGAGGCCCTGCGGGCCGTGTGGGACGGAGACGACGTGCCCGCGGCGCGCATCCGGGCCGAGCGCGTCGCCTGGCTCGTCGACCCGGCGGCGGCCGGCAAGCTCCCGGGCTGCTGAGCCCGCGCCTGCGCCTGCGCCTGCGCCCGAGCCCGTGCCTGCGCCCGAGCCTGCGCCTGCGCCCGAGCCCGAGGCCGGCCGCGGGCGGAACGGGAGGGCGGCAGCGGCCCCGCCGGTAGGGTCGGCGCTCAGATGCACGACGACCTGCTCTCGCTGCCACTCGGTGAGCTGACGGACCGGGCTCGGGCCGTGCGCGGCGCCCGCGCCGGCACCCGCGTCACCTACTCGCCGAAGGTCTTCATCCCGCTGACGATGCTGTGCCGCGACCGATGTGGCTACTGCACGTTCGCCCAGCCGCCGGCCCGCCTGGAGTCCCCGTACCTGACGCCCGAGGAGGTGCTGGCCATCGCCCGGCGCGGGGCGGCGGCCGGCTGCCACGAGGCGCTGTTCACGCTCGGCGAACGGCCCGAGGACCGCTACCCGCTCGCCCGGGAGTGGCTCGACCGGCAGGGCTTCGCGTCGACCGTCGACTACGTCGCCCACTGCGCCAGGCTCGTGCTCGACGAGACCGGCCTGCTGCCCCACGCCAACGCCGGGGCGCTGTTCGCCGACGAGCTGGCGCGGCTGCGGCCCGTCGCGCCGTCGCAGGGGATGATGGTGGAGACGCTCGAGGACGTGCCCGCCCATCGCGGGTCGCCGGACAAGGAGCCGGCCCGCCGGCTGGCCACGCTCGAGGCGGCCGGTGCGCTGGCCATCCCGTTCACCACCGGCATCCTCGTGGGCATCGGTGAGAGCCGGGCCGGGCGGGTCGCGGCCCTCGAGGCCATCGCCGACGCGCACCGGCGGCACGGTCACGTGCAGGAGGTGATCGTCCAGAACTTCCTGCCGAAGCCGGGCACGGCCATGCACGCCGCCTCGGCGTGCCCGCCCGAGGCGCACCTCGAGGCCATCGCCCTCGCCCGACTGATCCTGCCGGTCGAGGTGCACGTGCAGGCACCCCCGAACCTCTCCGACGAGCTGGGCCCCCTGCTCGACGCCGGCATCGACGACTGGGGCGGCGTCTCGCCGATCACTGCGGACCACGTCAACCCCGAACGCCCGTGGCCCCACCTCGACCGCCTCCGGCAGGCGACGGAGGCGCACGGCTTCGAGCTCGCCCCGCGGCTCACCGTCCATCCCGAGTACGCGCTCGCCCCGGAACGGTGGCTCGACGAGGGTCTGCGCTTCGCGGTGATGGACCGCTCCGACGCCGAGGGCCTCGCCCGCGACGATCCCGGGGCGGTGTTCCCCCAGAAGGTGGGCGAGGTGGTGAACGTCGGCGACGGCGCCGAGGTCGTGCTCGTCGGCCGCCGCTCGAGCGCGTGGTACTCCGGTGCCGACGTCGAGCCGGCCGTGCTGGTGCCCCCGCCCGGGGGCCGGGCGTCCGGCCACGCCATCGGCGGCGCGGTGCGCGAGGTGCTCGACGGCGTGCTGGCCGGCCAGGAGGTCGGTGAGGACGAGATCGTCGCCCTGTTCCGCGCGCGCGGACGCGAGGTGCGTGCCGTGGCCGACGTGGCCGACGAACTGCGTCGGCGCGCGGTGGGCGAGACCGTCACCTTCGTGCGCAACCGCAACATCAACTACACGAACGTGTGCACGTTCAAGTGCCGGTTCTGCGGCTTCTCGAAGGGGCCGCTGTCGCTGAACCTCCGAGGCAGCCCGTACCTGCTGACCCTCGACGACATCGCCGCCCGCACCGCAGAGGCGTGGGAACGGGGCGCGACCGAGGTGTGCCTCCAGGGCGGGATCCATCCCGACTTCGACGGCGACTACTACGTCGACGTGGCGCGGGCCGTGAAGGCGGCCGCGCCGTCGATCCACGTCCACGGGTTCACCGCGCTCGAAGTCACCGAGGGGGCCAAGCGCCTGGGCGAGCCGTTGGCCGACTACCTCCGCCGGCTCATGGACGCCGGCCTGCGCACCCTGCCCGGCACCGCGGCCGAGATCCTCGACGATCCGGTGCGCCGGATCCTGTGCCCCGACAAGATCGGCACCGACGAGTGGCTCGACTGCCACCGGACCGCGCACTCGGTGGGTCTGCGCTCGAACGTGACGATCATGTTCGGCGCGGTCGAGCAGCCCCGCTCGTGGGCCCGGCACCTGGTGCGCACGAGGGCGCTGCAACGCGAGACCGGCGGCTTCACCGAGTTCGTGCCGCTCCCGTTCGTGCACATGGCTGCGCCGATCTACCTGCAGCACAAGGCCCGGCGCGGCCCCACCTTCCGCGAGGTCGTGCTCGTGCACGCCGTCGGCCGCATCGCCTACCACGGCGCCATCACGAACGTGCAGGCGTCGTGGGTGAAGCTCGGGGCCGAAGGCGTGCGCCAGCTGCTGCGGTCCGGCGTCAACGACCTCGGCGGGACCCTCATGGACGAGTCGATCTCGCGCGCCGCGGGGGCCAGCCACGGCCAGGGCATGGAGGAGGACGGCTTCCGGGCCATCGTCGAACCGCTGGGCCGGCCCCTGGCCCAGCGCACCACGCTGTACGGCCCGGTGCTGGCCGACCCGCAGCCGGCGTGACGACGCATCCGTCGGCTCCTGAACCCGCCGAGATGCCCGAACCCGCCCTGACCCCTGCCGGCGCCGCGGACGACGTGGTCGAGGAGGCGTCGGGCCCGGCCGACGACGCGGGCCTTGCCCCCGAGGAGCGCCCGGTCGCCGAGGCCGCCCGGCGCCGCGGCTTCCGCCTGCCCCGCTACCGCACCGGCGACGCCGAGCAGGACCGCCGCCTCGTCGACGTGCTCGACCGCACGCCGGCGACCGAGGACCTCGACCTGCTGTTCGAGATCCTCGCGTCGGGTGTGCGCCTCGCCGGTGACGACACCGATCGGCTCGACCTCAAGATCACCAACTCGGTCCTCAAGGAGATGCGGCAGGCGTTCGCCATCTTCGCCCCGTACCGCGACGTGCCCAAGGTGACCATCTTCGGGTCGGCGCGCACCCGGGCCGACGATCCGCTCTACCGCCATGCGGCCGAGCTCGCCCGCCAGCTCGCCGCCCGCGGGTGGATGGTCGTCACCGGCGCCGGGCCGGGGATCATGCAGGCGGGCATGGAGGGCGCCGGTCGCGAGCGCTCGATCGGCGTGAACATCCGGCTGCCGTTCGAGCAGGCCGCGAACGAGATCATCACCGGCGACCCGAAGCTGGTGACGATGAAGTACTTCTTCACCCGCAAGCTCATGCTGATGAAGGAGTCGCTCGGCTTCGCGGCGCTGCCCGGCGGGTTCGGGACGCTGGACGAGATGCTCGAGCTGCTCACCCTCCAGCAGACGGGCAAGGCCGCGCCGGCTCCGCTCGTGCTCCTCGACCGTCCCGGCGACGGCTACTGGGCCGGCTGGCAGCAGTTCGTGCGCGACCACGTGGAGCGCCGCGGCTACGTCTCCCCCGGCGACACCGACCTGGCCGTCGTGACCGACGACGTCACCCTGGCCGTCGACCACCTGTCGGGCTTCTACCGCAATTACCACTCGATCCGCTGGGTCGGCAGCCGCCTGGTCGTGCGGCTCAAGGCCGAGCCGACGGCCGCCGAGATCGCGGCGCTGGACGAGCGCTTCCGCGGTCTGTGCGTGCGGGGCGGGATCGAAGCGACCGCACCGCTGCGCCCCGAAGTGGACGACGGCGACCACCTCGACCTGCCCCGCATCGCCCTCGCCCTCGACCCCCGCCTGGCGCCCCGGCTGCACGCGTTGATCGCCGCCGTGAACGCGCTGCCCAGCGCCGCGAGCTGACCCACGTCGCTCAGCCGGCGTCGTCCGGCTCGGCGAGGATGTGGGCCGCCTTCTCGACCGCCCGGCGGGCGCGGGTCAGGCGCTTCTCGTCGACCGGAAGCTCGGTGCCGCCGGCGTCGATCGACTCGCGCAGGCGCACCAGCGCGAGGTCGGCCAGCTCGTCGGCGATGCCCTCCAGCCGGCTGCGGATGTCGTCGAACTCGTGGGCCACGGCCGGCCATGCTGCCAGAGCGGCGGGCGCACCGAGCGGCGCAGGTGCCGGGGAGGGCCCCGCCGATCGTGCACACTCGCGGCGTGCGGACCATCGCAGTGACCGGCATGAAGGGCGGCGTGGGCAAGACCGCCACCGCGGTCAACCTGGCCGCCCTCGCCGCCGAGGCGGGCCGGCGGGTGCTGGTGTGGGACCTCGACCCGCAGGGCGCAGCCACGTTCTGCTTCGATCTGCGCAGCCGGCTCCGAGGCGGTGCCGAGCGGCTCTTCGGCGGCGACCGTGACCTGCGCGCGGTCGTCAAGGAGTCGTCGATCGAGCGGATCGACGTGGTGCCGAGCGACGTCTCGCTGCGCGACGCCGACGTGATCCTCCACGGGAGCGCCAAGCCCAAGCGCATCCTGCGGCGCCTGCTGTCGGGTGCCGGCAAGCGCTACGACGTCGCCGTGCTCGACCTCGCACCCGGCATCGGACCCGTCACCGGCGCGGTCGTGGACGTCGCCGACCTGCTGCTCGTCCCGGTTGAACCGGCCCCCCTGGCGGTGCGGGCCTACGACCGGTTCGCCGCGTTCGCCATCGAGCGCACCGGTGGGCCCGAGCTGCTGGCGCCGTTCCTGTCGATCGTCGATCGTCGCAAGCCGCTGCACCGCCGCATCGAGCGCGAGCTGCACGCCGACCCCCGGTTCCTCAACGCCTCCGTGCCGCTGTCGTCGGCGGTCGAGCGCCTGGCCGACGAGCAGACCCCGACGGTGCTGTCCGCGCCGCGCAGCCTCGCGGCCCACGGCTACCGCGACCTGTGGGCGGAGGTGGCCGAGCGGACCGGCCTGGACTGAGCGCGACGAGCGGCCGGCGGGTCCGCCGCGACCGCCCGGTAGCGTCGGCCTCCGTGCCCAGCCGACCGGTCGCCGAGGATCTCCACGAGTGGGTGTCGTTCGAGGACCCCGACGAGGACCGCACGTGGGTCTTCGACGTCACGTTCCTCACGTCGCGCTGGACGTGCATCTACGGCCGCGGCTGCCAGGGGGTGCTGACCGGGCCCGCGCCCGAGCTCGAACAGGGATGCTGCTCCTACGGTGCCCACTTCACCGGCCCTGACGACCGGGCGAACGTCGAGGCCCACGCGCAACGCCTCCGGCCGGACCAGTGGCAGCACCACCGCGAGTCGGCGCGGCGGGGCGGCCCGGTCAAGGTCACGAAAGCCGGCGAGACCGTCACCCGCCTCGTCGACGATGCCTGCATCTTCCTCAACCGGCCCGGCTTCCCGGGCGGTGCGGGCTGCGCGCTCCACCGGGCCGCGCTCGACGCGGGCGAGCGCCACCTCGACTGGAAGCCCGACGTCTGCTGGCAGCTCCCGCTGCGGCGCACCGACGACACGGACGAGCAGGGCCACGTCACGTCCACGCTGCGCGAGTGGAAGCGCCGCGACTGGGGGGACGGTGGCTTCGACTTCCACTGGTGGTGCACGGCCGACCCTCTCGCCTTCGTCGGCGACGGCGCGGTCTACCGGGCGCTGCGCGACGAGATCGTCGAGCTGGTCGGCAAGGTCCCCTACGGGCTGCTCGCCGACCATCTCGACCGGCGCACCGAGCACGGCGCCGTCGCGCTGCTGCCGCACCCGGCGTTGCGGCGCCGCGGTGCGGATGGTGGGCCGTTCGGCCCACGGAGGCCTTCACAACGGTGAGATCGGTGCCGACAGGTTCGGAGTGCCGTTCACCGCGCAGGACCTCGAAAAGGAATGCCAGGCCGCCGGCCTGGAGTTTCCCGATCACGTGCTGGAGCAGCTCACCGCTGCCATCGACGCCGGCAAGCACGTGATCCTCACCGGCCCCCCCGGGACCGGCAAGACCAGCCTCGCCTTCCTCGCCGCCGAGGTGGCGCAGCGCCGGATGATGTGCACCGGCTTCCTGCCCACGACCGCGACGACGGAGTGGACGACGTTCGAGACGATCGGCGGCTTCCAGCCGACCTCCGAAGGTCTCATCTACCGGCCGGGCCTGTTCGTCGAGGCCATCGAGACGGGCCGGTGGCTGGTGATCGACGAGCTCAACCGGTCGAACTTCGACCGGGCCTTCGGCCAGCTCTTCACGGTGCTGTCGGGCCAGGCCGTCGTCCTGCCGTTCAAGCGGGCCGGGCAGATGAAGAACCTGTCGCTCGTCCCCTACGGCGCCCCGGTGCCCGAGGACACCGAGCCGATCCGGGTGCCGTCCTCTTGGCGCATCGTCGCCACCATGAACGTGTTCGACAAGAACCTGCTGTTCGACATGAGCTACGCCCTCATGCGCCGGTTCGCGTTCATCGAGCTCAACTCACCGGACGAGGACGGCTTCCGGCGGATCCTGGGCGACGACGATCTCGTGCTGCGCCTCCTGCCGCTGCGCCAGTTCCGCGATCTCGGCCCGGCCGTCTACCTCGACGCCCGCAAGTACGCCGAGCGGCGCCGCCAGGACGAGCCGACCGAGTCCCGCCTGCTCTACGAGATGTTCTACGCGTACTTCCTGCCGCAGCTCGAAGGGCTCGACGACACGACGTCGCGGCGCATCTTCCGCTTCATGGCCGGCATGCTCGCCCCGCCCGAGGTGACGCAGGTCCGCCGCACCATGGGCGAGGTGCTCGGCGCCGACCTCGGCACGTGACGACCGTGGGCGCCCCGGCCGCGCCGGCCACGGGCGCCTCCACGCCGGCCATTGACGACACGACCGCCCCGCCCGCGCCGGAGCGGTTGGCCGCGACGCGCGGAGGGCCGGCCGTGGCCGTGCCCGCGCCGCACGACCTGCGGCGCGCCACCCGGGCCCTGTGGTCGTTCCTCGCCAAGCCGTACACGCCCGAGGAGGCGGCGCAGTGCGTGACCGGCATGCCGCCGTCGCTCACCCGCCAGGTCGTCGCCGTGGCGCTGGCCACCAGCCCCGAGGCGGCCACCCTGCTGGCCGCCATGCCCCAGACCCTGCGGGCGCTGGCGATCGTCACCCACGACGAACCGGTCCGTGGCGTGGGTGAGGTGCGCGGCCCGATCCTGTGGGGCGAGACCGTGGCCGCCCGTTCGGGGACCGCGGGACGCACCGACGTGTTCGTGTGCGCCTCGCCGATCCGCGCCTACGACAGCCCCGAGAACCGCGTCCTGGCGGCGGCCCTGGCCGTCGTCGCCCGGTCGGCACGGCGCGGCGACTCGCTGGCCAAGCTCATGGGCGGACCGCCCCTCGCGGCGCGGCTGCGCGACACCGGCAGCCGGAGCCGGCACTTCCTCGACCACCGCACGCTCACGGGCGTCATGGGTGAGCGGGCCGACGCCCGGGCCGTGGCGCGGGCCCGCAAGGGCCCGAAGAAGGCGACCTACCGCCCGGCCGTGGCCATGCTCGAGCGCGCCCGCAACCCGCTGCTGATCGACGACCTGCTCCCCTTCGTCGATCCCCGGACCGCCCGCCAGCACGACGTGCTGCTGGCTATCGCCGAACGGCTCCAGGAGGCCGGCATGCCGCTCCCCGAGCCCTCACCCACCCCGCACGGGCACCTCGCGATGGGGCCGGTGCTGTTCCGGCACGCCTCGGTCGCGGCCGGGTCCGAGCCGGCCGGGATCATCGGGCCGGGCATCGTCGTCGACGTGCCCGACCCGCTCGACCACGTCGACCTGGCCAAGGCGGCCGCCGACCTCGCCCGCTGGAACCGCGGCGTCGAGACCGTGCTGGTGGCGTGCGAGGCGGACATCGACGCCGCGGCCGAGCGCCTGGCCGCCGCGCTGGCCCGCGCCGCGTGAGCGAGCCTCAGCGGGCCCGCGCCGGCCTCAGCGGGCCCGGCTGGCCCGGCGGCGGTCAGCCTCGCTGAGCCTGCGCTTGCGGATGCGGATGGCGTCCGGCGTGACCTCGACGAGCTCGTCGTCGGCGATCCACTCGATGGCCGTGTCGAGCGAGTGGATCCGCGGCGGAGCGAGCTTCACCCCCTCGTCGTGGCTGTGCGTGCGGATGTTGGTCTTCTGCTTCTCCCGGCAGACGTTGACCACCATGTCCTCCGGCCGGCTGCTCTCGCCCACCACCATGCCCTCGTAGACGGTGGTCTGGGGGCCGACGAACAGCTCGCCGCGGGCCTGCAGGTTGTCGAGCGCATGGGGCGTGGTCACACCCGACCGGTCCGAGACCATCGCGCCCCCTTGGCGGTGCGGGAGGTCGCCCGCCCACGGCACCCATCCGGCGTGGTGGGTGTGCAGCAGCGCGGTGCCGCGGGTGGCGGTGAGGAGCATGCCGCGGAAGCCGATGAGGCCCCGCGCCGGAGCCTCGAAGGTCACCACGGTGCGCCCCGCGTCGCCCGGGCGCATGTCGACCACCGCGCCACGCCGGGGCGCCAGCGCCTGCGTGACCGTGCCGACGTGCTCGTCGGGCACGTCGACCACGCCACGCTCGAGCGGCTCGTGGCGATGGCCGTCGATCTCCTTGACGATGACCTCGGGCCGGCTCACCTGCAGCTCGTAGCCCTCGCGCCGCATCGACTCGATGAGGACGGCCAGCTGGAGCTCGCCGCGCCCGGCCACCTCGAGCACATCCGGTGAATCGGTGTCCTCCACGCGGATCGAGACGTTGCCGAGGACCTCGCGCGCGAGCCGGTCGCGCAGGTGCCGCGAGGTCAGGTAACGGCCGGCCGTGCCGGCCACCGGCGAGGTGTTGACGCCGAAGGTCATGCGCAGCACGGGGTCGTCGACGGAGATCCGCGGCAGCGGTTCGGGTAGCGCCGGGTCGGCCAGCGTGTCGCCGATCTCCACCTCGGGGAAGCCGGCGATGACGAACAGGTCGCCGGCCACCCGCTCGTCCACGTCCTCGCGCGCGATGCCGGTGAAGCCCAGCAGGGAGGTCAGGCGGCGGGTGACCGGGCGCTCGCCCTCGGCCACCTCCTCGTCGAGCAGCGCGACCGTCGCCCCGCGACGCAACGTCCCTCGCACCACGCGCCCCACGGCCAGCCGACCCAGGTAGTCGGACGCGTCGAGGTTCGTGACGATGGCCTGCAGCCCGGCGTGCGGATCGCCCTCCGGCGCCGGGACCCGCTCGAGGATGGCGTCGAACAGCGGCCCGAGGTCGGCGCCGGCCGCAGGCATGCCGACGCCGGCCATGGCCCGACCCTCGCGGGCCACGGCCGAGACGACGGGGAACTCGATGTCCGAGTCCTCGGCTCCCAGGTCGAGGAACAGCTGGTACACCTCGTCGAGCACCTCGCCCGGGCGGGCGTCGGCGCGGTCCACCTTGTTGAGCACGACGACCGCGGGCAGCCGGCGGGCGAGCGCCTTCGACAGGACGTAGCGCGTCTGGGGCAGCGGCCCCTCGGCCGCGTCGACGAGCAGCAGGACGCCGTCGACCAGTTCGAGCGCCCGTTCCACCTCCCCGCCGAAGTCCGCGTGGCCGGGAGTGTCCACGAGGTTGATGCGCACGTCGCCGACGGTCACCGACGCCGCCTTGGCCAGGATCGTGATGCCCCGCTCGCGCTCCTGGTCCTCGGAGTCCATGACCCGCTCGCGGACCTCCTGGTTGGCGCGGAACACGCCGGTGCGCCGGAGCATGGCGTCGATCAGCGTGGTCTTGCCGTGGTCGACGTGGGCCACGATGGCGACGTTGCGCAAGGGCACCGGTGGGGCGGCTTGGAGGACGGGATCGGCGGCAGACACGAGGGGAGCAAGGCTACCGGCGGAGCTCGGCCCCTCCGCCACCCCGCCCGGCTCGTTGGAGGGCCGGGTTCTGCGGCCGTCCGCGCCGCGAGGCACGCTGGCGGCATGGGAGCGTTGGAGTGGCGCGCGCGCCTCCGCCGGGACCACGGCCGCCCGCGGTTGCGCCTGGACCGTCGCCAGCAGGTGTTGCTCGCCGCCGCGGCCGGCACCGGCGTGCTGGTCGGGCTGGTGGTGGCCGCCTTCGACCGGCTCGTGGCGGGCGAGTTGGTCCCCCGCCTCTTCGACCTGCCGATCGCGGTGGCGGCGGCCCTGCCGCTCCTCGGCCTCGGCGGCACGTGGCTGGCGCTGACGTACGCCGGCGGGGGGGCGACACCGAGCACCTCGGACGAGTACGTGGTGGCCTACCACGAGCGCCGGGCCCTGTCGGTGCGACCCCTGGCCGGCCGGCTCCTCGCCGGCGTGGCCACGCTCGGTCTGGGTGGCGCGATGGGCCTCGAGGGTCCGTCGGTCTACGCCGGTGCGACGATCGGCGGGCAGGTCCAGCGCCGTCTCCGGCGCCTTCTCGCCCCGGAGGACGCTCGTGCGCTGCTCGTGGCCGGCGCCGCAGCAGGCGTGTCGGCGGTGTTCAAGGCACCGGCCACCGGCGTGGTGTTCGCCCTGGAGGTGCCCTACCGCGGCGACGTGGTGCGCCGCGCTCTGCTGCCCGCGCTGGTCGCCTCGGCGACCGCGTACCTGGCCTTCGCCGCACTCGTTGGCACCGCGCGGCTGTTCCCGCTCGCCCCGGTCGAGGGCCGGTTCCGCTACGGCGAGCTCCTCGCGGCGCTGGTCACCGGCCTGCTCGCCGGGCTGGGGGCCCGCACGTTCGCCGTGGTGATCCACCGCGCCAAGCACCTCAGCGCCTCACTGCCACCCGCCGCCCGCATCCTCGGCGCCGGCGCCGGGCTCGCCGGGCTCGCCCTGGCCAGCCGGGCCGCCTTCGGCACGCCGCTCACGCTCGGACCGGGCTACGCCACGAGCACGTGGGCGTCGGTCGCCACCCGCTCCCTCGCCCTCGTCGCCCTGCTGTTCGTGCTGCGCTACCTGGCCACGGCGCTGACCGTGGCCGGCGGCGGCGTCGGTGGCCTGTTCGTGCCGCTCGTCGTGCAGGGCCTCCTGCTCGGCCGGGTGGTGGCGGGCGCGTACGACGGGCTCGGCCTCAGCTCGGCCAGTCGCCCCGAGGCGGCGTCATCCCTGTTCCCCGTCATCGGCATCGCCGCCTTCCTCGGCGCCGGCTACCGCACGCCGCTCGCGGGCGTGATGTTCGTGGCCGAGACGACGGGCAGCGCCCGCTTCGTGGTGCCGGCGCTGCTCGCTTCGGCCGCGGCCCAGTTCATGATGGGCGACGAGTCGGTGTCCTCCGTGCAGCAGTCGGCGCGGCTCGGGCACCTCGAGCGACGCTTCGAGCTGCCCGTGGCCGCCGCCGTCGACCCCGACGTCAGCACCGCCGACCCCGGCCTCGCCCTCGACGAGCTCTACATGGCCCATGTGGTCGGCTCCCGCCAGCGGGTCGTACCGGTGGTGGCCGCCGGGCGGTTCCTCGGCGTGGTGCACCTCGAGGACCTGCTCGACGTGCCGCGCGCGGAGTGGGCAGAGCGGACGGCCTCGGATCTCACCGAGGCGCCCTCCACGACGGCGACGCCCGACGGCACGCTGGTCGACGCCATCGCGGCGATGCAGGACATCGGATCGGACCGGCTCGACGTGGTGGATCGCGACGGGTGCTATGTCGGCGAACTGCGGCTGTCGGAGATCCTCGCCCTCGACGAGATCCTCCGGGAGCAGGAGGCCGGCGGCGAGGAGCGCCTGGGTGGCCGGGCGCAGCGGCCCCTCGATGCCGGGGAGGACGGCGTGGCCTAGGTCTGGCCTAGGTGGGCCACTCCTCTTTGTCTTCCGCCGCCTCGGCTTCGTACATGCACCAGGAAGCGTGGTCGTGACCGGGGTCCGCACTGCACTCGGGACAGGGCTGGGCGTCGCGGCGGTCGAGGAGCTCCTCGAGCGAGGGCTCACTCGAGCGCTTCAGGGCGCGCGCTTCTTCGAAACGGCGATGGCGACCCTTCTTCACGGGCGTGCTCCCGATCGAGGCGGAGAGATGCGAAGGCCGAGTGTATCGCCCTGATCCTCCGGCCACGGCAGCGGCGAGCCGGCTCGGCGGGAGCCGGCCCGCCCGCTACGGTCGCCGGCCGTGCCAGGAGACGATGTCCCATGGTGGCGGCGAGCCGTCGTGTACCAGGTCTACCCGCGGTCCTTCGCCGACGGCACGGGCGACGGTGTCGGCGACCTGCCCGGGCTGCGCGCCCACCTCGAGCACCTGTCATGGCTGGGCGTGGACGCCGTCTGGCTCTCGCCGATCTACCCCTCGCCCATGGCCGACTTCGGCTACGACGTGGCCGACTACTGCGCGGTGGACCCGTTGTTCGGCACGCTCGCCGACCTCGACGCCGTGGTCGCCGATGCCCACCACCTCGGCATCAGGGTGCTCCTCGACTGGGTCCCGAACCACACCTCGGACGCGCACCCGTGGTTCCAGGCGTCACGGTCCTCGCGCGACGACCCCAAGCGGGACTGGTACATCTGGCGAGATCCGGCTCCCGACGGCGGGCCGCCCAACAACTGGATGCGCGCCTGGGGCGGCACGCCGGCGTGGACCTTCGACGAAGCGAGCGGGCAGTGGTATCTGCACCTGTTCCTGCCCGAGCAGCCGGACCTCAACTGGGCCAACCCCGAGGTCGAGGTGGCCATGCACGCCACCCTCCGGTTCTGGCTCGACCGGGGCGTCGACGGCTTCCGCATCGACGTCGTGCACGCCCTCGGCAAGGACCCGGCGCTGCCCGACACGCCGGCCGACCTGTCGCCCATCCCCCACGCGACCCTCAACGACGACCCGCGCACGCACCCGATCCTCCGGCGTCTCCGCACGTTGCTCGACGGCTACGACGGTGACCGGGTGATGGTCGGCGAGGTGTTCCTCCTCGACACGGCGAGGGTTGCGACCTACTACGGCGACGGCGACGAGCTGCACCTCGCGTTCAACTTCCCGCCGCTGTTCGCGCCGTTCACCGCGACGTCGTGGCGCAAGCAGCTCGCCCGCGTCGAGCGGGAGGTGGCGCCCGTGGGCTGGCCGACGTGGGTGCTGTCGAACCACGACGTCGTGCGGCACCGGACCCGCTACGGCGGCGACGAGGCGCGGGCGCGGGCGGCGGCGGTCCTGCTGTTGACGCTGCGGGGCACTCCCTTCCTGTACGCCGGTGAGGAGCTGGGCCTCGCCCAGGCCGAGATCCCACCCGAGCGGGTCGTCGATCCGGGCGGGCGCGACGGTTGCCGCGCCCCCATCCCCTGGGACGGCACGCCCGAGCACGGCTGGTCGACCACCGACCCGTGGTTGCCGTGGCCGCCGGAGGCCGAGCGCCGGAACGTCGCGAATCAGCGCGAGGACCCCGCCTCGGTGATGCACCTCTACCGCCGCCTGCTGGCGGCCCGCCGGTCCTCCCCCGCGCTGCAGGACGGGACCATGGAGCTGATCGACGGCGTTCCCGAGGACGTGATCGCGTGGCGCCGCCGGTCCCCCGGTGACGAGCGCATCGTGGCCGTCAACTTCGGGCCCGAGACCGTGGCCGTCGATGCGCCGCTCGGCGGTGTCGTCGAGGTGGCGAGCGACGGGGCCGGCGAGGGCCGGCTCTTCACGGGGACCCTGGGTCCGTCGAGCGCGGTGCTCCTGCGACCGGCGGTGACCACGTCACCGGCGTCCCCCGGCTCCGCGTCGTTGGCTCTTTGACCCCGTGTAGCCAGGCCAAAGAGCCAACGAGCGAGATCTACGGCGACGCCGCCGGGCTAGACCGCCTTGACGATCGGCTCGCCCGAGCGAGCCTCGAGGACGAGGCGACCGCCGCCGTCGAAGGCCAGTGCGGCGTCGCCGTCCACCAACCGGCGGATCGGTTCGCCGACCAGATCGGCCCGCCAGCCGCCGGTGAGCCGGCCGGTGCCCGTCGACAGGAGCGCCTCGATGTCGGCCCGGGTGCCGAGCAGCGAGGTCTCGATCCGCAGATCCCGGGCGAGCTGCGACAGCCATGCGGAGACCAGCGTGACGGCGGGGCGGAGGTCCCGGTCGATCTCGACGGCCGGCTCCGCCCGCGGTTCCGGCGGCGGAGCGTGCAGCCCGGCCTGGACCGCCTCGAGGATCTGGGCGGACACGTCGGACCGGAGGTGCCGACCGTCGAGCCCCCGCACCGAGCGGAGCTGGTCGGCGGTCGTGGGGGCCCGCTGCGCGATGGCCACGATGGCGAGGTCCGGCAGCACGTGGCGCACCGGCTGGTCCTGGTCGGCGGCGCGGCGCTCGCGCCAGGCGGCCACGGATCGCGCCACCCCCTGGGCTCGCCCGCGCAGCGTCCGGGCCTCCTTGATGCGCAGCCACGCGTCCTCGGGGGCGCGACCGGCCCATCCGCGCGACCGCATCGCCTCGCACTCGTCGAGCGCCCAGTCCAGCCGGCCCGAGCGGGTGAGGCGGTCCTCGAGCCGGCGCCGCAGCTCGAGCAGGTGCGCCACGTCGGACGCGGCGTACCGGGACTGGGCCGCGTCGAGCGGGCGGCGGAGCCAGTCGGTGAGGCGGTCCCCCTTCGGCAGCCGGATCCCGAGCTCTCCCTCGACGAGCGCCGCGAGCGACGGCGTGCCGTAGCCGGCGAAGCCGGCGGCGATCTGCGTGTCGAACAGGCGCGACGGCAGCGTCCCGCACGCCAGGTCGAGCACCTCGAGGTCCTGCGCGGCTGCGTGCATGACCGCCTCCCCGGGCCCTGCGAGCACCGCGGCCAGTGGAGCCACGTCGACAGCGAGCGGATCGACCAACGCGACCTGGTCGCGCCACGCCAGCTGCACCAGAGCGAGCTGTGGGAAGTACGTGCGCTCGCGGTGGAACTCGGTGTCGACGGCGTAGGCGTCCGCGCCGGCCATCTCGGCGACGAGGTCCTCCAGCTCCCCGGTCGTCGCGATCCGGCGCGGCTCGGCGGGCTCGGGGGTGCGTGGGCTCAGGACGTCCCGCCGGCGTCGACCGGGTGGCCCGCCTCGATCCACGCCATGGTCCCGCCGGCGACGTTCACGGCGTCGACACCATTGGCCCGCAGGTACTCGGCGGCGCGCCGGCTGCGGCCGCCGGTCTTGCAGATCACGAGAACGGTCTCCCCGGCGGGCACCTCGGCCAGGCGGTCGGGCACCTCGGGCAGCGGGATCAGCCGCGCGCCGGGCACGTGGCCGGACTCGTACTCGTCGGGCTGGCGCACGTCGAGCAGGACCGCGCCCTGCTCACGGCGCCGCCGCAGCTCGTCGACATCGATCTCGGGAACATCCACCGGGCGCACCTCCAGGGCGCCACGATGGTACCGCCCGGCCGGCGCCGGCCCCGCCGACCGGGCCCTCGGCGCGCTCAGACCGGTCGCCGCTCACCCGGACCGCGCAGGTGCTCGGGCGCGTCCACGTCGCGCAGTGCCGCCGGCGCCAGCCCCGGCACCTCGACGGCGCGCAGCTCGGCCAGCCCGTCGAGGAGGGAGCGCGTCCCGGCCGCGAAGCCGGCCCGGAGTGCCGGTCCGGCGCGGTCGCCGCGCAGGACGACCGGCAGCGGCACCCGCCGTCCGGCGATGGACGGCACGGCCGCGGCGGCGTCGGCGCGCCCCGCGAGGGCGCCGATCAGCCGGCCGACGGTGGCCCCGTCGAGCCACGGCTGGTCGCACGCGGCGACGACGACGAGTGCGTCCCCGCAGAACCGCAACGCGGTGAGCACGCCCCCGAGCGGGCCCTCGCCGGGGTGATCGTCGGGCACCGGGGCGAGGCCGATCGCCGTGAGCCGATCGGCGTCTCCTCCCACGGCGACGACCCGCTCGGCTCCGCCGGCTCGCAGCGCGGCGTCCACACGGCACGCGAACGGAAGACCCTCGAGCTCGACGAAGGCCTTGTCGCGGCCCATCCGCCGGCTGGCGCCGCCGCAGAGCACGGCCCCCACCACCGGAGGACCCGTCACGCGATGCCGCCGTAGGTCGCCCCCACCCCCTCCGACGTGCCGCCCTCGGCCGCCGCCGCCCCCAGGTCGACGAGGAATCGCTCGACGACCTGTGCGTGGTACGGCGAGACCATCAGGTGCAGGCCGCCCTGCTGGCGGTCGAGGGCCCAACCCCGCCGGTCCATGGCGTCGCCCAGTGCGCCGAGATCGAGTGCCGATCCTCGCGCGGGCACGGCGCCGGTCCCGGCCTGCGGACCGTCGAGGGTGGGTGCGGTGGCGGTGATCTGCATGGCGGCCGCGTCGGGGCGGGGGTCGACCGCGAGCCCGGCGACCGCGTCGATGCCGTGTACGAAGCGGCGCGTCGTGTCGCGCACGGCGGTGGCCATGCGCAGGTAGCCGTCGACGCCGAGGTGCGTGACGGCGGCCCACGCTCCCGCGATGGGGGCCGCCGGGCGGGTGCCGGCGGTGGTGCCCGACGCGTACAGCCCGCCCGGCCAGTCGTCGTACCAGAAGTGCTGGCGCGTGAGCAGGGTCCGGTCGCGGTACGCCACGATCGACGCTCCCTTGAACCCGTATCCGTACTTGTGCACGTCGGCGGATACGGAGGTGACCCCCGGAACCCGGAAGTCCCATGCGGGCACCGGCTCGCCCAGACGTTCGAGCCACGGCAGCAGCCAGCCGCCGAGGCAGGCGTCGGTGTGGAACAGGACCCCGCGCTCGGCGGCTGCGGCGGCGAGGTCGCCGATCGGGTCGACCACACCGAACGGGTAGCACGGCGCGGACCCCACGACGAGTCCGGTGCGGTCCCCGATCGCGGCCGCCATGGCGTCGACGTCGGCACGGCCGTCGGGCCCCACGGGCACGCGCACGTGCTCGACGTCGAGGTACTTGGCCGCCTTGGCGAAGGCCGGGTGCGCCGTGCTCGCCGTGAGCAGCTGCGGTTCGGCGATCCCCCGGCCGGTCCGGGCGGCGTCGCGTGCGACCTGCACGGCGAGGAAGATGCTCTCCGTCCCCCCCGAGGTCAGCGCACCCGCGTCCGGTGCGGTGCCGAGGAGCCGGCAGCCCATGGCGACCACCTCCTGCTCCATGGCCAGGAGGCTCGGGTAGCGGAACGGGTTGAGCGCGTTCTCGTGGAGGTACCGGTCGGCGACGGCGTGCAGCAACCGCTCGAGGCCCTCGTCGCCCGGGTTGTACACCAGGCTGAACGCGCGGCCGCCGCGCCAGTCGAGGTCGCCGGCGCGCCGCGCGTCGATGCGGTCGAGCACCTCGTCCGCCGGCCAGCCGTGGTCCGGGATGCCGGGAAGCTCGTCACGCATCCCCGGACCGTACGCCCGCCGCGCCCGCCCCGCTCCCGCTCAGCCGCCGTAGTGCATGCGCGTGTCCTCCATGCGAAGCACGGGGGTGTCCTCCGCGGCCTGGAAGCCGCAGTCGACCACCTCGCCGACGAAGAGGGTGTGGCCGCCGACGTCGAGGGCGTGGCGGACCTCGCAGTCGAGGAACGCCGGGGCCCGGTCGAGCACGGGGGCGCCGGTCGCGCCGTCGTGGAAGGCGAATCCGTTGAGGGTCATGGCCCCGAGGTCCGCGTCGACGGGTTTCGTGAACTTGCGGATCATGGCGCTGTCGGCCCGGGCGACGGTGTTCACCGAGAAGACGCCACCATCGGCCACGAGCTCGTGGGTGAGCGCCGGCTTCTCGACCGAGACGCCCACCAGCTTCGGTTCGAACGACACCTGGCTCACCCAGTTGATGGTCATCGCGTTGCGCCGGTCGCCGGCGCGGCTGCCGAGGACGTAGAGGCCCGACGGCAGCGACCACAGGACGCGCCTGCGGAGCTTGTCGTAGGCCTCCTGCTCTCCCGGGTCCTCACGAGCCCGCGCCGGGAACGGTCCGATCGGTCCAGTGCCTCCGGGAGCGGCCATGCAGCGAACGTAGCGACGGCCGGCCGGGCGCGACGAGCGAGGTGGGGCGCTCAGCCTCGTCGCCGCTGGCGCGCCGCGTCGACGAACGCGTCGAACAAGCGCTGCTGCACCGGGTCGACCGCGGCCGACTCCTCCGGGTGCCACTGCACGGCCACGCACCAGCCGGCGGCGTCGACGGGTTCGACGGCTTCGACGATCCCGTCCGTCGCGCGCGCGGACACCCGCAGGCTGGCGCCCAGCCTGGCCACCGACTGGTGGTGGTGGCAGCGGCCGACCGAGCGCTCCACCCCGAGCGCGGCGTGCAGGCGCGTGCCCGCTTCGATGCGGTGCTCGCAGTCCACCCCGCCACCGCCGTTGGGGATGCCGTGGGCGACGAGCCCGGGTCGCCCGGTGATGTGCTGGTCGAGCGTGCCGCCCAGGGCCACGTTCAGCACCTGGCAGCCGCGGCAGATGGCGAGCAACGGCACAGCGCGCGACAGAGCGGCACGGGCCAACGCGATCTCGAACGTGTCGGTGGCCTCGTCGCACCCGTAGGTCTCGGGTGCCGGCTGCTGGCCGTAGCGGCGCGGGTCCACGTCGATGCCGCCGGTCAGCACCAGGCCCGCGAAGCCGTCCAGCACCTGGGCGGCCCCGGCGTCGTCGACGGGCTCGGGGACGAGGACCGCTCCCAGGCCACCGGCCCGGGACAGCGCATCGAGGTAGTCGCTGGGTGTCGCGAGCGCGGCCTCCAGCCAGCGGGCGATGCTCCCCTGCGGCACCCGCCGCCCGGTCACGGCGATGAGCGGGCGCGGGACCGGCGAGGCCGGCGGGACGGGCGCGGCCGGCGGGGCCGGCGCGGCGGCGCCCGGCGCGGCGCCCGCGCCGTCAGAGCCGCTCGAACCCACGCCGGACCTCCCAGTCCGTCACCGCCCAGCTGGCGGCCGCCCACTCCTGGCGGGCGGTGTTGAGGACGTGGTGGTGCACGTCGTCGCCAAAGGCGTCGCGCGCGAGGTCGGAGTCCTGCCAGAGCGCCATTGCCTCGACGAGCGTCGCGGGGATGCGGGCCACGTCCGGATCGGCGTAGGCGTTGCCCCGGAAGGCGGGACCCGGGTCCGCCGCGCGCTCGATGCCGGCGAGACCGGCCGCGATGACGCCCGCGTAGGCGAGGTACGGGTTCACGTCGGCGCCGGGGATGCGCGACTCCACCCGCCGGGCCTCGCCGTGGCCGACGACCCGCAGCCCGCAGGTGCGGTTGTCGTCGCCCCAGGCCACCGCGGTCGGGGCCCACGAGTCGGGCTGGAAGCGCTTGTACGAGTTGACGTACGGCGCGAAGAGCAGGCTCAGCTCGCGGCTGTGGCCGACGAGCCCGCCGAGCCAGCCCCGGAACAGTGCGTCGTCGGGCATCAGGGATCGCGCGCCGGGCGCGTCCCAGACGCTCGAGTGGATGTGGCACGACGAGCCGACGTCGTCCGAGCGGTACTTCGCCATGAAGGTGACGGCCCGGCCCTCCTGGTCCGCGATCTCCTTCACCCCGTTCTTGTAGACGGAGTGGCGGTCGGCCATCTCCAGCGCCTCGGCGAACTCGAGGTTGATCTCGTGCTGGCCGAAGCCGGCCTCGCCCTTGGAGAACTCGACGGGCACTCCGGCTGCCTCCATGGCGTTGCGGATCCGCCGGATCACGTACTCCTCTCGGCTGGTCTGGAGGATGTGGTAGTCCTCGACCCAGTCGGAGTGCGGGCGCAGGCCCGCGTAGCCGCGGGCCGCCGCCTCGGCATAGGAGTCCTTGAAGAGGAAGAACTCGAGTTCGGCGCCGATGCAGACGCGGTAGCCGGCGGCCGCGGCCCGTTCGATCTGCCGGCGCAGGATCGCCCGCGGCGACACGGCCACCGGTTCGTCGGTGCCTTCGAGCACGAGGTCGCACAGCACCAGCGCAGTGCCTTCCAGCCACGGGATGCGCCGCAGCGTCGCCAGGTCGGGCCGGGCCGACACGTCGCCGTAGCCGGTGTCCCAGCTGGCGAAGCGGTACCCGGGCAACGGCGTCATGTCGACGTCCACGGCGAGCAGGTAGTCGCAGACCTCGATGGACCCGCGGGCCACCCGCTCGAGGAAGTAGCGGCCCGTCACCCGCTTGCCCACGAGGCGGCCGAACAGGTCGGGGAAGGCGACGACGACCGTGTCGACCTCGCCCGCCCCGACCAGGCCGTCGAGCTCGTCGAGCGTGAGCATGCCTTCGGGCACCATGCCTCCCTACTCGGGCGTCGTGTAGGCGGCGGTGATGCCGCCGTCGATCAAGAGCGACTGGCCGGTCATGAACGACGACTCGTCGCTGGCCAGGAACAGCGCGCCCGCCACCATCTCCTCCGCGGTCCCGAAGCGGCCCATCGGGATGTGAACGAGGCGGCGCTGCCGCTTCGCCTCGTCGTCGAGGTACTTGGCGAGCAGCGGGGTGAGCACCGGTCCCGGGCACAGGGCGTTGGCGCGGATCCCCTCACGCGCGTGGGTCACCGCGATCTCGCGCGTCATGGCGAGCACCGCGCCCTTCGACGTCGCGTAGGCGAGCTGGGGCGTGGCCGACCCCAGGTGCGCCACGAACGACGCCACGTTGACGATCGAACCGCCGCCGGCGCGCTGCAGCGCCGGGATGCCGGCCCGGCAGCACAGCCAGACCCCCTTGACGTTCACGTCCATCGTCGTCTGCCACGTCGACTCGGAGGTCGTGGTGGCGCGGTCGTCATCCGCGAGGCTGACCCCCGCGTTGTTGTAGAGCACGTGCAGCGCGCCGAAGGTCGACTCGGCCTCGCCGACCGCCGCCTCCACGGCGCGACCGTCGGTCACGTCCGCGGCGAGCGACAGCGCCCGTCCACCGGCGGACCGGATGGTCTCGACGGTGTCCTCGCAGCCCCGCAGGTCGACCGCGGCCACGGCCGCTCCCTCGGCCGCGAACCGGACGGCTCCCACGCGGCCCATGCCGCTCGCGGCGCCGGTCACCAGCGCGACCTTCCCGTCCAACCTGCCCAATCGGCCCCTCCGCGTCGCCTCCGGCGCTGTCGCCGGGGTGCCGGAGCGTACCTAGGATCACCGGCCTGTGAGCGAGCGGCTGATCATCGCCGGCGAGCGGCGAGATGCCGCCGACGGCGCCACGTCCGAGACGGTCGATCCGGCCACCGGCGAGGGGTTCGCCGACGTGGCGCGTGCCGGCCCGGCCGACGTGGACGCCGCGCTCACCGCCGCGGCCCGTGCCTTCGAGGAGCGTGGCGCGTGGGATCCGAACCCCGCCGTGCGATCGAGGGTGCTGCACCGGGTGGCCGAGCTGGTGGCCGACCGGGCCGAGGAGCTCGCCCGCCTCGAGTGCCGGGACGCGGGCCATCCGGTGGTCGATGCCCGCTGGGAGGCCGGGCAGGTGGCCCGGACCTTCGAGTACTACGCCGGCTTCGCCGACAAGCACCTCGGCCAGCAGGTGCCCACGCAGGATCCGGGTCTCGACGTCGTGCTGCGCGAGCCCGTCGGCGTCTGCGCGCTCATCGTGCCCTGGAACTTCCCGATGCTGATCGCCTCGTGGAAGCTCGCGCCCGCTCTGGCCTGCGGCAACCCCGTCGTGCTCAAGCCGGCGTCGCTCACGCCGCTCACCGCTCTGGCGCTCGGCGACCTCCTCGTCGAGGCCGGCATCCCCCCGGCCTACGTCTCGGTGCTGCCCGGCCCCGGTGCCACCATCGGAGATCTGCTCGTGGGCGACCGCCGCGTCGACAAGGTGGGCTTCACCGGGGAGACGGCGACGGGGGCGCGGATCCTGCGCACCTCGGCCGGCAACATCACCCGCGTCTCGCTCGAGCTCGGCGGGAAGTCGGCGTGCGTGGTGTTCGGCGACGCCGACATCGAGCGCTGCGTCGACGAGATGCCGTCGGCGGTGTTCGCCAACGCCGGGCAGGACTGCTGCGCGCGCAGCCGCATCCTCGTCGAGCGGGTGGTGTACGACGACTTCGTCGCCCGCTTCGCCGAGCGCACCGAGGCCGTCGTGCTCGGTGCTCCGGGCGACGCGGGCACCGAGGTCGGGCCCCTCATCTCCGCAGCCCAGAGGCAGCGGGCGCTCGACTACGCCTCCGTCGGCCAGCAGGAGGGCGCCCGCCTCGTGGCCGGTGGCGGCGTGCCGGACGGGCCGGGGTTTTTCATGCGCCCTGCGGTCGTGGCCGACGTCGACAACTCGATGCGCATCGCTCGTGAGGAGATCTTCGGCCCGGTCGCATCGGTGATCCCCTTCGGCGACGAGGACGACGCCGTGCGCATCGCCAACGACTCGGACTTCGCCCTGGCCGGTTCGTTGTGGACCGGCTCGGCCACGCGCGCCATCCGGCTGGCCCGCCGCCTGCGCACCGGCACGCTCAGCGTGAACACGAACCGGTCGGTGCGCACGGAGACGCCCTTCGGCGGCTTCAAGCGGTCGGGTCTCGGGCGCGAGCTCGGCCCTGCCGCCATGGACCTCTACTCCGAGGCCCGCAACGTCTTCTTCGCCGAAGACTGACCTCGGCCCCTCCAACGGCGACCCCCGCGCTGGCGTCGGCGCCCGGCCGGCGTCCGGCCGGCGCCCGGCCGGCTTCCGTTCGGCCGGCTTCGGTTCACCGTGGCCGTGGCCGGCCGCGGGTCAGGCGAGCTCGGATGGAGGCCACGCCGGGTCGAGCTGGCGCAGGAAGAGCTCGCAGCGCTGGGCCTCGTCGTCTTCGCCGATGACGGCGGCGACCGTGGCCAAGCCGTGCAGGGACCGCAGGAAGCCACGGTTCGACTCGTGCGCCCAGCGCACGTAGCCGCTCCCCCGCCAGCCGGATGCCCGCAGCGTGTCGAGCCCCCGGTGGTATCCGACCCGGTAGGCGGCGTAGCGCTCGGTGGCGTCACGCCCGAGGTCGCCCAGCGCAGCCCACGCATCGAGCGACCGGGGGTGGCCGGCGGCGACCGCCGCGACGGCGTCACGGCGTTCGGGGCCCGAGCCGCTCAGCGCGGCGGCGAGCGCCGCCCGCACCCCGGTCGGTTCCGGATCGAGGACCGTCTCGGGCGGTCCGGTGGTGCTGAGGGCGACGGGCCGGTCGGTCACGCCGTGACGCTACCCGGAGCGTGCGGGTGCGCCGGGGACTGCGAGGGTCGCTGGCGCGCGCACGCGAAGGGGGCGGGCCGTGAGGCCCGCCCCCGTTCGTGGTGTGATCCGAAGATCGTGGTCGGCGTGGCTGGCGGACCAGCCCGCCGAGATCAGCCGGCGGCGTTGATGGACG
>JACPNX010000014.1:100956-122183 GCA_016185275.1 Actinomycetota bacterium | reverse complement strand
TCGCACATGCGCGTAGCATCAAATGACACAGGGGCTCCTCGATCCAGAGACGTCAGACATCTCCAGATTCGTCGAGCCCCTGTCTCGCGCCCGGGACCCTCAACCCGTCACACGACCCCGCTCATTCGCGGAGCACCGCTAAGCGCGGGCTAGCACGGGATCCCCACGCCGTCCCGCCCGCGCGGCAGAAGTGCGGTCACGCCGGTCCGCGCCACCCTCGGGCCGTCGGGGACGATCGTGCGGAAGCCGGCGACGACGCCAGGCACGTCGGTGATCGCGTTCCACGGCCCCGGTTCGCCATCGAAGGAGATGCCGAGCGCCACTCACCGAGCGTCGAGGTGACGAACCGCACGCCAGGCTTCGTGCAGCGCTTCAGCCACGAAGGCGTCATCGCCCGCCTGCAAAAGCGCATCGCCGACTCGCGCGAGCTCACGTCTCGCGCGTACGACGCGAGCTTCTTCGATCGGCGGCCGTGCAGCGACTGCCGGGGGAGGCGGCTCTCGGCTCGAGCGCGCGAGGTCCGAATCGGCGACGTGCGCTTCGCCGACGTGCTCGGTGCCGACCTCGAGGCGCTGCCCGACATCCTGTCGACGATCGACGGCCCGGTTGCCGCCCCGATCCTGCAGCGGCTCAAGCGGTTGCTCTCGCGCCTGAACGAGATGGGGCTCGGCTACCTGACGGTGGATCGACCGGTGACGACCCTGTCCGGCGGCGAGTACCAGCGGCTCAAGATCGCCGACCATCTCGACTCGCCCCTGAGCGGGCTGATCTACGTCGTCGACGAGCCGAGCTCAGGGCTGCACGCCGCCGAAGCACCGACCCTCTACCGGACGCTGCGAGGCATCGTCGGCAACGGCAACACGATGGTGCTCGTCGACCACTCCGAGCACGCGATGGCGATCGCCGACCACGTCGTGGAGCTCGGCCCCGGCGGAGGTGCGAGCGGTGGACGCGTGTGCTGGACCGGATCGCGGTCCTCCTACACCGGCGTCTACGGCGCGACGTCTCGACCGCAACGGCCGCTCCGCCCCGTCGGCGACGACCACCCGACCTTCGAGGTCATCGCCCCCCATCGAGACGCAGCTCGCCCTTGTCCATAGTATTGACGAGCTTGGCAAGACTGCGGACTAGTCTGGGCGCGTGCCGGACGAGCTGAACCTTCGGCTCGAGCGCACGGAGGCGCTCGAGCTGCTCGCGGTCGTGCAAGCCACACTGAACGCTATCGCTCGCAGCCAAGAGCTCACCGTGGGCGCAGCGATCCTGAACGGCATCAAGGCGAAGCTCATCGACGCACTGGAGGCCGGATGACCAAGACCGCGACTGCTCACGACCGCATCGCCGATGCCGCCGTCGCAGAGCTCACCTCCGTTCGCCCGAGCAACGACGCCGTCGGCGCCGCAGTTGCGGCTGCAGCGCTCCTCGCCGAGCGCGCCGCACTAGAGATCTCCGATCGCGATCGCGTCATCCGCATCGCCAAGCGTGAGGGCGCGACATTGCGAGCGCTTGCCGAGGCGACCGGACTCAGCCGCCAGACGATCGCCAACATCTGCGCCGCCGGAAGCCCGCCGACGAGGAGGCGAGCCCGAGCCGGCTGACTCAGCTCCTCGTGTTCTCCGGACACAAGTACACGAGCACCTTCCAGCCGCCGATCGCGCTGAGGCTCACCCCCTCGCCGTGCTCGTCGAGAGCAGTTTGAGATGGGGGCCTCGAACTCATCGGCGCATCGGAGGCGCTCGTCGTGCTCCGGCAAGGAGCTCGTAGGGCGTGACTTCGGGTCACTGACGCCGGGGCGGCGGGACGACGGCCTCCGCCCGGTAGGAATCCTACTGGTACGATTCCTACATGCGCGTCACCGAGAAGGGTCAGGTCACCATCCCGAAGGAGCTTCGCGATGCACTCGGCATCGGCGCCGGCACCGAGGTGGAGTTCGAGCGACGGAACGACGCCATCGTCGTACGCAAGGCGAAGGGCAGCGCGACACGAGGTGCCCGCCTCGTCGACCGGATGCGTGGACGCGGGGACGTCACGATGACGACCGACGAGATCATGGCGCTGACGCGAGCCGAGTGACCGATGCCCACCGGCACGCTGGTCGACTCGAACGTCCTGCTCGACGTCTTCACCGAAGACCCAACGTGGCTCGAGTGGTCGAGTCGGTCGCTGGCCGCCGCCGCCGAGTCGGGACCGCTGTACCTGAACCCGATCGTGTACGGCGAGGTGTCGGTCAGGTTCTCGCGCGTCGAAGACCTCGACGACGCGCTGCCATCCACTGCGTTCCGACGCGCGCCACTCCCGTGGGCGGCTGCGTTCCTGGCGGGCAAGGCCTACATGGCCTACCGGCGCAACCGCGGCACGGCGCGCGCTCCCCTGCCCGACTTCTTCATCGGGGCCCACGCCGCGGTCGGAGACCTGGTGCTGTTGACTCGGGACGTGGGTCGCTACCGCACCTACTTCCCGACCGTCGAGCTCCTCGCACCCGAGAGCTGACGCTCAGACCACAGCCCCCCACGCGCCCTGCGCAGCCGTCGAGCGGCGCGCCGGCAGCGGTGCGCGAGCGATACGGTCCGGGGCCGTGCTGACGGCCGGCCGCAACGCCACGTTCGTGCCCGCCGATCCGCTCAGCGTGCCGGCCGACGGCACCCTGGCGACATGGGCGCTCGATCGCGCGCCAACGACCACCCAGACGCGCCTGAAGCTGGTGCTCCGGCGCAACAGCCAGGTCCGGACGACAACGGTCCGGGCCGACTTCCTCTCCCTCACCGATGCCGTGCCCGAGCTCGCGCAGCAACCGGTGGACGCGGACGTCACCCCGTCGATGGCGGCTTGGGCCATCGCCACGAAGATCGCCGTGGACCTCGTGGCCCGCGGCCGGCTCTTGCCGGCCACGACGGCGGCTGGCGTCGCGGCATGGCGGGTGGGACCGCTCGATCCCGCCGACCACCGTCGACTCGACGAGTTGGCGGCGGCGATGGCGCCAGAGGCCCACGCGCTCCCGATTCCGGGGAGCCGGCCGCTGCGGATCCGCAGCGCTCGCTCGCTCATCGAGGCGTACCTCGACGCCGTGGCTGATCGCTTCGTCCGGACGGCCGCCGCAACGGCGGCCGGAGGCGGGCCGTTCGCCACCACGACGGCGACGGTCGTCGACGATGGGCTGCGGGCGTGGGTCGCCTCGGCCGGCGCCGGCAGCGCGGATCGCGCCTCGCCCGGCCTGCGCATGCACCTTCCCGACGGTCCGGAGAACGACTTCGCGGCCGTGGTGCAGCTGCGCAGCAACGTCGACCCGAGCCTCGTGATCGACGCCGCTGACCTCTGGGATGCTCCCGGTCCCGTACTGGATCGGCTCGGCGAGCACGCTGACACCGACCTGCTGCTCGCGCTCCGCCGGGGCGCTCGCGCCTGGGAACCCGTCGGGCGCCTCCTCGACCAGGCCCGCCCCGAAACGCTGACCCTGGCGGACCACGAGGTCGAGGAGCTCCTCGGCCCAGCCGCCGAGTCGCTCGGCGCCGCCGGCCTCGAAGTGCTCTGGCCGTCGGAGCTGCTGAGTGGCGGCATCGAGCTGCGCGCGGTCCTGGGTACGCCGAGCCCCGCGTCGGTCACCGAGGCCGGCTTCACGCTCGACCGCCTGCTGGAGTTCCGGTGGGAGGCGGCCATCGGTGGCCATGCCCTCACGGCGGAGGAGATGGACGAGCTGGCGGAGGCCAAACGGCCCCTGGTCCGGCTGCGCGGCCGCTGGGTCCTCGCCGATCCCACCCTGCTCGAGCGGCTGCGGCGCAAGCCGAGGCGCCTGACGGCGGCCGACGGGCTGGCGGCGGCCCTGGCCGGCTCGCTCGACGTCGGCGACGAGCTCGTCGCCGTGGTCGCCGAGGGCCCGCTGGCCGACCTCTCCGAACGCCTGAGGGCCCAGGACGAACGGCTCCACGAGCTCGCCGAGCCGCGTGGGCTCGACGCCACGCTCCGGCCCTACCAGCGCCGCGGCCTGGCATGGCTGGCCGAGATGACCGAGCTCGGTCTGGGCGGCTGCCTCGCCGACGACATGGGCCTCGGCAAGACGGTGCAGCTGATCGCGTTGCACCTGCATCGTCACGCCGACGGCGGCGCGGAAGCCGGAGCAGGACCCACGCTGGTCGTGTGCCCGGCCTCCGTGCTCGGCAACTGGCAGCGGGAGGTCAACCGGTTCGCGCCGAAGGTTCCGGTCCGGCGCTACCACGGCGGGGAACGACACCTCGACGGCCTTGCGGACGACGAGATCGTCCTCGCGACCTACGGTCTGGTCCGCCGCGACCGCGACGCCCTCGCCGAGGTGGCATGGGGACTGGTGGTCGCCGACGAAGCCCAGCACGTGAAGAACCCGCTGTCACGCACGGCGCGCGAGCTCCGCTCCATCCCGTCGGCGGCCCGCGTGGCTCTCACCGGCACGCCGGTGGAGAACCGGCTCACCGATCTCTGGTCGATCCTCGACTGGACGACGCCGGGACTGCTGGGTTCGCTCGACGGCTTCCGCCGCCGCGTCGCCATCCCCGTCGAGCGCCACCGGGACCCCGCCGCCACCGACACCTTCGCCCGCGTCGTGCGGCCGTTCCTCCTGCGCCGGCGAAAGCTCGATCCCGGCATCGCCCCGGACCTGCCCCCGAAGACCGAGAGCGACGAGGTCGTGCCCCTCACCGCCGAGCAGGCCACGCTGTACGAGGCGGTGGTCCGCGACGCCCTCGCCGAGATCGCCCAGACCGACGGGATGGCACGCCGGGGCCTGGTGCTCAAGCTCCTCATGGGACTCAAGCAGATCTGCAACCACCCGGCGCAGTACCTCAAGCAGCCGGCGCCGCTGGCGGCACGATCCGGCAAGCTCGACGCCCTCGACGAGCTGCTCGACGTGATCCTCGACGCCGGTGAGTCCGTCCTGATCTTCACGCAGTACGTCGCGATGGCGCGGCTGCTCGAGCGCCACCTCCGGGCCCGCGAGGTCTCGTCGCTGTTCCTCCACGGCGGCACCCCGGCCCGCCGGCGCGACGAGATGGTCGACCGGTTCCAGGCCGGCGAGGTACCGGTGTTCCTGCTGTCGCTGAAGGCCGGCGGGACCGGCCTCAACCTCACCAGGGCGACGCAGGTGATCCACTACGACCGCTGGTGGAACCCCGCGGTGGAGGACCAGGCCAGCGACCGGGCCTGGCGGATCGGGCAGGACCGGCCGGTCCAGGTCCACCGGCTCGTCACCGAGGGCACCGTCGAGGACCGGGTGGCGATCCTGCTGCGCGAGAAGCGGGATCTGGCCGATGCCGTCATCGGCACCGGCGAGGCGTGGCTGGCGGAGCTCTCCGACGCCGAGCTGACCGAGCTCGTGTCGCTGCGGGACGTCTCCTGATGCCTCGCACCGGCCCGAGCGGGCGCCGCCGGTTCGGGGCGACGTGGTGGGGCCGGGCCTGGATCCATGCGCTGGAGCAGCGCGCCCGGCTCGACCCCAACCGCCTGCCCCGGGGCCGCACCTACGCTCGCTACGACCGGGTCGGGGCGATGACGATCGAGCCGGGCGAGGTGAGGGCGCCGGTGCTCGGTTCCCGGGCCAGCGCGTACCGCGTCCAGGTTCGGGTGCGCCCGTTCACCGACGGCGAGTGGGACACGGCGCTCGACGCCATCGCCGCCAGGGCCGCCCACGCCGCCGCGTTGCTCGACGGCGAGATGGAACCGGCGATCGTCGAGGACCTCGCCGCCGCCGGGATCGACCTCCTGCCCGTCGCCGGTGAGGTCGGCACGACGTGCAGCTGCCCCGACTGGGCGAACCCGTGCAAGCACGCGGCGGCGGTCTGCTACCTGATCGCCGACCTGCTCGACGCGGACCCGTTCGGTGTGCTGCTCCTGCGTGGTCGGACCCGCGATCAGGTGCTGGCCGGGCTCCGAGGACGCCGCAGGGCGGGCGATCGCCTTGGCGCCGAGACCGGAGGCCTTTCCCGTGGTCGGCCCGATGCCGGCGTGGCCGCCCGTGACGCCTTCGCCCTGACGGCCGCCCGCCCCGCGCGGCCGGGCGTGCCGCTCCCGCCCGCCCACCCCGGCCCCAGCGCGCCGCTGTCCACCGATCCACCCGCCGACTCGGGGCTCGCCCCCAGTGAGCTCGCTTCGCTGGCCGCCGACGCCGCCCGTCGGGCCTGGGAGCTGGCCACCGGCGAGGGCGACGGCGGCCTCGGACTCGACGCGAACGCCGACCTGGCTCGGCGAGCGGCTGCCGTGCTCGGCACCTCGAGCTTCGCCCGCATGGTCGCGGCGTCGGGCCGGCGCAGCCGGGATCTCGTCTCGCTGGCCTCCGCCTGGCGCCATGGCGGTGCCGCCGCCCTGTCGGTGATCGACGACCGATGGGACCCACCCCGAGACGTCCTCGACGATGCCCGCACCCGGCTCGCGTCCCGCGCCCGCCTGCGCATCGAGGCCAACCGGGTCACGCTCGGGCGCGGGGTGCAACTGCGGTACGGCCGCGACGGCCGGTGGTACCGACTCGAGCGGCGGGCCGGCCGGTGGGAGGTTGTCGCAGCACCCGACGCCGACCCGGTCGTCGCCGCCGCCTCGTAGATCGCGGCCCCTCGCCGAGGGCCGATCGACCGGACGGCCGGCGCCGCGCTCGGCGCCGCCCGGTCACCGCCACGACGACGCACGACCTTGTCGCCGAACCGGCCGCGGCCGTATGGTCGCCGCCGATGGACGGCGATGCGCAGGACCTCGGCGTCTGCTCCACGCCCGTGGCACGTGCCGCCATGGTCCACCGGTGGGACGAGCTCACGTTCCTCCACTGGCCCTACGCCCCCGAGGCCGTGCAGCGCCTGCTGCCCGACGGTCTCACGGTCGAGACCTGGAACGGCTCGGCCTGGGTGGGCCTGGTGCCGTTCTCCCTGCGGGTCGGCCTGCCGCACGTCCGGCCCATGCCCTGGGTGTCGCAGTTCGCCGAGACGAACGTCCGCACCTATGCCCGCAGCGCCGAGGGCGAGCCCGGCATCTGGTTCTTCTCGCTCGACGCGGCCCGCCTCGGCGCCGTCGTCGTGGCCCGGGCGACCTACCGGCTGCCGTACTTCTGGTCGCGGATGCGGCTGGAGCGGGCCGGCGACTCGATCCGCTACGCGTGCACCCGCCGCTGGCCCGGGCCACGCGGCGCCCGGTCGCGGGCGACGATCGACATCGGCGACGCCTACGCCGCGAGCGAGCTGAGCGAGCTGGATCACTTCCTGACGGCGAGGTGGATGCTGTTCAGCGCGCCCCGCTCGGGGCTCCACCACGCCCGCGCGTTCCACGAACCCTGGCCGCTCCGGCGAGCCCGGGTCGTGGATCTCGACGACGGGCTCCTGGCGGCCGCCGGCCTGCCCGCGGCGACCGGGGACCCGATCGCCCACTACTCGAGCTCGGTCGAGGTGAGAGTGGGATGGCCGCAACCCCTGGGCGACCACCGCTGACGCGCGCCGACGGGCTCTGACGAGCGCCGAAGGGGTTGCGCCGAGCCCCCCCTTTCCCTATCATCCCAATGGGCATTGCCGAGGTGGGAGGAGGCCCGTGCAGGTCGATTGGTGGATCGCGGTCGCCGGGCTGATCGTGGGTACGACCGTGGGTCTCACCGGCATGGGCGGCGGCGCCCTCATGACGCCGATCCTCGTCCTGCTGTTCAAGGTGAACCCCGCGACGGCCGTGTCGAGCGACGTGGTCGCGTCGCTCGTGATGAAGCCGATCGGCGGCGGGGTGCACCTGCGCAAGGGCACGGTCCACCGCTCGATGGTCGGCTGGCTGTGCGTGGGCTCGATCCCGTCCGCCTTCGCCGGCGTCCTGCTGCTGCGAGCCCTCGGCGGCGACCGCGTGGCCGAGCGGATGAAGCTGATCCTCGGCATCGTGCTGCTGGTCGCGGCGCTCGCCATGGTGGCCAAGGCGAGGCTGGTGCGCCGCACCGACACGGTGCCGGTCGACGACGTGCGCGACGTGCCGGTGAAGGTGCTGCCGACCGTGCTCATCGGTGTGCTCGGCGGGCTCGTGGTCGGCATGACGTCGGTCGGCTCGGGCTCGCTGATGATCGTGCTCCTGCTGTTCCTGTATCCCAGGCTGCGCGCCGGCCAGATGGTCGGCACCGACCTCGTGCAGGCCGTTCCGCTCGTCGCCTCGGCCACGCTGGGCCACCTGCTGTTCGGCGAGGTGCAGCTGGCCCTCACCGGGTCGCTGCTCATCGGCGCCGTGCCCGGCGTGTACCTCGGGGCCCGCACCAGCGCGCGGGCACCCGACAAGGTGCTCCGCACGGCGCTGATCATCGTCCTGTCGCTCTCCGCGCTGAAGCTGCTCGGCCTCCCCAACGGCGCGCTGCTGGGCGCACTGGTCGCGGGGCTGCTGGCGACCGGCGGTGTGTACCTGGCCGGCCGCCGATCCGCTTCGGTGACGCCGGCCGAGCCGCCGGGCGGCGGGTCAGGCGTTGCGGAGGTGCAGCGCGGCGGCGCGGAAGTACTCGAGGAACCGGTCCTCCAGCTCCCGGGGAAGCCCGGCTGAGCGAACGGCGGCGGTCATGTGCCCCAGCCACGCCTCCGCCTCCGCCTCGCCGACCTGGAAGCCCATGTGCCGCATCCGCAGCCGGGGGTGGCCACGTTCGACCGAGTACTCACCCACGCCCCCGCCCCAGTACTGGGCCAGGAAGCCCGCCAGCCAGCGGGTCGGCTCGGTGAGGTCCTCGGGGTACAGCGGCCGCAGCACCGGGTCCTGGGCCACGCCGGCATAGAAGCGGCGAGCGAGGGCGTCGAAGAACGGCCGCCCGCCGACCGCCTCGAACACGGTCACCGCGCTCGTCTCGGGTGCGGGTTTGCGGCCCGGCGCCGGGACGGGCATGGGGCCGGAAGGGCCCGACGGATCGCTCATGGCTCGCGCCGGCGCAGGCCGTGGCCGAAGAACCCGCCGATCGGCCGGGCGTGCGCGTGGTAGTGGTCCGGGATGTTGCGCATGTGGTCGTCGACATAGTGGTCGAACGTGAAGTGTTCGGTCACGACGGTGGCCAGCCGGTCGCGCAGTGCACCCTTCACGGCCGGGTCGGGATCGCGCTCGTGCCAGCGCAGCACGACCATGGGTGTCGCGCAGATCTCGCACTCGGCGATCCAGCAGAGGTCGTCTTCGAAGAACCACTCGGTGATGCGCGCGGCCTCGCACAGGTCGCAGGTGGCCGAGCGGGGCGCGTCGGCCGGCGGCATCGGGTCCACGGGCACGGTCACGGCGCGGCCTCGGCGTGGAGGCGCTCCGAGAGGAATGCGATCGTGCGGTCCCAGGCGAGGTGCGCCGCCGAGTCGACGTATGCCGCCGGCCGATCGTCCTCGAAGAACCAGTGACCCGTGCCGGGGTAGCGGTGGAACTCGACGTCCTTGTCGAGCAGGCGCAGGTGCGCCTCCATCTCGACGAGCTGGTCGTCGCTCACGAACTCGTCGTGCTCGGCGAAGTGTCCGAGGACCGCCGTGCGGGCGGGCTCGAAATCGATGTCCTGGGTGCCGTAGAAGAGCACGGTCGCGTCGACCAGGTCGGGGGCCCGGGTGGCCAGCCACATCGCCCACGACGCGCCCATCGAAAACCCGAGCACACCGATGGGTGCGTCCGTCGTGGCCCGCATGTGGCGCAACGTGCTGGCCGCCGACATCACCGTGAGGGTGGTGACGTTGGGGTCGGTGGACGCCAGGAGCGCCTCGGCCTCGTCGGGCGTGGAGGCGGTCCGATCGTCGCCGTGGAGGTCGGGCACGAGCGCCACGAACCCCTGATCGGCGAGGCGGTCGGCCACCCCGCGGAAGAACGGTGTCAGCCCCCACCACGCGTGCAGCACGAGAACACCCGGGGCGGGCCCGCCGCCGGGCGGGGCCACCAGGTAGGCCGAGGAGGAGGCGCTGGGCACGGCTCGCCACGGTACCGGCGCGACCTGGCGCCACCCACCCCGCCGCTACCGTTGCCCGCCATGCCAGCCCGTCGACCTCTGGTGGCGCCGAAGGCCGCCGCGTTCGCGTGGCGACCCCAACGCCGGCCGGCTCCCCACGGCTCCGGGTTCGCCGTGCTGCTGGCCGTGCTGGTGGGCCTGACGGTGTCGTGTTCGAGCGGCGGCGGCCAGGCGGGGTCCACCACCCCGTCGACGGCCCGGTCGACGGCGCCGGCCACGACCTCCGCCACGGCGACCTCCACCACGGCGGCCCCGACCACCACGGCGCCGGCCGGGCCGACCCAGTTCGCGCCGGATCCGCGGGCCGCCATCGAAGCGCTCGTGACGGCGTGGCAGGCCGGAGACCAGGCGGCGGCGGCGCGCGTCGCACAACCCAAGGCGGTGCGCGACCTGTTCACCCAGCCGGCCGCCGGCTACGGCCTGTACGGCTGCGACTCGGGCGAGTTCGACACCAGCATCTGCAACTACCGCAACCGCGCCACCGGCGGGTACGCGCAGATCACGGCCACCCGGACACCCAAGGGCTGGGTGGTCGACAGCGTGTACGTGAGCACCGACGGCTGAGGGCGACCGCGGGCTCGGCGCGACCGCCGGCTGACGGCGGCGGTGAATCGCGCCGGTCTGGACAGCCCGATGGCCGATGCCCCGGTGGCGGATGGCGCGGTGCCGGATGGCCGATGGCGCGGTGCCCCGGTTGCCCGGTGGCGCGGTGCCCGGGAACGCAGCGGTCGGCGGCTCGTCAGCCGGCGTCGAGGGCAGCGCGGAGCCCCGCGGTGAACTCGCCGGCCTCGTCGGCGGATGCGCCGTCGAGGACGCGCCGCATGATGGCCGAGGCCACCACCACCCCGTCGGCGGGCTCGGCCACGGCACGGGCCTGGTCGCCGCTCGACACACCGAAGCCCATGACCACGGGCAGGTCCGTGGCCGCCTTGAGGCGGCGGGCGAGCCGGGCCGAACGCTCGCCGAGCGCCGCCCGCTCGCCGGTGACGCCCATGAGGTTCACCCCGTACACGAAGCCGCGGCTGCGGGCGCACAGGCGGGCCAACCGCTCGTCCGGGCTGATCGGGCTGGCGAGCAGGACCGTCTCCAAGCCGGCCGCGTCGGCTGCGGGCGCCCACTCCCCCAGCTCTTCGAGCGGCACATCGGGGACGATCACACCGCTGACGCCGGCTGCGGCCGCCTCCTTGGCGAAGCGCTCGGTGCCGGCCCGGAACACGAGGTTGAAGTACGTCATGGCCACCAGCGGCACTCCGACCTCGACGTGGCGCAGCTCGCTGAGGATCGTCGCCGGCGTCGTGCCGCGGTCGAGCGCCCGCTGCGACGCCTCCTGGATCGTCGGCCCGTCCATGACCGGATCCGAGAACGGGATGCCGACCTCCACGGCGTCGGCGCCCGCGGCGACGAGCGCCCGCAGCACGTCCAGCCAGTCGTCACGCAGACCTCCGGTGACGTAGGGGACGAGCAGCTTGCGACCGGCGTCGCGCCGGCTGCGCAGGTGCGCTTCGAGGGGGCCGGTCACGCCGGGCGGACGGGACCGGCCGGGCGCACGGAACCGGCCGGGCGCACGGAACCGGCCGGGCGGACGGGACCGGCCGGGCGGACGGGACTGGCGGGGGACGCCGCCGGTCCGCGCAGCGTCGCGCGCGACCGGCCGGCGTCGTCGCCGAGGATCTCGGAGACCTGCTGCACGTCCTTGTCGCCCCGGCCCGAGAGGTTCACGAGCACGGTCCGGCCGGCGAGGGCCTCGCGCTCGCGGATCACCCACGCGAGCGCGTGGGCGGACTCGAGGGCCGGGATGATGCCCTCCGTGCGGGAGAGCATGACGAAGGCGTCGAGGACCTCGTCGTCGGTGACGGCCTCGTAGCGGGCGCGGCCGGCGTCGGCGAGGTGGGCGTGCTCGGGGCCGACGCCCGGGTAGTCGAGCCCGGCGGAGATCGACTGCGCCTCCTGGACCTGGCCGAACTCGTCCTGCACGAGGAAGGACTTCGACCCGTGCACGACGCCCGGCACGCCACGGCCGATCGCCGCGCCACCAGCCGGTTCCGCGCCGACCAGGGCCACGGCGGGCAGCTCGGCGAAGCCGGCGAAGATCCCGGCCGCGTTCGAACCACCGCCGACGCACGCCACGACCACGTCCGGATCGCCACCCGTGAGCGCGCGGCACTGCTCGCGGGCTTCGTCGCCGACGACACGGTGGAGCTCGCGGACCATCCACGGGTACGGGTGCGGTCCCATCACCGAGCCCAGCAGGTAGTGGGTGGTCTCGACGGTGGCGACCCAGTCGCGCATGGCCTCGTTGACCGCGTCCTTCAGCGTGCGGCTGCCGCTCGAGGCCGGGCGCACCTCGGTGCCCAGCAGGCGCATGCGGAACACGTTGAGCTCCTGGCGGGCCATGTCGACCTCGCCCATGTAGACCACGCAATCGAGTCCCAGCAGCGCGGCCGCGGTGGCCGACGCCACGCCGTGCTGGCCGGCGCCCGTCTCGGCCACGACCCGGTGCTTGCCCATGCGCTTGGTGAGCAGGGCCTGGCCGAGCACGTTGTTGATCTTGTGCGAGCCGGTGTGGTTCAGGTCCTCGCGCTTGAGCAGCAGCCGCAGCCCCAGGTGCTCGCCGAGCCGTTCGCACTCGGTGAGGCGTGAAGGGCGGCCGGCGTAGTCGCGCAGCAGCCGGTCGAGCTCGGCGCGGAAGGCGACGTCGGCCCAGGCGTCACGGAAGGCCGCCTCGAGCTCGAGGCAGGCCGGCATGAGGGTCTCCGGGACGAACCGGCCGCCGAAGCGCCCGAAGCGGCCGGTGGCGTCCGGCTCGCCCATCACCGGCGCGGTCAACGCGCCTCCCCGTCGAGCATCCAGTCGTAGGGGGGTGAGGCCGAGCTCGACTCGTAGGCGACCGGCGCCGCGGCACGGGCGTTGACGACGAAGGCGCGCACGAGGCGGGCGTCCTTGCGCCCGGGCTCCCCGCCGGTGAGCTCCACCCCCGTGGCCACGTCGACACCCCAGGGCCGAACCCGGTCGATGGCCTCGGCCACGTTCGCGGGGCTGAGCCCGCCGGCGAGCACGACCTGCCGGCCGGCCGGGGCGCCTTCCGCCAGCGACCAGTCGAACACCCGGCCCGACCCCGGCGCGTGCGAGTCGACGAGGATGGCGTCGGCGCCGAAGTCGTCGGCCCGGTCGAGATCACGTGACCCCGCCGGGAACGCCTTGATGACGTACGGGACGCGCTCACGTACCCACGTCGTCGTCTCGGGCGTCTCGTGCCCGTGGAGCTGGGCCGCGCCGAGGCCGGCGCCGTGCACGATGTCGACCACGCGCTTGGGGGACTCGTCGCGGAACACGCCGACCGTGAGCACGTCGGGCGGCAGGCGCTTGACGATGTCGCGCACGTGCGACGGGCTCACCTGCCGGGGCGACGGCGCCATGATGAAACCGATCGCGTCCGCGTCCATGGCCACCGCGAGGAGTGCGTCCTCCTCGCTGGTGATGCCGCAGATCTTCACGAACACGGAGCTCAGGCTACGCGACGCCGCCTTCCCGGCGGCTCACCCGTATCGCCGGAGGATCAGCCGAGCACCAGCTCGCGGAGGTGGTCGAGGCCGACCGGCCCCGAGCCGAGCACCTGCTCGTGGAAGGCGCGCAGGTCGAACGCCGAGCCCTCGCGGGCTCGCACCTCGTCGCGCAGCCGCAGGATCTCGCGCTCACCGACCTTGTAGCTGATCGCCTGCCCCGGCCATCCGAGGTAGCGGGTGACCTCGGAGGACGCGAGCGCATGGTCGTTGAACGCGAAGTGCTCGAGCGCCTCGACGGCGAGGTCGTAGGTCCACTCCTCGCCCGGATGGAACGGCACGTCCGCGGGGATCGGCAGGCGCAGGTGCGAGCCGATGTCGATGCAGACGCGCACGGCGCGCAGCGCGTTCGAGGCGAGCAGGCCGAGCACGTACTCGGGCCGGTCGAAGTAGCCCAGCTCGCGCATGAGCCGCTCGGCGTAGAGGGCCCAACCCTCGCCGTACCCCGACAGCCAGAACAGGAGGCGGTGCACCCGGCTGAGCCGGTCGCCGAGCGTCACCTGGAGGCCGCACTGGAGGTGGTGGCCGGGGAAGCCCTCGTGGTACGCGGTCGTGACCTCGTCCCACAGCGGCACCGGCTCCGCGTCGCCCAACGACCACCACGTGGTCCCGCAGCGGGTGAAGTCCTCCGACGGGGGCACGTAGTAGGCGCCGAGAGCATTGCCCTTCGGCGCCAACCGGACGTCGATCTCCCGTATCTCGTCGGGGATCGTGAAGTGGGTGCCGTCGAGCTCGCGCAGCGCCTGGCGCGCACGCTCGAGCATCGCCAGGCGGAACTCCTCCTGGGTGGCGGCCGAGTGGGCGGGGTCGGACTCGAGGACCTCGACGACCCCCCTCAGGTCCCGGTCGGGGTCGACCTCCCGCGCCACCTGCTGCATCTCCGACCACAGCTCGAGCAGGTGGTCCCATCCCCAGCGGTAGGTCTCGTGGAGGTCGACCGTGGTGCCGAGGAAGCGCCGGGCCCGCCGCGCGTAGCGCTCCTCCCCGACGGCGTCCTCGTCGGGTGCGCCCGGCAGGTACTCCCGCTCGAACCAGCGGGCGGTCTCCTCCACCGCCTCACCCGCGCGGCCCAGCGCCTCGCGGAGCGCGTCGCGGATCCCGTCGTCGTCGACGCCCGCGTCGGCGAAGCCGGCCACCAGCCCGGTGAAGGAGCCGTCGGGTGCCACGGAGGCTCGCAGCTGGTCGACCATGCTCTCGGCCTGGCGCCGTGGCGCCCACAGGTCGCGCCGCATGCCTTCGGTGAGCGACGCCCGCCAACCGGCCAGTGGTTCACCGATCGTGGCCAGTCGGGTGGCCACGTTGCGCCATCCCTCCGTGGTGCCGCGGTCCATCACGTCGAAGGTGTCCCGCAGCGCGGGAAACAGCCCGGCGAGGTGGTTGACGGTCTGGTGGAGGTGGTCGCCGTGCTCGTAGGTGTCGAGCTCGAGCCCCGCGTTCTCGTCGAAGATGCGGAGGGCGAGCCGGGCCCACCGGTCCGCGGTGGGCGGCAGGCGGCGGGCCTCGGCGCGCGCCGACTCGAGGAACGACCGCATGGCCTCGGCTCCTTCGGGACTCGTGTCGTCCCAGCGGTCGTCGTGGCCCGACACCCCGAGGGCCGTGGCGGTCATGGGGCTCAGGGCCGCGTACTCGTCGACGAAGCGGTCGCTCAGCGCGAACACCGGATGGGCCTCGGCGCCGGTCGGGTCGGTCATGCGGTGGCTCCTCGTCCGTGAACGGGCTGGATGGTCGGTCTCACCGGTCCGTGGCCACTCGTCGCTCGGCGGCCGGCTCGGGTGCGGCGCGGCCGGCGGTTCGCAGCTCGGCGACGGCCGTGGCCGGATCGGCGGCGGTCACGAGCGACTCGCCCACCAGCACGGCGCGGTAGCCCGCGTCGTGGAGACGGGCGGCGTCCCGGCCGCTGCGGATGCCGGACTCCGCCACCGCCACCACGTGAGCAGGCAGGGCGGCCGCCACCCGGACGGCCCGCTGCGTGTCGACCTCGAAGGTGACGAGGTCGCGCTGGTTCACACCGATCAGCGTCGCTCCCACGTCGAGGGCCCGCTCGAGCTCCGCTTCGTCGTGCACCTCGACGAGGGCGTCGAGCCCGACCTCCCGGGCGAGCGTGTGGAGCTCGGCCAGCTCGCCGTCGCCGAGGGCGGCGACGATCAACAGCACGGCGTCGGCCCCCATGGCCCGGGCATCGAGCACGTCGAGCGGGCCGACGGTGAAGTCCTTGCGCAACACCGGGAGCGGCACGGCGTCCCGGGCGGCCCGCAGGTCGTCCGGTGAGCCGCCGAAGAACTCGGCGTCGGTCAGCACCGACAGGCAGGCGGCCCCACCCGCGGCGTAGGCACGGGCCAGCTCACCGGGATCGAGGTGAGGCGCCAGCCGGCCCTTCGACGGCGACCGGCGCTTGACCTCGCTGATGACGGCGAGGCCGTCGGCTCCTGCCAGCGCGGCGGCGAACCCCCGCGCCTGCGGGAGGCCGGACATTTGGGCCCGCATGGCTGCGACATCGCGCCGGTCGTCTGCTGCGCTTGCCCGATGGGCGGCGAGGATGCGGTCGAGGTAGGTGGCGGCCACGGACCGTCGACCCTACCGAAGCCGGCCGTCGCCCACGGCCGGCAACGCCCGACCGGATCGCCGGTTGGGAGCGTGGAGGTTTCGGGGCGAGCGGCAGGGTGGCGTGGTCACCGCCCGTCGACGACGAGGTTGCGGATCCTGCCGACGCCCTCGATCCAGGACTCGAGGGTGTCACCGGGCCGGAGGAACCGTGGCGGTTGGCGCGCGACACCGACACCCGCCGGAGTACCGGTGAAGATCACGTCGCCCGGCAGGAGCGGCAGCACCGCGGAGAGCTCGGCGACGAGACCGGGAACGTCGAAGACGAGGTCGGTGGTGCGGGCGTCCTGCATCGTGTCGCCGTTGACGGAACAGCCGAGGGCGAGGTCGTCGGCGTTGCCCAGCTCGTCGGGCGTGACGATCCACGGTCCCATGGGGCCGTAGCCGCGGCGGGACTTGCCGAGCGAGAACTGGGCGCCGGCGGCGAACTGGAGGTGCCGATCGCTGATGTCCTGGCCGATGGTGACCCCGGCGACGTGCGACCAGGCATCGGTCCTCGGGACCCGGTCGGCGGTGCGGCCGATGACGGCGACAAGCTCGACCTCCCAGTCGACGGATGGTCCTTCGACGACGATGTCGTCGAAGGGTCCGGCGAGGCTGGCCGGGAACTTCGTGAACACCGCGGGCACCTCCGGCAGGGCGGCACCCGTCTCCTCGGCGTGGCGGCGGTAGTTGAGCCCGATGGCGAACACCTGGCGGGGCCGCGGCACCGGGTTGCGGAGCGCGGACTCCACGAGGGGTCCGGTCGGCGCGGTGACCGTGGTGGCGAAGGCCCGGAGCTCGTCCCACCGGTCATAGAGGGCCATCGGGTCCGAACCGAAGCGGCCTCGGGATGCGGTCGCGACGTCGGCGATCTGATCGCCGAGGACGAGCGCGGCCCGCCCGTCGACGTTGGCAAGCTTCATGCAGGACTCCTTGTCGTGCCGGCTGCTCCGCCAGTCGAGCTTCGCAGGTGTCCGGCGGCGCCAGCCGCGCCAGCGGGCGAGGAGGCGGTGCGTGGAGGTGGACGTCGCGGCGCGAAAGGCGGGCGGTGGCGTTGGTGCCGACCGACCAACGGCCGCGTGTGCCGGCGGGCCCCCGCTCGAACGCTCGTGGGAGGGGTGCTGTCACAGCCCCTGAGGAAGATGGTCGGCATGGAGACCACCTTCGAGTCGTCCCGGGACGAGGCGCTCGCCCCTGCGCGGGTCGTCCACGTCGACTTCGAGCACCGCGGCGCGCCACGAGCGCGACCGCCGGCGGCCACGGACGTCGGCGCGGTGGTCCCCTTCCCGCCCCACAGCATCGCCGACCACCGGTCACCGGCGGCGACCGAGCACCGGGCACACCACCCCGCCGGAGCCGATCGTGGGTCGCCACGGTCTCCGTGGGTGCCGCCGCGCGAGGAGGGCGACGTCGCCATCGCGCACTCCTTCGCGGCCTCGCGCGCTCTGCCCACCGGCGCGGCGCGGGCCTGGTCGGCCCGGCTCGTGGCCGCGACGCTCGAGCAGTCGCTGCGCCTCCTCGGGCCGCTCTCCGCCCTCGTCGCCACCCACGTCGCCGCGGAGGTGGCCGTCGGCCAGGCCGGCCTGCGTGAGGCCTGGCCGCCGGACGAGGCGGCGGCGGCCATCGTGCTCATGGTCGCGGCGGACTCGGGGACCTTCGAGCCCTCCGCCGGGCGCACCCGAGCTGCGCTCGCCAGCGCGCTGGGCACCGATGCCCGCCTCCTCGGTCACCGGGCGGCAGCGATCCGGCGGTCGCTCGGCATCCCGCCCGGGGCGCTCGACGTCGGCGGGCTGCTCGCGGAGCTCGACGCGGGTGCATGACGACGTGTCACTCCCGCTGCCCCCACGCGCGGGCCGTCAGAGCCGCTCCGGCGGCGAGCCGGCCTGGAGCTCGGCGCGGCGAAGACCCGGAGGGGGATCGATCACCACGCGATCGGGCAGACCTGAGGCGTCGGCGACGAACACGATCGGTACGAGCGTGCCGTCGTCCACGACGAGCAGGGCATGGGCGGGGTTGTCCTGCACCGACTCGACGCGGCCCCAGGCGGCGCCGTCGACGTCGACGACCTCGGCACCCACCAGCTCGTGGACCCACAGCGCGCCTTCGTCGGCCACCGGTTCCGCCCGCAGCGCCTCACCCCGGAGAGCCTCGGCGGCGGCCCGGTCGCCCACGTCCTCGAACACCACGATCCAGCGGTCCTGGTGGGGCCGGGAAGAGCGGACGACGAGCGAGCGGTCTCCGGCTTGCAGGACCGACCCCGGAGCCAGGCGGAGGTCGGGGTAGTCGGAGGTCAGCGAGACGACCACCTCGCCGCGCAGCCCGTGGGCCCGGTCGATGCGTCCGACCTCGAGCAGCACGGAGCCGCCCGACGGGTTCAATCGACGAACTCGATGCCGACCGTGACGTCGTCGCGCACGGCCGCGGCTCGCACGATCGTGCGGATCGACTGCGCCACCCGACCGCGCTTGCCGATCACGCGCCCGAGCTCGCCCTCGGCGACGTGGAGGTTCAACGTGAGGTCGCCCCGGCCGCCTGCTTCCACCTCGACGCGAACCGCGTCCGGGTCGTCGACGATCGATCGAGCCAGGTACTCGAGCACCGCACGCGCCGTTGGCGCGTCGAGCGGCTGGGCGTCGGCGTCGCTCACGCGCCGGCGGCTTCGGCGGGAGCCGGCTCGGTCGCCGGCTGCGGGTCGGTCCCCGACTGGTAGTGCGACCAGGCCCCGGAGATCTCGAGGAGCTTCTGCACGCGCTCGGTGGGCTGCGCGCCGTCACGCAACCAGCGGAGCGCCTTGGCGTTGTCGATCGACACGCCCGAGGGCTCGAGCCGCGGCTGGTAGGTGCCCACGATCTCGATGAACCGGCCGTTGCGCGGCGAGCGCGAGTCGGCCGCCACGACGCGATAGGTCGGCTGCTTCTTCTTGCCCATCCGCATCAAGCGGAGCTTCACGGCCACGGTGTCGCTTCTTCCTTCGAGTCGTCGAGGCGGCCGGCCCGAGGGCCGGCCGACCATGCTGCCCGCCGCCGGGTCCTCACTTCAAGCCCGGCAGCTTGAGGTCGTCGATGTCGGGCAGGCCGGCACCCAGGTCCATCGACCGCGAGGCCCGGGCCATCTGCACGGCCTGGCGCGGTGTGACCCGCCCGCCCTTCTTGCCCTTCTTGCCGCCCTTGCGGGACTTCACCATCCCGGCGGGGGCGATCTGGCGCATCATGCGCTGCATCTCCTTGAACTGCTGGAGGAGCGCGTTCACCTCGGACGGCGACGTCCCGCTGCCGTTGGCGATGCGCAGGCGCCGGGACCCGTCGATGAGGTCCGGATCGTTGCGCTCCGCCCGCGTCATCGAGTGGATCATGGCCTCGACGCGACCCAGCTCCTTGTCGTCGATCTCGGTGTTGCGCAGCTCCTTCGGCATGCCCGGGATGAGGCCGATGAGGTTGCCGAGGGGCCCCATCTTCTTCACCTGCTGCATCTGCTCCAGGAAGTCCTCGAACGTGAACTGGCCCTCGAGCAGCTTGTTCGCCGCCTCCTCGGCCTGGTCCTCGTCGAAGGCCTCCTTGGCCTTGTCGATCAGCGTGAGGACGTCGCCCATCCCGAGGATCCGCCCGGCGAGGCGGTCGGGGTGGAACAGGTCGAAGTCGGCGAGCTTCTCGCCGGTGGAGGCGAAGGCGATGGGCTTGCCGACGACCTCCTTGACCGACAGGGCGGCACCGCCGCGGGCGTCGCCGTCGAGCTTGGTGAGGATCACGCCGTCGAGCGACAGGGTGGCGTCGAAGTTCTCAGCGGTGGTGACGGCGTCCTGGCCGGTCATGGCATCGACGACCAGGAACGTGAAGTGGGGCGAGGTCGCCTCGGCGATCCGGGCGACCTGCTCCATCATCTCGGCGTCGATCGACAGCCGGCCCGCGGTGTCGATGATGAGCACGTCGCGACCCCGGCGGCGGGCCTCGTCGAGACTGCGGCGCGCCACGTCGACCGGGTCACCTCCCTCGCCTCCGATCGACTCGTCGTCGCGGGACACGACCGGCACGTCGATCTGGCGGGCGAGCGTGCGCAGCTGCTCGATGGCGGCCGGCCGCTGCAGGTCGGCTCCGACGAGCAACGGGTTCCGGCCCTGCTGCTTGAACCAGCGCGCCAGCTTGGCCGACGTCGTCGTCTTGCCCGACCCTTGGAGGCCCGCCATGAGCACGACCGTGGGCGGACGCGACGCGTACGTGATGCGGATGGTCTCGCCGCCGAGCGTCGCGATGAGCTCCTGGTGGACGATGTCGATGACCTGCTGCGCAGGGTTGAGCGCCTGGTGCAGCTCCGCGCCGACGCAGCGTTCACGGATCCGGGCGATCAGGCCACGGACGACCGTGAAGTTGACGTCCGCCTCGAGCAGCGCGAGGCGGATCTCGCGCAGCGCCTCGTCGACCTCGGCCTCACCGAGCCGGCCGCGGCCCCGCAGCTTGCCGAAGATTCCCTCGAACCGGTCCTGGAGCGCCTCGAACATACGGAGGGGGATCGTACCGGGCCGCGGGCTCCGGGCTCCCCCGGCCCGAATCGGTGCCGCCCCGGCCCCGGAGGGATCGCGGCGGCGCGCTCACCCGCCGGTGGTCGTGGCCGGTGGGCCCTGCGGGTCGGGCAGCGTGGAATCCGGCAGGCCACCGCCCGGCCGGGTCGTCGCCGGCTTCGTCGGCTCCGGCTTCGTGGGGTCCGGCGTCGTCGCATCCGGTGCCGGCCCACCGGTGGCGTTCGGCGCCGTGACGGTTGCAGGAGACGGCGCCGGGGGCCCGGGCGCGGGGTCGGACCCGGGCTGCGTTCCCTTGGGCTGCATCTCCGGCACCGGGGTCGGGGCGAGATCGACGGCGCCGTCGGCCACGGCCAGCGTGTCGATCGGCGTGGCCGCTCCCGGCACCGCGGGTGTCGCCGCCTCGCCCGCCGCCGCGGGTGGAGTCCGGAACCGGTAGCCCGGCAGCAGCCACACCGTGCGCCCGTCCGCATCGAGGGCGGTGACCAGCGTGGGCTCGACCTCGGCCAGCACGACCTCGTCGATCGGCACCGATCCTCCGGGACCTCCGTCGCCGCAGGGCAGCTCGGCGCCGATGCAGCGCTCCGGCGCCGACCCGGTGGACGTCGGCTCGGTGGACGTCGTCGGCTCGGTGGACGCCGTCGGCTTGCTCGACGGAGGCTGC
>JACPNX010000014.1:0-100908 GCA_016185275.1 Actinomycetota bacterium | reverse complement strand
TTGCTCGACGGAGGCTCGGTGGACGCCGTCGGCTTGCTCGACGGAGGCTCGGTGGACGCCGTCGGCTTGCTCGACGGAGGCTGCGGGGGGACGGCGATGCTGTCCGACGGGAGACTTGTCGCCGGAGGGCACTGGGGAGTGCAGGCGCCACCCCCGGCCGCGGGATCGTCGGCACCGCCCTTCGGGATCACCGTCCCCACTCCCCAAGGCCCCGTGTTGGGCGAGCCCGTCCCGCCCGCGGAGCCGGGAGCGGAACCGGGGGCCGAGCCGTCGCCGGTCGAGCCGTCGCCGGTCGAGCCGTCGCCGGTCGTTCCGCCGCCGGTCGTTCCGGCGCCCGTCGTCATCGCGCTCGGCCGGGGCGCGACGGGCAGCCACGAGCCCCAGCCGCGGTTGAGTCGCTCGATGGCGCGGGCGGTGCCGGCCCGGGCGACGTCCGGGCCGGCCTCCGGGTCGATGAGGCGGCCGGAGGCGGTCCGCACGACGGCCCCCTCGACCGCGGCGTCCATCTCCGCTCCGACGACCGGCATGCCGGCGAACCGGCTGGTCACGACGATCCAGGTCCAACCGGTCGAGCGCGAGGCCTGCACGTCGCCAGCGGCGGCACGCAGACCGGCGGCACGCGCGAGCGCGACGGCGGCGTCGAGGTCCGCGGCCGGCACCGGCCGCTCGGCGGTCGAGTCCGGCGCAGACACCGTGCCGTCTCCGGTCTCGGCATCGGCCGAGTACGACCAGCCTCCGCTGCCGTCGACGACCAGGCGCCGGGGGCCTTCGATCGCCGACCACCCGCCGCCGGCGCGCCGCCGCATCCCCTCGAACCCGAGCGCGGCAGCGAGCCTCCGGACGATCGCTTCGCCGGGGGCCCGGAGCCGGTAGCTGGCCGCCGAGCCGCCCATGGTCGCCAGCCCGGGCGCGGCGACGTAGCGGAACAGGCGCGCCGGCGTGGCGGTCGCCTCGCCGCCCGGCCCGGCGATCCGGATCGGACCTGAGCCCGCGGCACCTCCGCCCTTCACCTGGCCGCCACCCGAGCCGTCGGAGCCGCATGCAGCCGCCGCGACGAGGACGCTCGCGGCGGCGACGGCCACCGCGGCGCGCCCCCGCACGGCCCGGTCTCCGGTCGGTGACTTCGGCAGTGGCAGTCTCACGGTCAGCGCCTCCTTGCCCGCCACGAGCGGGCGCGCCCCACCTCCGACGCTCAGCCGGCCGGCGGGGTTCCGGCCCCCATGGATGCGCCCGCCGCCAGGTCGCGGAGCTTGGACCGCAGCTCGGCGCCGGTCGTCGGCGCGAGCAGCAGGCCCGCTGCCACGCCGAGCAGGAACACCGCCAACCGGCCGTAGCCGAACAGCCGCGCCAGCAGGAGGGCGATCCGAACCGGGGAGACGGCGAGCCGGATGAGGAGCATGCGCTCAGCCTTGCAGGCGGCGGCGCGGCCCGGCGTCAGACGGGTTCGAACAGGGCTTCGACGAACTCGTCGGAGTCGAACGGTACGAGGTCGTCAGCCGTCTCCCCGAGACCCACCAGCTTGACCGGTATCCCGAGATCCGACTGGATGGCGAACACGATGCCGCCCTTGGCGGAGCCGTCGAGCTTGGTCAGCACGACCCCGGTGACCTCGACCGCTTCGGTGAACTGGCGAGCCTGCTGCAGACCGTTCTGGCCCGTCGTCGCGTCGATGACGAGGAGCACCTCGGTGACGTGACCGGGTTCTTTGGAGGCGACCCGCCTGACCTTGCGCAGCTCCTCCATGAGGTTGGACTTGGTGTGCAGCCGGCCGGCCGTGTCGGCGAGAACGAGGTCGGCCCCCCTGGCGTTGGCCCGCTCGATGGCGTCGAAGATGACCGACGACGGATCCGCGCCCTCGGCCCCCCGCACCAGCTCGGCTCCCGCCCGTTCCGCCCAGGTGCCGAGCTGCTCGGCCGCCGCGGCTCGGAACGTGTCGCCCGCCGCGAGCACGACCGTGCGGCCCACCTCGGCCTCGCGCTTGGCGATCTTGCCGATGGTGGTCGTCTTGCCGACGCCGTTGACTCCGACGAACAGCCAGACGTTGGTGCGCCCCTGGTCCTGGAGCAGCGAACGGTCGCCGGTGCCGAGGCGCTCCTTCATCTCGGCCTTCACCGCAGCGACGAGGGCCCCGCCCGTCTCGAGGCCCTCGTCCTTCACGCGGCTGCGGACGGCGTCGAGGAGTCCCTGCGTGGGCCCGACGCCGACATCGGCGCGGATCAGCGCCTCCTCCAGGTCGTCCCAGGTCTCGTCGTCGATCGTCGAGCGCGACACGATCGAACCCACGTAGCCCGTGAAGGCGCTCCGCGCCCGGGCCAACCGGTCGCGCAACGTCGGCCGCCGGGGAGGCGCGACCTCGGGCGCCGGCGCGGCGGGCGCCTCCGGCACGGCGGGAGCGTCGGGCGGGGCCACGCCGGGCCGATCGAGCGTGGCCCCGTCGCGCTCGCGCACCGGAGGCCGGTCGAGCACGCCGGTGCCGGTGCGTCCCTCGAGCCGGGGCGCGGCCGGGGGTTCGAGCTCAGGGCCGCGGTGGCGCCTGGTGGCGACGAACGCGGAGGCCGTCACCACGGCGACGGCCAGCACGACGAGGGCGATGACGACGACGCTCATGGAGCGACCACCCTAGGGTCCGGCTCGGCCGCCGCGGCCCACGACCCACGGCCTCCGGCGGCGATCGGCGGCCGCCGCCGCCGGCGGAGTCAGCGTGTCGGGCTCTTGGCGAGCGTGGCCGTGAGCGTGCGGCCGTCGGCCAGGCGCAGCTCGACGGTCTCGCCGGGACGTCGCCCGCGGATGGTGGCCACCAGATCCACGGCTCCGTTGATGGTCCGGCCGTCCACCGCCGTCACGACGTCGCCCCGCTTCAACCCCGCCGTGGCGGCCGGACTGCCGGGGGCCACGTCGACCACGAGCGCGCCGGCACCCCCGCCCGAGGTGTCGGCCGGCGTGACGCCGAGGTACGCGTTGACCGGCTGGCGCCCGGCCACGAGGTCCTTCGCGACCTGGGCCGCCGTGTCGATCGGGACGGCGAAGCCCACGCCGACGTTGCCACCGCTACCCGCGTTGGCGATGGCGTCGTTGAGGCCGATCACGCGGCCCTTGCGGTCGACGAGGGCGCCACCCGAGTTGCCGGGGTTGATGGGAGCGTCGGTCTGGATCATGGGAATGGCGCCGCCCGGGGTCTGGACGGGACGGCCGACGGCCGAGACGATGCCGGAGGTGACCGTCTGGTCGAGACCGAACGGGCTGCCGATGGCGACCGCCATCTGCCCGACCTGCACCGGTGCGCCGACCCCCAGCGTGGCCAGGGGCAGCCTCTGGGCGGGGATGCGCACCACGGCGACGTCGGTGGCCTGGTCCTCGCCGAGGACGCGGCCGGTGAACGACCGCCCGTCGGCGAGGCGGACCTGCACCGTGGCCACGCCGCCGGTGACGTGCGCCGCGGTCAGGAGGAGGCCCGAGGCGTCGTAGATGAAGCCCGAGCCGAGACCGTCGGGAGTCTGGACCTGCACGACCGCAGGGCCGACGGCGCGAGCCACGGCTTCCACCGGCTCGACGGCCGTGCCCGACACGGGCCCCGGCGGCGCTGAGACCGGTGTCGTGGTCGTGGCCGGGGCGGCGGTGCCGGCCCGGGTCGCGAGGCGGTCCCTGGTCGCCCAGCGACCGCCGGCGTACCCGGCCCCAGCGGCCAGCGCCAGCGCGAGGACCGCGAGGAGGGCCATCAGCGCGAACGAGCGGCGACCCCGGCTCGATCGCGGTCCGGGCGGCGGCGCGGACGGCGTGAGCGGAGTGAACGGTGGCGGGCCGGTACGCCCAGCGCCGGGCGGGCCCGGCCAGACCGTCGTGGGGTCGGGCTCCGGCGGCCCCCACGATGGCGGAGGTCCGTAGCCCGCCGGCCGGGCCGTGGGCGCGGGCGACAGCGGAGGCGACGCCGGCCCCGGCGCCGAGCCGCGAGCGGGCCGGGGCGACCACGCCGGCCGGGGCTCCGGCTCTCGCCCCGGGTCGATCTGCCAGCGATCGGTGTCCATGCCGCCACGGTACGGGCGTGGTCCGAAAGATCACCGAAGGCGCGGCGCCCCAGAGACGTCGAACGGCCGCCTCCCCCACTGCCGTGCCGAGCGCCGGCGAGGGCGGGCGCCCGCGAGCGCTCCTAGTCCGTCGCCCCGGGGACTTCGGTGCCTGATGCGCCGGCCGCACCGCCTGAGGAGCCAGGGCCGGGTCGGTCCGGCGAGGACGGCGATGGCGGCGGCGGCGGCGACGGCGGCGGCGACGCGGTCGGCGCGACGGCGACGCCGGTTGCGGCGGTGTCCGCAGCCGCGACGGCGCGCGGCGCGGGTGCCGTTGGTGCGTTGGCCCGCGTGGCTGGCGTGCCCGCGGTGGCCGCCTCGGGCGCCATGGCTGGCGTGCCCGCGGTGGCGGCCTCGGGCGCCATGGCTGGCGTGGCCGTCTCGGGTTCCGTGGAAGCCGCGGCCGCAGGCGCCGCCGGCAGCCACAGCGTGAACGTGCTGCCGCCGTGCTCGTTCTCGTGGAGGCGGATCTCGCCACGGTGGCTCTCGGCGATCTGGCGCACGATGGCCAGTCCCAGACCGCTGCGGCCCTCCTCGCGCGCCCGGCGATGGTCGGCCCGCCAGAAGCGCTGGAAGACCATGTCGCGCTGCTCGGCGGGGATCCCCGGTCCCTGGTCGGCCACGGCCGCCCACAGCCATGCGTCGCGCCGGCCGGTGGCCAGGCGGACCTCGCTGCCCGCAGGCGCCAGGCGGACCGCGTTCGCGAGGAGGTTGTCGAGCGCCTGGCGCAGCGCGACGCGGTCGCCCACCACCCACAGGTCCGTCCCGGGCTCGGCCTCGAGCCGCAGGCCGCGGGCCGCCGCGGGCGCTGCGAACTCCGCGGCGGCGTCGCGCACGGTGCCGGCCAGATCGACCGGCTCGAAGCGTCGCTCCGGCGCACCGTGGCGTGCGTACGCGAGGAGATCGTCGACCAGATGGGTCATGCGCTCGGTGGCCCGCTGGGCGACCTCGGCCGAGCGGCGCACGTCGTCCAGCGACGCCTCGGGGTCGGCCAGAGCCACGTCCAGGTTCGTGCGCATGACCGCGAGCGGGTTGCGCAGCTCGTGCGATGCCTCCTGGATGAACCGGCGCTGGCTCTCGAAGGCGTCGTCGATCCGCTCGAGCATGCCGTCGAACGTGTCGGCGAGGTTCCTCAGCTCGTCCGGCGGGCCGCGCAGCGCGATGCGTCGCGACAGATCGGTGGCCTGGATCTCCCGGGCCACCGCGGCGATCCGGTCGATCGGCGCCAGGACCCGGCCGGCCACGACCCAGCCGACGACCATGCTGGCGAGGAACAGCAGCGCGAGGGCCCCGAACGAGTAGGTGCGCAGCACCTGCACCGTGCGCTGGTTCACCTCGCGCTCGAGCGACTCGAACACCACGCTCCGGCGGGCGCACTCGATCTCCGCACCGCCGAGGCGCGGCTGGCATGCCGTCACGACGAACTCTCGGGACACCGGCCGGTCGTGCAGGCGCGCCGCCACCGCCAGGTACACGCCGCCGACAACGACCGCGGCCAGCCCGAAGAGCACGAGCGAGTACAGGGCGGTGAGCCGGAACCGGATCGACCCGGCCCAGTCGGGGAGCCGCCGGGCGATGCGCTCTCCCCGCCTCGGCCGCTTCGGCGCCGCCGATCCCGCGGTGCCCCGCTCGCCGCCCGGCGCCGCGGGCCCGGGCACCCGCCCGTCCGGCTCCCGCATCACCCGACCGGCTCCTCGAGGAGGCGGTACCCGCGACCGACGACCGTCTCGATGATGGGCGGCTCACCGCCCTCGGACAGCTTCCGGCGCAACGTCCCCACCGTCACCCGCACCGTGTTGGTGAACGGGTCGGCGTGCTCGTCCCAGACGTGCTCGAGGAGGTGCTCCTGGGAGAGCACCTGGCCCGCGTGGCTCATGAAGTAGCGCAGCAGCGCGAACTCCTTGGCGGTCAGGTCGAGCGACCGGTCAGCGCGGCTGGCCTCGAACCGGGCGGTGTCGAGCCGGAGGTCGCCGACGCGCAGCTCGGCCCCCGTGCGGCCGGCATCGCGCCGCAGCAGGGTCCTGACGCGGGCCGCCAGCTCCGCGAAGGCGAACGGCTTGACGAGGTAGTCGTCGGCCCCCTCGTCGAGCCCGGCGACCCGGTGCTCGATGCCGTCCCGGGCGGTCAGCACGAGCACCCGCGGTGCGGCATCTCCGGGATCCGGCGCGTAGGAAGGGTCGGTGCGCAGGCGCCGGCAGATCTCGAGCCCGTCGACGTCGGGCAGGTTGAGGTCGAGGCAGACGAGGTCGTAGGCGGTGACCGCCAGCCGGTCGAGCGCCTCGTGGCCGTCGTTGGCCACGTCGACCGCGTACCCCTCCCGCCGGAGTCCCCTGGCCACGGCCGACGCCAGGTCGACCTCGTCCTCCACGACCAGCAGGCGCACCGGCCCGCACGGTACCGGCCGGGCCGGCCACCCCGGCGGCAGGCGGACGGGCGGCACCGGGCCAGCCAGGGCTTACCCTTGCTTGCGCCGGGTCGTGGCTCGATGTCGACCCCGAACCGCTCGCCGGAGGCTCGCACATGACCGACACGACCGCGCCGACCGAGGCCCAGCTCCTCGAGACGGTCGTCTTCGAGGTGAAGAAGGTCATCGTCGGCCAGGACCGGGCCATCGAGCGACTCATGGTCTGCCTGCTGGCCCGCGGCCACGCGCTCCTCGAAGGCGTGCCCGGGCTGGCCAAGACCCTCGCGGCGGAGACGCTGGCCACCGCGGTGGGCGGCACCTTCGCCCGCATCCAGTTCACCCCCGACCTGCTGCCCGCCGACGTGATGGGCACCCGCATCTACCGAGCCAGCACCGAGCGCTTCGACGTCGAGCTCGGGCCGGTCTTCGTCAACTTCCTGCTGGCCGACGAGATCAACCGCGCCCCGGCCAAGGTGCAGTCCGCGCTGCTCGAGGTCATGGCCGAGCACCAGGTGTCGATCGGGGGCACCACGTTCCCGGTGCCCCAGCCGTTCCTCGTGCTGGCCACCCAGAACCCCATCGAGTCGGAAGGGGTGTACCCGCTCCCCGAGGCGCAGCGCGACCGGTTCCTCATGAAGATCGTCGTCGACTACCCGACCGCGGGAGAAGAGGTCGAGATCGTCTACCGGATGAGCGTCGACCCGCCCGAGCCGCACGAGGTGCTGAGCCTCGAGGACCTGATCCGGCTGCAGCGTGCGGCTTCGGAGGTGTACGTGGACCGGGCGGTGGTCGACTACGCCGTCACGCTGGTGCTCGCCTCCAGCTACCCCGACAAGTACACGCTGTCCGACCTGTCGCCGCTGCTGACGTACGGCGCCAGCCCCCGCGCCAGCCTCGGGCTCATCGCCGCGGGGCGCGCGCTCGCGCTGCTGCGGGGTCGCAGCTACGCGCTGCCCCAGGACGTGTTCGACGTCGCCCCTGACGTGCTGCGGCATCGGCTGGTCCTGTCCTACGAAGCGCTGGCCCAGGGGGTCGACGCCGACCAGGTGCTGGCCCGCATCCTGTCGACCGTGCCCGCGCCCCGCATCGCGCCCCGCGACGCTTCGGGCCGCGACGGCTTCGGCGGCGCCCACGACGAGCACGGCCAGCACACGCCCACCCGCCACGCGCCCACGCAGCACGCGCCCGCTCAGCCGCCACCGGGAGCCGGGTTTCCGGGCGACGGCGTGCCCGGTTCGCCGTCGCCGTGGGCACCGCCCGGCGCCGCCGGTCCGGGCGGCGAACCCGGCCTCGGCCGCGACGAGCGCAGCGCCTGACCGACGTGCCCGTCGTCCACCCCCCTCCCACCGCCGCGGGCGGATCGCCCGAGGCGATCCTGCGGCGACTGGACCTCGTGATCACGCGCCGACTCGACGGCCTGCTCCACGGTGAGTACATGGGGCTCGTGCCCGGCCACGGAAGCGAGCAGGGCGAGAGCCGGACGTACCAGCCCGGCGACGACGTGCGGCGCATCGACTGGAACGTCACGGCCCGGATGATCGAGCCGCACGTGCGCGAGACGATCGCCGACCGCGAGCTCGAGACGTGGGTGGTGCTCGACCTGGCCCCGAGCCTGTCGTTCGGCACCGCCCTGTGCGAGAAGCGCGACCTCGCCATCTCCGCCGCCGCCGCCGCCGGCTTCCTCACGCACCGCACCGGGAACCGGTTCGGACTGCTGGTGCTCACGCCGGGCGGGGCGGCCACGTTCCCGGCCCGTGGCGGCAAGGACCACCTCCTCGCCGCGATGCACCACCTCGTCACCTCGCCCCGGTTCGAGTCGGGGCGCACCGACCTCGTGAGCGGTCTCGGGCGGATCGGCGCCATCGCCCGGCGGCGCGGCTTCGTCGTCGTCGTGTCCGACTTCCTCGCCGATCCGGCCACCTGGGAGCACCCGCTCGCCCGCCTCAGTACCCGGCACGAGGTGCTCTGCGTCGACGTGGCGGACCCGCGCGAGCTGGAGCTGCCCCCGGTCGGCGTGCTGCAGCTCGTCGACCCGGGCAGCGGCGAGCTGCTGGAGGTGCAGAGCTCCAACGCCCGCGTGCGGGCTCGCTACGCCGAGGCCGCGGCCGCGCAGAGGGCGGCCATCGCGGCGGCCATCGTCCGGTCCGGCGCCGGGCACCTCCGCCTGCGCACCGACCGCGACTGGCTGCTCGACCTCGTCCACTTCGTGGCCGCCCGGCGCGACCGCATCCGCGGCCTGACCCGATCGCGGCCGACATGACCAACGTGCTCGCTCTCACCTTCCTCGCGCCGAGCCGCCTGTGGCTGCTCGTGGCCGTCCTGGGCCTGCTGGCCGGCTACGCCGCGGTGCAGGTGCGCCGGCGCGCCTATGCGGTGCGCTTCACCAACCTGGAGCTGCTGCGCAGCGTTGCCCCCCGCAGCCCCGGGTGGCGCCGTCACCTGCCTGCCCTGGCGATGCTCCTCGGGCTCGCCTCGCTGGTGCTCGCGCTGGCCCGGCCGGCCCGCGAGGAGCGCGTGCCACGCGAGCGGGCCACGGTGATCCTCGCCATCGACACGTCGCTGTCGATGCAGGCCACCGATGTCGCTCCGAGCCGGCTCAGGGCCGCGCAGCGGGCCGCGAAGGCGTTCCTGCGGGTCATCCCGCCCAAGATCAACGTCGGCCTCGTGGCCTTCAACGGCTCGGCCCAGGTGCTCGCCACGCCGACCATCGACCGGGCCGTCGTGGCCACCGCGATCGACAACCTCGAGCTGGCCGAGCGGACGGCGATCGGCGAAGGGATCTTCGCCAGCCTGCAGGCCATCAAGCAGGCGCCCAAGCCGAGGGTGGCGGGCGAGAAGGTGCCGTCGCGCATCGTGTTGATGTCCGACGGGGAGACCACCTCGGGCCGTCCCGACTCGGTGGGGATCGACGCCGCACGCCAGGCGAAGGTCCCGGTGACGACCATCGCGTTCGGCACCGACAACGGCTACATCCTCCTGCCGGACAACCCGAACCCCGTGCCGGTGCGGGTGAACCGCGCGGCGCTCCAGCGCATCGCCGACGAGACCCGGGGCCGGGCGTTCACCGCCGAGTCGGCCGCCGAGATCAGCACCGTGTTCAAGGACATCGGCTCGTCGGTCGGCTACGTCACCGAGTTCCGCGAGATCGGGCTCTGGTTCGTCGGGGCCGCGACGGCCCTGCTCTTCCTCAGCGCGGCGATGTCACTGCTGTGGACCTCCCGCCTGCCGTAGCCGCGCGGGGCTCGTCCTCCCGCTCTCGGCTCGTCCGCGGGACCGGCGGGTACGGCATGCTGTGATCCCCGGCACAGGAGGACGAGCGGTGGACTTCAACGTGGCGACGATCCTGCGAGAGTCGGCCAAGCGCCGGCCCGGCAAGGTCGCGGTCATCCTCGACGACGTGCGACTGACCTACGCCGAGCTCGACCAGCTGTCCGACAAGGTCGCGGCCAACCTCGTCGCCCGTGGGCTGCGGCCGGGGGACACCGTCGGGTTGCAGCTCCCGAACCTGCCCCAGTTCGTCGTCGCCCACTTCGGGATCCTCAAAGCCGGCGGCGTCGTCGTCCCGATGAACGTGCTCCTCAAGGCACCCGAGGTCGCGTTCTACCTCGGCAACTCGGGGGCCCGCACGCTCATCACCTTCGCCATGGTCGCCGACGAGGCCGCCAAGGGTGCGGCCGAGGCCGGTGTCGAGGACGTGTACGTGGTCGGCATCCCCGGGCTGCTCGAGTCCGACGTCGGCCGCAGCTTCGACGAGCTGCTGGGGGGCGACGCACCCGGGCCGCAGATGGCCCGCCGGGGACCGGAGGACACGGCGGTCATCATCTACACCTCGGGCACGACCGGGACGCCAAAGGGCGCCGAGCTGACCCACTTCACGCTGTACATGAACGCCGACGTGCCGGGCCGCCTCTTCGAGTTCAACGACGACGACGTCGTGCTGACGGTCCTGCCGCTCTTCCATGTGTTCGGGCTGTGCAGCGTCATGAACATCTGCATCCTGCTCGGCGGCACCATGACCCTGGTGATGCGCTTCGAGCCGGCCAAGGTGCTCGAAGTGATACAGCGGGACGGAGCCACGGTCTTCGAAGGCGTCCCGACGATGTTCTTCGGCCTTCTCGGTCACCCGGAGGTCGACGACTACGACGTCTCCTCGTTGCGCATCGCCGTGTCGGGCGGGGCCGCGATCCCGGGCGAGGTCATCGACCGCTTCGAGGAGAAGTTCGGGGTCGTCATCCTCGAGGGCTACGGCCTGTCCGAGACCGCGTCCACCACGACGTTCAACGTGAGCGCGGAGGAGCGCAAGGTCTACAGCGTCGGCAAGCCGATCTGGGGCGTCGAGGTCGACATCTGGGACGACGCCGGCAACCGCCTGCCGCGCGGCGAGAGCAACGTGGGCGAGATCGTGATCCGCGGCTTCAACGTGATGAAGGGCTACCTCGGCCGGCCCGAGGCCACCGAGGAGGCCTTCGCCGGCGGGTGGTTCCACTCCGGCGATCTCGGCTACCTGGACGACGACGGATTCCTGTTCATCGTCGACCGCAAGAAGGAGCTCATCATCCGCGGCGGCTACAACGTCTATCCCCGCGAGATCGAAGAGGTGATCTACCAGCACCCGGCCGTCGCCGAGGCCGCGGTGATCGGTGTGGCCGACGAGAAGCTCGGTGAGGAGGTGAAGGCGGTGGTCGCGCTCAAGCCCGGCCAGTCGCTCGGCGAACGGGACCTGATCGGGTTCGTCAAGGAGCGCGTCGCCGCCTACAAGTACCCGCGTTCCGTCGAGTTCCGGGAGTCGTTGCCGAAAGGCGCGACCGGCAAGATCCTGAAGAAGGAGCTCACCTGACGCAGGGTCGGGCGCAGGGTCGCACGGGAGCCGGCGCCTTCATTCTGCGCCGGGGCCGCCGATGGGGTGAGCATGCGCAGCACGGTGAAGGTCTCGGTCACCTGGCCACGCCCGTCCAACCGTGACGACGACGTCGCGGTCCTCGACGCCGTCCGGGCCGAAGACTCCGCACCCGCGGACGTCGCTCAGGCCGGGTTGAGCTTCCGCAGCTGGGCCACCCGGTTGCGATGGGACACCTACCGCTCACCCGAGGACGGCGGTGCCTCCGGCCGCGAGCTTCTGGCCGTGCCGCTCGCCGACCTGGTCCGGGTGAACCCCTGGCTGGCCGGCCGCCGGGTCGCGATCCGCGCGTGGGTCCGCACCCCCGACGGCGAGCTGCACCTGTCGCGCAAGCGCCGGTTCCGTCTGCCTCGGACGGCCGGCCTCGGCGGCACGTTCCTCGACGAGTACGAGATCCCTCGCGACCTGGTGATCCAGAGCCGCTGATCTGGGTGGCCGCCACCACGAGCGCTCGGCGTCCGTCGGCCGCGTCTTTGGGTCCTTGTCCTCGCCTGGCATCGCCAAAGACCCAAAGAGGCCGGCGAATCAGCCGGGCGCCTCGTTCGGCATGGTGACCACGACGACGGTCGGATCGGCCCGCTCGAGCAGGTCCTCGACCATGTGCCCGAGGAAGGGGCGACCCTCGACGCTGCGGGCCGTGGCCCCGAGCACGATCAGGTCGACCTGCTCCTCGGCCGCGGTCGTGAGCACCTCGTCGGCGGCCGACGCCCCGCTGCGGATCGTGGACCGGGCTTCCACCGACAACTCACCCGCATGGGTCTCGGCCTGACGGGTCACTTCGGCGGCCACCGCGGCCGGTACGTCGTCGCTGTCGCCGGCGCGGTTGATCACGTGCGTGAGCACGATGTCGGTGCCGAGCTGCGCGGCGAGGTTGTAGGCGATCTCCTGGGCCGCCCGTGAGGCCTTCGTGCCCGACACCGGGATGAGGGCCCGGCTGAACGCGGCGGGCAGCGGACGGTCCAGGTTCAGAGCCCGGCGCACCACCACCATCGGGAGCGGGCTGGCGAGGAGCAGGTCGTCGACGAAGCCCGACAGGAGCCGACCCGGCGGCGGGTTCTCGGCCACACCGATGCCGATGACGCCATAGCCGAGCTTCGCTTCGGCCACGACCTCTGCGACCGGATCGTCGACGCCGACGAGCCGCTTGACCTCGTGCGGGCGGTCGTGCAGGACGTTGACGATGGGGCGCACGTCCGGCTCGGGCTCGTCGCTCCCGGCCATCGACAAGACGGTGGCTGCCGTGTCGTGCGGCCACGCGAGGTGGACCACCTGGGCGGCGACGATCGAACCGGGCCGGCCCCGGCTGGGCAGCAGGACCCGCCGCGGGCGCACGACCAGGTTCCGCCCCAGCACCTCCTCGCGCTTGAGGCGCTCCTGCTCCTCCTCGGTGCCCTGCCATCCCCGCACCGCCATGCGCAGCAGCGGCGGCGCCATCATCGACGTCGTCACGGCCATGAGCACGACCGCGGTGTAGGCCGCCTGGTTGAGCACGCCCAGGCTCAGGCCCACCGTGGCCACGACGATCTCGAGGGCGCCGCGCGCGTTGAGGGCGGCGCCCAGTGCCCAGCCCTCGCGGGTGGGCAGTCCGGCCAGGCGTGCGCCCGCGGCCGACCCGGCGAACTTCGCCAGGCTGGCGACCGCGAGCACGACCGCGCTCCAGCCGAGCACCGTCGGGTCGCGCAGCAGGCCCAGGTCGACGCGCAGCCCGGCGGTGGCGAAGAACAGCGGGGCGAACACGGCGAGGGTCATCGACTCGATCTGCTCGCGCACCCCGTCCTGCTGGAAGCGGGACCGACCGAGCAGGATCCCCGCCACGAAGGCCCCGAACACCGCCTCGACGCCGAGCCACTGCGTGGCCACGGCAGCCGCGAACGCGGCGGTGAGCGACGTCGACAGCGCGGGACCGATGCCACCACCGTCCGCCCGGGTGCGCCGAAGAGCCGCATCCACGGCGCGCTGGCCGACCGTGAAGGCGACCGCGAGGAACACGGCCATGCCCGCCAGCGTGACCAGGACGCTCGACACCGAGACGCCACCAGATCCGGCCAGTCCGGCGATCACGCCGAGCACCAGCCAGCCGACCACGTCGTTGGCCATGCCGGCCGCGAGGGTCATCTGGCCGAAGTCCCGTCTCATGAGGCCGAGCTCGGCGAGGATCTTGGCGATCACGGGAAGCGACGAGATGCTCAGCGCAGTGGCGACGAAGAGGGCGAAGACGCCTCGCTGGGTCCCGCGAGCCAGGAACGCGCGGGGCAGCAGGTACCCCGTCCCCAGCCCGAACGCGAACGGAACCATCAGGCTGCCGGCCGCGACCGCCGCCGCCGCCCGGCCGCGCCGGCGGATCAGGCCCAGATCCGTCTCGAAGCCGGTGACGACGAGCAGCAGAGCGACGCCGATCCAACCCACCGCCAGCAACGCCCCGCCCTGCACCGTGTCGGCCGGCAGGAACCACGCGAAGCCCCGCCGCCACAGCTTGCCGAAGACCGACGGACCCAGCAGCAGCCCCGCGGCCAGCTCGCCCACCACCGCCGGCTGACCCAGCTTGCGGGCGGCTGCTCCCAGCCCCCGGGCGGCGGCGACGAGGGTGAAGAGCTGGACCCAGAACACCAGCAGCTGGTGCTCGTCGAGGGACGACAGCACGAAAGCGTCCTTCCGGCGGGCAGTGGGGAACGGTCGGTGGGGGGGACGGTCGCGGCCACGGAGCGCTGGCGGCATCCAGCCTGCCCGGGGCGGCCCCGTCCGTGCCAACACGAGCTCACCGGATCTTTTCGGCCACCACCTTCGACGATCCACCGGGCTGCATGGTCACGCCGTACAGCAGGTCGGCCGCCTCCATGGTCCGCTTCTGGTGGCTGACCACGATGAGCTGGGCCTCGGTGCGGAACTCGCCCAGCAGCCCGAGGAACCGGTGCAGGTTGACGTCGTCCAGGGCGGCCTCGACTTCGTCCATCACGTAGAAGGGCGACGGCCTGGCCCGGAACACGGAGAACAGGTAAGCCAGCGCGGTGAGCGATCGCTCTCCCCCCGAGAGCAGCGACAGCTTCTTGACGTTCTTGCCCGACGGCCGTGCCTCCAGCTCGATGCCGGTGCCCAGCAGGTCGTCGGGCTCCGTGAGCCGCAACCGCCCCTGCCCGCCCGGGAACAGCATCTCGAACAGGGTCGTGAAGTTGGAGGCGACGTCGGCGTACGCCGCGGCGAACACCTGCACGATCTCGGCGTCGACGGCCCGGATCACCTTGGACAGCTCGCGACGGCTGGCCTTGACGTCCTCGAGCTGCGCCTCCAGGAACTCGTGCCGCTCCTGCAGCGCGGTGAACTCCTCCAGCGCGAGGGGGTTGATCGGGCCCATGAGCCGCAGCTCGCGCTCGAGCTCACGGACCCGGGCCACCGGCGTGGTGCCGTCCGCGACGGCGGGCATCGACGCGGCCAGAGCGGTGTCGGGGTCGACGTCGAGGTCTCGGCGCATCGCCTCCGCGTGGGTCTCGATCCGCAGCTGGACCTCGGCGTGCTCGAGCTCGGCGCGCTGAAGCTGTTCCCGCGTGTCCCCCAGGCCTCGCTCGGCTTCGGCCCGCTGCTTGCGCAGGCCGTCCAGGCGGGCGGCCACCTCACGGGCGGCCTCGGACTGCCGCCGGCGGCGCTCGCGCAGGAGCGCCACGTCCGCTTCGACCAGAGCCAGGCGGTCGGTGACGACGCCGAGCAGGCGCTCGGTGGCTCGGCCGCGCCGCTCGAGCTCGACCCGCCGGGCGCCGGCCCGCTCCCGCTCGGCCGCGTCGCCCGCCAGCCGGGCCTCGACCTCGCCGGCCCGGCGGCGCAGCAGCTGGCGGCGCTCGTCCAGGCCGGCGCTGCGAACCTCCAGCTCGCTGCGCAGGGCGCCGACGGCCGCGGCCCGCTCCTCCAGCGCACGGCGCCCCTCGGTCAGCGCGCGCCCGCGCTCGGCCGCGTCGGACTCCTCGCGCTCGAGCTCGGGCAGCGCACCGGCGAGCTCCTCGACGCGCTGCCGGTCGGCGCTGATCCGCTCGGCCAGCTCGGCCAGGTGCCGAGCCAGCGACGCGGCCTCGGCCTCCCGGTCGCCCCGGTCGGTCTCGAGCCGGCCGAGCGCGTCGGCGGCGGCCTCACCTCGGCTCGTCGCCTGGTCGAGGGCGCGGGCCCGCTCGTCGGCGTCGCGGCGGGCGCCGTCGAGCGCGGCACGGGCCGCGCCGAGGAGCTCGTTTGCGGCCCGGGCCGCGCCCTGTGCCGCGGCCGCGCGGGACCGTGCCTCTTCCAGCGCGGCACCCGTGGCGCCGCGCCCGGACGCCCCGAGGCGCCAGCCCGTGACGGCGAAGCGGTCGCCGTCGCGGGTCACCGCGACCGTGCCCGGCGAGGCGAGCACCACATCGATGGCGTCGGCCCAGCGAGGCGCGACCACCACGGCGCCGAGGAGCGAGTCGAGCAGGCCCTCGACGCCCGCGTCGCGGCCACGCACCTTCGGCCGCAGCGGCTCTCCCCCGGCGAAGCCCGGAACCGCGGGTCGCCCGCCGGGCCCCTCGCCCGGGAGGACCGTGCCGGCGGCCGCTTCACCGCTGAGCACCTGGAGCGCCCGGCGGGCGGCGGGCTCGTCGGCCACGACGACGGCGGCGAGGGCTTCGCCGGCTGCCGCCTCGAACGCCGCCTCGTAGCCGGTGTCCACCTCGACCAGCTCGACCAGGGTTCCCAGGACGCCCTCCACTCCGGCCAGGCGTTCGACACCGGCACGCGCCCGGGCCTCGTCGAGCGCCGACGCCAGTGCCTCGGCGCGAGCGGCCCACGCGCGCTGCTCGCCGGCGGCGGCGCGCTGCTCGGCGTCGGCCGCCTCCGCCGCCGCCTCCGCCTCGGCCAGCCTCACCCTCGCGGCCTGCGCACCGGCGGCGAGCGCCGGACGAGCTGCGTCGGCCTCGGCGACGACGCGCGCCAGCCGCGCGATCTCGCCCTCCAGGCGCCGCTCGCGCTCCGCCAGCTGGTCCAGGCGCGCCTGCGTCCGGGCCGCCTCCGCCTCGGCGCGCTCCACACCGGAGCGCCGCGCTCCCAGCTCGCCCCGGACCTCGGCCGCCCGCCCCGACGGTGCGATCAGCTCCGCGCCCTGCCAGTCCTCCTGGAAGCGGGCGCGGGCGGCAGCCAGCTCGGCCTCGGCGGCAGCCAGGCGCTGACTCTCGGGCTCGAGGCGGGCGGTCTCGTCGTCCACCGCGGCCAGCTCGGCCACCAACCGGGCCGCCTCGGCCTCGAGCGATGCGACGACGGCCTCGTCGATGAGACCACCCCGGTCGCGCTCGATGGAGCGCTGGCGCTCGGTGAGGACGGCGGCGAGCCCGCGCGCCCGCTCGCGCAGGGCCTCGAAGCGGGCGAGGTCGTCGCCGAGGTCGTCGCCGCCCAGCGCACCGAGCTCGGCCTCGGCCGCCGTCACGTCGGCGTCGAGCGCCGCGAGGCGTGCCCGCACGCCCGCCTCGTCGCGCTGCAGATCCCGGCGGGCCCGCTGGCCGTGCTCGAGCCGGGTGCGCAGGCGGGCCAGCTCCTGGCCCGCCGACCAGATGCGCAGCGCCGTCAGCTCGTCGACCACCTGGCCGTGCCGGCGGGCCGCGTCGGCCTGGCGCTCCAGGGGCCGGAGCTGGCGCCTCACCTCGCGCAGCAGATCCTGGAGGCGGGTCAGGTTGCCCTCGGTCGCGCTCAGGCGCCGCTCCGCCTTCTCCTTGCGGCGCCGGAACTTCAGGACCCCGGCCGCCTCCTCGATGATCATCCGCCGCTCTTCGGCGCGCGCGTTGAGGACCGCGTCGATCTGGCCCTGGCTGATGATCACGTGCTGCTGGCGGCCGACGCCCGCGTCGGACAGCAGCTCCTGTACGTCGAGCAGGCGGCACGGGACGCCGTTCAGCGCGTACTCGCTGTCTCCCGACCGCCACAGCGTCCGGGTGATCGTCACCTCGCTGAACGCGATGTCGAGCAGGCCGGCCGAGTTGTCGATGGTGAGGGCCACCTCGGCCCGGCCGAGCGCCGGCCGGCTGGTGGTGCCGGCGAAGATGACGTCCTCCATCTTCTGGGACCGCACCGCCGAAGGCGCCTGTGCGCCGAGCACCCAGCCGATGGCATCGACGACGTTCGACTTGCCGCTGCCGTTGGGGCCCACCACGACGGTCACCCCCGGCTCGAGGTCGAGCGTGGCCGATTCGGCGAAGGACTTGAACCCCTTGATCGTCAGCGACTTGAGGAACACCGGTGCCTCAGGTCTGGCAGGAGGGGCAGAAGTACACCTGCCGACCCCCTATGCGGGCCTTGGCCACAACCCCCCGGCACCGGTAGCAGGCCTTGCCGTCGCGCTCGTAGACCTGCAGCTCGCTGCCATGGTCGCCCCGCTTGCCGGCGAGGTCCGTGTAGCGGCCGTCCGCGAGGGTCGTGCCACGGTGCTTGGCCGCCTCGTGCAGGGTCTCGACCAGCGAGCGGTACAGGCGGCGCATCTCCTGCGACGAGAGCTCGTTGGACATGCGCTCGTGGCGCAGGCCGGCGCCGTGGAGGATCTCGTCCGTGTAGACGGGTCCGATCCCGACGACGGCAGTGGGGTCGCCGAGCACCTGGCGCAGCTTCATGCGCCGGCGCAGCAGGAGGTGGGCGAAGGTGGTACACGAGATCGGCTCGTCGAACGGGTCCAGGCCCAGCTCGCCGAGGATGGGCACGCCTTCGAGCAGCTCCTCGGGCGTGGCCACCCACACGTCCATCTCGCCACCGTCGTCGAGCAGGCGCAGCTGGCCGCCCTGCGTGAAGCTCACGGCAACCTGGGTGTCCTTGGCCATCGCCTCGCGCGCGCTGGCCTTGCGCATCCGGCCGGTGCCACCGAGGTCGATGACGAGCAGCTCCCCGGAGTCGAGCTTCACGGCCAGCATCAGGCCGCGCCGCGCCACGGACCCGAGCTTGGTGCCTTCGAGCCGGCTGGCCAGCTGCTTCTTCGTCTGGCGGGTGACCGCGGTGCGGCCCGGAACGTCGACGGTCTTGACCCGCTTGCCGGAGACCTCCCGCTCGAGATCTCGGCGGAGCGTCTCCACCTCGGGCAGCTCAGGCATCGGTGGCCTCACGGGGTCGGGCCGGCACGGGTTCGGCCGGAGTCGGTGGTTCGGGCGGGGTCGGTGGTTCGGGCGGGGTCGGTGGTTCGGCCGGAGCCGGTGGTTCGGCCCGAGCCGGTGGTTCGGGCGGGGTCGGTGGGTCGGCCGGAGCCGGTGATTCGGCCGGGCGGGCGCCGTCCACCGCCGCCTCACGCAGGTGCACCAGCGCCTCGCGGGCCGCTTCCTGCTCGGCGATCTTCTTCGAGCGACCCTCGCCCCGGCCCCACACGGCGCCGGCCACGACGGCCTCCGCGGTGAAGCGCTTCTCGTGCTCGGGACCGTCCTCGGCCACCCGGTAGCGCACGACGCTGCGCCGCTGGCGGGCGACCCACTCCTGCAATCGGCTCTTCGCGTCGCCGGCCGGCTCGTCCTCGTCGAGGTCCTCCACGCGGGACCCGAACAGGCGGACGACGAGCTCGTTGGCCGCCTCCCAGCCGGCGTCGACGTAGACCGCGCCGATGAGGGCCTCGACGCCGTCGGCCAGGATCGACGCCTTGTCGCGCCCCCCGGTGGCCTCCTCGCCCTTGCCGAGGGCCAGCGCGGCGCCGAGGTCGAGGTCGTCGGCGACCGATGCGAGGGTCGCCGCCCGCACGAGCCACGACCGTGCCCGCGTCAGCCACCCCTCGTCACGCTCGGGGAACCGCCGGTAGACGTGGTCGGTGACGGCGAGCCCGAGCACCGCGTCGCCCAGGTACTCGAGCCGCTCGTTCGACTCGTGACCCGGGTGCTCCGCGCACCAGGACCGGTGCCGGACGGCGCGCACCAACAGCGCGGGGTCGTCGAACCGGTGCCCGAGCCGGTTGGCGAGATCGCCGAGCGGCTCACCGCCGGGCCGATCGCCGAGCGGCTCACCGCCGGGCCGATCGCCGAGCGGCTCACCGCCGGGCCGATCGCCGAGCGTCGGCTCCGTGTCGGGGTCGTGCGTGGCCAGCGTCAGGATCAGGACTCGGCGACGCGCCCGTAGACGTAGTCGACGGCGTCGCGGACGGTCTTCAGGTCCTCCAGGTCCTCGTCATCGATCCGGAACCCGACGGTGCGCTCCCCCAGCTCCTCCTCGAGCGCTTCCACCAGCTCGATGAGGGCCAGCGAGTCGGCTTCGAGATCGTCGGCGAAGGAGTCGCCTTCGCTGATGGTCGACGGGTCGATCTCCAGGATGTCGGCGAGCCGGTCACGGATGAGCTCGAACACCTCCTGCCGGCTCATCGGCCCCTGCTGGGTGTGGGTCTCGGCGGGCACGTGGCGCTCCTGATCGGGGGTGAGGACCGGCGGAGCATAGCGCGACGCCCCTTGTGCCCTCGTGAACGCTCGACCGGCGCTACGGGGTGGTGACGGCCCGCCGCAGCACGCCGACCAGGTCGGCGCGGACCATGTCCGCCGCCACCCGGCACGCGTTGACGATCGCCGTCGCGGAGGACGAGCCGTGGCTGATGATGCACACGCCGTCGACCCCGAGCAGCATCGCCCCGCCGGTGCCCTCGGGGTCGAGCTGGGCGTACAGCGGCAGCAGCGCCGGCATGAGGGTCTTTGCCGCGGCCCGGGTGGCGTCGTCGGTGTCGAAGGCGCCCAGGATGGCGCCCACGAGCGCCCGCATGCCTCCCTCGAGCGTCTTGAGGGCGACGTTGCCGGTGAACCCGTCGGTGACCACCACGTCCACCTCGCCGCCCATGAGGTCACGGCCTTCGACGTTGCCGGCGAACCGCGCGCCGGTCGCGCCGGTCCACGCCCCGTCGGCCAGCAGCCCGTAGGCCTCCTTGCGCAGCGTGTCCCCCTTGCCGGGCTCCTCGCCGATCGACAGCAGGCCGACCCTCGGTGCCTCGATCCCGTAGCGGGCACCCATGTACGCGGCACCCATCTGCGCGAACTGCACCAACCACTCGGGTTGGCACTCGGCGTTGGCTCCGGCATCGAGCAGCACGGTCGGCGTGTCCGCGCCGGGCACCGGCAGCGGCGTGGCGATGGCCGGTCGAGCCACACCCTTGATCCGCCCCATGCGCAGCAGCGCGCTGGCCATGGTCGCTCCCGTGTTGCCGGCGCTGACCATGGCCGACGCCCGGCCGTCACGCACGGCCTCAGCGGCGCGCACGAGCGACGAGTCCTTCATCCGGCGGACGCTGGCGCCCGGATCCGCGTCCATGGCGATCACCTCGGACGCGGCGAGCACCGGCAGGGCGCCGGTGTCGGAGAGGTCCTCGGGGCGGCCCACGAGCAGGATGGGCAGGCCCTCGTGCTCGGCCGCCCGCCGCGCGCCGGCCACGATCTCGGCGGGCGCCTTGTCGCCACCCATGGCGTCGACCGCGACGGGCAGCATCTCGACGCTCATGGCCGAGCGGGCGGGATCGACCGGGGCAACGCCGGCGGGGCGCCGCGGATCAGTCGACCTCGATCGCCTGCCGGCCGTGGTACCAGCCGCAGGTGCCGCACACGACGTGGGGCAGCTTCGCCGAACCGCACCGCGGGCACACGCTGCGGGCGGGCACGTCGAGGCGCCAGGCGGACGCGCGGCGGCTGCGGCTCTTGGCCTTCGACGTCTTCTTCTTGGGGACGGCCATCGTTGGTCTTCCGGGATCGGCTCGGGGTCGGAGCGCGAGCGGTCGGGCGGCTCGGCGCGAACGGGGCAGCGTAGCGCCAGCCCGGCCTCGCGGCGAAGCCTCAGCGGTCGTCGCCGAGGCGGAGCTGGTCGAGGGCGGCCCAACGGGGGTCGTGCGGTGGGTCCGGCGGGGCGTCGCCGGCCGGCCCGGCACCGGCCCCTCGCGCCGCATCACGACCCTCGGCGGCGCCTTCGACCGTGACGGGCAAGGCGTCGGGGGCCGGACCGGCGCACGTCGCGTCGCACAGGGGGGCGAGCGGCAGGTCGAGCAGCACGCTCTCGCGCACCAGCGGCTCGAGGTCGACCACGTCGCCTTCGAGCGGCCACGTCTCGCCCTCCACCGGCCTGGTCTCGAAGATCTCGCGGACGGCGACCTGCGACGTGCCCGACACGTCGCGCAGGCAGCGCCGGCACTCGCCCCGCCACGGCACCCGGATGGAGCCGGTGACCGTGATCCCCTCCGGGATCGACTCGAGCACGAGGTCGAGCTCGGCCTCGGCGCCGTCGGGCACGGCCGCCGTGCTGATCGCCAGCCCGTGCACCGGGACGCGGCGGCGGACGTCCTTGCGCGTGCCCGTCCGCCGGCGCAGCTCCGCGACGTGCTCGACGAGCGGATCGCGCCGGCTCATGCCTGGTCCTGGTCGAACACCGGGTCGGGCCCGTCATCCTCCGGTTCGGCCTCGGGGGCCACGACGGGCGGTCCCGAGAGCTTCTCCCGCCCGGCTTGCACCATGCGGGCCGTGCGCTCCAGGACGATCTCGAAGCTGGCCAGCTTCTGGTCGACGAAGTCCTCGCACTCGTGGCGGAGGCGGCGGGCTTCGGCCTCGGCCGCTTCCACGATGCGACGAGCGCGCTGGTCGGCCGCCTTGACCACCTCGGTGCGCTGCACCATCCGCTCGGCGCGGGCGCGGGCGGCGTCGAGGATGTCGTCACCCTCGGACTTCATCTTGGCGAGGAACTCCTCGCGCTCCTTGCGGAGCCAGCGGGCCTCGCGCAGCTCCTCCGGGAGGCGCTCGACGGCCTCGGCCAGCAGGTCGAGCACCTCGTCCTTGTTGATCATCACCGACGACGACAGCGGCATGGGACGCGCGGCCGCGATGAGGTCGGCCGCCCGGCGCAGCAGCTGCTCGGAGTCCGGACCACCCAGCGGGTCCCGCGCGGTACGGCCGCGACCGGGCACCACGGGGACGTCGTCGTCGGGTTCGATGTCGTCGGAGAAGGTCACGATCGGCTCCGCTCGGCGATCCGCTTGGCCACGGCGGCCGGCACCATCGAGGACACGTCGCCACCGAAGCGGGCCACCTCCCTCACCCACTTCGAGGCGATGAACGAGTGCGTCGTGGCCGAGGGGACGAACAGCGTGTGCACGCCCGAGATGGCGTGGTTGGTCTGCGCCTGCTGGAGCTCCTGCTCGAAGTCGGAGACGGCGCGCAGGCCCTTGATGATGAAGTCGGCGCCGACCTGCTTGGCGAGGTCGACGACGAGCGTGGAGAACTGCGTGATCTCCACGTTGTCGAGGTGGGCCAGGCACTCGGAGAGGATCTGCTTGCGCTCCTCCAACGAGAACATGGCGGTCGACTTCTGCGGGTTGCGCACCGCGGCCACGATCACCGTGTCGAACAGGCCGGCGGCCACCTCGATGATCTCGACGTGGCCGTTGTGGATCGGGTCGAAGGACCCGGGGTACAGCACGGTCGTCACGTGGCGTCTCCGGGGATCGGGTCGCCCGGCAGGCGGGCGAACGTCACCACCGTACTGCCGTAGCGGCGTGCCCTCGCCAACCCGAGCGGCGCGGGCACCGTGACGTCGCGGTCGGACTCGGCGACGACGACACCGTCCGGCGCCATGCGCGCGGCGACGGCCCGCAGCAACCCGTCCCAGTCGTCGAAGGCGTACGGGGGGTCCACCAGCACGAGGCCCCAGGGTCCGTCGCGCTGGTCGAGGAAGCGGCGAGCGTCCGAAGCGACGACCTCGGCGCGCGCCGCCAGCCCGCAGGCCGCGAGGTTGCGTTCGACGGTGGCCCGAGCGGTGCGGTCGTCGTCGACGAACGTGGCGTGGTCGGCGCCACGCGACAGCGCCTCGATGCCGAGCGCGCCGCTGCCGGCAAACAGGTCCAGCACGCGCGCGCCCTGCACCGCGCCGAGGCTGCCGAGCGCCGCGAAGACCGCTTCGCGGGCCCTGTCGCTCGTGGGCCGGGTCGCACGCCCGGGTGGCGCCACCAGCCGCCGGCCCCCGACCTCCCCGGAGACGACCCTCACGCGGTGCGCCGTCGCGCCCTGCCCGGTACGTCGGGACGCGCGGCAGAGGCGGGCACGAACGGTCACGGTAACGGAGGGCTACGTTCCCGGAGCGTGCGTGACGACGACGGCCCCGGGGATTCGGCAACCGATCAGGCCATGGGCCCGTCCGGGAGCGGTGGCCGACAGACCGGTGACGGGGCGGCGACCGGCGGGTCCGTTCGCGTGGTCCGCATCGGTCGGCCCGAGCGCCGCAACGCCATCGACTCGGCCACGGCCGCCCGCCTGCACGACGAGCTGCTCCAGTTCAACGCGGACCCCGCGGCCCGCGTCGCCGTGCTGACCGGCGACGAGTCGGCGTTCTGCGCGGGCGCCGACCTGAAGGACCTGCCCGCGCTGCGCCCCAGCGGCCCGCTGGGGCCCACGCGACTCCAGCTGGGCAAGCCGGTGATCGCGGCGATCGAAGGCTGGTGCGTCGCCGGAGGACTCGAGCTGGCCGCCTGGTGCGACCTGCGCATCGCCGGGGCCACCGCCCGCTTCGGGTGCCTCGAGCGCCGCTGGGGCGTCCCGCTGATCGACGGGGGCACCTACCGGCTGCCGCGCATCGTCGGGCTCGGGCGGGCCCTCGACCTCATCCTCACCGGGCGCGAGATCGACGCGGACGAGGCCGAGCGGATCGGCTTCGTGCAGCGGCTCGTCCCGGCCGGCACCGCGCTCGCCGCGGCAGTGGAGATGGCCGAGGGCATCGCAGCGTCGCCGTGGCCGGCCGTCGTCCACGACCGGCTGTCGGTGTACGAGGGTCTCGGCAGGGAGCTCGAGGCCGCGCTGGCCAACGAAGACCGGCACGGGCGAGCCGTCATCTTCGATCCCGGCTTCGCGGATGGCGTGGCCGGCTTCGACCGCAGCCAGGCCGAACGGCGCGGGGGCTCCGGGCGGTGAGCGACGGCTCCGCCTCCGGGACCGGACCCGTGCCCGAGACGGTCATCGACTGCATCGACTGCGGTGGCCGCGCCCACCTCGTGACCCGGCCGCGCGAGGACGGCACCTGGGTGGCGGGCGACCTCGTGACCTACCGCTGCGAGGACTGCCTCGACCGCTGGGATCTGGTGCTGCCGGACGAGGACGGTGCCGATCCGTGGGAGCCGGGCATCTGACCTCCGAGCCCGCGACACGCTCGTCTGCCGCCAGGCCGCCAGGCCCTACCGGCCCAAGGGCGGCGAGGCCCCGCCTCCCGCCTCGCGTTGCGCACGCTCGGCTCTGGACATGATGACGCGGATCCACACCAGCATCCCCGCCACGCTGAGCACGAAGAAGCCGACCACCGCGATGGCGAGGGCCACGGCCATCAGACGCCGTTCGCGTGCACGCGCTCGACGGCGATGCGCAGGACCACCCGCTCGGTGCCGATCGGGTTGGAGTAGTCGTGACCGGTGTACTTGTGCGACAGCTCGTCGATGTTGTCCCGCGCGTCCGGGCCGGTGACGGTCTCGGCGACCCGGCCGCGCACCTCGACGTAGCGGTAGGGGTTCGCCGCGTCCCACACGGTCACCGTCACCCGGGGGTCGCGCTCGACGTTGCGGTACTTCTGGCGGCCGACCTCGGTGTTGATCAGCACGTGCTCGTCGTCGGCGTGCACCCACATCACCTGGGTCTGGGGGTGGCCGTCGGGCAGCAGCGTCGTCAGCGCGGCGAAGTTCTTCGCCGTCGCCAGCTCGGTGATTCTGGGATCCAGTGGCATCCCCGCAACCTAGCGACGCCGGCCGGCGCCGCCGCCCTTCGCACCGCCGTCTCCGCGCGGTGCCGCGAGCCGGCGGCGACGCCGCCACCGCTCAGCTCTTCATCAGGAAGTCGGCCTCCTCGTCGCCGAGGAACACCTCCAGCTCGTCGCGCAGCGGCTCGTGGTCGGCCAGATCCGGGTCGGCGTCCACCAGCGCGAAGGCGACCTCGCGGGCCTGCTCCACCCACTCGCGATCCCGGCGCAGCGAGGCGAGCTTGAGGTCGTTGCGGCCCTTCTGGCGCTCCCCCATGATCGTGCCCTCGCCCCGCAGGTCCAGGTCCACCTCGGCCAGCTCGAACCCGTCGGTGGTCCGGACCATGGCCGCCAGCCGCTCCTCGGCGTCGGGCGTCAGCCCCGCCGCCACCAGCCAGCACGTCGACGCGGCCGCACCTCGACCGACTCGCCCCCTGAGCTGGTGGAGCTGCGCGATCCCGAACCGGTCGGCGTCGAGCACGACCATCACGGTCGCGTTCGGCACGTCCACGCCCACCTCGATCACGGTCGTCGAGACCAGCACGTCGAGCTGCCCGGCGCGGAAGCTCCGCATGATCGACTCCTTGTCCGCGGCCGGGAGGCGCCCGTGCAGCAGCGCGAGGCGCAGCCCGGCCAGCTCACCGACCGACAAGCGCTCGAACGTCTCTTCGGCCGAACGGGCCTCGAGCTTGTCGGAGCCCTCGATCAACGGGCACACCACGTAGGCCTGGCGGCCACCGGCCACCTCGCGGCGCACGTGGTCCCACACCGGGGCCTCCACCTCGGCCACGGGCTCGCCGGGGGGCGCGCCGCCGTCCTCGGCGGGCAGGCGGACCCAGCGGGTGCGGATCGGGGTGCGCCCCGGGGGCAGCTCGTCGAGCACGGACACGTCGAGATCGCCGTAGACGGTCATGGCCGCCGTGCGGGGGATCGGCGTGGCGGTCATCACCAGCACGTCGGGCACGACCCCCGCACCCTTGTCGCGCAGCGCGGCCCGCTGCTCCACGCCGAAGCGGTGCTGCTCGTCGACCACCACGACACCGAGCGACCGGAAGCGCACGCCGCCTTCGATCAGCGCGTGGGTCCCGATCAGCAGATCGACGCGGCCCCGCTCGAGCTCCTCGCCCAGGCGACGGCGCTCGGCCGCGGTCGTGCGGTTGGTGAGCAGCGCGACGTGCAGCGGTCGCGCCGTCCCACCGCTGGCGAAGAGCGTCTCTTCGTGCGCGCCGGTCGGGACCTCGAAGCGGGCCAGCAGGTCGCGCACGCCCAGCGCGTGCTGCTCGGCGAGGACCTCCGTCGGCGCCATCAGCGCGGCCTGGTGCCCGCCCTGCACGGCGACGAGCATGGCGGCCACCGCCACCACGGTCTTGCCGCTGCCGACGTCTCCCTGGAGCAGCCGGTGCATCGGGTGCGGTCCGGCGAGGTCCGTGACGATCTCGTCGATGGCCCGCTGTTGCGCCCGGGTGAGCCCGAATGGCAGCCCCTCCCAGAACCGTCGCACGAGCGGACCGCCCCCGTCCGAGCGAGCACCGACGTCGTGGCGGATCCCCTTGGCCGTGCGTTCCAGGAGCCGCTTGCGCAGCACGAGGGCGAGCTGGATGCGCAGCAGCTCGTCGAACACCAGCCGGCGGCGCGCCGCCTCGACCTCGCCCCAGGTCTCCGGCGCGTGGATGCCGCGGAAGGCGGTGGTGCGGTCCACGAGGCCGAGCCGCCGCAGCTGATCCGCGGGCATCGGGTCGGCGAAGTCGCCGGCGCGCTCGAGCACCTCCTCCAGCCAGCGCGCCTGGTCCCACGAGCTGATCCGCTCCTTCTCGGAGCTGGGGTAGATCGGGAGGATGCGGCCGGTGCGGTCACCGATGAGGTCGACGACCGGGTTGGTCATCTGGCGCCGACCCTGGAACAGGTCGACCTTGCCGAACAGGACGCAACTCGTGCCGGCGGGCAGCTGCCGCTCGCGCCACGCCTGGTTGAAGAAGCTGACCCGGAGGTGTCCCGTCCCGTCCGTGACATCGCTGGTGACGAGCACCTTGGGCGGGCGGCCCTTCGTGCGCCGGGCCGAGGTGCGCTCCACCCGCACCACGACCATCGCCTCCTCGCCCGGTTCGAGGTCGGCGATGCGGCCCTCCTTGCTCCGGTCGATCCACCGCCGCGGGTAGTGCGTCAGGAGGTCGAGGACCGACGTGATGCCGAACGCCTGCTCGAGCCCGTGGGCCGACTTCGGGCCGACCCCGCGCAGCGCGGTGACAGGCAGGTCGGCGAGCTGGCGGAGCCGCCGGGCCACTACGAGCCCCAGCGGATCCAGGCACCGTGCGGGTGGGCCGTGCCCGCGACCAGCGGCGGCTGCTCCGCACCGTCGCGCCAGCGCCGCAGCCCGAGGATCGTGTCGGCGGCCGTGTGCCCCATCTCGATGCCGGGCGCGCAGCCGGGCGGCTCGGCCGTGAGCCACGAGACCGGCCGGCCGCCGCCGGCGGCGGCGGCGAGCGCGCCCGCCACCCCGGCGCGGCGCTCGCGCGACACGTAGGTGAGCGCCCAGCAGTGGAACACGACGAGGTGCGTCCCTCCTGGCAGCGCGGCGAGCGTGGCCGGGAGGTCGTCGACCATGTCGCCCCGCACGAGGTGGGGTGGGTCGGCGCGTGCCAGCTCCACGGCGGCCCGGAAGCGCGTGAGCCGCGCCGGCTGGTCCGGCCACAGGCACGCCTCCAGCCAGCGCAGCTCGCCGGCGTCGTCGAGGCTCACGGGCGCGACGTCGAGACCCGCCCGGGCGGCCACCGGCGGCGCGGGAGGGAAGGGCGCGGTGGGGGGCAGGCGCGTCCCGAGGACCGAGCCCGCGCACCGCACCGGCGAGGCGCGATCGCCGACGACCGCGTCGCCCACCTCGACGGCGTAGCGGTCGATGCCCAGCAGCAGGCCCGCGCTCGTGCCCAGCTCCAACAACGCCAGCGGCGTGCCGGGCCGGTCGGCGCAGGCCTGCGCGATGAGAGGAGCCAGCAGCACGCAACGGTTCACCTCGTTGGTCTGCGTGGTGCGCGACGCGATGGTCGAGCACAACTCGTCACGGTGGTCGAGGCAGGTGGCGCGGAACTCGGGCCAGGGATCGCCCGCCGGCGCGGGCGATCCCGCGAGGGAGGAGTACCAGCGGGCCAACGGCAGGTCCGGCCGGCGGAGCACCAACTCGTGGACGGCGGCGAACAGCAGCACCGGTCGGTCCTGGCCCGGTGCGGCCGCGCCCAGCAGGTCGGCGATCTCGCCGTCGCCGGCGATGGCGGACGCCAACCGGGAGTAGAGCGGAAGGTCCGGGTAGCCGGCGGCGAAGTCGGCGAACATCCGGCGGCGATCGCCGCCGGTGCGGTGATCGAGGCGATCGAAGCGATCGAAGCGGGTCGGCCCCTCGACGCGCCCGCCCCCGTGCCCCTCAGCCATCGAGCCGAGGATACGCACCGCCCCGGGCGGGCCGGCCGCTCGCTCGACCGCCTACTCGACCGCTCACTCGACGCCGAAGATGTACGGGTACAGCGGCTGCCCGCCGTGGTGCACCTCGCAGGCCACGCCCGGGTGGTGCTCGGCCAGCCACTCGGTGATCCGCCTCGTGGCCGCGGGGCTGGCTCCTTCGCCCTCCAGCAGGGTCACGATCTCGTGGTCGGGGTCGACCAGCGCTGCCAGCAGCGCGCAGGTGGCTTCCGCGAGGTCGGCCTCGACGGCCCGGATGCCGTCGCGGTCCAGACCCAGCCAGTCGCCCTGCCTGATGGGCCCGAGCTCGCACGTCGAGTCCCGCACCGCACGGGTGACCTCGCCCGCCACCACGCCGTCGGCGGCCTCGGCCATCTCCTCGGCGTTGCGCTCGACCGGCGCCTCGGGGTCGTACGCGATCAACGCGGCCAGCCCTTCGGTGACCGACCGGGTGGGTACGACGCGCACCACCTTGTCGCTGTGCTCGGCGACCTGCTCCGCGACCGGGACGATGTTCTTGTTGTTGGGCAGCAGCACGACGCCTCGGGCCGGAGCCGACTCCACCGCCTGGAGGAGGTCGGCGGTGGACGGGTTCATCGTCTGGCCACCCGCCACGATGCGCTGGACGTTGAACGAGCGCAGCAGGCGGGCGACGCCCTCGCCGGTGGCGACCGCCACCACCGCGGTGGTGACCGGCGCAGACTCCAGCGCGTCGGCGTCCTCGGGCACCTGCTCGCGCACCCAGCGCTCCTCTTCGACCTGCTCCATGAGGTCGGTCACCCGGATGTTGCAGGGCCGGCCGATGTCGATCGCCGCCTCGATGGCGGCGCCGATGTCGTCGGTGTGGATGTGGCAGTTCCACAGTCCCTCGCCACCGACGACGACGATCGAGTCGCCGATGCCCGCCCACACCTGCTTGAACCCCGACATCGCGCTGTCCGGCGCCTCCAGCAAGTACATCACCTCGTAGCGCAGATCGGCGACGTCGTGGCCTTCGTGGTCCGGGTGCGTCGACATGGCGTCGAGGTCGGGCAGGCCTTCACCGGCCGGCGTCTCGGGAAGCGGCCGCCCGTCGGCCACGTGCAGCAGCGCGTCGAGTAACAGCAGGAACCCCGTGCCGCCGGCGTCGACCACGCCCGCCTCGCGCAGGACCGCCAGCAGCTCGGGCGTGCGCTCCAACGCCTCGCCTCCCGCGGCTCGGGCCGCCTCCGCCACGGCCACGAGCCCCCCGCCCGCGCTGGCCACCGGACCGGCACCGGCTGCCGACTCGCGCACGACGGTGAGGATCGTGCCCTCGACCGGCTTGCCCACCGCGGCGTAGGCGGCGTCGCTGGCCGCCGCCAGCGCCGCCGCGAGGGTGGCGCCGTCGAGCCCGCCCGCGTCGCGCACCGTCGCCGCGACGGCCCGCAGGATCTGGGACAGGATCACGCCCGAGTTGCCACGCGCCCCCATGAGCGACCCGTGGGCGATGGCGCGGCACGTGCCGTCGAGGCCGGGGTCGGCCTCGGCCAGCTCCTTGGCCACGGCGTCGACGGTGAGCGCCATGTTCGTGCCCGTGTCACCGTCGGGCACGGGGTAGACGTTGAGCCGGTTGATCACGGCCTGGTGGGCGCGCAGGGCCTCCCGGAACGCGTCGATCGCCGAACGCAGCTCCTCGGCGCCCAGGCGCTCGGTGACCGTCATGCGGGGCGATCGTAGTGACGCGCCGCCGGGCTCGTTCGCCCCGGCGACCGTCGTGGCCCCGTGCCCGCTCACCTGGCTCGGGCGGGGCGCTCGCTGCTAGGTTCGCCCGCCGGTCCCAGAACGTCCCGCGCGAGGATTCCCCATGGCAGCGGTGTGCGAGGTGTGCGGCAAGCATCCCTCCTTCGGTCACAACATCAGCCACTCCCACCGGCGCACGAAGCGCCGGTGGAACCCGAACATCCAGCGGGTGCGCGCCCTCGTGGACGGGTCGCCCAAGCGGGTCCACGTCTGCACGTCGTGCCTGAAGGCCGGCAAGGTCACCAAGGCGGTGCGCGGCCGCACCCCGGCGGGCGGCTAGCGAGCGCCACCGTCGGCGCCACCGTCGGCACCTGAGCCGGCTTTTCGCCTGCTTCTGACCTGACGGTAGGGTGACCCGCACGGACCGGCGAGGTGAACGGCGAGGGCCCTTCGTGCAAGGCGTGATCAAGTCCTACGACCCAGGCACCGGCGACGGTGTCGTGGTGCGCGACGTCGACCGGTCGGAGTACGACCTGGCCGTCGGCGCGCTGGAGGGCTCGGTCTTTCGCATGTTGCGCCAGGGCCAGCGCGTCGTGTTCGACCTCGACGAGCGGGGGCACGCCACCCGCCTCCGCCTCGGGTCCGAGGTCGACATGGGCACGCCGGGCTTCCTGCCCGATGGAACCCCCGCGGGGGGCCCGCAGGCCGACGCCGAGGTCGGGTAGGACCCGGCACGCCCAGTCAGCGTGGACACCCTGGAGACGTCATGACCGCCACCACCACCAACCGCAAACTCACCGAATGGGTGGACGACTGGGCGGAGATCCTCCAGCCCGACGACATCCACTGGTGTGACGGCTCCCAGGAGGAGTACGACCGGCTCTGCGGGCTCCTCGTCGAGGCCGGCACGTTCCAGCGGCTCGACGGTGGCCGCCGACCGAACAGCTACCTGGCCCTGTCCGACCCGGGCGACGTCGCCCGCGTCGAGGACCGGACGTTCATCTGCTGCGAGAACGAGATCGACGCCGGTCCCACGAACAACTGGCGCGCTCCCGAGGAGATGAAGGCTGAGCTGCGCGAGCTCTTCCGGGGCGCCATGCGGGGTCGCACCCTGTACGTCGTCCCCTTCTCGATGGGACCGCTCGGCTCGCCGATCGCCCACATCGGGGTCCAGCTCACCGACTCCGCCTACGTGGCCGTGAACATGCGCACCATGACGCGCATGGGCCAGCGCGTCCTCGAGGTGCTCGGCGACGGCGACTTCGTGCCCTGCGTGCACTCGGTCGGCTACCCGCTGGTCGACGCCGAAGGCAGCCGCCGCGACGACGTCGTCTGGCCTTGCGACGCGCAGCGCAAGTACATCACGCACTTCCCGGAGACCAAGGAGATCTGGTCCTACGGCTCCGGCTACGGCGGCAACGCGCTGCTGGGCAAGAAGTGCTTCGCGCTACGGATCGCATCCACCATGGCGCGCGACGGCGGCTGGATGGCCGAGCACATGCTCATCATCAAGGTGACGAGGCCCGACGGCGACGTGAAGTACGTGGCCGCGGCGTTCCCCTCCGCCTGCGGCAAGACCAACATGGCCATGATGATCCCGAACCTTGCCGGTTGGAAGGTCGAGACCGTCGGCGACGACATCGCCTGGATGAAGTTCGGCGACGACGGCCGCCTGTACGCCATCAACCCGGAGGCCGGCTTCTTCGGCGTCGCTCCGGGCACGTCGGCGACGACCAACAAGAACGCGCTCGCCACGCTGTGGGGCAACAGCATCTTCACCAACGTGGCCCGCACCGACGAGGGCGACGTGTGGTGGGAGGGACTGAGCGAGCCCCCGGCTCACCTCGTCGACTGGAAGGGCAACGACTGGACGCCCGAGTCCCCCACGCCCGCCGCCCACCCGAACGCCCGGTTCACGGCGCCGGCGTCGCAGTGCCCGGTCATCGCGCCCGAGTGGGAGGACCCGAAGGGCGTGCCGATCTCGGCCATCCTCTTCGGCGGCCGCCGGGCGACCAACGTGCCGCTGGTGACCGAGTCGTTCGACTGGCGCCACGGCGTGTTCCTCGGCTCGGTGATGTCGTCCGAAAAGACTGCGGCAGCGGCGGGCACCGTCGGCGAGGTGCGCTTCGACCCGTTCGCGATGCTCCCGTTCATGGGGTACAACGCGGGCGACTACTTCGCCCACTGGCTCGAGATCGGCCGCGCCACCGATCCGGAGAAGCTGCCCAAGCTGTTCTGGGTGAACTGGTTCCGCAAGGACGAGGACGGATCGTTCCTGTGGCCGGGGTTCGGCGACAACGCCCGCGTCCTCAAGTGGGTGCTGGAGCGTGTCGACGGCACCGGCGCCGCCTCCGACACGCAGATCGGCCGGGTGCCCACGCCGGAGGCGCTCGACGTGTCGGGACTCGACCTGCCCGAGGGCACCGTCGAGAAGCTCCTCACGGTCGACCCCGAGGCGTGGCGCAGTGAGGTGGAGTTGATCGAGGGTCACTACGACTTCATCGGCGAGCGCCTCCCCGACGAACTGCGTGACGAGCTGCGGGCCCTGGAGAAGCGCCTGGCCAGCAGCTGAGCGCCTCGCCGGCGTCAGACCCGGCGAGGCGGCGGCAGCAGCTCCACGTGACGGCACGCGCCGACGAGCTCCTCGAGCTCGTCGAGGTACCGGCGCGAGTCGATCTCGCCGCAGCGGCGCCGGGCGCGCAGGTCGAGCAGGAGACGCTCGAGGAGCACGTCGACCAGCTGGTCGAAGACCCGGTCCGCCAAGCGTGGGGTCACGCGCAGCATGGGGAGCAGCCCGAGCAGGTCGTCGAGCTCTTCGTCGAGGCGGCGCGAGGGAGCGTCGGAGGGGAGCAGCATGGGACCACCTTTCGGCGAGAGCCTTGCCCGTCCTGCCTCGGGACAAACTTGCCCAGAGTTGAGTTGCCAACGCTCAACAAATCGGTATCATCACCGGCAGGTACGTCAACCGGAGCCGTGCACCGACGGCGGGCACGGCGTGCAGGAGGTGCACCATGCTGCTGCGCTTCGATCCTTTCCGTGAGCTGGACCGGGTGGCCGACGAGCTGACCAGGACGGCCGCGTCGCCCATGCCGATGGACGCCATCCGCCGCGGCGACCGGGTCGTCGTGTCGTTCGACCTGCCGGGCGTCGAGCCGGACTCGATCGAGCTCACGGTCGAACGGAACGTCTTGACCGTGAAGGCCGAACGCCGGCCGGACAAGCGCGAGGGCGACGAGGTGCTGGCCGCCGAGCGGCGCTTCGGGACCATCACCCGCCAGCTGTTCCTCGGCGACACCCTCGAGGGCTCGGGCGTCAGTGCCGACTACGACCGCGGCGTGCTCGTGTTGAGCATCCCGGTGGCGCAGGCCGCGAAGCCGCGTCGCATCGCCGTCGGGCGGGGCGGCGGCGAGGAGCAGGCCGCCATCGACACGGGCGCGACGCACGAGGGCACGCCGGCAGGGACGACCGGGTCGGCGGGCGCCGGCGAGGAGCCGGCGGACGCGAGCTGGGAGCCGGTGGGCTCCCGGGCTTGACCGCTTCGACGGCCACGGAGTCGGCGCCCCGGGAACGGTGTTCCCGGGGCGCTCCGCGCCCGGGCCCGGACGGCGAGGCCCGGGCCGGCCGGGGCTACCATGCCGCCACGTCGTCACCGTCGGGGAGGCTCCGTGGCCGTCAACGCGTACATCCTCATCCAGACCGAAGTCGGCAAGGCGGCCGCGGTCGCCTCGGAGGTCGGCCAGATCACCGGCGTGGTGTCGGCCGACGACGTCACGGGCCCGTACGACGTCATCGCCAAGGCCGAGGCCGACACGGTCGACGAGCTGGGCAAGATGGTGGTGAGCCGCGTCCAGATGATCGACGGGATCACGCGCACCCTCACCTGCCCCGTCGTCCACCTGTAGGGCCATCGGCGCAGCGAGGCACCGCGACGCCGGCAACGCCCGCAGGGGCGGACCGGCTCAGCGACCGGCCACCAGCACGGCTCGTATGCCGAGCCCCATGAGGAAGAGCCCTCCGAACCCGTAGAGCAGGTAGCGGTGGCGGGCCAGTTGGGCGCGGTAGCTGAAGATCAGCGCGACGGCGATGATCGACACGAAGCCGTAGAACATGTGGAACTGCGGCGCCTCGAGCTTGTCCGGTCCCGCCACGAGCGCGACGCCGAGCGCCACCTGTACGAAGATGGCGACCTCGGCCACGACCGTGAACCACCACAGTGCCCGCGTGCGCAGAGCCGCGAACCGGTGGGCGGCGAGCGCCCAGATGCCCGCGAGTCCGTTGCCGACGATGACGAACCACGCCCACCCCGCGTGGACGTCGCGAAGGGCTACCGCGAGCAGCCGCTACGCCTCCGCGCCGGGCCGGGGCTGGGAGCCGCCTGCGATCTCGTAGGACCAGAGCTCGCTGGCGACGGCGACGGGCGCCTCGCCCCCGTGCGGGTGGCCGCCGCCGCCCGCCGCTCCGGCGCCGGCACCCGCCACACCGGCATCCGTCGCATCCGTCGCGCCGGCACCCGCCACACCGGCATCCGTTGCGCCGGCCCCGGCACCGTGGGGGGGACCACCGTGCGGTCCGCTGCCGCCGCCGCCCCGGTGGCCCTGGCCGAAGGCGGGAGACGACAGCCATGCCTCGAAGGCCGGTTCGTCGCGCCAGCGCGTCACGACCAGCCAGGTGGTTCGTCCGTCGGTCGGCTTCAGGAGCTCGAAACCCTCGAACCCGTCCTGGCCGTCGACCGCGCCGGCCCGGGCCGCGAAGCGACGGGCCAGCTCGTCACCCGAGTCCTCGGGCACTGTGATGGCGTTGATCTTGATGACGGTCACGGCCCGATCGTCGCTCGCCCCGGGGCGGCTCCGCCAACCGAGCGCCGCCCGCCCGCGGGCACAGCCGCGTGGGGAGCAGCAGCCACTAGCCGGTGAAGTCGGCGGCCCCGCCCACCGGCTCGGCCGGAGGGGCCTCGGGGACGGTCGTGGTAGGAGCCGTGGGAGGTGGCGGCGGTGGCGGCGGGGGCGTCGTCGTGGGCGTGGTCGGCGGGAAGGTCGGGGGCGGCGCGGGTGTGTAGATCGTGTCGAGCGACGCGCTCTCGCACACGGGTGGCGCGTTGATCGGGTTGCACCGGGCCACCACGCCGCCTGGGAGCTGGACCACGTAGTCGGTGCCCCAGCGCTGCGCGTAGGTGGGACCCTCGACCGGGTAGTCGGTGCTGACCCACTGGGCGCCACTGGCCAGGGCTGCGTCGCGGGTCGACGTGTCGTTCGTGCGTGCCTCGATGGTGTCGGCGTCGGCCCGCGTGCGCACCACGTAGCCCTGCCGCACGAGGTTCTGGATGTCGGTGAAGCTGCCCTTGGCGTCGTTGCGCTTGACGAAGGCCGCGTCGGGATCACCCGGGTTGGCGTTAGTGAAGATGGCGCGACCCTGCAGCGACGGGTGCCCGGCGATGTAGCTGGTGCGGTAGGCGCCCTCGTTGTCCATGAGGAACAGCACCTTGCCGCGGCTCTGCGCGAGCGTCGGCCAACCGGTGGTGCGCACCGCCTGGTCGAGCGTGGGAGCGGCGCCCCGGACGTCGTCGGGGGTGATGAGGTCCTCCGGGGTGAACACCGAGCGGATCTCACCGTCGAGGCGGTCGAGGGCGGCGGTGTTGGTCCACGGGTCCGGCGTGGTGAAGGTGATGCCGCCCGCCGACAGCGGCGCGTCCTTGAGCTCGAGGAGGATGGCGATCGGGGCCGCGGTCGGGTTGGCGTCGGTCCAGGACTTCACGACGCTCAGGCAGGCGATGAGCGACAGGCACGTGGTGCGGTAGTCGACGTCTTGGGTGTGGAACACCTTGATGCCGGGCCGCAACATGGCCGGGTCGTAGGGGCCGCCGCCGGTGACCTGGCGGATCAGCGGGTTGGCGTACTTGCCGCCGGCATCGTCGCGCCACACGTCGAGCTCGATCTGGCGGATGCGCTGGTTCGCGAACTGCTGGTCGAGCGGGACATGGCTGTACTCGAGCGCGTCCTCGGCGGCACCGATGGCGGCGCGGCGCACGTCCTTCTCCGCTTGGGACGACTCGGCCTTGTAGCTGTTGTGCGAGCCGACCACCTGGATCTGGTTGAGCCGGACGAGCGCGTCCTGGGCGGGGGACGGCAGGCCCGGCGCGCCGAGGCGCGACGAGCCCGCCGCCGGCACCGCGACTGCTGCGGCCACGGCGAGCGCAACGACGACGAAGGCACGGCGAACCATCGGTCTCCCCCTTGGAGCAAATGTCCTCGGGACGGTAGCCGCGCCGGAGCGGGCGAGTCGGTTACGACGCGTCGGCGAGGATGGCGCGGGCGTCGCCCTCGCCCACCGGACGCGGGTTGACCTGCACGCTGCGGTTGCCTGGCGCCATACGGGCGACGGCGTCGAGGTCGTCGTCGCCGACGCCGCACTCGTGCAGACCCGCGGGCAGACCGAGACGGCGGACGAGGTCGGCCACCGCCTCCGCGAGGTCCTCGACGCCGATCGCCCGCGCGAGCGCCGCCACCGGCCCCTCGGCGGCGTCGGCGTTGAAGCGGATGGCATGGGCCAGGATCATGGCGTTGGCCAGACCGTGGGGGATGCCGGTGCGCCCGCCGACGAGCTGCGCGAGGCCATGGTGAACGCCCATCGAGGCGTTCTGCAGGCACCGCCCGGCCAGCACCGCACCGGCGAGCATGTCGGTGCGGGCCTCGAGGTCGTCGGGCGTGGCGACCACGCGCGGCAGGGCGTGGAAGACCTGCGCCGCGCCCGACAGAGCGATCGCCTCGGCTTCGGGGGTGCGCGCCGGTGACCACGCCACCTCGACGCAGTGCGCCAGTGCGTTCATGCCCGTCTCGGCGCTGACGCGAGGCGGCGTCGACAGCGTGAGGACCGGGTCATGCACAGTGGCGATCGGCGCGATGGTCGGGCCTCCGGCACCGGACTTCTGGCCGGTGGAGGGGTCGGTCATCCCGAAGAAGGGCGTGAGCTCCGCGCCCGAGTAGGTGGTGGGTACGGCCACGTGCCACAGCGCGGGCCGGTCGGCGAACGATGCGCCCGGCGTGCCCTGCTCGGCCTCGGTGAAGAAGCAGACCGCCTTGCCGAGGTCGGCGCACGACCCACCACCGAAGGACACGACCGCGTCGGCTCCGTCGCGCCGGGCCTGTTGCACGGCGGCGTGCACCGCCGGCGCGGGCACGTGCGACGACACGCCGTCGAACGTCGACGCCAGGGACCGGCCCAGCCGCGCCTGGAGGCGCCGGCCGTCGGCCGATGCGGCCCGCCCGGCGGTCGTGACCAACATGGCCCGGCGGGCGCCCAGCGCGCGCAGCACGTCGGGCACCTCCTCGACGGCTCCGGGCCCGAAGTGGAGCTGCTGGGCGTAGCCGGTGTGGGTCCAGCGGTCGGGCATGGCCGGACCGTACCGCCGCCGGTCGATCAGGCGCCGGGCTGATGGCCGGACCGGACCGCCGCCGGTCGATCAGGCGCCGGGCTGATGGCCGGACCGGACCGCCGCCGGTCGATCAGGCGCCGGGCTGGTGGGGCTCGAACAGCTCGGCGACCCACGAGCCCGCAGAGACGTCGCCGGCGTGGAGGATGAACCACTCGGTCCCCATGGCCTCGGCGAAGACCTCCGGCGCCATCGCCAGCAGGAAGTGGTCCGGCGCGATCTGGCTCTCGTGCGCCTCCATGGCGGCCCGCTTGCGATCGAGCACGGCCCGCACGTCGACGCGGTGGGTGATCTCCTCTTCGGGCTTTCCGAGGTTCGACACATCGGGTGGACCCGACGGTGCCGCCGTGTCACCGCCGGTGCTCTCGACGGGGACGGGCATCTCCTCCATCCGGCGCTGGATGAACGTGCGGTTCATGGTGCTTTCGAACACCACCGGGGTGCCGGCCATCGACGCGGCGCGGGTGCCGACCCGGTGCACCTGGATGTGGTCGGGGTGCCCGTAGCCGCCGTTGTCGTCGTAGACGGTCAGCAGGTCGGCTCGCTCCTCGTCGAGGATGACGGAGAGGCGCCGGGCGGCGTGGTCGACGTCGGCCTGCCAGAACGTCCACGGCTCCTCGTTGGCCGGTTCGCCCATCATGTCGGAGTCGACGAACCCGAGGAACTCGACGCGCTGCGCCCCGACCCGCCGGGCCGACTCGTAGGTCTCGGCCGTCCGGCGCAGTGACAGGTCCTCGCCGTCGGCGAGCACCCCGGGGACCGGCGTGCCGCGCTCGCCTCTGGTGGCGACGACGAGCACGACCCGGTGGCCCGCGGCGCTGGCCCGCGCCATGAGCCCGGCGGTGGCGATCGACTCGTCGTCGGGGTGGGCGTGGAAGCACACGACGGTGGGCACGGCCTCGGACGCTATCCGGGTGCCGCCGTGGCTCCTCGCGCCGCCCCGGCGCGCCGCTCGTGCTCGGCTACGCGACCGCGCCCGACTCGCGCAGCTTGGCGATGTCGTCGCCGTCGAGACCGGCCCACGCGGCCAAGACCTCGTCGGTGTGCTGGCCCGCGTGCGGCGGAGGTGCGCCGATTCCGGCCGGTGTCCGGTCGAAGCGGGGCGCCGGCGCCGGCTGCACGACGCCTGCGACCTCGGTGAAGGTGCCTCGGTGGACGTTGTGCGGGTGGCTCGGAGCCTCGGCCAGCGACAGCACCGGGGCGAAGCAGACGTCGCTGCCCTCCATGAGCGCGCACCACTCGTCGCGGGTCTTGGTGCGGAAGACGCCGGCGAGGTGCTCCTTCATCGCCGGCCACTGCGCCCGGTCCATCTGCCAAGGCAGGTCGGTGCCCTCGAGGCCGGTGAGCCGGAGCAGCTCGGCGTAGAACTGCGGCTCGATGGAGCCGATCGAGACGTAGCGGCCGTCCGCGCACTCGTAGACGTCGTAGAAGTGGGCGCCGGTGTCGAGCAGGTTCGTGCCCCGCTCGTCGTGCCAGATGCCCATGGCCCGGAAGGCATGGAACATGGTGGTGAGCAGGGCTGCGCCGTCCACCATCGCGGCGTCGACCACCTGACCCTGACCGGAGCGGCCGGCTTCGACGAGCGCCGCGCAGACGCCGAGCGCGAGCAGCATGCCGCCGCCCCCGAAGTCGCCGACGAGGTTCAGCGGCGGGACGGGTGCCTCGCCGCGGCGCCCGATCGGGTCGAGGGCGCCCGCCAGCGCGATGTAGTTGATGTCGTGGCCGGCGGCGGCGGCGTACGGGCCGTCCTGCCCCCAACCGGTCATGCGCCCGTAGACCAGGCGCGGGTTGCGCTCGTGGCACGCGTCGGGCCCGAGCCGGAGGCGTTCCATGACCCCGGGCCGGAAGCCTTCGATCAGCGCGTCGGCGGACTCGACGAGGCGAAGGACGGTGGCCACGCCGTCGGGGTGCTTCAGGTCCACGCCGATCGAGCGCCGGCCGCGGTTCATGACGTCTGCGGGCGGAGGCGCGTCGGCTCCGGCCCCCGAGCCCGTCACGCTCGCGGCGCGATCCACCCGCACGACCTCGGCTCCGAGGTCGGCGAGCACCATGGCGCAGAACGGACCCGGCCCGATGCCTGCGATCTCGATCACCCGGATGCCGGCCAGCGGTCCCATCTCGACCGCCTCAGGCCGGCGCCGGCGCCTGCCCGGCGGCGGCACCGGGATCGGCCGCGGTCCGCTCGCTCTCGGCCCGCTCGACGATGTCCCAGATGGCGTCGACGATCCGGGGCCAGTGGGCCTCCGGCAGGTCGTGGCCCATCCCGGGGACCATCTCGAGGCGCGCCCCCGGGATGGCCTCGGCGGTGCGCAGGCCACCGCTCGGATGGACCAGCGGATCGGCGTCGCCGTGGACGACCAGTGCAGGCACCCGGACCTCGCGCAGCGCCTCCGTGCGCGACGGCGAGGCGACGATCGCCAGCAGCTGCAGACCGACGCCCTTGGGGTGGAAGGCGCGGTCGTAGGCGGCGGCGACCCGTTCCCTGGTTCGGGGTTCGTCGAAGTGGTCCCGGGACGCGATCAGCCGGGAGGTGACGACGCCCTGCTCGATGGCGGCCTCGCGGTCCACCGGGCGCGCCTGGATCAGGATCGGCGCCACGTCCGGACTCGGCTGGCCGACATCCCGGTCGCCCGTGGTGGACATGATCGACGTGAGGCTCCGCACTCGGTCGGGGTACCCGATCGTGAGGGCCTGGGCGATCATCCCGCCCATGGAGGCGCCGACCACGTGCGCCGACTCGAGCCCCAGGTGATCGAGCAGGGAGGCCGCGTCCGCAGCCATGTCGTCGAGCAGGTACGGCACGTCGACGTGCTCGCCCGCGACCATCGACAGGAACGCAGTGGTGACGTCGACGTCGGCTTCGGTCTTCGTGGACAGGCCGACGTCGCGGTTGTCGAAGCGCACCACGCGACCTCCCCGCTGGACGAGGAGGTCGACGAGCGCGTCGTCCCAGGCGATCGACTGGGCGCCGAGGCCCATGACGAGCAACAGCGGGATCCCCGAAGGGTCGCCGTGCTCCTCGTAGTAGAGCTCGATCCCGGATGCGTTCGGCGGCGTGAGTGGCACGCCGCCATGGTCCACGCGACTCGACCGGGCGGTCAAGTGACGCCGGTGCGGACCGGGTCTACCGTCCGGCCCCCATGGCCGCCGACCCCGCGCCCCCTCCCGTCCTGGCCGTCGCCCCCGGCCGGGTCAACCTCATCGGGGACCACACCGACACCACCGGCGGGCTCGTGCTGCCGATGGCGATCCATCTCGCCACGACGATCCGCGGGCGGCGGCGCGGCCCCTCCATCCGTCTGACCTCCGACACCGAACCGGAGCCGGCGCTGCTCGCCCTGACTCCCGACCCCGGGCCCGGCGTCGTCGTGCCCGACTGGGCGCGCTACGTCGCGGGCGTGACCCACGAGCTGGGGCCCGCGCACGGTCTCGAAGGCGAGGTGGCCACGACGCTGCCGGTCGGTGCGGGTCTGTCCTCCAGCGCCGCGCTCGAGGTCGCCGTGGCGCTCGCCCTCGACGCCGAGCCCGGGCCCTGGCCCCATGTCGCCCTGGCCCGGCTGTGCCAGCGGGCCGAGCAGTGGGCGTCGGGCGTGCCCTGCGGGATCATGGACCAGCTGGCCTCGGTGGCCGGCGTGGCCGGGCACGCCCTGCTGATCGACTGCACCGGCCTATTGGTGGAACCGGTGCCGCTGCCCGAAGGCGTCGACGTGGTCGTCGTCCACTCCGGCGAGCCACGGCGGCTGGCCGGTTCGGCCTACGCCCAGCGGCGCGCCGAGGTGACGGCGGCCGAGGCGGCGCTCGGCCCGCTGCGGCTGCTGGCACCGGGCGACGAGGCGGCATTGGCCGAGCCGGTGCTCAGGCGCCGGGCCCGCCACGTGCTCGCGGAGAACGAGCGGGTGCGCGCCTGCGCCACCGCGCTGCGGTCCGGCGACGCCGCCGCGGCCGGGGCGCTGATGGCGGCCAGCCATGCCAGCCTGCGTGACGACTTCGAGGTCTCGACTCCCGCGTTGGACGCCCTCGTCGAGCACCTCGGCGCGACGGCGGGCGTCCACGGCGCCCGGCTGACCGGAGCCGGCTTCGGCGGGTGCGTGGTGGCCCTGACCGAGAGGGGGGCGCTGCACGACGGCTGGAAGGTGCGCGCCGTCGACGGGGCCGTCGCCGCCACGACCGCCGCCCGAGCCGCATCCGGAGCGACGGCGAGGTCACGCTGAGAGACGAGCCGCGCCGGCACGGTGACCGGCGTGGTCATCCGGCTCGACACCGCCGGGTACAGGTGGCGCAGCCAAGGATCGCCCCCGCCCGAGGGCGGCGCAGCACAGGAGGAACCCATGACGGTCGGAGTGAGCATCCTGCTCTTCGTGATCGGTGCGGTGTTGAAGTACGCCATCACCGACAACATCAACAACGTCGACCTCGCCACGATCGGCGTCATCCTGATGATCGCCGGCGCCGTCGGCTTCGTCGTGTCGCTCGTCTACATGCTGTCGACACGGGGTCGCGGCGACGTCGCCCACGTCGAGCAGCGCCGGGTCTACAACGACCCCATCTGAACCCGCAACCGCCGGCACCCCCTTCCGCCGGCCGACGCGAAGGCGAGCCCCGACCCAGGTGGTCGGGGCTCGCTCGCGTCACGCCACTTGGTCCAGGCGCGCGCGCAGCCGCTCCAGGGCGGCGGGCGTGCGGACGCCCCACCAGAACAGGTCCGCTCCGTCCACCAGGACCACGGGGGCGACCTGGGACAGCTCGGCGACATGGCGCGGCCCGAACGGGTACGGCTCGCTGGGTGCGATGACGAGGTCCGGGCGCCGCCGGGCGGCACCGGCCAGGTCCACCTCCGGATAGCGCAGGGCGGCGCCGCCGAAGACGTTGCCCACGCCCAGGTGGGCGAGCAGCGAGGAGCCGTACGTGTCGGCCGACAGCGTCATCCACGGCCGCCTCCAGATCGGCACGAACGCGCGCCGCTCCACCGGCGCCGGAGCCGGCAGGCCGGGCAGGGGCCGCACGCCCGCGCCCACCGCCGTCGCCAACCCCTCCAGCGCGCGAGCCACGCCCGAGACGGTCCGCGGCGAGCAGGAGTGGACCGCGATGCCAGCCGCCGTGAGCGCCAGGGCGTCCTCCTCGCGGTTCTCCTCGTCGCACATCACCACCAGATCGGCGTGCAGCGCGACGATGGCGGCCAGGTCGGGATCCTTCGTGCCGCCGACGTGCGGCAGGTCCGGCCGCTCGCAGAAGCGCGTGCAGGCCACCGGGTCGATCCCCCAGCCGTGGAGCGTCTCGGTCACCGACGGCACGAGGCTCACGACCCGCAGGTGCGGTGGTTCGGCCATGGGACCGCTAGGCGCCCAGCAGCTTGGCCTTCTGCGCCTCGTACTCGGCGGGACTGAGCGCCCCCTGCTGCACGAGCTGGTGAAGCTTCTCGAGCTGCTCGGCGATCGACAGCGTGGGGGCACCACCGCCCATGCGCGCGAACTTGCGGTTCTCGTTGTCCTCCATCGCCACGTAGATCTCGCGCTGCACCACCGCCGGCTTGCGGATGTCGGTGAACGACTCCGTGCCGCGCTCACCGGCCGACTCGACCGTGAGATCTCCCGCCCCGACCATCCGCTCGAACACCGATTGATGGAAGAACACCGTGTTCACCCGCTCCAGCGGGATCTCCGTGGCCTGCTTGGCCACGACACCCCGTCGCGAGATGATGCGGTCGCCCGTGAGCACGAAGTTCGTCGTGTTCCAGATCAGGTACTTGGCGCCGAACCAGGCCAGCGCCAGCACGAGCGCTCCGATGGCGACCACGGTGACCAGCAGATCGAGGTTGCCGCTGCTCGGGTTCCACCGGCTCGCGAAGATCCCGAAGGCGATGGCGACGACCAGCGCGATCGTCGGCGAGGCGAGGAACAACCAGTGGGGCCGGAGGTCGAGCAGCAGCTCCTCGCCCTCGTTCAGCAGCTTGCGCGGAAAGGGCATCGGCCGGAGCGTAACCACGAAGGCCGATCCGAGGCCGGCCGCGACGCACACCACCCCGGCCCGCCCGCGGGCGTTACGTACGATCGTCGCGGTGGACGTCGACGAGGGTGCGCTGCTGTCGGGTCTCGACGCCCACCAGGGCGCCGCCGTCGTCTCCCCCGCGCCGATGCTGTGCATCCTCGCGGGTGCCGGTTCGGGCAAGACCCGTGTGCTGACGAGGCGCATCGCCTACCGGTGCGCCAACGGCAGCACCGATGCCCGCCACGTCCTCGCGCTCACCTTCACCCGCAAGGCCGCCGGCGAGCTCGGCTCCCGGCTCCGGCGGCTCGGACTGCGGGACCTGCCCACCACCGGGACGTTCCACGCGGTCGCCTGGGCCCAGCTGCACACGCGGTGGAAGGGGCTGGGGCAGAGCGCGCCGGCGCTGCTCGACCGCAAGAGCCGGCTGCTCGCACCGCTGCTCGGGCGCAGCGCGCGCATGTCGGTCGGCGAGCTCGCCACCGAGATCGAGTGGGCGAGGGCCCGGCTCGTGGCCCCGGACGGCTACGCCGCCGCCGCCGCCCGGGCGGACCGCCGAACCGGGCTGGCGCACGCCAAGGTCGCCGAGCTGTACGCCCGCTACGAGAACGAGAAGCGGATGCGGGGACTCGTCGACTTCGACGACCTGCTCGCTCGTTGCGCGGATGCGATGGTCGACGACCCTGCGTTCGCCGCGGCGCAGCGCTGGCGGTTCAGGCACCTCTTCGTCGACGAGTACCAGGACGTGAACCCGCTCCAACACCGGCTCCTGTCGGCCTGGGCGGGCGACCGGCGCGACCTGTGCGTGGTCGGCGACCCGAACCAGGCCATCTACCGCTGGAACGGCGCCGACGCCTCCTTCCTCGTGCGCTTCGCGGAGCACCATCCCGGAGCCGAGGTGATCGAACTGGTCGACAGCTACCGGTCGACGCCCGAGGTCCTGGCCGTGGCCGCGGCCGTGCTCGACGGCGGAGCCGGCCGGGTGCGGCCACTGGCGGCCCACCGGCCGAGCGGTCCCGTGCCCGACATCGTGGCCTACCCGACCGACGACGACGAGGCCCGAGGCGTCGCCCGTGCCGTGCGCGACGCGCACCAGCCCGGTGGCCGCTGGGCGCGCCAGGCGATCCTGGTGCGCACGAACGCCCAGACCGCCCTGATCGAGCAGGCGCTGCGGCGGGCCGGCATCCCGTACCGGGTACGGGGCGCGGCCCCGTTCCTCGCCCGCCCGGACGTCGGCGCGGCCCTGCGGGAGCTCGGTCGCCGGGAGACGCCGGCCCGGCCGGCCCTCGCCGATCTGGCGGCCACCGTCGGGGCCGAGCGCGACGCCCGCACGGACGAGGCCCGCACCGACGCGGAGCAGTCGCGGCTCGAGGCGCTCGAAGCGCTGGTCCGCCTCGGCGACGAGTTCACCGCCGTCGAACCGACCGGCACCGTCCAGGAGCTGCGCTCGTGGCTCGCGGCCAACCTCCAGGGCGACGACGTCTCCGAGCGTGACGCCGTCGAGGTGGTCACCTTCCACGCCGCGAAGGGACTCGAGTGGCCCGTCGTCCACCTGGCCGGGCTCGAAGACGGCCTCGTACCGATCTCCCACGCCCGCACCGACGAGGCCAAGGCCGAGGAGCGGCGGCTGCTCTACGTCGCCGTCACCCGGGCCGAGCAGGCCCTGCGCATCACCTGGGCCGAGGAGCGGTCCTTCGGTGAGCGGGCGCTACGGCGCAAGCCGTCGCCCTACATCGGCGCGCTGCGCACCGCCACGCACCAGCTCCGAGCCGCCGCCGGCGAGGTCATGCACGACCGTGGGTTGGCCCGGGCACGGGCCCGCCTGGAGGTGACCCACGAGCCGGGTGCGTACGGCGAGGTGCTGCACGCGCTCCACGAGTGGCGCCGCCGCGTCGCCGACTCCGTGGGCATGCCCGGCGGGATCGTGTTCGGGGACGACGCGCTCGCCGAGGTGGCCCGCGTGCGGCCAGCCACGGTGGACCAGCTCGCCGCGGTGCCCGGTGTCGGCGCAGTGAAGGCGGCCGAGTACGGCGCCGACGTGCTCCGGGTCCTGGCACGAGCGTCCCTCGCCGACGCGCCGGTCCCAGGCCTGCCACGATGACGTCGTGCACTTCGCACTGACGCAGGCACTCGCCGCCCCGCCCGACGCCGTGGCCGCGGCCTACGCCGACGCCGCCTTCTACGAGGCGCTCGCGGACGCGCCGAAGCTCGGCCGGCCCGACGTGCTCAGCCGCGAGCGGGACGGCGACCGCGTCCACCTGCAGGTGAGGTACCGGTTCACCGGTGAGGTCAACGGCGCCGTGCGAGCCGTCGTGGACCCCGACAAGTTGAGCTGGGTCGAGGACTCCGAGCACGACCTCGCCACCCGATCGGTGACGTTCCGGATGCTGCCCGACCACTATCCCGACCGGTTGAGCTGCTCGGGCCACTACCGGCTCGACCCGGCCGACGGTGACGCCGGGGCGACGCTGCGCCGCGCCGAGGGCGACGTGCGCGTCCACGTGCCGCTGCTCGGAGGCCGGGCCGAGCGAACCATCGTGTCGGGACTGCGCGAGCACCTCCACGACGAGGTCGCGCTGGTCGAGCGCTACCTGGGCGTGCGGCCGTGAGCGCAGACCCGCCTTCCGTCGGGCGGCGCGGCTTCCTGACCGGGGCCGGCGCCACCGCGGCGGGCGTCGCGATCGGTGGGCCGCTGCTGCGGTGGCGAACGGCAGCCGCGGCGCCTCGGGTCGTGTCGCTCGCATCCGCCGTCGACCCCACCGGCACGACGCTCGCGGCCACGGTCGCGCCCGGCGGCGCCGGCGTGTACCAGCGCCTCGTCGACGCACCCGGCTGGCCCATGCTCGTGCGCGCCGAGCTCGGTGCGCCCGGCGCGGACCGCGACGAGCGCCGCCTGGCGCTCGCCGCTCTCGTCCACCTCACGGACATCCACGTGATCGACGCCCAGAGCCCCGGCCGCGTCGAGTTCCTCGACCCGGCCCACCCGGTGTTCCGCGGCGCCTACCGGCCGCAGGAGACGCTCACCGGGCAGGTGGCCGCCTCCATGCTCACCAGGGTCGGCAGCCTCCGCGGCGCCCCGGTGACCGGCCGACCGTTCGACGTCGCGGTATCCACCGGCGACAACATCGACAACTGCCAGCGCAACGAGCTCGACCGGTTCGTAGGGCTGCTGGACGGCGGGTCGGTGCGCGCCGACAGCGGCGAGGTCGGGCGCTACGAAGGTGTCCAGGACACGTCGGACTCGAACCCCACGTACTGGCATCCCGACCCGTCCGTCCGCGATGGCTACAAGGACGACCTCGGCTACCCCGACATCGCGGGTCTGCTCGAGTCGGCCATCGCACCGTTTCCCTCGCCGGGCGTCGGGTTGCCGTGGATCGCGACCTACGGGAACCACGACGGTCTCATCCAGGGCAACGCCGCCCCGTCCGCCGCCCTCGACGCCATCCTGACGGGCCGCCTCAAGGTGACCGGCGTGCCTCCGGGCGACGACCCGATCACGTTCGTCCTGCGCCTCCTGCGCGATCCCGCCACCTTCCTTGCGGATCTGCGCGCCGGTCGCTACCCCGCTCGCATCGTGACGCCCGACGCCGACCGTCGGTCACTGTCGCCCACCGACTTCGCCCGGGCCATGCTCGCCTCACCGACGTCCCCGGGCGGTCACGGCTACACGACCGACCACCTCGACGGCGGGCCCCTTGCGTTCACGTTCGACATCGCCCCGGGCGTCGTGGGCGTCAGCCTCGACACCTGCAACCGGGCCGGCGGTCCCAACGGCGCAGCCGGATCCATCGGTGAAGGTCAGCTCCGCTGGCTGGAGGCGGAGCTGCGGGCCCGCGCCGCGTGGTACGTCGACGCCTCGGGCACCGTCGTGCGGACGGGTCGTGACGGTGTCCACGTCCTCGTGTTCAGCCACCACACGCCGGCCACCATGGACGCGGGCGACCCGGACCCGGCCCGGCCCACGGAGCGCCGGGTCCAGGGCCCCGAGGTGGTGGCCACGCTGCTGCGGTACCCGAACGTCGTCGCCTGGGTGAACGGCCACACGCATCGCCACGAGGTCACGCCCCACCCCGACCCTCTCGGCCTCACCGGCGGCTTCTGGGAGATCAACACGGCCAGCCACGTCGACTACCCCCAGCAGGCTCGCCTCGTGGAGCTGGCCGACAACCGCGACGGCACGCTGTCGATCTTCTGCACGGTCATCGAGCACGCCGCGCCGGCGTCGGTGCCGTACGACGACCGCAGCCTGCTCGGGCTGGCATCGATGAGCCGGGAGCTGGCCGCCAACGACGCGCAGGTCAGCCGAGCCGGCCACATCGGCGGCGCCGAGGCGCACAACGTCGAGCTCATGCTGCGCATCCCGGTCGAGCCGCCACCCGTGTCCACCACGACGACCACGGGGACCACAGGGACCTCGGCGGCCACGTCGACGACGTTGGGCGGGGGCGGTTCGAGCGGCAGTGGGACCGGTGGCGACGGTGGGACCGGTGGCGACGGCGCGGGCGGCGAGCTGGCCCGCACCGGAGCCGACGTGACCGGCCCCGCGCTCGCCGGCTCGGCGATGGTGGCCGCCGGCGCGGCTCTCGCCGGCGCGGCCGTGGCCTTGCGGCGCCGGGTCGGCGAGGCTGCGTCGGAGGTCGGCCCCGCTCGGGGCGATCTGCCCGGCCCGCCCTCGGGCGATTAGGAGGGCGGCGCGCCGCCGTCGCTGTCGCGCTCGCGGCGCATGACCATGAACCGCTCGGCCGGGACCGAGACGAACAGACCCTCGGCCTCGGCGGTGAGGCGGTCACCCACCCACATCGACCCCTCGGTGAAGACCTTGCGACCGTCGCGGCGCAGGAACCGGCCCTCGAGGCGCAGCTCCTCGTGGAGCGGCGTCGGCGACCGGTAGTGCACGATGAGCCGGCCCGTCATGCCGGGTGCGCCGGACAGGGTCTGAGCCGCGCCGAGCAGCTCGTCGAACGCCGCGGCGATGTAGCCACCGTGGACGTGCCCCGGCGGGCCCTCGTACGCCGAGCCGAACACCGCGGTGCCCGTCACCCTGTCGGCCTCGATGGTCAGGTGCAGCGGCGGCGAGAGCGGGTTGGCCAGCCCGATCAACGGGCTGTGGTCGAAGAAGGCACCGAGCTCGGGATCGCTCCCGGCCATCGACACCTCGGCGAAGCCGTCGTAGGCGCTGCGGCCCTGGCGCTCCGGGAGCCGCCGCACCAGCGCCTCGACCTCGTCGGCCATGGCCGCCAGCTCCGCCTCGTCCGCCGGGGTGTGCACCAGCCGCTCGATCAACGCCCGCGTCGCCCCGCCCAACCGCCGCAGCTCGCGCCGGCGGTCCGAGACCTCCTCCGACGCGGCCGAAAAGAGCCTCGGGATCACCGGCCCGTCACGGGGCGGCTCGGCGGTCACGGGACGATCGCCGGGTCGAGGTCGACGTCGACGAACAGCGGCGCGTGATCGGAGGGCCCGGTCCCCTTGCGGGCCTGCCGGTCGATCAGCGCGAAGGTGGCCGCGGCGGCGACGGGCGGCGTGCCGAGGACGAGATCGATGCGCATGCCGAGGTGCTTGTGGAAGTTCCCGGCGCGGTAGTCCCACCATGAGTACAGGCACGGCTCGGGGCGCAGCCGGCGGAACACGTCGACGAGTCCCCACTCGCTCAGCCGTGCCAGACCCGCGCGCTCCTCGTCGCTCACGTGGGTGGAGCCGACGAACGCGGCCGGGTCGTACACGTCGTCGTCCGCCGGCGCGATGTTGAAGTCACCGCAGACGACGATCCGGTCCGAGGGCGAGCAGCCGTGTTCGAGGCTCGCCCGAAGCCGGTCGAGGAAGTCGAGCTTGTAGCGGTAGTGGTCGTGGTCGACGGCCCGCCCGTTGGGCACGTAGACGCTGGCGACGCGCAGATCCCCGCATGTGGCCCAGACCAGGCGGGCCTCCCGGTCTGGCTCACCGTCGTCGAGGAACCCTGCGTGCGCATCGGACAGGCCGATGCGGCTCAGTATGGCCACGCCGTTCCACCGGCCCTCACCGTGGTGCACCGACTCGTAGCCCAGCGCGGCGAACGTGAGGGACGGGAACGCGGTGTCGGCGAGCTTCGTCTCCTGGAGGCAGACGACATCCGGCTCGGCGTACCCGATCCACTCCTCGACCCGGGCCAGCCGGGCCTTGAGGGAGTTGACGTTCCAGGTGGCGATTCGCACCGGGCCGACCGTAGCGGCGGTGGGCATGTGCGCCCACCGCCGACGTCACCGGTGAGGAGGCGGGCCGGTTCAGGCCCCGGGCGTGCTCGGGACCGACGCCTTCCTCGCCGTCGCCTTCTTCGCCGTGGTCTTCCTCGCCGTCGTCTTCGTCGCCGTGGTCTTGGCCGTGCCGGTCGTCTTCCTCGACGACGACGACTTGCCTGCGCCGGTCGCCTTCTTCGCGCTCGTCCCCGAGGCCTTCCTCGTGGTGGCCGTGGACTTCCGCGTCGTCGACGCCGCCTTCTTCGCGCTCGTCCCCGAGGCCTTCCTCGTGGTGGCCGTGGACTTCCGCGTCGTCGACGCCGCCTTCTTCGCGCTCGTCCCCGAGGCCTTCTTGGCGGTGACCGTGGACTTCCGCGTCGTCGACGCCGCCTTCTTCGCGCTCGTCCCCGAGGCCTTCTTGGCGCTGGTCGACTTCTTCGTGCTCGGACCGCTGGCCTTCCTGCCCGCCGTCGCCTTGCTCGCGGTCGACGAAGCCTTCTTGGTCGCGGCCGTCGTGGCCTTCTTCGTGGCGGCCTTGGCGGTGCCGGCCTTCTTGGTCGTCACACCGGTCGCGGCGGCCGCTGACCGCTTGGCCGCAGCTGTGCCGGTGCTTTTCTTGGTGGTTGACTTCTTGGCCGCTGCCTTCTTCGCAGGTGCCATGGTGGGTGCCTCCTCGGCGGGTGTCGGTGGCTCGGCCTCGCCGGACGGCGCCGTGGACGCCGTGCTCGGGATGGCCAGGTCGATGCTCCGCCGAGGCGAGTCGAACGACTCCACGACGAAGGAGCGGGTGTCGCCCACCTTGAGCACCTCACGGGCGCTCTTGGGGGGCGGGTCGGCCATCGAGCGGAGCGGCAGGTAGCACTGCGCTCGCTCGACGACCACGTAAGCGCCGTGCGACGAGAACCGGTCCACGGTTCCCTCCACCATCGAACCCACGGGGTGGGCGCTCACGAACTCGAGGAAGGGCAGCGGGTCGTTGACCGGCTCCACCGCCTTCGCGGTGGCGCCGGTGCGCCGGCGCCGCCGGCCGCGGCGCTCACCTTCCTCCATCGAGGTGGCGACCGCTGTGCCGCCACCCACCGAGGCGGCCTCGTCGATCGCCGCCTGCACCACCTCGTCGGGCGCGGCCGCCGGGACCGCGGCCTTGGCGCGACGGCGCGCCGGCGCCGGGCGGGCCGCGACCTTCTTGGTCGCGCCGATCGCCGGCCGCTCGCCTGGCGCAGCCCGCAGCACCGCGGCGCGAGGCGACACCTTCTTCGTCTTGGCCGCTCGCTGCGCCCGGCGCGACACGGGGCCCCGCACGGGCGTGCGCAGGACGAAGATCCACCCGACCGACGGGACCGGCTTGCCACCGATCAGGCGGCCCTCGTCGAACAGCCACGTGTACTGACCGTGGAACTCCTGGAACGAGTCGTTCGAGAACACCGTCGCGTTCGCCCGATCGGCGATCGTCAGCACGAAGGCGTCGCCTCGGCCGATGGCCCCGGCCGGAGGCGTCACCAGCTCGCCCGCCAGCACCGCCTCTTCGAAGGCTTCCTTCTCGTCGTCGGCGATCCGGTGACCGAAGGTCGCGTCGACCACGACCGTGATGGCCGACTGAGGGAACTCCGCGGTGAAGGCCCGGACCGCCTCGTCCAGCTGCGCCAGCGACGGCAGCGTGCGGCCCTCGGTCGCGATGTTCGAGCCGTCCACGATGACGCGCTCGTTGATCATCGTCCCCCTCGCACGACGACCGACGGGAGCGCAGATCGTTCGATATCGCGGCGATTGCCGCCTGGACGCTGCATGCGAGTGCAAAGTCAAGCAGGTGCAGGGCGTACCCGTGCGGATCCTGCCGGTCGACCCACGGTCGACCCACGGTCGACCCACGGTCGACCCACGGTCGACCCACCCGACGGATCCGCTCGATGGCGCCCAGCGCGCTCGTAGGATCGCCCGCCATGCCCATCACCGCGGCGCTGTTCGACTTCGGCGGCGTGATCCTGTCGAGCCCCTTCGAGGCCTTCGCCCGCTACGAGCGCGAGCGCGGCCTGCCCGACGGTCTCCTCCGCACGATCAACTCGACGAATGCCGACACGAACGCCTGGGCCCGCTTCGAGCGCAGCGAAGTCGACTTCGACGAGTTCTGCGCGCTGTTCGAGTCCGAGGCTCGGGCGCTCGGCCACGAGGTGGCGGCGCGCGAGATCATGCCCTTGCTCGCCGGAGAGGTCCGCCCCGCGATGGTCGAGGCGGTGCGGCGCTGCGGCGAGCGGCTCAAGACGGCCTGCCTGACCAACAACTGGGTCGCGTTCGACGAGCTTGCCGACAGTGGCCGCGCCCCGGGGCGCGACGAGGTGCTCACCCAGTTCGACGAGGTCGTCGAGTCGTCGAAGGTCGGCGTGCGCAAGCCGGACCCGCGCTTCTACGAGATCGCCTGCGACCGGCTCGGCATCGCGCCGCACGAGGCCGTGTTCCTCGACGACCTCGGCGTCAACCTCAAACCCGCCCGCCAGCTCGGCATGACCACCATCAAGGTGGTCGACCCCGACGACGCCATCGCCGAGCTCGAAGCCGTCGTCGGCTTCCCCCTCCGCTAGCGCCGCGTCCTCCGCACACGCCGTAGTGGACCGGGACAAGAACTGTCCCGGTTCTGCGACCACTTCGGATGGTGGGTGGGCGCGGAGAGGGCGCTGGAGCCGTCGCCCGAGGCGGACTGTCAGACCCCCTTGGTGGGATGGTGCAGTGGAACGGCTTCGGACACTGTTCGAGAAGGCCGGCGCGCAGCACGGGCTGATCGCGCGCTGGCAGGTGCTGGGCGACGTGGTCGACGAGCGTGCGTGGAAGCGCCTCGCGGACCGGCCTCCCTGGGAGCAGCTCTCCCGCAACGTGCTGCGCAACGTCGCCGCCGGGCCGACCGCGGTCCAGCGGGCGCTCGCCGGCGTGCTGGACGCTGGACCCGGTGCCTTCCTCAGCAGCGCGCCCGCGGCGGCGCTGTGGACGGTCCCCGGCTTCAGTCTGCGCCCGGTTGTCGTGACGCAGGCGCGCACCTACGGCAGCGATCACGTCCGCCTGGCCATCTCCCGCCGGCCCCGGGCCCTGCCGAGCGCGCTCCTGACGGCGCTCGATGGTGTGCCCATCGTCCGGCCGGAGCTGTGCATCGTCGAGCTCGCCGAGACGCTGAGCGTCGGCCGGCTCGAGCGCGCCCTCGACAGCGCGTGGAGCCGGCGTCTCCTCACCGGCGCCGCCGTCCGTCGAGCCATGGAGCTGCTCGGCACGCGAGGCCGCCACGGAGTGCGGGCTCTCCGGGGCCTGCTCGACGCCCGTGGTGAGTCGTACGTGCCCCCGGCGAGCAACCTCGAGGCACGGGTCATGCAGATCCTGAGAGCAGCGGGCGAGGCGCCCATGGACCGCCAGGTCGATCTCGGCGGCGGGACGTGGACCGGTCGCGTCGACTTCGTCGACCATCGGCGGTGCGGCGTGCTCGAGGTGGACAGCGAACGGTTCCACGCGGCGCTCGTCGACCGGGTGGCCGACGCCGCCCGCCAGCGCCAGCTCGAAGCCGACGGCTACGAGGTCGCCCGTGTCACCGACGTGCAGGTCTGGCAGCACCCCGCGGAGGTCCTCGAGACGGTCCGAGACCTCCGGCGTCGCTGCCGCGAGCGTCGTTCGCGGCCGGCCGCCTGACCGGGCACGGGGTTCTTTTCCAGATTCTGCGACCACTTCGGGAGGGTGCGGGTGGGTGGGACGGGGATAGGACGGTGGGACGGGCGGAACGGGCGGAACGGGCGGTTCCGTTCCCGTGGGCTACTTGAGGCCGTCGAAGGCGGCGTCGACGATGGCCTGCTGCTCCTGTACGTGGATGGTGTGGCTGCCGGTGGCCGGCGAACCGGAACCGACCCGGGCGACCTCCCGGTAGCCGACGCCGGGCGGCAGCAGCGGTCGCAGCCGTTCCGCGACGAAGGCCCGCGGGCCCATGTTGTCGGGCTCCTCCTGGAGCCACACCACCTCTTCGACCGACTCGTAGCGGGCGAGCAGCTCGCCGATCTCCTTGCGGGGGAACGGGTACAGCTGCTCGACCCGGACCACCGCGGCTGCGGTCAGTCCGTCCTTGTCCCGCTTGGCCAGCGCGTCGTGCGCCACCTTGCCGGAGCACAGCACCAGGCGCGTCACGCCGGTCGGATCGGCGACCGAGGCGTCGTCGAGCACCTCGCGGAACGAACCCGACGTGAGCTCGTCGATCGGCGATCGCGCCGAGCGCGCCCGCAACAGGGACTTGGGCGTGAACACCACGAGCGGCTTGCGCACGTCCCGGCGCATCTGTCGGCGCAGCAGGTGGAAGTACTGCGCCGACGTGGAGGCGTTGCAGACCTGGAGGTTGTCCTCGGCGCACAGCGTCAGGAACCGCTCGATGCGCGCCGAGGAGTGCTCGGGGCCCTGGCCCTCGTAGCCGTGGGGCAGCAGCAGCACGAGGCCCGAGCGCTGCTCCCACTTGTCCTCGGCGGCCACCAGGTACTGGTCGATGACGATCTGCGCGCCGTTGACGAAGTCGCCGAACTGGGCCTCCCAGCACACGAGCGTGCCGTCGGCGATGACCGAGTAGCCGTACTCGAAGCCGAGGGCGGCGTACTCCGAGAGCAGCGAGTCGTAGATCCAGACCTTGCCCTGGCCGGGGGCGAGGTGGGCGAGCGGTGCGAACTCCGCCCCCGTGTCGAAGTCGACGAGCACCGAGTGACGCTGGGAGAACGTGCCCCGCCGGGTGTCCTGGCCGGACAGCCGGATCGGCGTGCCCTCCACCAGCAGCGACCCGAAGGCCAGGGCCTCGGCCAGCGCCCAGTCGACCTCGCCGCCGGCGAACATCTTGTCGCGGGTCTCGAACTGCTTGGCCAGCTTGGGATGGACCACGAACCCTTCGGGGACGGAGCCGAGCTTCCGGTAGAGCTCCTCGAGCCGGTCGCGGGCGACGCCGGTGTCGACGTGGGGCAGCACCCCGACGGCCGGCGCCGGAGGCTTCGCGGTGATCGTGCCCGGCGGGGCGTCGGAACGGGTCTCCTCCAGCGCGGCCTGCAGCTTGGCGCCGAAGTCGTCGAGCGCGGCCTCGGCTTCTTCGATCGTGATGTCGCCCCGCTTCACGAGCGACTCGGTGTACAGCTTGCGCACCGAACGCCTGGCGTCGATCCGCTTGTACATGATCGGCTGCGTGTAGCTCGGGTCGTCGCCCTCGTTGTGCCCGTGGCGGCGGTAGCAGATCATGTCGATGACGACGTCCTTGTGGAACGCCTGGCGGTAGGCGTAGGCGAGCTGCGCGACCCGCACGCACGCTTCGGGATCGTCGCCGTTCACGTGGAAGATCGGGGCCTGGACCATCTTGGCCACGTCGGTGCAGTACTCCGACGAGCGGGCAGCGTCCGGCGGGGTCGTGAAGCCGAGCGGGTTGTTGATGATCAGGTGGATCGTGCCGCCGACGCGGTAGCCCTTGATGCTCGACAGGTTCAGCGTCTCGGCCACGACACCCTGGCCCGCGAACGCGGCGTCGCCGTGCACGAGGACGGGCAGCACCGAGAACGACTCGGGCTGGTCGATGCGGTCCTGGCGGGCGCGGACGATGCCGACCACCACGGGATCGACCGCCTCGAGGTGCGACGGGTTGGCGGCCAGCTCCACCGGGATCTCCCGGCCGAGACGGGACCGGAACGTCCCCGTCTGGCCGAGGTGGTACTTCACGTCACCGGAGCCCTGCGTGGAGTCGGGGTCGATGTAGCCCTCGAACTCCTTGAAGAGCTGGCGGTACGACTTGCCGACGATGTTGGCGAGCACGTTCAGCCGGCCCCGGTGCGCCATGCCCAGCACCGCACCGTCGAGCGCATCGCCGGCGGCGGCCTCCAGGATCGCGTCGAGGATCGGGATCGCGGACTCGGCCCCCTCGATGCCGAAGCGCTTCTGCCCGAGGTACTTCGTGGCGAGGAAGCGTTCGAACGCCTCGGCCGCGTTGAGCCGGTCGAGGATGTGGCGCTGCACGTCCGGTTCGAGCGTGGCCGGCGCGCCCTCCACCTGCTCCTGGATCCAGCGCTTCTCGGCCGGCTCCTGGATGTGCATGTACTCGACGCCGATCCGCCGGCAGTAGGCGTCGCGCAGGACCTTGAGGATGTCGCCGAGCGGCATCCGCTCGGTGCCGGCCAAGCCGTCGGTGAGGAACTCGCGGTCGAGGTCCCAGATCGTCAGCCCGTAGGTGGCGGGGTCGAGCTCGCTGTGCATGTGCGGCTCCTTCCACGCCAACGGGTCGAGGTCGGCGATGAGGTGCCCGCGCACGCGGTGCGCGTTGATCAGCGTCTGGACGTGCATCTGCTTTTCGAGCATCGACTGCTCACGGTCGACCGGGTTCTGGTCGGGCAACCAGCGGACGGCCTCGTAGGGCACGCCGAGCGACCGGAACACCGAGTCGTAGAAGCCGTCGGCCCCCATGAGCAGCTCGGAGACGCGCTTGAGGAACAGTCCCGATTCGGCGCCCTGGATGATGCGGTGGTCATAGGTGGACGTGATCGTCATCACCTTCGACACGCCGAGCCCCGCCAGCGCCGAAGGGTCGGCACCGGAGAAGGCGGCCGGGTAGTCGAGCCGGCCGACACCCACGATCACCCCCTGCCCGGGCATGAGGCGCGGCACCGACTGGACCGTGCCGATCGTCCCCGGGTTGGTGAGGGTGACCGTCGCTCCGGCGAAGTCGTCCGGCCCGAGCTTGTTGGAGCGGACCTTGCGGATGACGTCCTCGTAGGCGCCCCAGAAGCCCCGGAAGTCGAGGCTGTCCGCTCCCTTGATGACGGGGACGAGCAGCGTGCGGCTGCCGTCCGCCTTCTCGAGATCGACGGCGAGACCGAGGTTCACGCGGTCGTGGCGGACGACGTGGGGCTTGCCGTCGACCTCGAGGTAGTTCGCGTTCATCACCGGCGTCGTGTCGTTGATGGCGGTCACCACCGCGAAGCCGATGAGGTGGGTGAAGCTGACCTTGCCGCCGCGGGTCCGGCCCAGGTAGCCGTTGATCACCTTGCGGTTGACCTCGAGGAGCTTGGCGGGGACCTCCCGGAACGACGTCGCCGTGGGGACGGCGAGGCTGGCCTCCATGTTGGCGACGATGCGAGCGGACGCACCGCGCAGTGGTGCCGGCGCGGCCCCGTCGTGCCCGCTCGGCGCGGAGCCGGAAGCCGCCGCCGTCGCCGTGCCGGGCGGGCGACCGGCAGCCGGGCCCGTCGGCGCCGCCGTGCCCGACGCGCCTCCCTTCCCGGGCGCTGCCTTCCCGGACGGGCCTGCGGCACCGGACGGGCCCGCCTTCCCGGACGATGCCTTCCCCGGCGGCGGAGGCGCGGACGACGCCTGCGCCGTCCGCTCGCCGGCGGTCGGACCGCCCGTGGAGGCCGCGGTCGAGGTCGCCGGCGCCGAGGAGGAGGCAACGGCGTCGTGGCCATCGCCTCGCGCCCCCCCGGTCGACGTGGCCGGCGGCGCGGCCGGCGAGCGCGCCGCCGACGGCCCGCCCGCCCCGTCGCGCTCGGCCGCCGCGTCGCCATCGGCCGCCGACGTCGTCGGGCTCGCCGCGCCGGGCGTCTCGCCGGCCGTCTCGGCGGGCGTGGCACCCCCGTTGGCCGCACCGCTGCGGCGCCCGGTCGCAGGCTGTGCGACGTCCGGACCGGGCCCGGCGCCCGCCTCGGCGTCGCTCTGGTAGTCGGCGAAGAACTCGCGCCAGCTCTCGCTCACCGAACCCGGATCGTCGCGGAACCGCTCGTACATCTCGTCGACGAGCCAGGCGTTGGGGCCGAGCGCCTGGCCGCTGGTGCGCTCGTCAGCCATCGCCGGCGAGCCTACCGACCAGCCCCGGCGGCTCCCCCAGCGGCGCCGCGCCGGGCTCGGCTCCGGCTCGGCTCCGGCTCGGCTCCGGCTCGACTCCGGCTCGACTCCGGTTGGGCTCCGGCTCGGGGCGGCTCGGAGCGGCGGACGCCCGGCTCGGGCGGACGTGGCCAGCCGGCGACTTCCGAGCCGCCGCCTGGCGTGGCCGGGGCCGACGCGCCACGCTGTCCCGCCGTGACCGCTCCTCCGATCAGCCGGCCTTCCGGCCAGGCGCCCTCCGAGGACGGGGGCGCCCCGGGTCCTCGTCCGCTGCCGCCATCGTCCGCCGCGCAGCTGCCCGAGTCGCGGCTCTACTCGCTGAAGAACAAGCTGCTCGGGCCGCCGCTGCACACCGACCAGCTCGAGCACGAGCGGCTCGGCAAGCCCACCGCACTGGCGGTGTTCGCGAGCGACAACCTCTCCTCCTCCGCCTACGCCACCGAAGAGATCCTGCGCCAGCTCGTACCTGCGGTGGGCGTGGCCGCGTTCTCGCTCGTCGTGCCGATCACCGTGGCCATCCTCGTGGTGCTCGGCTTCCTGATCCTGTCCTACCGCCAGACCATCAAGGCCTACCCGAGCGCCGGCGGCGCCTACATCGTCACGAAGGACAACTTCGGGATCCTGCCCGCGCAGATCGCCGGCGTCTCACTGCTGACCGACTACATCCTCACCGTCGCGGTGTCGGTGGCCGCCGGGACCGCGGCGCTGGCTTCGGCCTTCGACGCCCTCGCGCCCTATCGCGTGGAGATCTCCCTCGCCTTCATCGTCATCATCGCCTTCGGGAACCTCCGGGGCGTGAAGGAGTCGGGGAAGGTGTTCGCCGTCCCCACGTACTTCTTCATCCTGAACATGGCGGTCCTCCTCGGGTGGGGCTTCGCCCGCATGTTCTTCGGCGACCTGCCCGTCCAGGCACGGGCGCCGGGCATGGTGCCCTTCGGGCAGGCGGGCATGGGCCTGTTCCTCGGCGCCAGCCTCTACAAGGTCCTCCAATCGTTCGCCTCGGGCGGGGCCGCGGTGACCGGCGTGGAGGCCATCTCCAACGGCGTACCCGCCTTCCGCAAGCCCGAGTGGCGCAACGCCCGCCAGACCCTCGTCGTGATGGGCACGGCGCTCGGGCTCATGTTCCTCGGCCTGTCGATCCTCGCCGGCAAGGTCCGTGCCGCGCCGTTCTCCGAGGGCACGCCGACCGTGATCTCCGAGATCGGCCGCCTCGTCTACGGCGGTGGGCTGGCCGGCAACATCCTGTTCTTCAGCCTGCAGGCGGGCACGATGCTGATCCTCGTCCTCGCCGCGAACACGAGCTTCGCCGACTTTCCCCGGCTCGCCAGCTTCGCGGCCGGTGACCGCTTCATGCCGCGCCAGCTCACGAAGCGCGGGCACCGTCTGGTCTTCTCGAACGGGATCGTGGCCCTGTCGGTCACGGCCGCCGTGCTCGTCGTGGCCACCGGCGCCAAGGTTGACCGGCTGATCCCCCTGTACGCCATCGGTGTGTTCACCAGCTTCACCCTGAGCCAGGCCGGCATGGCCAAGCACCACCTGCGTCTCCGGGAGCCGGGCTGGCGCACCGGCCTGGTCATCAACGGAGGCGGTGCGGTGCTGACCCTGATCGTCGCCATCGTCATCGCCATCACGAAGTTCAGCCACGGCGCCTGGGTCATCATCGCGTTGATCCCGATCATCGTGGCCCTGCTGTTCCGCTTGAACCGCCAGTACGAGGCGGAGGCGGCCGAGCTGGTCAGCGAGGCCCGGGCCGCCGCCGAGGCGCCCATCCTCCGGCGGCACTCGGTGCTGGTGCTGGTGAACGACTTCGACCGGTCCGCGGCGCGGGCCCTCCAGTACGCGCGGACGCTCACTCCCGACTCCCTCCGGGCCGTCCACGTCGCCATGGATCGCCGGCACGCCGAGCGCCTCGCCGAGGAGTGGCGCCGGCTCGGCCTCACGCGCGTGCCGCTGGAGCTGATCGACTGCCCCGACCGCCGGGTCGAGCGCTCGGTGCTCGAGGCGGTGGCCGACGATCTGGCCGACGGCAACACCGAGGTCAGCGTGCTGATCCCCCGGCGCGAGTACCGGTCGTTGTGGCACCGGCTCCTGCACGACCGGACCAGCGACCGCATTGCCAAGGTGGTGTCGGGTCTCGACCACGCCAACGTGACGTTCGTGCCCTACCACCTGGGATCGCACATCCCCACGCCCGATGAGGTCAAGCGTGTCCACCACCAGCCCCACAGCTGAGCCGCGCCATCTCCGTCCGATCCCGTCCGACCGGCCCTTCACACCGATCGGCGACGTGCGCTGGCGCCAGTGGGTGCGGATCCACGGTCGGATCCGCTCGATCCGCATCCGGCCCTGGGCTGACGTGCCGAGCCTCGAGCTCGTGATCGAGGACGACACCGGCGGCATCACGATCGCGTTCCTCGGTCGCCGGCACCTCGGTGGCATCGAGCTCGGCCGGCACCTGGCGGTCGAAGGGACGGTGGGCGTCCACCGGGAGCAGCTGGTCATCATGAACCCGGTGTACGACCTGCGCGGGTGAGCCCAACGGCGCGTGGACACACCCAGCTCACGGTCACGCGACTGCGGGCGGGTGAGGAGATCGGCGAGGCCGATCGCGGCCGCTGGTGTCAGACCCGGGCGTGCAGTGCGGAGCCCATGAGGTCGACGAAGTTGTCGCAGTAGAACCGCTGGCGCACCTCGGCGGATGCGTCGCCGAGGGAGGCTTCGAAGCGCTCGACCGGCCGCCGACCCCCCTCGACGTGCGGGTAGTCCGTGGAGAACAGGCACACGTCGGGGCCGATCTGCTCGGTGATCCAGCCGACGTCCTCGGTCGGGTAGGGCGTCGCCCGGATCTGGCGCACCACGTACTCCGAGGGCCGGAGCTCCAGCTTCTGGAGGCGCTCCTCGTGACGCACGAACGCCTCGAAGGCGGCTTCCATCTGCCGCATCCAGCTCGGCATCCAGATGGCGCCCATCTCGATCACGCCGATGCGCAGGCGCGGGAACCGGTCGAGCACGCCGTCGAAGATCATCGTCGCCAGCGTCTGCATGGGTGGACCGGGAATCGCCATGTAGCTGACCGAGCGGAAGTTCTCCTCCCCACCGTGGAAGTCGGGAGGGATGGGAAGGCCGTTGCGGAAGTAGTCGCCGTTGAAGTGGTCGCCGCCGCCACCGACGTGGAACACGACCGGCAGGCCGGCCTCCTCGGCCGTGGCCCACACCGGGTCCAGCGCGAGGTGGCTCGGTGAGTGGCCCTTCGGGCAAGCCGAGGGGACGAGCAGCGCGGCGGCACCCATGTCCACGGCCTCGTGGGCCATGGCGGCCGAGCGGGCCGGGTCCGCCAGCGGTACGTAGAGCGTCGGCAGGAGCCGCTGGTCCACCGAACAGAACTCGACCATGCCGCGGTTGTGGGCCCGGGCCGCGCCGTAGGCGAGGTCGGGGTCGCCCTGCTCGAGCGCGGCGAACCGGCCGTTGTGGAAGGTGTTGAACACGAGCTGGCTCGCCACGCCGATGAGGTCGAGGGCCCTCGGCCGGTCCTGCGCGAGGAACGACCCGGTGGCGGCGAAGTTCTTGCGGACCATGATCTCCTCCGCCTCGGCCGCGAGGTACTCGTCGCTGGCGTGCTTCGCGGCCACGCGGTCCAGGTCGATCATCTGCCCCGACCCGTCGTCGGGATCGCGGGGCGCGAGGCGCTCCCGCACGTCCGGATCGGCGTAGTCGACCAGCCAGGTGGGCGGCTCCATGATGTGGGCGTCTGCGTCGTGGACGACCCGTCCCTCGATGTACGGCATGGTCGCGATCGTGCCAGCCGAAGCGGGACTGCGCTCGCCGGGGGCCCGAGGCGGCGCGGCGAGACGCGCCGCGGCGGCGTGGCGGCGTCGGGTCAGCCGGGGCCGGGCGCCGGGGCCGGGTGCCGGCGCCGCCGATGCGTCAGGCGGACGGGGGGCGCACCCCGATCTCGCTCACGGCGCTCAGCGCGATCCCGCCGCGAGGCCGCTGTCGCACGGTCACGCGCACCCATCCGGGTCGGGCCCGCGCCGCGATCTCGGCGGCGATCTCGGCCGCCATCGCCTCGGCGAACACCGCCCGGTCGCGAAAGCCCCACAGGTAGAGCTTGAGCGACTTGGACTCGACGCAGCGCTCGGCCGGCGCGTAGTCGATGTCGACCCCCGAGATGTCGGGCTGGCCGGTGACCGGGCACATCGACGTGACCTCTTCGGTGCTGAAGCGCACGAGGCTCACACCGGCCGGGGCCGCGAAGCACTCGACGTGGGCCAGCGGTCCCCGCACGGTGCTCCCCAGCGCGGTCAGCCCCTCGGCCGGCGGGCCCCCCAGTGCGGCCGGCTCGCTGGTGCCACTCACGGCGATCCCCGTTCGTAGACGACGGCGCTCGTGCACGTCTCGTGGACCACGACCTTCGCCAGGCCCGGAAGGGACGGCGACAGGTGGTCCCAGATCCACACCGCGAGCACCTCGCTCGTCGGGTTGTCGAGGCCGGGCACCTCGTTGAGGTACCGGTGGTCGACGAGCTCGTGCACGGGTTCCCAGGCGCCGGCCACGTCGGCGAAGTCGAGCACCCAACCGGTGACCGGACCGAGCGGTCCGCGCACGTGGACGTCGACCGCGAACGAGTGCCCGTGGAGCCGGCGGCACTTGTGGCTCTCGGCCACGTTGGGCAGGAGGTGCGCGGCCTCGAAGCGGAAGCTCTTGACGACCTCGAGCCGGGTGGTGGCCACGTGCCCGTGCCCGCCCGCGCCGGGCGGTTCCGATGGGACCGGTGGGACCGATGGGCCGGCGTCGAACGTGCTCACGGGATGCCCAGGAGCTTGTGCGTCTGGAGGCTGAGGCGCCATCGCGGATGCGCCAGGCAGTAGGCCACCGCGGCGTCCGTGTTGGCCGTGACGTCGGGGCCGTCCATCGGCTGGAGCGAGAAGCGCGCAAAGTCGAGGTGCTCGAAGCGCTCCGGCTCCGCCCCCGGCTGCGGGAAGACCAGCTTCAGCTCGTGCCCCGAGTGCACGACGAGCTCGGCTCCGGCCTTCGGGCTCACGCACACCCAGTCCACACCGGGTGGCACCGGCCGCGTGCCGTTCGTCTCGATGGCCACCTCGAACCCGCGCTGGTGGAGGGCGTCGATCAGCGGTCCGTCGAGCTGGAGCAGCGGCTCGCCCCCGGTGCACACCACCAGCGGCCGCTCCCCCGGCGGCAGTGGCCGTCGGCCCCACGTGGCGGCCACGTGATCGGCGAGCACGCCGGCACCGGTGAAGTGCCCGCCGCCCGGACCGTCGGTGCCGACGAAGTCGGTGTCGCAGAACCGGCAGGTCGCCGAGCCCCGGTGCTCGTCGCGACCGGTCCACAGGTTGCAGCCGCTGAAGCGGCAGAACACGGCGGTCCGGCCTACGTGCGCGCCCTCGCCCTGCAGGGTGGCGAACACCTCCTTGACGACGTAGCCCACCGCGCGCCGACCCGCTCAGTCCGCGCCCGGCTGGTACCGGGTCGGGTCGGCCATGCCGGCATCGGCGAAGCCCTTGCGGCGCAGCACGCACGCGTCGCACCGGCCGCAGGCCCGGCCGGCCGCGTCGGCCTCGTAGCACGACACGGTCATGGCGTAGTCGACGCCCAGCTCGGTGCCGAGCCGGACGATCTCGCCCTTGGCCAGGTCGATCAGCGGCGCGTGGACGCGCAGGCGCCGGCCCTCCACGCCGGCGCGGGTTCCGAGGTTCGCGGTGGCTTCGAAGCTGGCGACGAACTCGGGCCGGCAGTCCGGGTAGCCGCTGTAGTCGAGCGCGTTCACCCCGATGAAGACATCGCGGCTGCCGAGCACCTCGGCGAACGCCGTGGCGAAGGCCAGGAAGACCGTGTTGCGCGCCGGGACGTACGTGAGCGGGATGCCGGCGCCCATGGACCCGGCGTCGCGGTCCTTGGGCACGGCGATCGAGTCATCGGTCAGCGCGGACCCACCGAAGGTCCGCAGGTCGATGTCGAGCACGACGTGCCGGGCCGCGCCGACGGCTGCGCAGACGCGGGCCGCGGCATCGAGCTCGGCAGTGTGGCGCTGGCCGTACCGGAACGACAGGGCATGGAGCGCGAAGCCCTCGGCCACGGCCATGGCGGCGCACGTCGCGGAGTCAAGCCCGCCGGACAGCAGCACGACGGCGGGTGCACCGGTCACGGCGGGCTCGGTGGTCGCGGGCACCGCCTGATGCTACGAGCCTGGACACCTCGACCTCCGCCCTTGCCGTCGCGCTGGACGCGGGGTGTAGGACCAGGATGGGGATGTCCGGGGGGACGCTCCCCGAGAGGGAGGGATCGTGCGCCGGTCCATCGTGTCATCGACCATGCTGACCATCGCGGTCGCCACCGTCTGGCTGGTGGCGCCGGCCGGCGCCGCGACGCCCTACTGCGGGATCATGTGGGGTTCGCTCGCCAAGTCCGCCAGCCCGATGACCGCGGCACCGGTCACCGGAGTTCGCACCGGTCAGCACTCCTGCTACGACCGCCTGGTCGTCGACCTGGCCGGGGCTCCGGAGCCCGGCTACTTCGTGCGCTACGTGAGCCAGGTCGTGCAGGAGGGCAGCGGCGAGCCGATCCCACTGCGGGGCGGCGCGTTCATCCAGGTGTCGGTGCTTGCGCCGGCCAGCGCGGCGTACCACCCGAGCAACCCCCGCGAGGCCGCGGCGGTCACCGGGTTCCGGACCTTCCGGCAGGTCGCCTTCGCCGGGAGCTTCGAGGGCCGAACCCAGTTCGGTCTTGGCGTTCGCGCCCGGCTGCCGTTCCGGGTCTTCACGCTCCCCGGCCCCGGCGCGGGCAGCCGCCTCGTGGTCGACGTCGCGCACCGCTGGAGCTGACCCCACCGCTCGGTAGCCTCCAACGTTCGGTCAGAGCCCGGAGGTGCCGTTGAGCGCGCAGTACATCTTCACGATGCACAAGGTCAGCCGGTTCCACCCGCCCGACCGCGAGGTGCTGAAGGACATCACGCTGGCCTTCTTCCCCGGCGCCAAGATCGGCGTGCTCGGAGCGAACGGAGCGGGCAAGTCGTCTCTGCTGCGCATCATGGCCGGCGTCGACGACGGCTACACGGGCGAGGCCCGGCTCACTCCGGGCTTCAGCGTCGGGCTGCTGGAGCAGGAACCGCACCTCGACGACAGCAAGGACGTGAAGGGCAACGTGCTCGACGGTGTGGCCGAGGTGGCCGGGTTGCTCACCGCCTACGACGAGGTGCTGGCCCGTTACGCCGACCCCGACGCGGACTACGACAAGATCGGCGAGGAGCAGGCCCGCCTCGAGGCCGAGATCGCGGCGAAGGGCGCCAACGACCTCGACCGCCACATCGAGGTGGCGATGGACGCCTTGAGGCTGCCGCCCGGCGACGCCGAGGTGGCCGGGTTGTCCGGTGGCGAGCGGCGCCGCGTGGCCCTGTGCCGGCTCCTCCTCGCGCAGCCCGACCTGCTGCTGCTCGACGAGCCCACCAACCACCTCGACGCCGAGTCCGTGGCATGGCTCGAGCGCTTCCTGCGCGACTACGGAGGCACCGTGGTCGCCATCACCCACGACCGCTACTTCCTCGACAACGTGGCCGGCTGGATCCTCGAGCTGGACCGCGGCCGCGGCTACCCGTTCCAAGGCAACTACTCCGCCTGGCTCGAGCAGAAGCAGGTCCGCCTCGCGCAGGAGGACAAGCGGGACACGACGCTCCGGCGCACGCTGTCGCGCGAGCTCGAGTGGGTCCGCATGGCACCCAAGGCCCGCCAAGCCAAGGGCAAGGCCCGGCTCGCCGCGTACGAGAAGCTGCTGGCTGAGGCCAAGGCGGCCGAGGGCCGGTCCACCGATCTGGAGATCGTGATCCCCGCCGGCGATCGGCTCGGCGACCAGGTGATCGAGGTCGAGCACCTCTCGAAGGGCTACGGCGATCGCCTGCTGATCGACGACCTGTCGTTCTCGCTCCCGCGCGCCGGCATCGTCGGCGTCATCGGCGGCAACGGCGCCGGCAAGACCACGCTGTTCCGCATGCTGATCGGTTCCGAGAAGCCCGACGACGGCGAGATCCGCATCGGTCCCACCGTGCGGCTGGCCTATGTCGACCAGAGCCGCGACGTGCTCGACCCGGCCAAGACCGTCTACGAGGAGATCACCGGAGGCCGCGACGACCTGGTGATCGGCGGCCGCGAGATCCACGGCCGCGCCTACGTGGCCTCGTTCCACTTCAAGGGCTCGGACCAGCAGAAGAAGGTGGGCCTGCTGTCCGGCGGCGAGCGCAACCGGGTGCACCTGGCGAAGATCCTCCAGGAGTGCGGCAACGTGCTGCTCCTCGACGAGCCGACCAACGACCTCGACGTCGACACCTTGCGCGCCCTGGAGGACGGCCTCGAGGCGTACCCCGGGTGCGCGGTGGTGATCAGCCACGACCGCTGGTTCCTCGACCGGGTCGCCACGCACATCCTCGCCTTCGAGGGCGGTTCGCAGGTCCGTTGGTTCGAGGGCAACTTCTCGGAGTACGAGGCGCTGCGCCACAAGGAGCTCGGCGCGGCCGCTGACCAACCCCACCGGGTCAAGTACAAGCCGCTCAGCCGCTGACGCTCGGGCTCCGCTCGGAAGGGTCGCGAGACCGGTAGACGGATCGGCTTCCGGAAGGGTTGCCGGAAGGGTTCTCGGATCAGTTTCCGGAAGGGGTCCCGCGTTGCCTCCGGGCGCGGGCATCCGACCCCCGGCCGAGACGCACAGCCCGGCGGACGAGGCCCCGGACGGCCGCTTCGTCAGCCCCCGCGGCGACCAGGGCCCGGACGTCGTGCTCGAGGGCCGCAGCCTCGCGCTCGCTCGAGTCGCCGCCGGCGTCCACCGAGACGGACCACGGCGAGATCCGCCCGACCGCCACCTCGGTCACGGCCAGGAGCACCAGCGCCGCGGCGACCGCGATGAGCCCGAACGTGACTGCCGCGCCCGTCCGGTCCGCCACGGAGGAGACGATCAGTCCCGGCACGGAGGCCAGGAAGACGACCCCGGTCAGCAACCGGAACCCCCGAACGCTCACGGAGCGAACCTAACCGGCTCTGCCCCCGGCGGACCCGACCGCCCCGCCGCCGCTGGCGACCCGGGCCGCCGCCGGGCGGGGCGCTCGGCCCAACGCCGGGCAGAGCGCCGGGCAGAGCGCCGCTCAGGCGACGGTGTCGAGCAGGGCGAGGACGCGCACGGCCTGCTCGATCGGGCCGCCGTCGGGCGGGGTCAGCCGAAGGTCCGCCGCGACCGGCGCCTCGTACGGGTCGTCGACGCCGGTGAAGCCCGTGATCTCGCCGGCTCGGGCCTTGGCGTAGAGGCCCTTCGGGTCGCGGCGCTCGCACTCCTCGATCGGCGTGTCGATGAACACCTCCAGGAAGCGCACGCCGGCCTCGGTGTGCCGGGCCCGCACGCGGTCCCGGTCGGCCCGGTACGGGCTGATGAGCGGCACCAGCGCCACCACCCCGGCATCGGCGAGCAGCAGCGCCACCTCGCCGGCGCGCCGCACGTTCTCGGCCCGGTCGGCGGCCCCGAAGCCGAGATCGGCGTTCAGACCGTGGCGCAGGTTGTCGCCGTCGAGCCGGTACGCGGGCCGCCCGGACGTCACCAGCAGGCGCTCGACCGCGACGGCCACGGTGGACTTCCCCGAGCCCGACAGACCGGTGAGCCAGACCGTCGCGCCGCGGTGGGGACGGTCCTCGGCCCGGATCTCGCCGGCGTGCCAGGTGACGTTGGTGCTCACGGGGATCGACGGACCTCGACGGCGGGGTCGGGCGGCGGCGGAGCCGTCAGCTCGTGGACGGTGTGGGACCGACGATCATGCCGGCCCCCACCGTTCCGCCAGTGTGCTCGTCGATGAGGATGAACGAGCCGGTGAGGCGGTTCCGGCGGTACTCGTCGTAGAAGAGCGGCGCCGTGGTGCGCAGGCTCACCCGGCCGATCTCGTTGAGCCGCAGCTCCTCGGCCTTTTCGTCTCGGTGCAGCGTGTTGACGTCGAGCCGGTACTGGAGGTCCTTGACGAGGCCGCGGGCCGAGCGGGTGGTGTGCTTGACGGCGAGCTTCGTGCGCGGCCGGAGCGCCGACTGCTCCGTCAGCCAGCACACCATCGCGTCGATGTCCTGGCCGGTGTGGGGCTGGTTGTGCGGGCGGCAGATCATGTCGCCCCGGGAGATGTCGATGTCGTCGGTGAGCCTGATGGCCACGGCCATGGGGCTGAACGCCTCGTCCACCGGGCCCTCCGCCGTGTCGATGCTGGCGATCGTCGACGTGAACCCCGACGGCAGCACGACGACCTCGTCGCCCGGCTTGAAGGTTCCGCCCGCCACGGTGCCTGCGTAGCCGCGGTAGTCGTGATGGGCGTCGCTGAACGGGCGCAGCACGTACTGCACGGGGAACCGTGCGTCGATGAGGTTGCGGTCGGAGGCGATGTACACCTCTTCGAGCTGGTGCAGCAGCGACGGACCCTCGTACCACGGCATGTTGGCCGAGCGGTCGACGACGTTGTCGCCGAGCAGAGCCGACATGGGGATGAAGGTGAGGTCGGCGACGTCGAGCTTCGTGGCGAAGTCGCGGAACTCCGCCTTGATCTCCTCGAAGCGCTCCTGCGACCAGTCGACGAGATCCATCTTGTTGACGCACAGGACGAGGTGGGGGATGCGCAGGAGCGACGACAAGAACGCATGGCGCCGCGACTGCTCGAGGATCCCGTTGCGGGCATCGACCAGGATCAGCGCGAGGTCCGCGGTCGACGCGCCGGTCACCATGTTGCGCGTGTACTGGATGTGACCTGGCGTGTCGGCGATGATGAACTTCCGCTTGGGCGTGGCGAAGTAGCGGTAGGCGACGTCGATGGTGATGCCCTGTTCGCGCTCGGCTCGCAGGCCGTCGGTCAGCAGCGCCAGGTTCGTGTAGTCCGCGCCCATGCGCTCGCTCGCCCGCTCCACGGCATCGAGCTGGTCCTCGAAGATCGCCTTCGAGTCGTAGAGGAGGCGGCCGATGAGCGTCGACTTGCCGTCGTCGACCGAACCCGCGGTGGCCAGCCGGAGCAGCTCCATCAGGGCCGTCCGCCCGGCCGGTGGACCCCAGGGCCGTCGATGGGACCGCGGCGAAGGAGGCGCCCGTTTGCGCGCACCATCAGCAGTAGCCCTCCTTCTTGCGATCCCCTGCCCCCACGGTCGGACCGCGGCGAAGGAGGCGCCCGTCTGCGCGCACCATCAGAAGTAGCCCTCCTTCTTGCGATCCTCCATGGCCGCTTCCGAGAACTTGTCGTCCGCCCGGGTGGCGCCGCGCTCGGTGATGCGGCTGGCGGCCACCTCGACCACGATGTCCTCGGCGGAGGCGGCCGGCGACTCGACGGCGCCGGTGCAGGTGGCATCGCCGACCGTGCGGTAGCGCACGAGCCGGCGCTCCACCACCTCGTGCGGGAGGGGCTGCACGAAATCACCGACGGCGAGCAGCATGCCGTCGCGCTCGAAGACGTCCCGCTCGTGGGCGAAGTAGATCGGCGGCAGCTCGATGCGCTCGTCGGCGATGTACTGCCAGATGTCGAGCTCGGTCCAGTTCGACAGCGGGAACACCCGGATGTGCTCGCCGTGGTTGTGCCGGCCGTTGTAGAGGCTCCACAGCTCGGGCCGCTGGTTCTTCGGATCCCACTGCCCGAACTCGTCACGGAACGAGTACACCCGCTCCTTGGCCCGCGCCTTCTCCTCGTCCCTCCGGGCGCCGCCGAAGACGGCGTCGAACCGGTGCCGCTCGATGGCATCGAGCAGGACCGGGGTCTGGATCCGGTTGCGCGACGCCCGCGGGCCCGACACGTCGTGCACGAGCCCGCGCTCGATGGCCTCGGGGACCGATGCCACGACCAGCTTCACGCCCAGCTCGGCGACGCGCCGGTCGCGGAACAGGATCACCTCGGGGAAGTTGTGGCCCGTGTCGATGTGCATCACCGGGAACGGGAGCGCGCAGGGCGCGAACGCCTTCAGGGCCAGGTGGAGCATGACGATCGAGTCCTTGCCCCCGGAGAACAACAGCACCGGCCGCTCGAACTCGGCCGCCACCTCCCGGAAGATGTGGACCGCCTCCGCCTCGAGCTCCCGCAGGTGCGACAGCTGGTAGGTCGCGCTCATGGAGGCACCAGCCTACGGGTTGGCGGGAGCGCTCCGGTAGCCCGCTCCTCCACGCCGGTCCGGTGGAGCGCCGCGGCCGGTTCCGCAGGGCGTGTCCGAGCCGCCGGTGGCCCTCGGTCAGACTGGCCGGGTGAGCGACAACGACGACGTCTCCCCCGCCGACGCGGCCGCCGGCCCCGCCGCGCCCCCGGTGGCCGGCGCCGGCGGCGCCCGGCCGGAGGATCATCGCCTCGCCGCCGACCTCGCCGAAGGAGCCGGCCGCCTGCTGCTCGACATCCGAGCCGACCTGATCGAGCGCGGCGCCGACCCCGTGGAGCTCCGGGCCGAGGGCGACCGTCGCTCCCACGACTGGCTGATGTCCGAGCTGGCCCGGCGCGCCCCCGGCGACGCGGTGCTCTCCGAGGAGGGTGCCGACGACGACGCCCGCCTCGGCGCCGAGCGGGTGTGGATCGTCGACCCGCTGGACGGCACACGCGAGTTCGGCGAGCCCCCGCGCGGCGACTGGGCGGTGCACGTGGCCCTGGTGGTGGGCGGCGACCCCGTGGCCGGCGCGGTGGCGCTGCCGGCTCAGCGCCTGACGCTCGCCACCGACCCGCCGGCACCGCCGCCGCGCGAGCCGAGCCACCGCCCCCGCATCCTCGTGAGCCGCACCCGCCCGCCGGCTCTGGCCGCCGCCTTGGCGGAAGCCCTCGACGGCGAGCTGGTGGCCATGGGTTCGGCCGGGGCGAAGGTGGGAGCGGTCGTCCTCGGGGCCGCCGAGGTCTACGCGCACGCGGGCGGCCAGTACGAGTGGGACTCCTGCGCTCCCGTGGCGGTGGCCCGAGCGGCCGGCTTCCACGCCTCCCGCATCGACGGCTCGCCGCTCCGGTACAACAACGCCGACCCGTCGCTGCCCGATCTGCTCGTGTGCCACCCGGGGCTGGCCGAGCGGGTCGCCGCCGTGCTGGCCGACCTCGCCCAGCGGGGCGGGCTCGGCTGACGCCCCCCGGTCCGGGGGCGACGGGTCTGGGGCGACTGCGGCGGCGCGGGCGGGCTCGGCTGACGCGGCCCGCTCCGGCGGCGACGGGTCTGGGGCGGCTGCGGCGGCGCGGCGGCGCGGGGGGCCGCTCGCGCTAGCGGATCGGCGGCGCGCCGTCGAGGACGATCGTCGTCGCGCTCTGCGAGGTGCCCGGCCGCTCGGGAGCGCGCACGACCACGATGGCCACGTCGTCGCCGACCATGCCGCCCTGGTGGCTGTCGACCGCATCGCCGAGCCGGTTGGCCAGCGCGGACGCGTCGAGCCGCGGTCCGGCCCCGCCCACCGCCTGGCGGAGCACCTCGAGCAGCCTCGCCTCGCCGAACATGCCGCCCGCCCCGCGGGCCTCGGTGACCCCGTCGGTGTAGACGAGCACCGAGTCGCCGGCCAGCAGCTCCAGCTCCACCTCGTCGAGGAGCGGTTCGGGCAGGACGCCGAGCAGCGTGCCCGACACGTCGATCGCGTCGACGCCGCCAGGCGAGCGGATCACCACCGGTCTCGGATGGCCACCGCACGCCATGCGCACCCGGACCCGACCGCGCTCCGGATCGGGCTCCACCCGGATCAGGACCGCCGTGCAGAACCGGCTGTCGTCGATCTGGTCGAGGATGGCGTCGTTGGTGGCCCGCAGGATGTCACCCGGCCCCGTGACCCGGGTGGCCACGGCCCGCACCGTGTGACGGAACAGGCCGGTCACGGCCGCGGCCCCGGGTCCCTTGCCGCAGACGTCGCCGACGACGACAGCCCACGCGCCGTCACCCAGCTCGAAGACGTCGTAGAAGTCGCCGCCGATGTCGATGCCCGACTGGGCGACCCGGTAGACCGCGGCCAGCTCGATGCCGGGGATCTCCGGCAGCGCGGGCGGCAGCAGCGTCTGTTGCAACGTCCGGGCCAGCAGGCTGCGGCTCTGGAACAGGGTCCCGTTGTCGGCGGCCAGCGCCACCCGGCCCGCCAGGTTCTCGGCCACCGTCAGGTCGTCCTCCGTGAAGCGACGATCGCCGGTGGCCAGGAAGGTGATGCCGCCCAGCACCCGGCTGCGGGCGACCAGCGGCGTCACCATCGCGCTGCGCGGGTCCAGGCGGCGCAGGACCTCGAGGTGGTCGGGGTCGACGGCCGCGGCCACGTGGTCGTCGTCGGTGATGTCGACCACGAGCTCCGACGTGCCGGTGCGGATGGCGCGCCGCACGCTCCACAGACCATCGCCTCCCGCGTCGAGCCGGCGGTGCCTGAGCTCCTGGAACAGCTCGGACCCGTTGCGCGCCGCGAACGCACTCGCCGCGATCCGGATCTGCCCGGCGTCGTCCACGATGTCCAGCACGCAGGCGTCGGCGAAGCGGGGCACGACGAGCGCCGGCACCTTGCCGTAGACCACCTTCGGATCCAGGGTGCGGGCCAGGACCATGCTGGCGTCGAGCAGGAACGAGAGGCGCTCCCGCGCCCCCTCGGCGGCCACGCGGGCCTCGTGCTCGCGCTGGAGCAGGCGGCTGCGCATCTCCTCGAGCAGGCGCCGGTCGGTCACGTCCACGGCGACGCCGAGGAGTCGCTCGGCCCGGCCGTCGCTCCCGGGCAGGGCTCGTCCCCGCTGCTCGAGCCAGCGCACCTCGCCGTCGTCGCCCACGGTCCGGAACGCGATCTGGAAGTCCCCGACCTCGGCGATCGCTCGCCGCAGCTCGGCCGCCACCACGGCCCGATCCTCGCTGTGCACCCGGTCGAGGAACCGGTCGAGCAGGCTCTCCGGGTCGCCGACACCGGTGCCCGCCCCGATCCGGCCGCGGTCGATGGTCGACGAGGGAAGCTGCCCGGCCGTGTCGACCTGCCCGGTGCGCAGGTCCAGCGACCAGCTGACCATGCCGCCTGCGCCGAGGGAGAGCACCACGCGGGTGGAGCTCTCCAGCAGCTGCGCGGTGACCCGGCGCTCGTCGCTGACGTCGACGAGCTGCACGCCGACCCCGAGCGGTTCGGTGCCATGGGGGCGGTCGATCGGAAAGGCGCTGAGGCGCAGGTTGACCTCGCCGTGGGGCACGACGATCGGGCTCAGGTCGGCCGGCTCGGCCATGGCCGCGCCGTCGAGGACGGCGGCGGCCCGGGGCACGATCTGGCTGGCCAACGCCGGCACCACGTCCACGAGCAACCGTCCCGCGCAGCTCGCCACGTCGAGACCACCGAGCTCGGCGAAGGCCTCGTTCGCGTGGAGGACCCGAAGCCACGGGTCGAGGATGGCCGTGGCCACCGGTGAATGGGCCAGCACGGCATCGAGCAGCCGCCCGAGGCCGAGGCGCTCCCGCGTGGCCTGCTCGGCCTGGCGCACCAGGCGGGTGTTCTCGACGAGGAGAGCGCACTGGGCGCCGAGCCCGTCGAAGTGCGCGAGGTCGGACTCGGCGTACCGCCGGCCCGAGTCGCCGAGGGACAGGGCCAGCGAACCGACCTGTTCCTCGCCCACCACCAGGGGGACGAAGACGGTCGAGCGGCTGCCGAGCCGCTCCCACAGCTCGGCCACGCGGTCGTCGGGGGCGAGGCGGCGCAGCGTGTCACGGTCCGGTTCCTGGAGGAGCTTGCTGCGGCCCGTCTCGAGCGACTCGGGGAGACCCTCCCCCTCCCGCAGCACCTCGGTGGCTCGCTCCAGCTCCTCGGCCAGCGGGGCCTTGGCCGGGTCGCGGTGGCGGACGGCGACGCGCCGGATGGCGCCTCCCGGATCGATCAGGTGGACCACCCCCCAGTCCGCCACTTCGGGGATCAGCCGTTCGAGGACCGAGGTCAGAGCCAGGTCGAGCTGCGGCTGGGTCGCGAGGGCGCGCGACACCTCCAGCAGCAGGCCGGCGTCCATGATCGACCCCCCGGCCGGCGCGCGGTCGCGCTCCCCGTCCACCGTCCCACGCTACGTCACCGCCGGGGCGGGACCTTCGGGCGCCGTGCGGGCTGGATCTTCCGGGTCGGGCCTGGCCAAGCCGAGGCGCGACCGCGGTCGACGCTCCCGGCCACCGGCACCCGTGCCAGCATCGGTCCGTGGAGCTCGCCGACCTCAAGGTCGTCCGGTACGAGGTCGACGCGGCCGGCGTCGCGCTGGTGACGCTGTCGCGCCCGGAGCGGCTCAACGCGTGGACCGGCCGCATGCACACGGAGTACCGCTGGTGCCTGGCCGCCGCAGAGGCCGATCCCGGGGTGCGCGTGGTGGTGGTGACCGGCGACGGGCGCGGCTTCTGCGCCGGCGCGGACACCCGGGCCCTCGACGGCCACGCCGCGGCGGGTCGCTACGACCCCGGCACGGCCCCCGGGGAGCTGGCCGAGCCGGGCTTCGGCGTGCGCCCGGAGTTCGACCACCCGTTCGCGTTCCACTTCGGTCTGCGATTCCCGGTGATCGCGGCGGTCAACGGGCCGGCCGCGGGCGTGGGGCTGGTGCTGGCCTGCTTCTGCGACGTGCGCTTCGCGGCGGCCGGCGCCAAGCTCACGACCTCCGCGCCGCGGCTGGGGTTGCCGGCCGAGTACGGCCTGTCGTGGGTCCTCCCTCGGCTGGTCGGCATCGGGCACGCGGCGGACCTGCTGCTGTCCAGCCGGGTGGTGCTGGCCGAGGAAGCCGCAGCCATGGGACTGGTCAACCGCGTCGTACCGCCCGGTGAGCTGCTCGCGACCACACTCGCCTACGCCCGCGATCTGGCCACCGGCTGCTCGCCCGCCGCGGTGCGCGAGGCGAAGCACCAGCTGTACGCCGATCTCCACGGCGACGTGGGCACCGCCGTGGCCCGATCCGAGGCGCTGCTCGAGCGCATGGTCACGGAGCCGGACTTCGCCGAGGGGGTCGCCGCCTGGCAGGAGCGCCGCCGACCGCGGTTCTGAACGCGCCCGCGGTTCTGAACGCGCCCGCGGTTCTGAACCCGATCGCGGCGCTCAGGGGTGTCAGGCCTCGACGGTCACGGTGCCCGCGGTCCCGTCGACGGTGACCATGGCCCCGTCGGGGATCCGGCGGGTGGCGTCGGTGACCGAGACGACGCACGGGATGCCGAGCTCGCGGCTCACGATGACGGCGTGGCTGATCTGCGCGCCGACGTCGACCACCACCGCCGCGGCCGGCACGAACAGCGGGGTCCACGCGGGATCGGTGATCGGCGCGACGAGCACGTCGCCGGGTTCGAGGGCCGAGGGGTCCGTGGGGTCAAGGATCACGCGGGCGCGGCCTTTCGCCGACCCGGGGCAGCCGGGGATGCCGGCGAGCGTCGTGCCCGCGGCCACGGTCTCCGGGCGCCTGCCCACCCTGGCCCAGGTGCGCAGTGGCGGCACCTCACCGTCGATCACGAACGGCGGCTCGAGGTCGAACAGCGACTCGTACTCCCTGCGCCGGGAGCGGATCTCGCCGGCGAACGCCTCCGGATCGCCGACGAACGCCTCCAGCTCCGAGTCGAGCAGCATGGCGTAGTCGTCGATCCGCTCGAACACGCCCGCGGCCAGGTAGCGCCGTCCGAATGCGTAGGACGCGACCCGCATCTCGTTGACGAGGCGGATGACCGTCGTCTTGGTCCGCTCGCGACCGGCCAGGAAGACCGGCGCCGCCCGAAGCGCCGCGGCGGTGCGGGCCTGCGCGCCGGGGTCCGCCGCCAGCCGATCCAGGACCTGGGCACCGAGCGCTTCGCGGTCGGCGACCAGCGCGGCCATGTGCGACCGGGGCGCGGCGTCGTCACCGGCGAGGCGCATCCGGTCGACCGCGGCCAGGGCCAGGTCCGGTGACGTCTCCCACGACGGCGAGGAGGTCTCCCACTCGTTCGGGCCCCGCGATCCGAAGGCGTACAGGAACTCCTCGAACCGGGCGCACAGCTCGGCCGCGTCCGGATCCGAGCGCAGCGCACGAGCCCGGATCCGGTCCGCCAGCCCGGCCACGCCCTCGTCGAAGGCCGCCGTGAGCGAGGCCGAGCCGGCGACCAGGCGGCCGAGCTCCCACAGTGCGGCCGACGGCGCGGCCGAGTCCACGTCGCCGATCCCGGCCACCAGGCGCATGGCCAGCGTCGGCTCGCCGAACGAGTCGCAGGCGGCCTGGATCATCCCGAGGGGCACGGTCGAGCAGTAGCTGACGAAGATGTGGGCGGCGAACAGGCGCCGCAGCTCCGGCACGATCGCCCGCAGCCAGGCCGTGATCTCCCCGGGCGCCATGGCATCGAAGTCGGGGCGCCGGGCCCGCAGCTGGGCCACGGCCGCCTGGTCGTCGCGCAGCTCGTCCAGGTCGGGCGCGGACAGGATCCAGGCCAAGGTGCGCTCGACGGCCTCGGTGCGCTCGGGTGCCTCGTCGCCCGGTCGGGCCCGGTACGGCCGGATGCCCGGCATCTCGCCCCAGAACGAGTAGTCGACCTGCTCGGGGGTGAGGCCGGGCGTGCGCACGCCGAGGATGCGGCTCACCGACACGTTGAGGTAGGCGTAGCCGCCGAAGCAACCGAGGATCTCGATGGCGTCGTCGGCGAACTCGGAGCGGTCGAAGGCGCCGAAGCGCTCGAAGGCGTCCCGCCAGCCGGCCTCGCACGCCGGGACGGCGCCGAGGGTCCACGTCAGCGGAGTGACGGGCAGCGGGAAGACCTCGCCGACGTTGCCCCGGGTGTACAGGGGGTACGCACGGCTGGGGTCGTTGTCGACGATCCAGCGATCGATCACCGCTCCTGCCTCTCCCCCCGCCCGGGCCCAGGGGCGGCACGGGAGCGATCGTACCGATGCCGGTCCCGGCGTGCCTCCCGCCGCCGGGCAGGGGTTCGGCGGGCCGGCTCGGTCCCGGGGGGAGGCCGATGGGAGACTCGCCCCGATGCACGACGAGCCCGCCCCGGTCGACCTCGCCCTGGGCAGCTTCAGCGATCGGGCGCCCTGGACCGTCGAGCTCGATTCCCTGGCCTGGCGACCACTCGTGGCCGAGCGGCGCGCCGCCATCCGGGCCGAGCTGCCGTCGCTCGTGCGCCCTCGGCGCGTCCCGCCCATCGGCCGCATCGGGCGTGTGCTGGGCCGGGCCGTCGTCGCCCTCGCACCGTGGCAGCTGGGCGCTCGTCGGCGCGGCGGGTCGCTGTCGCGCGCGGACCTGTCGCGTCGCCTGCGGCGGGCGGCCGAGGCGCTCGGCCCGACGTACATCAAGCTCGGGCAGATCATCTCCTCGGGCGAGGGCCTCTTCCCGGAGGAGCTGGTCGAGGAGTTCAAGCGCTGCCGCGACCAGGTACCGCCCGAGACCTTCGCCGACGTGCGCGCCGTCGTGGAAGCCGACCTCGGCCGCCCGCTCGAGTCGGTGTTCGCCTCGTTCGAGCGCCGCCCTCTCGCCGCGGCGTCGATCGCCCAGGTGCACGCGGCCACGCTGTGCGACGGAACCGAGGTGGTGGTCAAGGTCCAGCGTCCGACCGTGGCCCGGCTCGTGCGCGAGGACCTGCGGGCGATGGCGTGGCTGGCGCCGCACCTGATCGGGCGCATCCCGGTGGCCGCCCTGGCGAACCCGCCCGCGCTGGTCGAGCTGTTCGGCGAGACCATCACCGAGGAGCTCGACTTCCGCCTCGAGGCCGACAACATGGTCGACATCGCGCGCAGCTTCGCCGCGCTCGGCCAGCGCGGCTACGTCATCCCCCGGCCGCACCCCGAGCTGGTGACCGAGCGGGTGCTGGTGATGGAGCGGCTGTCGGGGTTCGCCTTCGACGACGTGGCCGGGATGCGCGGGGCCGGTGTCGACACCCGCGCCGTGGTCCGCACCGGCATGATCGGCTTCCTCGAGGGCTGCATGCTCCACGGGATCTTCCACGGCGACCTGCACGGCGGCAACCTGTTCGTGCTGCCGGACGGTCGGACTGCGCTGCTCGACTTCGGCATCACGGGACGGCTCGACGACCACCGCCGGATCGCGTTCCTGCGCCTCCTCGTGGCCGCCTCGACCAACGACCTGCACGGCCAGCTCGCCGCCATCCGCGACCTCGGCGCCCTCCCCCACGACACCGACCTCGACCAGGTCATCTCGGACCTCGGGCTCGACCGCCCCGGCGTGGATCCGACCACCATGACGCCCGAGGAGCTGACGTCGGAGATCCAGCGGATCATCAAGGCGCTGCTCGCATACGGGGCGCGCATGCCCAAGGTGCTCATGCTCTTCGTGAAGAACATGGTCTTCCTCGACGGTGCCATCGCCACGCTGGCTCCGGACCTCGACCTGTTCGCCGAGATCGCCCACGTGTCGCTGTACTTCGCCCAGACGCACGGAGAGCGCATCGCGGCCGAGGTCGGCCGGCCGCTCGACGAGAGCCAGCTCGACCTCGGCGGGTTCAAGGCCATGTACGGCGTCGACCAGTCCACCGAGCAGCTGACGTACCGCGAGCTCCAGCAACGCCGCGAGCTGATCCGCGACCGGCTCCAGTCCCACGGCCGCCCGGCGCGACGTCGAGCCCGGCACCGTCGTGCGCCGTGGGGCGGCGGTACCGGCTAGGGCCCGCCGAGCGCGAGCCCGCCTGAGCCGGGGTGGGACCCGCGCGCTTGCCCCAGCGCCCGGCCGGTGATAGCGCGCCGGCGAGCAGGATCCGTCCCCTGCCGCGCCGGAGGTACCTCGCCATGCCCGAGATGGACAGCTATGCCCCGGGGACCCCGTCGTGGGTCGACCTGGCCAGCCCGGACCTCGACCGCTCGGCCGCCTTCTACGGCGAGCTGCTCGGATGGGAGGTGATCGAGCCGGGCCCCGTCGAGGAGACCGGCGGTTACCGCATGGCCTTCGTCCGGGAGCGACCGGTGGCCGGCATGGGCCCGATCATGGCCGAGGGCCAACCACCCGTGTGGACCACCTATGTGTCCGTGGCCGACGCAGAGGGAACCGCCGCGGTCGTCCAGCAGGCGGGCGGTGGGGTGCTCATGCCGCCGATGGACGTGTTGGACCAGGGGCGGATGGCGGTGTTCACCGACCCGAGCGGCGCAGCCTTCGCCGTGTGGCAACCACGCGCCCATGCCGGCGCCGGCCTGGTCAACGAGCCTGGCTCACTGGTCTGGAACGAGCTCGCCACGCGGGGCCCCGACGCCGCCATCGAGTTCTACGGGCGCGTCTTCGGCTGGCGGCCCGACACCGAGGAGGTCGGCGGCGTGCCCTACACGCAGTGGAGGCTCGGCGAGAGCACCGTCGGCGGCATGATGCCCATGGACAGCACGTGGCCGGACGACGTGCCCGACCACTGGCTCGTGTACTTCGCCGTCGGCGACGCGGACGCGGCGGTGGCGCTCACCGAGCGCCTCGGCGGGCGGGTCCTCGTCCCCGCCCATGACATCCCGCCCGGGCGCTTCGCGGTGCTCCAGGATCCGCTCGGCACCATGTTCGCGGTCCTCCGGCTGGCTGACGTCGGCTGAGCCCGGGTCGGTAGGGTCGGGCGGGCCGGCCGGGATCCGCCCGAAGCGGCAGGCGCGTCCGGAGACGCGCCCGGCGAGGCGCGTCCGGCGAGGCGCGTCCGGCGACGAGGCCGGGTGGGGTCAGCGGCGCATCGGCCTACGATCGCCGGCCGATGCGACTCGTGATCGCCCGCTGCTCGGTCGACTACGCGGGCCGGCTCAGCGCCCACCTCCCGATGGCCGTCCGGCTGATCATGGTGAAGGCCGACGGCTGCGTCGCGGTGCACGCGGACGGCGGGGCGTACAAGCCGCTCAACTGGATGAACGCACCCAACCGGCTGACGGAGAGCCACGGCGTCTGGAGCGTCGCCAACCCCAAGGGCGAGACGCTCACGATCACCATCGACGAGGTGCTGTCGGACACCGCCTGGGAGATGGGCGTCGATCCGGGCCTGCAGAAGGACGGTGTCGAGGCGCACCTCCAGGCGCTGCTGGCCGCCAACTGCGACGCGATCGAGCTCGGCATGCGGTTGGTGCGTCGCGAGTTCCCCACCGACATCGGTCCGGTCGACCTGCTGTGCAAGTCGGCCGACGGGGCGACGGTGGCGGTCGAGATCAAGCGGCGCGGCGAGATCGACGGTGTCGAGCAGCTGACGCGCTACCTCGAGTTCTTGAACCGCGACCCGATGCTGCGCCCCGTTCGCGGCGTGTTCGTCGCCCAGCAGGTGCGTCCCCAGGCCCGCGTGCTCGCCGGTGACCGCGGCATCGTGTGGGTCGAGGTCGACTACGACGCGCTGCGGGGGCTCGAGTCGCGCGAGCTGCGCCTCTTCTGACCGCTCCAGCTCCCTCCTACCGGCAATCTTTGGCTCTTTGACAGCCCATGGCGCTGCCAAAGAGCCAAAGAACTCAGGAGGTGAAGGTGTGGCGGCCGGCGTCGAGCACGACGCGGCCGTCGTCGCCGCAGGTCTGGAAGACGGCCTCGCCGTCACCCACCACCCACATCCTCACGGTCAGCGTCTCCCCGGGGAAGACTGGGGACGAGAACCGGCCCTCCATGGACCGGAACCGTGCCGGGTCCGAGGCGCACAGCGTGTGGAGCAGGGCCCGGCCCGTGAACCCGTACGTGCACAGGCCGTGGAGGATGGGCTTGGGGAAGCCGCCCCTGGCGGCGAACGACGGATCCGAGTGCAGCGGGTTGCGGTCCCCCGAGAGCCGGTAGAGCAGGGCCTGGTCGGAGCGGGTCGGGTAGGCGACCACGTGGTCGGGGTCGCGCTCGGGAGGGACGTTGCGTGGCCCCGACGGCCCCCGGTCGCCACCGAAACCGCCCTCGCCCCGGACGAACACCGCGGAGCGGCTGCGGAACAACGGCCGGCCGGTGGCGGTGTCGGTGGACGTCGACGCCGACTCGATCACCGCTCCGGAGCCCTTGTCCCAGATGCCGGTGATCTCCCCGACCGTCTCCACCTCGCCGGTCACCGGGAGGGGGCCGAGCAGCTCGATCGCCTGCTCGCCGTGGACGAGCATGGCGGGGTCGAACGAGCCCACCCGCGAGAGGGCGCCGCTGCCGGCGAGGCCGATGACGACGGCCATGGTCGGCAGCACCTGCTGGTCGACTCCGTCGGTGTTCTCGGTCGTGAACGCGAGCTCGTCGACGGGATCGAGCGAACCCGCGCCGACGCCGAGCGCGTAGAGGATCGCGTCCTTGCCGTCCCAGCGCCGGCGGGCCGGCTCGCTGGTCGAGCCCACCGCCTCCGGATCGATCGTCACCGTCCGCTACCTCTCGTCGTAGCCGAGCATGTTGGCATTGCGACGGGCCTTGGCGACGAGGTCGGCGACGACCGGCCCGAGCGCGGCCGGATCGTCGAGCGGCTCGGTGGTCGGCCCGCGGTGCCAGCCCTCGGACACCGACAGCGCCTGGCCGCTGATGTCGAACACGCGCCCGGTCACGTCCTTGCTCTCCGGCGAGGCGAGCCACGTGACGATGGGCGCGATCCACCGCGGCGACATCTTCTCCTTGGTCTCCTCGTCCGCCTGGCCCATGCCGAGGTTCTCCGTCATGCGCGTCAGTGCCGCCGGCGCGATGGCGTTGACGGTCACGCCGTAGCGACCCAGCTCCTTGGCGGCGATGACCGTGAACGCGGCGATGCCCGCCTTGGCCGCGCCGTAGTTCGTCTGCCCGACATTGCCGTAGAGGCCCGACGGGGACGACGTGTTGATCACGCGCGCGTCGACCGGCTCACCGGCTTTGGCCTTCTCGCGCCAGAAGGCGGCGGCGTGGCGGGTGGGCCCGAAGGTGCCCTTCAGGTGCACCTTGATCACCGCGTCCCACTCGGCCTCGGTCATGTTGGTCAGCATCCGGTCCCGCAGGATGCCGGCGTTGTTGATCACGACGTCGAGCCCACCGAAGGTGTCGATGGCCTGCTGCACCATCCGGCCGGCGCCCTCGAAGTCGCTGACGTCGTCGCCGTTGACGATCGCCTCCCGGCCCATCGCGGTGATCTCGTCGACCACCTCCTGGGCCGGTCCGGTCGAGCGGCCCGTGCCGTCGGTCTCCCCGCCGAGGTCGTTGACGACGACCTTGGCTCCCTGCTCGGCGAGCATGAGCGCGTGCTCGCGGCCGATGCCGCGGCCGGCGCCCGTCACGATGCAGATCCGGCCCTCGCAGATGCCCACTTGCGTCCTCCTGGTCTCGGCGGTCGGTCGCGACACGAACCCGGTGCCCCCTGGCGCCGGCGCCGCGGCCATCGTTGCCGGGAGCCCCGCTGCTCGCAAAGCCAGGGGCCCGTCGCCCGCCCGCAGGGCCGCGCGTGCCAACGTGGTCGGGTGCGCCGCCGTCGCTCCCGCGCCCTCCTCGCCATCGGCATCCCGCTGCTCGCCCTCGCCGTCCTCGCGGGGGCATGGGCCGTCACCGGCCGCCCCGGTGCCGGGCGGGCCGCGACCAACGTCGAGGTCGAGGGCCGTGACGTCGGCGGCCGCAGCGAGGGCGAGGTGTCCCGCATCGTGCGCGGCATCGCCGCCGCGTTCGCCCGCACACCTGTCGAGATCCGCGCCGGCGAGGCGACCTACCGCGCGACCGCCGCCGACGTGGGCCTCAGCGTCGACGAGTCCGCCACGACGGCTGCAGTCATGCGGGCGGGCCGGCGCGGCTTCGTTGGTCTGCGGCCGCTGCGCTGGCTCGCCTCGTTCGCCTATCCCGTCAAGGTGGCGGCCCGGCACCGGGTCGACCGGAACAAGCTGCGCCTCCGCCTCGTCGCCCTGCAGGGCCGGGCGGCCCGTGCGCCGCAGGACCCCGTCGTCGTCGGCACACCCGACAGCGTCGGCATCCGCCCCGGGCGGTCGGGACAGCTGCTCGACGACGCCGACGTGGCGTCGAAGCTGGTGGCCGACGCCGCCCGCCGCCGCAACCCGATCGTGATCGAGACGAGGCTGCGCTCGGTCGCCCCCGCGGTGAGCGACGAGGCGGCCCGGGCCCTCGCCGCCAAGCTCGCGGTGGCGACGAGCGCGCCGCTCGAGGTGCGCGCCGGTCTCAGCCGGGCCCTCATTCCGACGGCGACGGTTCGGTCGTGGATCGGCTCGACCATCACCGACGCCGGCATCCGGCCCGCCCTCGACGCCGACGCCATCCTCCGGGACCTGCGCCAGAGCTTCGACCAGGTGCTCACGACCACGCCGAAGGACGCCTCCATCACGCTCGTGGGCAACCAGGTCGTGATCACGCCGAGCCAGGACGGTCAGCGCTGCTGTGCCCGCAGCGCCGCCGACCAGATCCTCGCCGCCCTCGAGCGGGGCCGGCGCTCGGTCACCATCCCCCTGATCGCCGACAAGGCCGCCTTCACCACCGAGGACGCGAAGAGGCTCGGCATCAAGGAGCCGATCGGCACGACGACCATCTGGAAGGGCCAGCCCCAGGTCAAGTCGTTCACCACGTACTACGTTCCGGGCCAGCCGCGCGTGACCAACATCCACCGCATCGCCGACATCGTGCGGGGCACGATCATCAAGCCCGGCGAGGTGTTCTCGCTGAACGGGCGGGTCGGCGAGCGGACGCTGGAGAAGGGCTTCATCCCCGCACCGGCGATCGCCGAGGGGGAGATGGTGCAGGCCGTCGGTGGCGGTGTCTCGCAGTTCGCGACGACGACGTTCAACGCCGCCTTCTTCGCCGGTCTGCCGTTCGTCGCGTACCAGTCGCACTCCGAGGTCCTCGACCGGTACCCGTACGGCAGGGAGGCCACGGTGGACCTGCCGGCCCCCGACCTCAAGTTCCGCAACGACACGCCCTACGGGATCATGATCTGGACGTCGTACACCGACACGAGCGTGACGGTGCAGCTCTGGTCCACCCAGACGAAGTACGCGCAGCAGACGGGCCAGACCCAGACGCAGCGCGGCGCCTGCACCCTCGTCACGACGCAGCGCACGATCTACTTCCCCGACGGCAAGACGAAGGTCGACGAGGTCCACGCCACCTACCGGGGGCTCGGCCGCACCACCTGCTGACCCTCGCGTTCGGTGGCGCCGATCCCGGGAGCGCGCAGGGGGCGTCGCCGGGGCCGAGCGTCGGACCGTAGCCTGCGTCGTCGTGGTGAGCGCCGACGTGGTGATCGTGGGCGCAGGTCCGGCGGGGACCGCAGCGGCCGTGACCCTCGCCCGGGCCGGCCGCGACGTCGTGGTGGTCGACCGGGCCCGGTTCCCGCGCGACAAGACCTGCGGGGACGGCCTCACCGCCGGGGCGCTGCGGCTGCTGGAGGAGATGGGCCTGCCCGCGGCCACGGTCGAGTCGTGGCAACGGGTCGACGACGTGGTGCTGCGGGCACCATCGGGTCGAGAGGCGACCTTCCCGCTGCCGCGGGAAGGGGGTCGCTTCGCGGTGGTCGCCCCGCGCATGGACCTCGACGCCGCGCTCGTCGACCTGGCTCGCTCGGCCGGAGCCGAGGTGCTCGAGGGTCACGCTCTGCTCGGCGCCACCGATCACCCCGAGCGGATCGTCGTCGGCGTCGAGGGGATCGGCGAGGTGCAAGCCCGCTACGCCGTCGGTGCCGACGGCGCCTGGTCGCCCCTGCGCAAGGCCCTCGGCGCCTGGGTCGAGGGCTACCGCGGCGACTGGCACGCCTTCCGCCAGTACGTGGCCGGCGTCGGTCCGCGTGCCGCGCGAGCGCTGTGGGTCAGCTTCGAACCCGACCTGCTTCCCGGCTACCTGTGGTCGTTCCCGTTGGCGGGAGGCCGGGCCAACGTCGGCTTCGGTGTGGCCCGGGGCGGGCGCCACACGGTGCGGGACATGGCACCGCTGTGGCGTGACCTGCTGCGCCGGCCGCACGTGCGCGCCGTGCTCGGTGATGCGGCTGCCCCCGAGGGGCCGCACCGCGCGTGGCCCATCCCGGCCCGCATCGACGGCGTGCCCCTCTCGGCGGGGCGGGCGCTGTTCGCCGGCGACGCCGCCGCGGCGAGCGATCCGATGACCGGCGAGGGGATCGGCCAGGCCCTGCTCACCGGGGTGCTCGCGGCCGAGGCGATCGACTCGGCCGGACCCTACGACGCCCACCTGGCCCGCCAGCGCTACGAGGTCGCGGTGCGCCGCCAGTTGGTTCCCGACCACCGGCTCGCCCGCGCTCTGCTCGCCGTGCTCGGCACCCGCGGCGGCGCCGACTGGTCCATCGCGGCCTGTGCCGCGACACCGTGGACGAGACGCAACTTCGCCCGCTGGCTCTTCGAGGACTACCCGCGCGCCGTGCTGGCGACGCCCCGCCGCTGGCACGCCGGCATGTTCACGGGGCCGGGGGCCTACCGCTCCTCCGCCTCCTCCGCGGGCGCAGCGATGGCGGCCAGCGTGACCGGGCCGCTCCGACCGTGACCGAGCCTGCCTAGTCTCGATCGCCATGCGCACCCGGCTGACCGAGATCCTCGACATCGAGCACCCCGTGATGCTCGCCGGCATGGGTGGTGTGTCGTACTCGCGCCTGGTCGCCGCAGTGTCGGAGGCCGGCGGCTTCGGCTGCCTGGGCGCGTCGACGATGAGCGCCGGCCGGCTCGTGCAGGAGATGGCCGCGGTGCGGGCCGCCACCGCCAAGCCCTTCGGTGTCGACCTGCTCACCGCCGCGCCGCAGGACTTCGAGGCGAAGGTCCGCTCGATCGCCGACGCCGGCGCCAGCGTCTACGTCGCCGGCCTCGGCGTGCCCCGCGAGGTGGTCGACCTGTGCCACGAGCGCAACCTGCTGGTCGTCAACATGTGCGGCAAGGTCCGCCATGCCGTCGCCGCGGTGGAGGCCGGCTGCGATCTGGTCGTCGCCCAGGGCACCGAGGCAGGCGGTCACACCGGCCAGGTGGCCACCCTCGCGCTGGTGCCCCAGGTCGTGGACGCCGTGGGCGAGCGCATCCCCGTGGTGGCGGCGGGCGGCATCGTCGACGGCCGGGGCCTCGCCGCCGCGCTGGCGCTCGGCGCCGACGGCGTGTGGGTGGGGACGCGCTTCATCGCCACCCCTGAGGCCCAGACGGTCGCCGGGTACAAGGAGGCCCTCGTCGCTCTCCCGGAGGACGGCACCGTGGTGACCCGGGCCTACACCGGCAAGACCTGCCGCGTCGTGCGCAACGGCTACACCCAGCGCTTCGACGAGGCGGGTGGCCGCCCGGAGCCGTTCCCCATGCAGGTGCTGCGCTCGATGGAGGAGGGCGCCAACCACCTCGGCGGCGACGAGTCGACGCCAGGCGTCGACCCCGACATCGAGTTCTATCCGGCCGGCCAGGGCGCCGGGGCGATCACCGGGCTGGTCCCGGCGGGTGACCTCGTGGAGCGCTTCGTGCGGGACGCCGAGGAGGTGCTGGGGCGGCTCACCCCGAGCCGCGCCTGACCGGAGCTCCGTTCAGGCGCTCCACTCCTTGACCTGGCTGATCACGCCCGCCGCGCTCTGCTCCCCCAGCGGCAGCGGGGTGACGCTGAGGTGCGTGACCCCGGCCTCGCGGAACGCCGCGATCCGCTCCTGCACGTACGAGGGCGGGCCGCACAGCGTCGTGGCTTCGAGCAGTTCGGCGGGAACCGCGGCGGCCGCTTCGTCCTTCTTGCCGTCGAGGTACAGGTCCTGGATCTGCTTCGCCTCGGCCTCGAAGCCGTAGCGCTGGACCAGCTCGTTGTAGAAGTTGCGCTCGCGCGAACCCATGCCCCCGACGTAGAGGGCGATGAGGGGCCGGGCCAGGTCGCGCATGGCGGCGGCGTCCTCCCCGATGGCGACCAGCCCGCCGGCGCTGATCCACAGCGGATCGAGGCTCGGGTCGCGCTTGGCGCGCCCCGCGGCGAGGTCCGCCTCCCACACCTCGCCCGCCTTCTCGGGATGGAAGAACAGCGGCATCCACCCGTCGGCGACCTCGGCCGCCATCTGCACGTTCTTGGAGCCGAGGGCGGCCACCCACACGGGGATCCGGGGCCGCACCGGGTGGGCGATGATCTTGAGCGGCTTGCCGAGGCCCGTCCCCTCGGACTCGGGCAGCGGCAAGCGGTAGATGGGCCCGTCGTGGACGAGCCGGTCCTGGCGGGCCCACACGGCGCGGCAGATCTCGATGATCTCCCGGGTGCGCCCGATCGGCCTGTCGTAGGCCACGCCGTGCCAACCCTCGATCACCTGAGGGCCCGATGCGCCGAGGCCGAGGTGGCAACGGCCGTGCGATAAGGCGTCGACGCCGGCCGCCGTCATGGCCAGCAGCGTCGGCGTGCGGGTGTAGATCGGCAGGATGCCGGACGCGATCTGGACCCGCTCGGTGAGGGCGGCGAGGTACCCCATCTGGCTGACGGCGTCGAACCCGTAGGCCTCGGCCACCCAGACCAGGTCGAGACCCGACCGCTCGAGCTCGGCCACCTGGCGGGCCGACTCCTCGAATCCGGCGGCGTAGCTCAGCTGCATGCAGACCTGCACGGTGCGCTCCCCCTACTTCCCGACCCGGGCCCGAGCGGCGCGGGTGCGCTCGATCAACCTCTGCGGGACGAGCACGCCGTTGACGGTCACGCCCCCGCCGGCACCGTCGCCGTCGGCGGCCGCGCCCGCCGCGGGTACGGCCACGTCGTTGCGGCGCTCCCACTCGTCGGGCGTCTTGAGGTCCTTGCGGTTCAGGGACCCGACCGATACGCCGTTGTCGAAGCGGACCCAGTAGCGGATCCAGGTGAGCCCGTTGACGATGGCGACCTTGCCGCGGGTTCCCTCCGGCACGCCCCGCATGTCGCGCGCGGCCACCACTCGCTCGCCCTTGCGCAGCTCGTCGCCCGCGGTCGCCGTCGGCATGGGGGCCGACGGTAGCGCCGCACCCGTCCGCCGACCGAACCTCGTCGGGGACCGTGATGGCGCCATCGGCCAGGGCCGGGAGCCCGACCAACAACTTCAGGTCGGGAACATTTCACCAAGGGAAGCGTTTGGTGGGATGATGCCGACCGTGACCCGCTCCCCCATCAGCGCCGCCGGCGCCGACGCCCGCACTGGCCGCCCCAGCTCACGCCCGTCGGCTGCCGCCCATGCGGGTGCCGCCACGTCGACGGAGGTGGCCGAGCGTCTGCGGTTCGTCGTCGCCCGGCTCCAGCGGCGCCTGCGCCAGCAGGCCATGGGCGACCTCACGCTCACGCAGCTGTCGATGCTGTCCTCGGTCGACCGCCACGGTCCCCTGTCGCTCGGCGACCTCGCCTCGCACGAGCGGCTGGCGCCCCCCACGGTCACCAAGCTCGTCGACAAGCTCGAAGGTCTCGGGCTCGTCGAACGGCGCGCCGTCGCCTCCGATCGCCGCGTCGTGCACGTGGCCATCACCGCGCCGGGCCGGCGCAAGCTCGACGCCGTCCGCCGGAGGCGCAGCGCCTGGCTCACCCAGCAGCTCGACGGCCTGCCGCCGGCGGATCTGGCACGGATCGATGCCGCGCTCGACGTCCTCGAGCACCTCGCCGCCCTGGACACGCCGGGCGGGAGCACCGTCCGCCCGGAGGCGACCGCCGGAGGCCGCCCGTGATCCGCCTCCGCAACGCCACCGCCGACACGTTCCGCTCGCTGCGGAACCGCAACTTCCGGCTCTTCTTCACGGGACAGCTCGTCTCGCAGACCGGCACCTGGCTGACGATGATCACCCAGACGCTGCTGGTCCTGCGGTTGACCCGGTCCGGCATCGCGCTCGGCCTGCTCACCGCGTCGCAGTTCGGGCCGGTGCTGCTGCTCGGCGCCTGGGCCGGCATGGTCGCCGACCGCAGCGACAAGCGTCGCCTCCTGCTGATCACCCAGACGGCCGCGATGGTCGAGTCGTTCGCGCTCGCCCTCGTCGTCTTCTCGGGTCAGGCCGCGGTCTGGAACATCTTCGCCCTGGCCGGCGTCCAGGGGATCATCACCGCGTTCGACAACCCGGCGCGGCGCGCCTTCGTCGTCGAGATGGTCCCCAAGGACCAGGTCGCCAACGCCGTCAGCCTGAACAGCGCGGTGATGACCGGCTCGCGGGTCGTCGGCCCCGCCGCCGCCGGCGCGCTCGTCATCAGCGTGGGGTTCGGGTGGGCGTTCCTGCTCGACGGCATCTCCTACCTGGCCGTCATCTACGGCCTGTGGGCCATGCGCCCGAGTGAGCTGTTCTCCGGCCCGCGGGCCAAGCGGGGGCGGGGGCAGGTGCGCGAGGGCGTGCGCTACGTCTTCGCTCGCCGCGACCTCTCGGTGCCGCTGGTGATGATGACGGTGATCGGCACACTCGCCTTCAACTTCTCGGTGACGATCCCGCTGCTGGTGAAGGGCCCGCTGGGCGGCACCGACGGCACGTTCACGCTGTTGTTCTCGGCGGTGAGCGTCGGATCGCTGATCGGCGCTCTGGCGACGGCGAGGCGCAGGACCGTGACGGGCCAGCACCTGATCGTCGCCGCGGCCGGGTTCGGGGTCGCGATGCTGCTGCTGGCCGTGTCACCGAACCTGGCCGTCGCCTTTCCGGTGGCCGCGCTGGTGGGGCTGTCGAGCATCGCCTTCATGACCTCGTCGACGGCCATCGTGCAGGTGCTCGCCGCGCCGGAGTACCGGGGCCGGGTGCTCGCGCTCCAGGCCATGGTGTTCCTCGGCAGCACACCGATCGGTGGCCCCCTCGTCGGCTGGATCACCGACCGGTTCGGGTCACGCTCCGGGGTCGCGGTCGGCGGCATCGCCTGCCTCGCCGCGGCGGCGTGGGGATGGCGGGCGTTCCGGCGGCCCGAGCCGTCCGTCGACGCCGCCACGGTCGACGCCGGCGAGCTCGACCGGGCCACGGCCGAGACGGTCGCGCTCGCCCGCTGAGGCCCGGCGGGTCGTCCGTCAGCCGTCGGGACCCCGGCGGCGCGAGGCGGACCAGCTCCGGCCCGCCTCGACGTCGACGTCGTGGGGCAGGCCCAGCACGCGCTCGGCGATGATGTTGCGCTGCACCTCGCCCGTGCCGCCCCCGACGGTCAGCGCAGGAGCGAAGCAGAAGCCCGAGTGCCAACCCTCGGCGGGAGTGCCGAGCGGCCCGACGTCCGTGAGCATGCCGCCCGTCCCGGCGAGGTCCTTCGCCAGCGCCATGATCCGCTGCCCGTGCTCGTCGGCGAGCACCTTGCGGACCGATGCCTCCGGCCCGGGCTGCTCGCCGCGGATCCGGGCCGAGACCGTCCGCAGGCGGATGAGCCGCAGGATCTCCGCCTCGATCCAGAGGGCGGCCAGCCGCTGCCGCAGGTGCGCGTCGTGCACGCGGCCGGCCCCCCGCACGACGTCGAGCAGGTCGCCTGCCGACGGACCCATGCCCCACAGCGCGCCACCTGACGACAGCGAGACCCGCTCGTTGGCGAGCGTCACCTTGGCGAGGTCCCAACCGCGCCCGACCTCGCCGACGACACTGCTCGCGGGTAGCCGCACGCCGGTCAGGAACACCTCGTTGAACGTGTGCCCTCCCGTCATGTCGACGACCGGCCGGATCTCGACGCCGGGCGCGTCCATGGGGCAGATGAAGTAGGTGATGCCCCGGTGCTTGGCCACGTCCGGGTCCGTGCGGGCGATGAGGATGCCGAAGCGGGCGACCTGGGCCAGCGACGTCCAGACCTTCTGGCCGTCGACGACCCACTCGTCGCCGTCGCGCACCGCCCGGGTGGACAGGCCGGCGAGGTCGGACCCGGCGCCCGGCTCGCTGAACAGCTGGCACCAGATCTCCTCGCCGGACAGCAGCGGCAGCAGGTGACGCGCCCGCTGCGCCGGTGTGCCCGCGTGGACGAGCGTGGGTCCGGCCCATCCGATGCCGATGGGGTTCAGCGGCCGGCGTACCCCCGCCTCGCGCAGCTCGTCGTCGACGATCAGCTGCGCGATCGGGTCCGCGTCGAGCCCCCAGGGACGAGGCCAGTGCGGCGCGACGTAGCCGGCTTCGGCCAGTTCCCGCCCGGTCGGCTGCGGGTGGTCCGCCAGCCACCGGCGCACCTCGGCGCGGCGCGGGTCGTCGCTTCCCGGTAGCTCGAAGTCCACGGCGGCGGACGCTACGTCAGCGACCGCAGGGGGTCGCCCGCCGCCCGGACGCGGCGGCTCAGGACAGGCCGGTGAGGTGGTGCGTCAGGTCGCCGATGAGGTCGGCCAGGGCGAGGCGGTCGCGGAAGTGCCAGCCGTCGACCTCGCGGACGAAGCTATCCTGGTAGCGGCCGGTCATCACCGGCTCGAGCCGACCCTGGACCACCTGGAAGACCGTGTAGCACGACCGGCACGTCGCGGTGCCGCGCTGCCACTCGACGTCGATGATGAGGTTCGTGACCAGATGGCGCGTTCCGGGCGTGCCGTCGCCGTAGCGGCGGACGGACCGCTCCATCCAGGCCCGCACCTCGGCCGGCCCGCACGCCACGCGGATGCCCTCCGGGGTGAGCGACCGGTAGGTGGCGTCTGCGAACAGGCGGGCCACGCCACCGAAGTCGCCGGCATCGACCAGCTCCGCATAGCGGAACACGAGGTTCCGGATGGCCTGCGTGTCGTCCCCCACGGCCCGGAGCGTAGGTGGCTGCCGCGCCGGCGCCCAGGGCCGGACGGCCCAATCGGGAGCCGGCCGGCCCGCCTTCGGCGTTCGGCCCGGACGGCGACGCTCCGTACACTGCACCGGCCGCTGCCCGGCTGCCGCGCCGGGCTCGTACCACGGGGGTCGCATGTCGTCGGGTTGGAACTTCGCCGAGGTGTGGGAGACCGTCGCCGACCAGATCCCCGACGCGCCGGCTCAGGTCCAGGGCGGCCGCCGGTTCACCTGGCGGCAGATGGACGAGCGGGCCGACGGCGTCGCCGCCGCGCTGCTCGAGGCCGGCGTGGTCGAGCAGGACAAGGTGGCCCAGTACCTCTTCAACGGCCCGGAGTACCTGGAGTCGATGTACGGCGCCTGGAAGGCGGGCCTGGCGCCGGTCAACACGAACTACCGCTACGCCGACGAGGAGCTCGTCTACCTGTGGGACAACGCCGATGCCGTGGCCGTCGTCTTCCACGGTGCCTTCGCGGACAACATCGAGCGCATCCGTGCCCGGGTCCCGAAGGTCCGCCTGTGGCTGTGGGTCGACGACGGCAGCGGTCCGTGCCCCGAGTGGGCGCGGCCCTACGAGGATGCGGCGCGGACCAGGCCGGGCCGGGTCGTGCCTCCGTGGGGCCGCAGTGGCGACCACCTCTACATGCTCTACACGGGCGGCACGACGGGCATGCCGAAGGGCGTGATGTGGCGCCAGGACGACCTGTACCGCAACCTGCTCGGGCAGGTGGGTGACGCCCGGGTGCGCGAGGGCGACGCCGACCTCGCCTTCGTGCGCGAGAAGGTCACCGGTCCCGGCGTCGTCGGCCTGCCCGCATGCCCGCTGATGCACGGCACCGGCTGCATGACCCAGCTCATCGTCCTGTCGCAGGGCGGATCGGTCGTGACGCTCGAGTCGCGCACGCTCGACGTGGAGGAGCTGCTCTCCACCATCGAGCGCGAGAAGGTGAACATGATCGCCATCGTCGGCGACGCCTTCGCCAAGCCGATCATCCGGTCGCTCGACGCCGCGGCCGACCGCTGGGACCTCTCCAGCCTGGTGGTCATCACATCCTCGGGCGTGATGTTCAGCGAGCAGTCCAAGGAAGCCCTGGTCCGCCACCTGCCGCAGGTGATGATCATCGACGCGTTCTCCTCGTCGGAGGCGGTCGGCATGGGTGCGTCGGTGTCCACCGCGTCGGACACCTCGGCCACCGCCAGGTTCCGCGTCGGCGAGAACACCCGGGTGGTGGACGAGGACGGCCGGGACGTCGAGCCCGGATCGGGTGCGATCGGGCGGGTGGCGGTCGGCGGCTTCCAGCCCGTCGGCTACTACAAGGACGACCTCAAGACGGCAGCGACGTTCCTCACGATCGGCGGCCGGCGCTACTCGGTGCCCGGCGACTTCGCCAAGGTCGAGGCCGACGGCGGCATCACGCTGCTCGGACGGGGGTCGGTGTGCATCAACACCGGTGGAGAGAAGGTCTTCCCCGAAGAGGTGGAGGAGGTCCTCAAGACCCACCCGACCGTCGCCGACGCCGTCGCGGTGGGCGTCCCCGACGAGAAGTTCGGCGAGGCCATCACGGCCCTGGTCGAGCTGCGTCCCGGGCTCGAGCTCGACGAAGCCGAGCTCATCGCGCACGTGAAGTCGAAGCTCGCCTCGTACAAGGCCCCCAAGCGCGTGTTGCGCATCTCCACCATCGGGCGCGCCCCCAACGGCAAGGTCGACTACAAGCGGCTCAGGGAGCACGCGCTCGGCCAGCTCGCGCCCGGCTGAGCGGGGCGGTTCTCCGGCTCAGCCGAGCTGCGCCCTGCGACCGCAGCTCCACGCTCCGACGCCCCCCGGGCGACGCGGGAACGGCTCGCCGATCAGGCACACTGTTCGCCATGGCCACACGCAACCCCGCTCTGCGCCGGGCCCTCCGCGAGGTCGGCGAACGCCAGCCCGCCTGGTCCGCCCCCAACCGGGCGCCCGGGTCCGAGCCCGCCGGGTGGGCGACACCGCGCTCGGACGGCGCCGCCACCGCTCCCGGCTTCCCGCCCCCGCCCGGCGCCACCTCCTCCTGGCCGCCGGCTGCGCCCCCCGGCCTCCCCCAGGCGCCCGACACCGTCTCGCCCTGGCCGCCCGTCGGCCCACCCGGCGCGCTGACCGCCGAGCCCACGATGCGGGTGGGCGGCGTGGTGACGGCATCCGGCGTGCTGCTCGTCATCCTCGCCGCGGCCGGCCTGTTCGGCTGGAGCTCGGTGAAGATCACCACCGCCGTCGACACGCTCGGCCGGACCGTGGTGACCGACCAGCAGGTGCCCGGCTGGCTCATCCCCAGCGTCCTGGCCGGGTTCGCGCTCGCCCTCGTCACGATCTTCGTGCCGAAGGCGGCCCGGTTCACGGCGCCGCTCTACGCCGCCGCCGAAGGCCTCTTCCTGGGGGCCATCTCGCACCTGTTCGATGTCGCCTACGACGGCATCGTCGTCCAGGCCGTGGGCCTCACCGTCGCGGTGTTCGCCGTGATGCTCGTGCTCTACGCCACCCGCGTGATCCGCCCGACGCGGCGCTTCGTCATTGGGGTGTTCGCCGCCACGGCTGCCGTAGCCGTCGTCTACCTGCTCAGCATGGTGGCCCGGCTGTTCGGGGCGAACGTGCCGCTGCTCAACGACACCGGCCCCCTCGGCATCGGCTTGAGCCTCGTGATCGTGACCATCGCGGCGCTGAACCTCATCGTCGACTTCCTCACCATCGAGACCCTCGTGCAGGAGCGGGCCCCGCGGTACTACGAGTGGTACGGGGCCTTCAGCCTGCTGGTCACCATCGTCTGGCTCTACCTGGAGATCCTGCGGCTCCTGGCCAAGCTGCGCTCGCGGTAGCGCTGCGGGCCACGGCGCCCGGGGGCGGCGTCAGCGCAGGTTCCGCAGCCGCAGCCCTCGGACGACCGCGAAGTCGCCGGCATTGCGAGTCGCCAAGCTGAGGCCGCGTTCGACCGCCGTCGCGGCGATCAGCGCGTCGGGGAGGCGGATGCCAGCCTCCCGGCGGATGCGCCCCGCCCGCTCGGCGATGGAACGGTCGACTGCGATCTCGCGGAACGGCGACAGCAGGCGAGCTGCGACGTCCGTAGCCACGTTGCCTGCGTAGAGCTCGGCTCGGGTGACCACCGAGTAGTGCAGCCGGTGGCGACCCGGGCGCAGCTCGGCGGCGCCCCGGAGGTGGTCGACGAAGATGTCGGTGTCAACCAGGACGTCAGGCACGGTCCCACTCGTCGCGCGCGGGCACCGCCGCGTCCGGAAGCGACCCGAACGTGGAGGCCAGCGCCGCCGCGATCGCGTCACCTCGCCCGAGGTACGCGTCGAGCGCGCGGCGAACGACCTCGGCCATCGTCACACCCTCGGCCTCCGCCACCTCGTCGATCCGGCGCCGCTGGTCCCCGGTGAGGTACACCTGCGTCCTCGTGGCTGGCATACAGCGCAGCATACAGCGACGCCGTACCGGGCGCCGACGAAGTGACGATGGGGACCGTAAGCGCTGGTCCGCGGCATGGGCGATCAGACCAGCGAGCGAAGGCGTTCGATGCGCTCATCGGTGGGTCCCAGGTAGCGGACGAGCGCACCGAGCACGGCGTCGGCGTCGAGCGTCCCGGCGCCGGCCATCTCCTCGAGGTCGGCCCAGTCCTTCGTGCGGTTGAAGAAGGCCTTGAAGACGGCGAGGTCGGCGCACGACAGGAACGGCACGTCGACACCGGCGAATCGCTCCACACGCGCCCGCTCCGCGGCCTGCGCGTGGAACTCGGTGGTGTTGAGGAACACGTCCACCGGCGTCGCGTCCCACCACAGCCGCGTCTGGCCGTCGCGCTCGATCGCCGCCACGTCGGCAGGCGTCCAGGCCACGGCGTCCGGGAAGCAGCGCAGGACGTCCCCGGCGAGAGCGACGTCGACGAAGACGTTGAGGTCGATGTCGATCGTGCCCCGCGCCCGCTGCGTGCACCAGGCCAGGGCCAGCGCACCACCGAACGCGTGAGGCACCGCCGCCGAGTCCAGGCCGGCGTGCAGCGCGAGGATCTTCGCCGGCAGCCCGCTCAACGCCGGCCGAACGGAGGAAAGCGGAGCGTCGGCGCATGGCGGGCCGGGAAGTGCTCGGCCAGCTCGAGGGCCTCGACGAGCTCGCGCCCCCGGTCGGCGCGGTCGGGGCCGCCCACGCGCGGCCGTGTCCGCACCTCGACCTCGAAGCCGGCGGCGCGCACGATGCGGTCCACCGTGTCGAGCGACGGCGCCTTGCGACCGGCCTCGTACGCGGCCAGGGTCGAGTGCGACGTGCCCGCCCGTGCGGCCAGCTCCCGCAGGGACAGCCCGGCGCGGCCACGGGTGGCGCGGATGAGGGTTGCCGCGTTCATGCCGTCACGGTATCCGATCGGATACCGGTCGAGCGCCTAGGAGACGCCGGTGTAGATCCACATGTAGGCCTCGTCGCGGTACGGGATCCCGGTCGCGTCGAGCGCGGGCGCCCAGTCCCCCGTCACCCCGGGGTCGGAGTCCTCCATGCCGTGGTCGGCGACGAGGAAGAACAGCGTGCGGTCCAGCACGCCCCGCCGCTCGACGGCGTCGAGGATCTCGCCGAGCCGGGCGTCGGTGTCGTGCACGCTGGCCCGGGCCACCTCCGAGTACGGGCCCCCGAGGTGGAAGGCGGCGTCGGTCAGCGAGAAGTTCACCCACGTGAACCTCGGCAGCGGGTGCTGCTCGCCCTGGTAGCCCTCACCCCACACGCCGAGCGCCATCTCCAGACCGATGTGGTCCACGCGTGACGCCGACGAGTACTTCTTCTCGGGCCGGACGAACCGTTCGGTCGCGAAGGGCAGGTCCTCGGCGCGCGGAGGCCGCGTGGGCATGCGCCCACCTCTCAGCATCACGAACGTGCCGAAGTCGGCGCCCGCGTCGCACGGCTCGTTGCACGACAGCGTGAACGAGTCGGGCCAGGTGCGCTTCACCGCCGCGTACAGCGTCTCGACCTCGGGTGAGAGCGTCGCCATCGACCATGCCCACGTGTCGGGCGAGTTGGTGATGATCTGCTCGCCCCGCTGGCGATCCCACCAGGCGTTGTTGAGCACGCCGTGGTGGCCGGGGTGGCAGCCGGTGAGGACGCCGGTGTGGTTGGCCAGGGTCACGGTCGGCGACGACGACATGGCGCCGTAGCGGTACGTCGAACCCATGGCCATGAGACGCGCCACGTTGGGCGCCTCGCCCGCCTCGACCATGTCGTAGAGCACGTTCGGGTTGCACCCGTCGAACAGGAAGCCCATCGCATGATCGGGCTTGGGACCGCGATCGTCGAGCAGGTCGTCCTGCACCTCGCCGTCCTGGCGCCGCAGCAGCGCGTCGTCCCGGCGGCGACCGTTCAAGCCGACGCCCTCGGGATGCGGTGCCCCGCCCATCGCGGCCAGCACCGTGGGCGCCACGTCGACGAGCCGGCATGCCCGGTCGAGCATCCCGTGCGCCCGCACGCCGGCGCCGGCCAGGATGAACGGCGCCCGAGCCTGCACGATCCCCATGGAGCCGTGCTCGCCGCGCTCGCCGCCGTGATCCTCCCAGTTGTGGGCGCCGGTGTGCTGGCAGATGAGGTCGGGCGCCGAGGGCGCGTCGAACACCTGGGCGACCATCTCGTAGGCGTAGGGGTACGACGTCTGCGCGCGGCTCGGGTGGGGGTTCGCCTGCTCGTCGGCCAGCGGGGAGAAGCGGTCGACGGCCCGGTCGCCCAGCGGGTTGCGGCCCTCCACCTGGACCTCGCGGAACCGCCAGCCGTGCCCGTCGTCCTCGCGGCTGAACCGGACCCGGCCATCGACGGCACGCGCCTCGTAGCCGGTCTCGTCCGCCGTGACGACGAGATCGACGATCGGCTCGAGCGCCGGATCGAGCAGCGCCTCCGCGGCGATCTCCACCAGCGAAGCGTCCTTCGGCATGGAATCGGGGTGGCGCATGCCGCCACGGTAGGCGTCGCGCCGATCCTCGGCTCGGCTCGGCTCGGCTCGGCTGGGCTCGGCTCGGCTCGGCTCGGCTGGGCTCGGCTCGGCCGCTCGGCTCGGCTGGGCTCGGCTCGGCCGCTCGGCTCGGCTCGGCCGCCCTTGCCTTGCCTTGCCTTGCCTTGCCTTGCCTTGCTGCGCCGCGCCCCCGCCGTGTCGTGTTCCGCCGGAGCGCCGTAGCGCCGGAGCGCCGGAGCGCCTAGGGCCGGGGGGACCGGCCGGGTCCAGCCGTACGTGCGCGGACGGTCAGCGCCGTGCGCCGGCCTCGACGACGCGCGTGCCTGCGATCAGGTCGTGGAACCCGCGCCGGTCGGGGCGGAACAGCACACCGACGAGCATCCCGGCGACGAGGACGTCGGAGACCAGGGCCCACATCCCGCCCAGACCGGTGGCGGCGACGGCGAGAGCCCGAGGCCACGCCCGCAGGGCGGCGGCGCGCAGGCTCGGGAGCCGGCCGTCCGCTTCCTGCACCACCCGGCCGCCGGCGACCAGCTTGCCCGGCGTGCGTCCGGTGAAGGCCACGCCGACCACGTCCACGGCGAACAGCAGCGCCGCGGGCGCGAGCCGCCACAGCCACGACCGGCCGACGAGGTCCGCGCCCACGGTCCCGCCCCGTGACAGCACGACCACCGCCACCGCGACCAGGACGAACCACGCGTCGACGAAGCCACCCACACCACGGCGAACGGCCGAGAGCGCGGGGGCGGTGTGCCACTCACCGTGGACGCCGGCCCCGCGGACGCGAGCGCCGTCACCGCCACGACCGTCGGCGCAGTAGCCGCCGGTGGGGCCGGCGTCGGTGAGGCCGGCGTCCGAGCGGCCGGGGCCGGCGTCGGCGGGGGCGGCGTCCGAGCGGTTGGGGCCGGCTCGCGGCCCGGCAGGCGGCGCATCGGGTCGGTGCGTCGGCGTGGGCGGGTCCGGCGCCAGCAGCGCGTCCTCGTCGATGATGTCCCCGCCGGCCCAGGCCAGCAGCTCGTCGACCTGTTCCTCCCGCGAGGCGGGCACCACGAGCGCCTCCCCCTCCCAGGCGTGGGGGATGCCCTCGCTGCGAAGCAACCGCGTGAAGTCGGCCCGCTCGACCGGATCGCTCCAACCCTCGTAGCGGACCGCACCCCGATGCTCGTGAGGGTTGGGCGCCATGCGGGCATCCTCGCACCGCCTGGCCACGATGGCGACGCCGTGGCGGCTGGCGGCCCACGCCCGTGGCCGTTGTCGGCCGGCGGCCCGCGGCGGGCCCGGGTCAGCTCCGGGCCGCCACCGACGCCAGCGCCATCTGGACCATGCGGCGGAGAACCGCCTGCGCCTCGTCGGGGCTCCGGCCGTTGAGCGTCCGCAGGTTGTGCCAGCTCGCCCACGACGCGACGGTGTCGAGGACGTCGATGAACGGCCGGCGCTCGTCGTTCGGCAAGCGGGCGATCTCCGTGGTGAACACGCTCTTGATCTCGACGCGCATGGCCAGGTGCCCGAGCTGCAGGCGCTGGGTGAGCTCCCTGGAGAACGGCGCGTGGACCGTCGCCGCCCGCCGGATCGGCGTCAGGGCCTCGAGCACGCGGCGCCGCTGGGCCACGAACTGCTCGATCCGCTCGTCCAGGGGCAGCGTCGGCTCGATCGGCTCGACGAGGTGCCCCAGGTTCTCGACGACGCGATCGGCCACCCTGGCGAAGAGGCTCTCGAGGTCGTCGAAGTGCTGGAACACGGAACGCACGGAGACGCCGGCCCGGTCCGCGATGCGAGGTGCGGTGGGACGAAGATCGCCGCTCTCGACCAGGGCGATGCAGGCGTCGACGATGGCGTCGCGCGTGCGCAGCGCACGGGCCGTCCTGCCGTCCAGTGGCGGCTGACCGGGAGGATCGCCCGAACGGTCGCTGGCGTCGATGGGAGCGGTCATGTGTCCATCCGGTGCACCGACTCTACGGGCCGCCGGCCCCGCCTCTGCGGATCGCAGGGCCGGCGCCTCGCCGCTACGAGCGGGCCGCCTGCACCGGTGAACCGTGGTGGGCCACGAGCAGCCACGCACGCGAGGTTCGCCGGAACAGGTTGAGTGCAGCCACCGTGGCGCTCTCACCCGTGCCGATGAGGTTCTCGTCGACGGTCACCCAGGCCATGTCGCCCACGATGCGAGCGCGCTCGTCGGTGAGGATGAACTGCATCGGCGCACCTTGCTGGAACAGCGCGAACCATGAGGACGCGACCGCCGCCCAGCCGTGCAGCGTGACCCAGCCGGGGTGGGTGCAGGCAACGTCCTCGTCATGGGCCCACACGTCGGACATGGCGTCGAGGTCACGCGCCTCGAAGGCCTCGTAGAACCGCCGGTTCGCGGCGAGCACCGCGGCGGGCCCGGCGCCACCGCCCGGGTCGGCGGGCGTCGCAGGCTCGGCGGTCGGGTCGATGGCGGCCAAGGCTAGGGCCTGGTGAACGACATGGGCCGTTCGGCTCATGTTCGGCGGGGCAGTGCCGATCAAGAGGAACGATGGGGTGGAGTCGCCGGCCTGCGCCGCTGTTGCTGGACGAGCTGCTGGCGGAGCTACCGGACGGCTTCGGTGTCGTGGCCATCGGCCCCAGCCGCTTCGTGTGGGGACCGACGGGCGCGTACGTGGTCCTGGCCGACGACGGCCGGCGGGACCGGCCGCGCCAGCTCTCCCGCCTCGCCGCGACGGTGCGGTCCGCCTTGGCCGAGCGCGTCGCGCTCACTCCCTTCGTGCATCCGCTCCTCGTCGCCGAGCAGGACCGTGACTCTGCCCACGCCACGACCGTCCCCGCCTCCCTGCTCGTGTCGGTCCTGACGTTGGGCCCCACGGTGCTGGACGGTGACGCCTGCCGGCACGTTGCAGGTGCGACCGCGGCCGGGGCCCTCAGGGGCCTCGAAGCGGTGGCACCGGCGCCGGTCGCTGACACGATGACGGGATGCTCGTCGACACCAGTGATGGGGTCCGCCTCGCCGTCCACGACCTCGGAGGGTCCGATCGGGCCCTCCTCTGGTGCCACGCCACCGGCTTCCACGGAAGGGTCTGGCGGGCCCTCGCCCGCCGCCTGAGCGACCGCCACAGCTGGGCGCTCGACTTCCGGGGCCACGGCCAGTCCACGCCGCCGGTCTCCGGCCACTTCGGCTGGGACGGCTTCGCCGACGACGTGCTCGCCACCGTCGACGCGCTCGCGGCCGCGGGCGTCGACGTCGATGGCATCAGCGGGGCCGGCCATTCGAAGGGCGGTGCCGCGCTGCTGCTCGCCGAGGCCCGCCGGCCGGGGACCTTCGGTGCGCTCTGGCTCTACGAGCCCGTCGTCTTCCCGCCCGATGGCGCGCGCCCCGCCGGCGACAACCCTCTGGCCGCGGGCGCACGCGCCAGACGCCGCTGGTTCCCCTCGCTGGAGGCGGCCGAGGCCAACTTCGCCGGCAAGCCACCGATGGATGCCTTCGATCCCGAGGTCCGGGCGGACTACGTGCGCTTCGGCTTCCGGCCCGCCGGTGCGACCGAGGTCGGCCCCGACGACGGGGCCCGGGACGCGGGCCGCGAGGGTTCGGGATCGGGGGTGGTGCTGTGCTGCGCGCCCGAGCACGAGGCACGCGTCTACGAGGCCGGATCCCGCCATGGAGCGTGGGACGTGCTGGGCGACGTCCGGTGCCCGGTCACCGTGGTGCGCGGGCGGATCGGCGAGGCCGGTCCCGCGCACGTGGCCGAAGCGGTGGCCGGACGCCTGCCGGCCGGACGCCTCGAGGTGCACGACGAGCTCGGTCACTTCGGGCCGCTGGAGGACCCGGTGACGATGGCGGCGTCGGTCGAGGCCGCGCTCGGCGAAGCCGGCCGCTCCGCAGCCTGACGGAGCGGCCGCCCGGCGGCTCGCGCCGCGCCGCGGGCCGCGCCACGGGCCGCGCCGGCTCGCGCCGCG